>NZ_JANIDW010000001.1 GCF_026385475.1 Bombella saccharophila
TGGTTGCGGCGCAGCAGCAATATGCGTTGCAACGGATGGGCTTGAGTGCGGCGTTAGCGCGGCAAGCTTTGTGGGGGGCGAAGTATAAGCCTGAGTCTATGTGCGCGCAGCATGTGAGTTTGCTGTTGAGTGGGTATGATGCGTTGCATCCTGAGTTCCCTGATGATGGGCCGCCGGATAAGGATAGGCAGGAGCGTATTCGCTTAGCGAATTCTGGGTCGTGGCGGTTTGTTTACGATATTGAGCAGGTGCATATTTGTAGCAAGGCCTTTTTGGATAAGACGCCTGCGAAGCCTGTAGTTCGTAATCATGCAGAGGTGGTTGCAAGGGACTTTTTAACCGATCGCCAAGGGACGATTAAGGCAATGATTGACGCTGGTGTAGAAAAAGGTGTTGCGGAGAGTGCAGCTGTTCTTTTAACGACTCAAAAAGGAAGGTTTGAAGCCTGTGCTGTGACAGTAGACCTTTTATTGCACGCTCATCAACCGTTGATGGGGCTGGATACGGATATTGCCCGGGAGTTGAATGCTCGGAGTTTTGGTACAGCGGAAACAGATTGTGACATTGGGCGGATGTATCAAGACCCGAATGCGGAAGACCCTTATGCGCCGTCTATTGAGCGGTTGTTGAAGGCCTTTCGGGAGGACCGGAAGGGAACGATTAAGAGGTTGAAGAAAGTGGGCGTTCGATGGGATCATGCTGAGGATGCGGCAGATTTGGTGTTGGCACAGAAGGGGCGTTATTGGCGTTGTGCGGTTATTGTAGGGGGATTGTTGGATAATATGGGGTATGAGTGGGGGGATATTACCCATCATGTAGATGCGATAAATAAAGGGTTTTATTATGTAGGAAGTACGGTTGGCGATGGGGTTTGCGATGTGGATAATATGAATCATGACCCGCGGGAGGGATGGTAGAGCAAGGGGTTAGGTTGCTCCGTTGTGAGGTGGTTTTTGGCCGAGGTTGGTGCGGATGCAATCTATGGTTGTGTGCCATTTACCCTCCGCTATTTCTGTTGAGACTTCATGTTGGATGGCGATGGGTAGCCATAGGCCATCCCAAGGGGCTTTGCTGATAAGTTGATGGCTTTGGTTGGTGAGGCTGTCCGGTTGATTGGGGGAAGGGAGCCAGTTTTGAGGAGCGTATTTGCTCTCTAATATAAGAGGTTGCCAGAAGGCGATGTCTGGGCGGAGGAGTGTTGTGATGGTTGTTCCGGCCTCGTTATATTTGGGATAGCCAACCATACCGTTTTGGGCGGAGATGATGGGTATTGATTTTTCTTGCCCATTTGGAGGGGTGCCGGTGTAGGAGCCGCCCCAGATTTCAATTGCCCCTAGATGGGCTGTTGTTTGGGAGATTTGCTGCTTGTAGCTGTTGGGGAGGTTGTTAGTATCGTCTTGCGTAATGGGGGTGTATTGCTTGAAATTATAGTGGATATTTGTTGCGTTTACGACTCCTTCTATTTGGTCTAGCGCAGTCCCAGAGCGGTAATGGTTGGTGAGGGTTTGGTGATGATCCCAACCGCCATAATTGAGGAGTTGGAGTTTAGCTGCGTAGCAGATGTCTTGTAGGATAGAGAGGGCAGAGTAAGGGCCTTTATAGCCTTTTGCGGGGATGAGAATGCCAGCGGGGATTGTGTTTGTCATGGCATGGATTTGGAAGGGTGTGTCTGGGTCGTTATAATCCGTATAGGCGTCGTTAATTTGCCCGATAAAGAGAGTTGTGAGGGGGGCGTTATTATCATCGCTCACAGAGAGCATGATGCTGGTGCGGCCGGGGAGAACGTGGTTGAGGTCGTCCACCATAGGGTAATCGGGCACGATGGAGAAATCTTCGCGTGTTTTCTTGAAAAGCCCTTTAATGGTGATGTCAGCCTCGGAACCGAGTGCGACGCCTGCATGTTTAATGTTGGCATGGATGGCGTGGTCTTGCCCAATGGTGACATTGGAAAAGGACCCATCAGCTTGTGGTGTGTAAAAGGTAATGATGATTTGTTTTTTTGTAAAGCTGTTGGCTTTTGGGGGTGTGGCGGAGGCGGTGTAGGTCATGATGAGTTGTCCTCATAATAAAGGAGGAAGCGGGAGCCGAGGCCTGTGAAGTAAGGGTCTGATGTGCCGGCGTTGTCCCCAAAATAGAGGGTGCCGGGCAGGGGGCTGAGGGGAGAGCGGAGAAGGTCTGTCCCATTTTGGCAGAGGATGCCAAGGAGGAGGGGGGTGTTGTTTGTGGTGATATCTATATACAAGCCGGAGGCGAGTTGGCGGAGCCAAAATTGGCATTGTAACTCGGCGATAGGACAGGTGAGGCTTTGGGCGGGAATGGGGGAGAGGGGGATGGTGTAGAGCATGGGTTAAGGCCTTACGGGATTGAGGGCGGTACGGCCTGTATTTTGTGTAGGTGCCCCCGATGGATGGCTGCTTACGAGTAAGGGAAAAGTATTGCTTTGTCGGACTTCGTGCAGGGTGATATCGGCTACGATGTAGTCCGCCGTGCCGTCTGAGGTACGGGTGAAGCTATAGCCGGTAATATTGGCATTTGGGTAGTTACGTTCTGGTGTAACAACAAAGTACAGATTAGTATCTTTTACCAATTTTACTAAGGTATTTACGAAGTCACTTTTTACTGCATCTGGCCCAACGCCGAGGGCCCCTCGTAAAAAGCCGGGGAGGAGGTTCTCTGCGAGATTGCCGGTTTCTGACCCATCGCAGATCATGCGGATGGTGGCAGTGTAGGGGGCGGCGACCTTATTATAGCTGGTGAAAGAGGTGTTTTCTTGCGGGGCGGTGCAGATAGAGGATTGTTCTTCTACCTTCAGGGATGAGACATGAGCGGCGGAGAGGACGCGTTTGGGGCCTTTCCCGAAAAGGGTGGTGACGTCATTGCCTAGCAGTTTGGTGGCGGTGGTTTGCCAGCCACGTGTTGGAGGAGTTCGGGCGTCGGTGAAAATGCCCCATTGGCGGGCGGCGCGTTGGATGGCCCAGTTCTCCAACGCGTCCCCCCCAAAGCTGGAGGCCGTGGCCCGGAGGGATGTAAGGGCGGACATGGGGGTTCCTCTCTTTTCTGGCCCGCTGTGGTTTAGCTAATATGGGCGAGTGTGTAGCGGGTGATGGTTTTGGCAATGCTCGCTTCTACCGCGCGGGCGATTTCCGCTGGGTGTTGTGAGTTTGCCTTCACGGTGATGTTAATAGTGGGGCTGTGGGTTGTGTTGTTGTGGGTGGTGGTGTGCCGTGGTTGGGCGGTGTCCATCGCTTGCACAATTTGGGTGATGGCGTGTGTGTTGCTCAATTGTGGCGGGGTTGTGTTGTTGTGCTGTTGGGGAAGGTGGTGTTGGGCGAGTGCAGCACTTGCTTGGGTTAACGCATGGGTGAGGCGTGCCCAGTGTGTTGAGGCTTCGTCTCGTTCTGGTAGGTGGGGTGGTGAGGCTGGTGTAAGGGGGGTGTTTGCTGCTTGTGAGGCGGCGGCGGTGCGTGTTGTAAGGTTGGGTTGTGGGGGGGCATTGGGTGTGTGTGGCTTGGCCGTTGGTGGCGTGTAAAATGGGGGTTCTGCCCTGCGGGAGGGGGGTGAGTGTGGTGGTGTGTGTGAGGCTAGGATGGTGCGGGTGGTCAGCAAAGCGGAGAGGTCTTGCACCATAGCCAGAGGGTTGTTGGCTGGGGCATCAGCGTTGGGGTGTTGTTTGCGCTTGTGGAGCCGGGCGAGGGCTTGCTCGGCATTATGGAGGGTAGGCTCGACCTCTTGGAGGGCTTGGCGTGTGAGCTGATTGGCGCGTGAGAGGAGGTTTGCCCATTCCTGCACAGCGCGGTTAGGGGATGGCGAGGTGTGTGTGAGGGGAGAGGAGATTGGGGATGTTGGGGTCTGGGAGGTGGCGGTGTGGGTGTGGTCTTGCGGGGTGTGTGGTGTGAGGGGTGTGTCTTCCAGCGAGGAGGTGGGGTGTTGAGAGAGGGGGGCTAGAGCTTGTTGGAGGGTGTTGAGCTGTGGCGGGGTGGCTGTTAGCTGTTGGCCAAGGGTGCTGAGAGCCTGAGTGGCGTGGGTGATGTCTTGGCCAAATGTGGCGAGGGAGCGGCCCCCGGTAAAGAGGGCGAGGGCCCCCATGGCTTCTTGCCGGAAGGTGCGGAAGGCATCGGCCCCTTGTTGGCCTGTTTGGGCAAGGGTTTGAGCGGTGTTGTTTGCGTGTTGCTCTAGTGTCGTGAGGTTTTGGTGGGCTTGTGCGGCCCCTTGGGCGAGGCCGGAGCCATCTAGCCCAAGTTGGATTATGAGGGTATCAAGAATTGCCATTTACGCGCTCCACTGCCGCGACTTCCCAGAGGAGCCACATATCCTCGCTGTCATAAAGTGTTTTCAGCTCGTGTAATGTGGCTAAGCCTGCCCCGATGACAAAGGCCATTGGGGTTGAGAGGTTTACGCAGCGGGTGGGGCTGCGTCCTCCGGCTGTGTCTCCCTCAATATGGCGATGAGAGGGTAGATCTGGTAAATCGCGGCCTTGAAAAAATCCACATTAAGCCGAAAGGCCTCCGCTCGGAGAGCGGGTAATGTGTTGGGGTCTGAGATGTCGGCCTCGATGAGGGGGGCGGGGTCGATGGCCTGATTATGCGGGTCGCGGCGGATTTTGACGCAATCAAGCAGGCCGGAGAAGGCTTTGTCGCAGTCCTCGTCACTCATATGGCCGAATAGAGCCATACTTTGGCCGGAAAGACCGACAATGCCGCTTTGTAGGGCCTCGCGCGGGGTGTTTGCGCCCGCGCGGGCGAGGGCACGAACAACATGCCGTGCCCAATGGTCCGCCGTAAAGGCGGACATGCGGGAGATGACAAAGCATTTGCCTGCATCTGACCCGTCTTTTGGGGTCCATTCAATGGATTTCACGAAGGAGGTCCTTATAAGCCAGCGGGGAGGACATTCTCCCATGTGATGGTCACGCTGCGGTCGCCTAAGGTTGTTTTGCCGGCGGGGACGGGGTCGTAATCCGTCAGGCAACCATTGGTGAAGGTGTAACGCCGCCCTAACCCGTGTAGGAGGAGCTCGCCATTGAGTTCGTATACCGTGCGGGCCTGACGTGAGGCCGTGGCGATGGCATCAAAAACCAGCAAGGAGTTGGAGCCTGCTGAGAAGGTGAGTACCATGGGATAAAGGGAAGGGATGTAGCCTTTATTCATCTTGCCATCGAGGGAGAGTGTTGTGGCGGCGAGTTTTACTTTCTGCCCACTGCTCCATGAATTTTCGGTGGCCCAGTTCTCCAATGTGATGGGGGTGTTGAACAGAGTTTTGACCGTAAGGGTGAATACGGCATCTGCTGCTGTGATGAGTGCGTTGCCTGACATGATTATTGGACCTCAATAGACGCAAGGTTGATGGATTGGACGGACTGGCCATCCGTGTACCAGAAGCGGCAGGGCGGGCTTTTGCGAGCCACGCGAATATCTGCCGGGGAGGTAGAAGCGTTAGGTTGGAAGTACCAACCGCGTGTTTGCACTGTGTCGCTGATGGTTGTGCCTGCTGCGAGGTCGATTTGCTGTTTTTGCAGGGTTGTAAGCTGGATGCCGGGGCGGATGGCCCCAAAGCGCAAGGCTTGGTTGATGGTATCCTGCACGCTCGCGGAGATAAGCCCGTCCCCTGTGACGTTATAAGGGATTTGGCCCACATTAAGCAGGAGATTCACAAGGTCGGATTGGAAGGAGGCGTTAAGCCAAATTTGATTGATGTAGCTATCAGCCCAGAGGAACGCGCCTGAGACATGGCCATCCTCTAGCCATTGGAAGCGTCCTAGGCCATTAGCGTAAGCCCCGTAGAAGTTATAGCCATTAGCACGCAATGTGGAAGCGGTTGCGGCATCTGTTACGGTAGGGGTAAGCAACCCACTGCGGCGGAAGCATAGATTGGTGCGTCCAGATGTTGCGCTGAAATCCAAAGACGCCATCCAACCTAGGCAGAAAGCACATGCTAAGGGGTCTTGGTAGAGCAGGGTTGTGCCGTCAATATTCTGGTTTTGTAACCATGTGCCGAAGCTGGTGCTATTCTGGCTGTTGAGGGCTTGTGCATCTGTATCAAAAGGGACGTACCAGTAGCGGTCAGCTTGGCTTGCGGTCCAGTTCGCGAAGGCCTGCTTCTGGGTTAATGTGGGTTCCCATGTGGTGGTAAAGCCAGCGAAGTTTTGCGTTTGGCTGGTGATGAGGTCCATCAAGTCGGCTGGGCTGGCTTGGTGGGCGGCATCAGCCATGTAGATGAGCAAGGTAGAAGGGCTTTGGGTGGCGTCCTCAAAGCCGCTGAAATAAACGGACGCCATGCGGGCTTCAAGGCTTGTGGCGGGGAAGTCTTTTGTGACGTCTTCCAAAGAGGTGTAGGTTTTGAGCTGTCCAGCGGTGAGGGTGGATGTATCGCCCGGTGTGGTGATGAATAACCCGTTGATGAAGGGGACGCCGCTAGCAGCGCCAATCGTGCCGGGGTTGATGGTGACAATTTGGGAAAGGGGGATGGTGCCTGTAAGGGATGCCATGAGATGGGGTCCTTAATGTTAAGGGGGAAAGAGGAAGCGTTAGGAAATGGGGGAGAGAGGCTGAGATGGCAGATCGACCTCCCGTATGGAGGACATGGAGAGTGCCAAGGCAGTTTCAGCGGAGCGGCAGAGGCGGGTTTGTATGATAAGGAGGAGCGTTAATGTGGCTGAATCCTCGTATTGTTGCTCTGCGGTGATAAAGCTGTGCTGCATAATGGGCCCTGTGTTGATGGGGGCCATGTCGTCTCGTTTTTGTTGGAACCAACGGACCGCGGCAGGATCGCGCCAGAGGGTGCTGATGGTCCCAAGGGTTGTGATGGCATCATCACCATAGGCAGTAAGCTGAATGGCGAGTTCTACCGGTTGGGTGATGGTGGTTGTGGTAGGACCATAAACATGCCGATTGGTTGCGAGAGGGCGGCGTGTGATGGTCTGCATGACCATAAAACGTTGCGCTGGAGGGGGAAGGCGGTTTTGCTGCCCTTGAATGAGAGCCCAATCTGCTGGGAGGGCGACTTCTGTAAGCCAATCTCCCACCATGTGCATGATGGTGCTTTCTGTTGGGATTAGTTGGGTTGTGACCTCTGTAGGGTCTGGCGTGTAACTATTAGGCGGCACCATTCATTGGGTCCCCATTGTTCGAGTATTTTTGTGATGAGCCATTCGGAGCCTTCAAAAATGAGGCTGTCTCCCCCGCTTTGGAGCGGGCGGCTGAGGGTATGAGCGTTACCGCGTAGATAAACTGTGCGGTTTTCGCTTTGTTGGGCGATATTGCCAATGAGCTGTAGGACATTGCTAGGGGCTGGTTGGATGTCGATCATGACGGGGATGTCCTCATAAAGAGGAGTGGTGCTGTAATCGGCAGCGTGTTTTGTCCCGGTCATGCGGCGGAGTTGGGCGGGTTGGAGGGGGTTGAGGGCTGCGGTTACGCCCGCGGTGAGGGAGAAGAGATTCATGGGAGAGGCCTGTTGAGGGTTACTCTTGAGTGATTTGTGAGCGGAGGCTGCTGCGAAGGAGGCCCGTATCGATGAGTGGTTTTTGCGGTTGGGGGCTATGATGTTGTGTTTTGTGTGAGATTGTAGCGGGTTTGAGTGGTGGGGTTGTGATGTGGTCTATTGTGGTTTGAATATCCGTGACGATGGTTTGGCCAAGGGTTGTGAGGGCCTTTTGGGGGGATGTGTCGGGGTTTTGGAGAAGCTGGCGGGCTTGTTGTGCCCAGGCGGTTTGGCGGTTGGCAATTGTAGAGCGGAGGAAGGGGCGAGCGGGAATGGTGGTGGTGCCATATTCTTGCATACTTGCGATTTGGGCTAAGGGGGTGCCGTCTGGATAGTGGTCTTGTGGAAAATAGCCGACCGAAACATTTGTTTTTGTGGCGGATTGGGTGAGTTTTAGGAGCAAAGAATGGGCTTTTTGGCCCCCTTTAAGGGCAGACGGCATAATGTGGAGGTCCTTGCATATTATATGAGGGGACGGGCTGTTTTGATTGACGAAAGGGGAGCACTCCGCCACTTTAAGGCTGTATAGCGACTGGGCTATTGGGTATATCGGGCTTGGTAGATGTAAGGAGGTAGGTGTTTATGTATGGTGCTGTGACAGGCAAGGTTGTGTTGTTTGCGGTGGTGGTGATTTTGTGTTTGCTCTCTTTGACACGGACCATCTTTTTAATGGTACGTTCTGGCGGGGAGGGAGAGGGCCTTACGGTACATGTGATTGTGCGGTTGTTGGTGCCCTTTATTCTGATTTATGCGGTTTGGTGGCTGCTTTGGGGTTAAGGCCACAGGCGAGGGGGATGGGTTCGCCCCGGTAGGAAGCGCATTTGCCGTAATGGTGCGGTAGCCTGCCAGAACATAAGACCATATTGTGTTTGGTTGAACCATCCTGCTTGTTTGGGGAGAGCACTGCCATCAAAACTGATGGATACGGAGCCGCGTGTGGCGGAGGCGATGCGCCCAACAGGTGGGGTAGTAGGAGAGGATGCGTCAGTATTATACGCTTTGTTATTGGCAAAAAGCTGTGCCTGATGAGCTACGAGCAGCCAGAGGAGTGTTCGGCGTTGTGTGAGGCTCTGAATAGGGGAGCGGGCCGTGTTATTGAGGATAAGCTCGGCAAGGTGGAAGAAGCTCTCGGCTTGTGGGGCGGTGATGGTTTCGGAAAAGGAAGGGTACGCCGCTAACCAATCCGTATAGGAAAAGGGAACAACGCCGGGGGATGTCATCGGTGGTTCTGGGGTCATGCGGGTGTCCTTACAAGGAAATGAGCCGAGAGGCTGCCTTCCCCTCATAAAGACGGGAAGGCAGGGTATAGGGAGGTTTATGCAGCAGAGTGCAGTGGGGTGACGCCCTCAACCAAGGATGTATGTTCGGCCCCTTCAAGGCCGGTACGTTCTTTGGCGAGTTCGTTCATGGCGTTATCAGCGCGGGCGGCTGTGGTTTCGGCAAAAACGAGTTTCTGGGTGACGAGGCTGGAAGTTTTGTTTTGTTCTAGCCATGCTTTCCAAAAATCTGTGGGGACATTGGTGCGACCAGCGCGGCCAAGGAGCCGGTTTTCCAACGGATGGTAGTGTGGGTCTTGCCGGATGCCGTTGAGTGTGATGGATGCACGGGCCTGTGGAGGGGCCATAATAGGGGCACTAGCCTGAGCGCGTTCGCTCAGGCTAGGCAGGTCGTGCAGGTCGAGCCGGATGCCGGATGGGAGGCGGCAGAGAACGGTGACATGATCGGCCATAGGTTAGATTCCTGTCATGGTGACGCAGGCGACGGGGTAGAACCAGATGGTCCCCCAGCTGCCTTGCGATTTCTTTTGGCGGATGTAGGAGCTGTAGCGTTCTACCGTGTGAGCGCGGAGTTTCTCGGTGAAGGCGGTGGTGACGCTCTCTTGCCCATCGACTTCGCGTAGGAAGAGCTGAAGCTGCGTGACCTTTGTCTGGCCGCCCGAAAGTGTGCTTCCGGCTTCTGGCAGGGTTTCGATCTTTAAGTTCGGTAGGTTTTCGCGCAGTAAATCGCGGAGGGATGTGCGGTATTGGTTGCTATAAAGCAAGCATTGCTGACGCTCTGTCGGGATGACGAGTGTCAATGGGCTTTCTAACGTGACATTGCCGCCCATCTGCTCGGAGAGCTGCTGGAAGGCTTTGAGGATGTCGTTATAGACCTGCACCGGGTCGGTCATGCTCAGCCAGTCATTGCTGCCTGTGGCAGTGCCGGAAGGGCCGATTTTGGGGCTAGGTTGGATGGCCGGTGGTAGGGCGGTGTCATTGAGAGCACCGCGCAGCTGTAGGCCTTCCATACCGAATAGGCTGATGCGGTTGCTTGTTTTATTAAGGACAGAGATGGAGGCCTCATTCTTACGGGAGACCCAGTCTAGTCGGGCAGCCCCCATGCGTTCTGCTTCACGCTCACCCCATTTTGTCCATGTCTGGAAGTGGAAGGATTGACGTTGGACCCAGTTAGCGTTGGCGTCACTATCGCCGGAGCTATCATAATCGCCGTAGGAGGCTGTCTGGCCGGAGAGTTCTACGAAAGGGAATTGAGCGGTGTCTGTCAGCCAGTCGCCCTTTTGCCCCTGACCATAGATGGCTTCGGCGCGGATAGGGGTGATGATCGCTTTGATCGTGCGGGGGTCTGTATAGGTGGAGAAAATGCTCGGAATCCCTGAGTTAGGGGCCGTAGCGTTGTCGAAGGCTAAGTTATGGTCAAGGATGCCATGGACGCCGAAATCGCGTTGAAGCATGGCAGGGGAGATGGAGTGGGTCATGCGAATGCCTTAATGAGTTTTTGGGGTATAGAGATGTGACAGCGCAATTAGGCCGCTACAGGGTGCATTGGGCCGGAGATGATGATGAGTTCTCCCGCTGCACCACCACGAGAGACGACCCAGCCTGTTGGAACGGTGCCCTGTGGTGTGTTGGATGGAGAAGCGGTTTGTAAGCTGCCATCGGTTGTATTGGCGTAAACGGCTTGGCCAGCACTGGAAGCTGTTGTGGCGAGTGCCCAGAAGTCACCACCTTCTGCAAGGCTTGCGGCAAAGCCTGCGGGGAGTGTCATTGTGGCGGATTGGAGATATTGTGTCATCACGCCTTGCTGGCTGCGATAGAGGAAGCCTGCCGGTGCGGTCGTGCCGCTGTTGCTCAGGGTAATGCCGTCATCATTGCGCCATGCGAAATGAGCGATGGTGAGGCCATTATTACCCGCGACGAATCCGCCTTCTGGCGCGATGGAGGTGCGGATGGGGTTGGCACTAGCGGGGGCACCGGGGAAGCCTTGCGGCCATGTGTATGAGACTGTCTGTTGGAAATCGGACATGGAAAAGATTCCTGCTTATAGGATGGAGAGGTGATTAATAACGGCGTGGTGCGCTATAGGAGGCGGAAGCTTTATCGGCTGCGAGGGGAGTGTGAGCCGCGTTATAAGCCGGTGGAGCCATAGTGGTGAGGCGTGCATGGACAAGTGCGCGCAAGCCCGCTTGATTAACCTCTGTGAGGCTATCGGCGGCCATACCAGAGTGTTGAAGAGCGTAGCGATAAACATCCTCTGCGCTATCCATACCGTGAACATCGCCAACGAGGGGGCGAACGAGGCGGCAGGCTTCTTCTGTGGCGAGGCGTAAGGCGCGGTCGGCGGCGATGGCCTTTTGAATAGCGGCGTTGAGGGCGGCTTCTTTATCTTCAGCCTGATTTTCAGCCGGTAGGTCTGTTGGTTGATGTGTTTTGATGGTTTCTGCCTCATTATGTGGCGGTGTGTTAGGAATGTCGCTCTCTATAGCGGGGGAATGTGCATCGGTTTTTGTCATGGTGGTGTGTGTCCTATTATGTGAGGGGGAAGCCGGAGCGGGAGATGAATCGTGGACGAGGACATCTGGTCCGGCTCGACCTTTTGTTACGAGAGCAATATGATTGCCTCGAATGTTAATCATGCGGCCATCATAGGGTTGGCCCCCATATGTGCCGGGTGTCATATCGGCCTCATAAGCGTAGCCGCAGGAAAGTTCTTTCTGCTCACCGGATTGGATGCGGGCGATGGCGGGGCCATCGAAAATGACCATGCCGACGGTCAGATAAGGGGCTTCAAAGAGGGCATTATCCATGGTGGCCCCAACGGTGAGTTCTCGTGGGTGGGCCTGGGCACTGGTGGGGATATGCTCCTCTAGAATAGGGAGAGAGTTAAAGCTGTCTGCTGCTTTTGCGAGTTCGTGAGGGTCGCGCAGGAGGCGGTATGGCTGGTCTGGATGCAGGCCGAGTTTGTCGTAATGGGGGATTTCTCGGCCTTGATAAGTGCAGATATTAGCTTTGCTGATGGGGGTGCGCTCTACACGCAGGCGGCCATTATCATCAAAGCTGCGGACAGAGCCGCTGCGGTCATAAGCGAGGATGGTCATGGGCTCTCTTTGGAAGAAGTTGGCTCTGGCGTGGCGGAGAGATGCTGCCAAAGGGGGTTGAAGGTGATTTCTAAAGCGGGGTCGGTCGCCCCCCAGAGATTGAGTTGAAGGAGGGTGAGTAACCGCGTGAGAACGGGGCGCATATGAGCTTCTTGAAAGGCGGCGATTTCATCATAAAAAACACGGATTTCTCCTGCTGAGGAGGCGTTTAACCCGTTGGGTGTAATGCCAAAGAGTTTGACTAAGGGGATACCGGGGATGGAGGCCATGGCCTCCATAGCTTGTGCTTGGAGGTCTGCCAGCCCGGTGAGGGGCGTGGCGATGATGGAGATGTCCTCATTTTGGTGGTCGGCTACGATGATGTCTTGGCCTTCCGATATCTTCTGCATAAAGGAGGCGCGGCCTGTGATGGAGGTTGTGGGGTCTGTTTCATCGCTGGTGCCGGTGGCCATGAGGCCGCCCATGTCGGTTTTTAAAACCAGTTTGGAGAAGTTGGCGGTGATGTTGCTGATGCTGTTCCGTGTTCGTAAGAAATTATGAACATACGGACGTAGCTGTTGGGTGAGGCTCATACCGCCAAAATTGAAGGAAGGTTTAAAAAGGTCTGACACGCCGTAGGGGATCATACTGATGAGACGGTCGCGATGGACGAGGCAGCCTTGCACCCACCAATTACGGGGGCGGTAATAATCATCTTGTAGGGGGGAGTCTGCATTATAGGCGTTGGGGGTTGTCCAAATGGGCTCGATTGTTTTTAGCCCGGCGAGTGTGCCTTTGCGGACGCCGTTGGAGGTGAGGGGGAGGGGGAGTGTTTGGCCGTATGTTGTGCGGGGTGTGTCAGCCATATTGAGCCAAATATGGCCGATGCCGTAGAGTAGGCTATCGAGGATTTGTTGGTGGAGGAGTTCGCGAATATTGAGTCGTTTCATTTCGACTTCAAGCGCGTGGAGGCGGGTTGTAGGGTCTTGAGGGATTTCGGGAGGGGGACAATCGGCAGGATTATGTGTGCTAAGGCTAATCCATTCTCGCGTAGCTTCACGGGCGATGACATCGCAAGGTTTGCGGAATTCGGCGCGTTGGGCCATTTGAGCGAGGGTTGGGTAGCCAAGAAAGCCCAAACCATCGGCCATCCAAGAGGGTTGGGAGGTGGTTTGGCCCATAGCCCAACTGGTGATGTCTGCTGTGGTGCTAGGCGCGGCATCGGAGCCAAGAGGGGTGGGGCGGTTATAACCTTCTGGCACGATACCCGGTGGTGGTTGGTAGGGCATGAAGTGTGAGGTTGTGTTGGGGGAGAGGGTGGGTGGCTCGGTGCGTCTTAGGCGTTTGAGCCATGAGACAGGCGTTTTATGAGGGGTAGTAGGGTGGCGTGGTGGAAGGGGGTCTTGCCTGTTATGAGAGGGGGTGGGCTGCTTCTTGGTAAAGAGGCGTGTTAGGGAGAAGCCGGACATGAGAAAGACCTATCTTTAACGGGGAGGACGTTGGTTTATGGGATGGTTAGATTGGAAAGCGCCGCCGCAACGCATTGCAGCACGGATGTTATGGTTGGCTGTTTGTGCTGGTGTGGTGTTGGGTGGGGCTGTGGGTGGTTTTATTTTATGGGGGATAATGGCTGGGCAGTGAGGATTAGTGTGGCTAGGCAAAACGTGAGAAGTCCGGCAGGGGGGTGTGGTTGGTAATGAGGCCGTCCAACGCGTAGCGAAGCGCATCGATATAATGGTTATTGGCGTCTTCAATATGGGGGAGGATGTCGCCGGTGAGAGGGTCAGTTTTATAGCGATAGAGGCGGAACTCCCGTGCGGTTTCTACGCAGCGTGGATGGATATGGATGGCGCGGAATGATTTGAGACGCTCTATGCCGTCTTGCACGCTGCCGGGCCATTTTTTGGCGGATGTGATACGGAAGTGATGGCGGTTTTTGAGGTAATTGATGGTTTCGGGGCGGGCATTATCGGCGCGGATAGGCCAATGACGGATGGCGGGGAGTGTCTCGAAGAGGGAGGGGAGTTGGTCTAGGGGGATGTTTGTGCCGCCAGCCTCATAGTCGATATGGAGGATATCGTCATGGATGAAGCAGCGGACGAGAGCGGTGGGGTCCCGCGAGAAGCCCCAATCTACACCGAAATGGAAGCGGCAAGATTCGGGAGTGGTGAATGATTTTATGCTGACGCGATCGGGGAAGATGAGGGCATCATGATGCTGTTGGTAATCTCCTTCCCAAATATGGTCGTAATCTTGTGGGCGTAATGTTTGGTCGCGTTTTCGTTCCTCATTCAAAACATTTGGGAACCAAGGGTTGTCGGACCAGCGTGCGTGGATGGTGATGATGGAGGGGTCATCCTCATGAGAGGGGTTACGCATGAAGGCATCGACAGGGTCGGAAGGGTGGTTGGGGTTCCAGCTGAACCAGATTTCTGAACCGGGCTTGCGGATGGTGGGGCGGAGGAGTTTGAGGGAGTGGGCAGAGAGGGATTGGGCTTCTTCCACCCATGCGATGTCCATGCCTTCGAGTGATTTAATGGTTTCGGCGTTATGGGTTTGCATGCCTTGGAACAAGATGACGCCTCCGCCGGGGGTGATGATTTCTCTCTCTTTAATGGTGAAGTGGTGGTGTAATCCTAGCCGGTTGATTGTGTCGCAAAGTAACTGATGAACAGATGTTGCGAGGGATTTTTGGATTTCGCGAATGCAGACAGCGCGGAGGCCGGGGTGGAGTGTGGCTTGTTCGATTAATAAGCCGGCGAAGAAGTGCGATTTGCCGGAGCCGCGGCCGCCCCAGATGCCTTTATAGCGTGATGGTTTGAGTAAGGGAGCAAAGGCGCGTGGGGTGGTGATGGTGAGGTGGGTCTGAGGCGGCATGAGGGTTTACCCCTTCATTAAGGTATCGGTTTTATTATCTGGAGGAGGGGTGTTGGGGTCGATAATGACGCGTTGGATAGTGTGAAGGGGGCCGCCCTCTTGGCCAGTATGTTCGACTGTTTGTCGTTCACCATAGCGTTTGGGCGCGCGCCGGGCCATAAGCCAGCGAAGTGTGTCGAACTGGAGTTTAAAGAGGTTGACGGTGGCGGTGTCGGCTTTGTCGGGCAGGGTTGCAAGATGAGAGAGGATTTTGGCCTCTAAGCTATCGGCTGAGAGGTCTCTTGCATGGCGGTAGCGGGGAAGGAGGGCTGGTTTTTTGTATAGCCAGCGATAGAAGCTGCGGAGGGTAGGGCGATGTGTGCCAGAGCAGATGTCATGCAAGGGGTGGCCGAGCATGAGGTCCTCCATCATTTCATCAAAGAGAGATTGTGAGAACGTGACGGGCTTTTTGCGCTGTGTCTTCATGTAAGGTGTCTGAGATGTGCAGAGTGGCGAATGGGCCGACCAGAGAAAAGGGGGAGGCGTTTGCTCTCTAGCGTGCTGATTTGTAGTTCCCTATGGGTGCGGAGGCGGAGCTGGGTGAGTGTTAGAGCGGAGATATAGGTGTCCTCTGCTATGACGGCATTGCGTTGTTTGAGGAAGGGGATGGCTCTAATGACAGCATTTTGTTTCAGGCCCAAAATAAGTTCATCGCGCCAGCTAAGGGGAATGTCAGCTCTATGATGGAGGTCTGGTGCTTCATAGAGGGGGCAGAGAACGAGGCGGGGGCCGTCCTCGGCTAAAACGACGCAGCGGCCGCGTTTGGTTGTGACAATGCGACCGCGTCCGAGCGGCTGCTCGGCGGTAGAGAGGGCCTGTGCCATAAGAGACATCCGTTTTTTAGAGAAGGAATATGTGGGATGAGCCGTATGAAAGGGGCTCTATCGACCAGATTCTAGGTGCCGGGTTACGGCAATAAAAAAGCCGTATGCCTTATTGGCACACGGCTCGCGATGATGAGGTTTTTATAGGGGAAAGCGGGCGGGCTGTCAATGAGAAAATGAGGTGGTGATGATTTTATTTAGGAGCGTAGTTCAACAGCGGTGATTTTCTGCGGTTTGTTGAGGATATGCTCGCCATGTTGGATGATTTTTTGCATGCCTTTAGGGGCGATATTATAGGTTTTGGAGAGGGTTGGAATATCTAACCCTTGGCGGTGTTGTCGGGCGATATGGACGGCTTGGCGGGCTTTGGCGCGCCGTTGTTCTAGCCAAAAATCAGCGAGCATCTCCAGTGTGGTGGCGCAGTCATCGGCGGCTTTTTTGCGGGCGCGATCTGGATGGAGATTAGGGTAGAGTTTGGAGCCGAGTGAGGTAAAGGACCATCCTAACCCAAGTAAATTGACGAGGAGTTGATGCCGCTCGCGCCCTGCATGGCGGCGGAATGCTTTGAGGCGGCCCCAGGCTTTGCCTTGTAGGGCGTTAAAAGTGAAGACATTTCCTGCTAGGGCGGGGGCTCCGCCATCTTTCATGATGTCGAGATAGCCATGCTCGGCCAACATCCAATCCTTAACCCATTGTTCTGCCTCCGAAATTACTTCAGCTTTGAGGCGCGAAGAAAGTGCGCCTAGGGTATTGGCGCGGCGGCGACGGCGGCCAAGGGTCTCATAATCGACCTTGCGTGTGCGTTCCCGTGTGGGGGTTGTGGTTAGATAGTTAATACGTGACAAAGGACGACTCCTTGAAAATGAATCATGATGGGGTTAGAGGCGTGGGTTTTGAGAGGATGATGTGGGTATTTTCCCTTGTAAGTGATGTGTGAGCGACATCTTAGTGAGGAATGGATTTAAAATGCGGGGAAATATCCTCGGATGTCAAGATGAATTAGGGAAAAATCCCGTATAGACTTTTTTTTAGAATTAGGGATAATCCCCGTATGTCTATCGAATCGTTATTACATCGCCTTGATGTGCTTTTGGATGAACAGGGCCTTTCGGATAGGAGGGCGTGTTTGAAGGCACGTGAGATTAACCCTGCTGTTGGGGTGGATTTTTTGCGGGATATGCGCCGGAGAAAGCATGTACCTCGGTCGGATAAGCTAGCTGCTTTGGCCCAGGTACTGGGTGTGTCGATAAACAGTTTGATGGAGGAAATTAGCCATAATGGAGAGGCGATTACGGTAGATAGTTCTGCCGGGGCGTCTGCGCCTTCTTTGCCTGTAGTTCAGATTCAAGTTTGTGGAGAGGTGCAGGCGGGAGTGTGGAAAGAGGCGCAGGAATGGCCTGTGCTGGACCGTTATGCCATTACGATCCCACAAGATTCGGAATATCCGGGGTTGAAGCGTTATGGGCTGATGGTGAAGGGGCAGTCCATGAATCGGGTGTTTCAAGAAGGCTCGGTGGTAATTGTCATTAATTTCTCCGAATTGGGGCGTAGGCCGCGGAATGGGGATTATGTGGTGGCGATGCAGCGCTCGGATGTTTCGGATAGTTTTGAAGCAACGATTAAGGCGGTGCAGATTAAAGCGAGTGGGCAGATGGTATTATGGCCGCAAAGTACGGAGCCGGAATTCCAGGCGCCTTTGATTTTACCGGGGCCGGAAACGACTGTGTGCCATAGTGCGGCGGAAAGCCCGAATGTAACGATTTTAGCGTTGGTAGTGGGGAGTTATATGCCTATGCCTAAGGCGTCCTTTTAAGGGTGTCATCCCATATTAGAATGGTATGAGGATGAACGCGACGCCTAAAGGTAATAGGGAGGAAGAGAGAATACGGCGCATCCTGCATGTGGATATGGATGCGTTTTATGCGTCTATCGAGCAACGGGATAATCCAGCGTTGCGGGGGCGGCCTGTGGCGGTGGGGCGTGCTGCGGGGCGGGGTGTGGTAGCGGCAGCGAGTTATGAGGCGCGTGCTTATGGGGTGCGGTCTGCTTTGCCCTCCCATAAAGCGTTGGAGCGGTGCCCGGAATTGATTTTTGTGCCGCCGCGCTTTGAGGTTTATCGGGCGGTATCGGCTCAGATTCATGATGTTTTTAGGCGTTATACGCTGATGATTCAGCCCCTTGCATTAGATGAAGCTTATTTGGATGTGACGGAACAATGGGCGGCTTATGGCTCGGCCACGGCGATTGCTGAGGCGATTCGGCGTGAGATTCAGAAAGAGACGGGTTTAACGGCATCAGCGGGGGTGTCGTATAATCGCTTCTTGGCGAAATTGGCGTCTGGGCAGCGGAAGCCTAATGGGTTGTTTGTGATTCCTCCTCAGCGGGGGGCGGCGTTTGTAGCGGATTTGCCGGTGGAGAGGTTTCATGGTGTGGGGCCTGCGACAACGGCGCGGATGCATAAGCTTGGGATTTATACGGGGGCGGATTTAAAGACATGGAGTGTGGCGGCGTTGCGTCAACATTTTGGGAGTTCTGCTCAGTTTTATCATGATATTGCGCGGGGGCTGGATTATCGACCGGTTGAGGTGAATAGGCCGCGCAAATCTCTGGGGACGGAGACGACCTTTGCGCGTGATGTAGAGGCATGGGAGAGCCTTGCTGCTACATTGGAGGGGATTGTTGCGAAGTTGATAGTGGCGTGTGAGCAGAAGTCCATTGCGGGGCGAACGGTGACGTTGAAGTTGCGTTATGCGGGGTTCCATACAGTAACGCGGGCGTGTTCGGCTCCGTTTCCGATTGTGGAGGGGGCTGTGTTACGGCGGATGGCTTTGGAATTATTGCGTAGTTTCTTTCCGTTGGAGCGGCCTATCCGTTTGCTTGGATTAACTATTTCTGCCCTTGGGGTGCGGGATGAGGTAGTGCCGGTGCAGATGGGGTTATTTGAGGAATAAAGGTTAAAAAAGGGATAGTTGTTTATGGGGTGGAGAGCGTAGATGATGGGGTGTACCCCATGGATAGTCATGGTGGCGAATCCTTAGAAGGGAGGGGCTTATGAGTGAGTTCCCAAAAAATGCGGCGGCGCGTGTTACGCTGAATGATGGGCAGACGATGCCGTGGATTGGCCTTGGTGTGTGGGAAACACCGCCGGATAAAACGGCTGAGGTGGTAAAGACGGCGATTGATGTTGGGTATAAGGCCGTTGATACAGCGCGGCTTTACCGCAATGAGGCGGGTGTTGGGGATGGTTTGCGTGATCATCTTGATATCTTCGTGACAACGAAAGTATGGAATGATGAGCAGGGTTATGATGCGACCTTGCGGGCTTTTGATGAGAGTGCGCGTTTATTAAAACGTGATGTTGTGGATTTATATCTCATCCATTGGGCGATGCCGCAGCAGGGTTTATATGTAGAGACATGGAAGGCTTTGATTGAGCTGAAAAAGCAAGGGCGTGTGCGCTCTATTGGGGTTTCTAATTTTGAGAAAGACCATCTCCAGAAGATTATTGAGGAGACGGGTGTTGTCCCTGCGGTGAATCAGATTGAGATTCATCCTGTGTTTCAACAAGAGGCGTTGCGGGCTTTCCATAAAGAGGTTGGGATTCAGACAGAGGCATGGCGGCCCTTGGGGAAGGGGACGGTGTTAGATAATGAGGTGATTGGCCGTATTGCGAAGCGGCATCATAAAAGCCCTGCCCAAGTGATTCTGCGGTGGCATTTGCAGAATGAGGTTATTGTCATCCCTAAATCAGTGCATCGGGAGCGAATGGCAGAGAATGTGGCGTTGTTTGACTTTGTTTTGACAGCCGATGAAATGGCGGCGATACGGACGCTGGACCGCCCTGATGGGCGGATGGGGGCGGACCCGGCTCATCCGGTATTTTAAGCGGGGAGGGCGTTCCTTCAATAAAGGGACGCCCTTTTTAGTGAGGCGTTAGATGTCCAAAAGCTCGACAGAGCGGGCTTGTTCTTGAATGAACTGGAAGCGAAGCTCTGGCTTGCGACCCATGAGGCTTTCGATGCGGTTACGCGTGAGGAGGTTCTCCTCCGTGGGGACGGTAACGCGCAACAGGGTGCGGCGTGTGGGTGACATGGTGGTTTCTTTAAGGTCGGAGACGGGCATTTCTCCAAGGCCTTTAAAGCGAGAGATCTCAACCTTAGCGTTGGGTTTAAAGTCTGTTTTTAGACGGCGGTCGCGGTCGAGATCATCCATGGCGTAGATGGTTTTGCTGCCATGAGTGAGGCGATAAAGAGGGGGTTGGGCGAGGTAAAGATGGCCTTGCCGGACGAGGTCTGGCATCTCGCGGAAGAAGAAGGTCATCAATAAGGAAGCGATATGGGCACCATCGACATCGGCATCTGTCATGATGATGATGCGGCCATAGCGGAGTTTGGAGAGGTCTAATGTTTTGCCAAAGCCGCAGCCCATGGCCTCGATGAGGTCGCGTAGCTCGGTATTGGCGCGGAGTTTTTCTTGCGTGGCGGAGGCGACATTGAGAATCTTGCCACGTAGGGGGAGGACGGCTTGTGTTTCTCTATCGCGCGCTTGGCGGGCGGAACCACCGGCGGATTCCCCCTCAACAAGGAAAAGCTCGGTCTCATGGGCGTTGCTGCGGGAGCAGTCGGTTAATTTGCCGGGGAGGCGTAGGCGGCGCGTGGCGGTTTTGCGTGTTGTCTCGCGGGCTTCACGGCGGCGGAGGCGTTCTTCAGCGCGTTCAACAATATAGCTGACGAGGTTATCAGCTTGCTGGGGATTGCCACCGAGCCAATGGTCGATGCGGTCGCGCAGGGCACCTTCTACCAGGCGGCTGGCTTCTTGTGTGGTGAGGCGGTCTTTCGTTTGGCCTTGGAATTGGGGGTTACGGATAAAGACAGAGAGGCGGGCATTGATGGTGCCGAGAATATCCTCGGCTGTAATGGCGTTGGAGCGGCGGATTTTGCGTTGGTCGCCCCAGTTGCGAAACCCTTTGACAAGGGCAGCGCGGAGGCCATTTTCATGCGTGCCGCCTTGGGGGGTGGGGATGGTGTTGCAGTAGGAGATAAGGGTGCTATTGCCTTGGTCTAAAAAGGCGATGGCCCATTCGACACGGCCGCCGGGTTGGCCATCTGCGGCGATGGGGAGGTCGGCTTGGCCAGCCCAAAGGGGGGTTAGCAGAGAAGGGGTGGAGCCGAGGTCATCTTTTAGGGCGTCTTCTAGCCCATTAGGGTAGGAGATGACAGTATGGGCAGGTGGGGCGTTTTCCCCCTTGAGGAGGTCTGCCGCGCAAGACCATGAGATGCTCACACCATGAAAAAGGGCGGCTTTAACTTGGCATTGGCGGTAAAGGCGTTGGGGCGAAAAATGGAGGGGGCCGAAAATTTCGCTATCGGGGGTGAAGCGGACCATAGTACCGCGTTTGATAGCGGGTTTGGTATTTTCTAGCGTGCTGGTGGTGTGGCCGCGTGAGAAAGTTTGTCGCCAGCCTTTGCGGTTGCGATAGACTTCTACTTCTAAATAGGAGGCGAGGGCATTGACAACAGAGCTGCCCACACCATGCAAGCCGCCAGAGGTAGCGTAGGATTTACCAGAGAACTTACCGCCGGCATGGAGGGTAGTGAAAATGACCTCTAGGGCAGATTTTTCTGGGAAGCGAGGGTGAGGATCGGTGGGGATGCCACGTCCATTATCGCGGACCATCAGGGTATGGGCGTCTTCGAGATGGACCTCGATAAGTGTTGCATGGCCGGCTACGGCTTCATCCATAGCGTTATCGATGATCTCGGAAGCGAGATGATGATAGGCGGTATCATCCGTGCCGCCGATATACATGCCGGGGCGACGGCGGACAGGCTCTAACCCTTCGAGAACTTCAATAGCCTCGGCATCGTACGTATTAGGAGATGAGGGGTTGGAGGGGCTGGGTAGCTCGTTCTGTCCGAACATATCGGCCATTCTGTGGTCCTGTGATTAGTTTAGAGGGGGGGCTAGCGGTGACGTGCTCGAATATGTGTGTGGTGAGGTGCGGGTGGGGCTGTACAGCTCTCATATGATGCGGGTTGGGCGATGTCCTTGGCCTCGGCATAATGGGCGAGGTCGGAGTTAGAATCGTCTAGGGCATCAACCTCATCATACATAGGGACGCGTTGGGCGCAGAAGGCTGTACCTGATTTGAGACCACCGAGCGATTGTATATCCGCTAGTTGAGTGATGTAGTCATCGTGCTTTCTTTGGGCTTGGTTGCCAAAAGTACGGCGGAAGTAGGAATCGAGTCTTTTTTCTGATTCGGCCAAGATAGGGCGAAACCGATTAACAAATTGGTTGTAGCGGTCTTGCGTATGGCAGGAGAGGGCTGTGACCATAAGCTCGGATTTTAAACCGGCTAAGTTAAAGGCTGCGTGGTCGGCCTCAGAGGGATGGCAGCTGGCTGCTTGCGCGGCGGGGGCACAGAGAAGAAGGAACGCAGTGGAAAGGGCTAGCCCAGCTTTGATCAGGGACTGGCCGGGGAACAGAAAAGGCATGAGGAAGACTCCCGCTAACAGGTCCTTCGCCTCATATCATGCTCTTATAAGAAAGTCTGCCCTAGGGAGTGAAAGAAATATGCGGGATTGCATTTTCATGAACCAATTGAAGGCGTATCGTGCTCATGTGAAGGTAGTGTGTGAGGATTTGTGCCTCTCATAACCCCGTCTATTTTTTATGTTTGTTGAGGAGGTTGCTGTGCAACGGAGTGGTTTTTTACAGGTAGGAGTTGTCGCAACGGCTCTTCTTGCTCTTGGGGGATGTGCTGCGAATCAGAAAAAAGCACCGGATAATGGGGGGATTTTACCTAATCCCTTTGCGAATGAAAAACGTGCGGCCCATTGTGAGGTATCCCCGTTGCAGACGGATGCGACAGGGCGGATGAGTGTGATGATGACCGTAATGGCTGGTGATGGGGGTATGTGTCCTTTTGCTGTTAGTAAAGGCGGTGGGGGGAGTTATGTGTCCTTTGGAGTTGTACCACCTCCTGAGCATGGGAAAGCTTTTCTCTATAGCTATGATAATCGTACCTATGTGGAATATACGCCGGCGGTAGATTATAAGGGTGAAGATTCATTTTCAGTTGAATTAATCCCTGGGTCTGCTCAGCCACGTCGTATGTTGACGGTGAAGGTTTCTGTAGAGCAACCTGCGGCGACTACGGCTGCAACCCCGCCTGTGGAAGCAGCGGTTAAGCCTGTAACACCCGTGCATAAACGTCGTATTGTGGCGCACAAGGCTGCGGGACAGAGTACAAGTAAGTAACTATAAATATGGGTGGGTGTTTATAGAAATATCCCGCCCATTATTTTTTAAATGTAGTGTTATGGAAAAACCGACATGGCCGTTGGCAATGTCGGTTTTTTTAATGTGATGTGCATCATCAAGTAAAGTGATGATGATCTATCTCATTGGAAGTCGATCTCAACGCGACGATTTTGTGGTTCTACCGTACCAGGGCGTGTAGAAACCAGTGGTTGGGTATCGCCGAAGCCATGGATATTAATCACACCGGCAGGAACACCATCGCGGATTAATTCTGCCTTGACGCTTTGAGCACGACGGAGGGAGAGGGACATATTATAGTTGTTTGCTTTTTGACTGCCAGGATGAACGGCAGAAGAATCGGCATGGCCATTTACTTGGATGCGGGTGAATTGCGCGGAGGTAGAGTTACGCGCGGCGGTCTCTACGATTGAGCGGGCACGGTCGGATAATGTATCGCGGTCCCAATCGAAAAAGACAAGATAGGTGCGGACGGGCGCAGGGGCAGGTGCAGCAATGGCTTGAGTTGGTTTGGGCGGTGGTGGGGCCGGGTTGAACTCATACCGCAAGCCGAGCATCAAAGAATGGTTGAAGTCGGTCCGGCTGCTACGGCGGCCGCCTACAGGCCCGCTATCAGCATTGGCAATGTTATAGCTGGCCTCCGCGTAATGGCGATGATGGCCTGTAATGGTGTAGAAGCGATATTCCATCGTGGTGGAAAGACCAACGACCCACGGAATAGGCAGGGATGTGCCGAAGATGCCTTGATAGGCGAAGCCATTGGCGCCGTCATCAACACGTTGACGGAAGCCTTTATTGGCCCCTGTCCCTTGGATGGTGGTGTTGGTAAACTGCCGTGCATAGCCGATACCGAATCCAAAATAGGGGTAGATCCAGTTTTGGCCGATATCCATATCGAACAAGGCGTTCGCCATACCGCCATATTTTTGCTGGTGGCCGTGGGCGGTGGAGCTAAACCCTGGGGAGTGGAAGCGGGAGAGACGGTTATTGCGGTAGTTCCCCTCGACTTCCACGCGGAAACCGTTGCCTAGACCCCAGCCGATGCTACCGAGGCCGGTGATGCCTGTCGTATAATCATCACGACCATGGGGAAAGAGCTTTGTGTGTGGGTTGACTGTTTGTGATTGGTTGAAGCTTGCCCCAGCTGCCCCGGCAACATAAAGACCGCGGACGGGCTGAGCTTTTGCCGCACCAAACGCCATGGCTGACAGGCAGGCGGCACAGGCACCACGGGCCAGCAGTGATGTAATGGAGGTGCGTGCAGTCATGTAATTACTCTCCAACCAGACAGATGGTTATCCTTTTCACTGAAAAGGAAGGCAAAAGCAATGGATGAATTGGTTATAGCTGCATTTGGCGTTATTGAACGAGATAGGATGTGGCCTATTGGTTACAGGTTAGTGGGCTGTATGTTTGCGCTAGGGGTGCGCTTATGATCCAGTTTCGTGAAATCGCCGTGTACCGAGTTCCTTCTCTAAAGGGTATGTGATGTCGGTGACGTCAATTTCGATAATCCATAAATCGGGATCGATATTTTTTTGTCGTTCGAGATACTGTGTGGTCTGTTGAGCGGCTGTTTCGGTCTCGGTGGAATGAAATTCTTGCCGATACCAGTGGGTATCTTGCTCTTGTAAGATAGCACGGTGACCGTCTTTTGAAGCAAGGACGATAAAAATGCTGCCTGCGTCCTCATCCCCTTTTTGGGCGATAGCGGCGATGAGGCCATTTTGGTTGAGGCGGCGGAGGGTGGCGCGTATCCAGAAGCCGGTTTTAAGGCCGAAAAACAACGGAATGTCCTTTCAATATATGTAAAATAACTTTGTTAAGGGGTGGGAGATGACGGGGGTGCAGCATCGTTTTGAGAGGGGAGAGGGGGTGAATTGATGTCAGGGACACTGAGAAGTGCGGCCTGATAAACATGCGGTGTGGATACTAGAATTTGAGCTGTAGAGAGGTCGTGAGGGCTAGATGGGGCGGGAGGGCAGACAGAGCGTAAGGAGAGACGTGTGTTTAGGGGGCTATTTTCACGAAGAGAGCGTGCGTTTTGAAGGGTTGTTGCCATGAGGGAGTGACCATCTCGTAAAGCAGAGAGTTGGTCTTTGAGAGAAAACTGACTGTTAGGAGAGGTACAAAGCTGGGGGATAACGCCTAAACTTTGTAGGGGCCATCCTTGTGGGGCTGTGATGCGGGCCCATGTAAGGGTGAGGTGACCGGCATTGGGCAAGGTGGAAGAAATTTGGACCATGCCTTTGCCGAAACTTGTACTACCTATAATAACAGCGCGTCGGTGATCTGCTAAGGCGGCGGCAAGGGCTTCGGCTGCGCTGCCTGTATCTTTATCCACCAATAAGGCTAGTGAGGTGTTGTTGGTAAGGTCTCCGCCTTGAATACTCCATACATGGCTGGATTCGGCGGCGCGTCCTTCTGTCGTAGCGATGATGCCATGATCTAGAAATAAGGCGGCTGTCATGACGGCTTGTTGGAGAATACCGCCATGATTGCCGCGGAGGTCTAAGATAAGACCGGGGAGGGGTATTGGCCGCGTTTGGAGGGGGGGAGGGGATGATAGGTCACCCTCCGCAGCGCTGTTAGGGAAGAAAGTGGATAGATATTGGCTGATTTCCTCGGCGGTGCGGCTTGAAAAATGCGTTATATGTAAGATGGGTAGAGGGCCTATATGGTCGGGGAATACGCTTTCTTCTGCCATGATGCTGCGTGTGAAAGAGCGTGTAAGATGTTGTCCATCTTGAAGGCGAAAGCCGAGTTCGACCGTGCTACCTGTTGGGCCGGTAAGTAAGGTTTGTAGCTCCTTAACTGTCATTTTGCGAGTGCTATGGCGATTTAGGCTGATAAGCCTATCACCTGGTGTGATTCCTGCGTCCCAAAGGGGGCTATTAAGATTGATAGCACTTACAATAGGAAAATGAGAGTGTGAGGGGCGTAATGTTACGCCGATACTGGCAGAGGCTGGGGAGGGGGGGGCAGCCGGGAGAGGTGTGTTGGTGTGGTTGGGGGGCAAGTAGCGGGAATAAGGGTCTAGCTTAGAGAGTAGGCCATTGAGAAAGGATGTAAGCAGGGCATTGTCATTTTGGGGGTAACGCTCTGGGAAATTGTAATGTAAGGCCGCGATGAAGCGTGTGCTTATCTGGCTCCACCCAGGTATATCATCCGCGCTGGGGGGAAGCTCATTAAAGGCGATGCGTGTCCCGTGGAGAAGTGTGAGGCGTGTAGGGTGTAATGTAAGGGTCAATTTAGGTTGAGATATATTGGCGGCAGACTGCATTTGGAGCAGAGCTTGCATACCCCAGAGGCATAATGTTTGCGGTGTATGGGCCGTTAGTAGCCGGGGAATCATGAAGTTTAATGCGGCAGTGAGTGTCTGTTGTGTTTGTTTATCATCATCGCTCAAGGCGATAGGGGCTGTGAGAGCGGGTTCTGCCGTGGTCGTTGGGGCGGGTTTTACAGGCGATGGGGTAATTGTGGGAGTTGGTGGATGAGTGGCTATATGTGCTGTGTTGCCGTCTTCTGGCGTGAGACGTTGAATAAAATTGTGCCAAAAAGAGGTGGATTTAGCACGGGCTTGGGAGGGGGTTTCAAGACTAACGAGTAAAACTCCGCACAGGGTAAGCTGAGCAGAGTTTGCGAAGATTCGGCGCAGAGGGTGGCAGACTGACATCATGAGCGCGATGCTACAAAAGGTGGAAAAGAAGGGGGGCAAGAGGAAAGATATACTGCCTGCACGGGAGAGTTGAGGCGCAGGACAGCCGACGGGAATGCAGGGTAAGGGGCATTCCTGGCTATTATGAGGCATTTATTAAGGAAGGAAAGTTAAAAAGGCATATCGTCTTTATCTGCTGTTGTATTGGCCATTTTGGTCTTAGCGGTTTTGGCTTTTTGAGTTGTAGTTTTGCTTTTGGGTGATGATGCAGCCTTTTTGGATGTAGTCTTTCTTGCTGTGGTTTTTTTCGTGGTCGTTTTTTTGGTGGCGGTCTTTTTTGTAGCTGTTTTGAGCCCGCCCTTTAGGGGTTTGCCTTTTTCATCCAATAAGGCGAGGGCTTCCTCTAGGGTAATATCATCCATTGAATCCCCTTTAGGGAGGGTGGCGATGAGTTGCCCATGCTGCACATAGGGGCCGAATCGGCCTTTGCGGACTATAACGGCTTCGCCATCCTTGGGGTGTGTGCCTAATGCGCGGATAGAGGCGAGTTTTTTGGCTAAGGCATCGACAGCGCGATTGAGCCCAATGGTGAGGACGTCATCATCTTTGCTGAGCGTGCCATAAATGCTGCCCATTTTTACGAAAGGTCCGAAGCGGCCTAAGCCTGCGGTGATCATTTCGCCTGTTTCTGGATGGGGGCCGACATCGCGAGGGAGGGAGAGGAGGCCGATGGCTTCTTTAAGGGTGAGTTCCTCTCCGTTGCGGTCTTTGGGGATGGTGGCGCGTTTGGGTTTGGCTTTTTTATCCTCTGGGTCGGGTTCGCCACGTTGGACATAAAGACCGTAAGGGCCACGGCGGAGGGTGATGTCCTCCCCAGTGGCGGGGTCATGGCCGAGCAGGCGCATCCCATCGGGGAGGGCGGTGTCCTCGCCATTATCAACGGTGAGAGGCCGTGTGGTGCGACATTCTGGATAGTTGGAGCAGCCAAGGAAGGCCCCATGACGCCCTAATTTGAGGCCGAGCCGCCCATCCGTGCAGGAAGGGCAATGGCGTGGGTCGCTGCCATCTGGGCGGGGGGGGAAGAAATGATTGCCGAGGTCTTGATCCAACGCATCAATTACATCGGAGATTTTGAGGTCTTTTGTTTTGGCAACGGTTGCGGAGAAGTCCTGCCAGAACGCGGACATGACATCATGCCAATCGGCTCGACCATCGGAAATATCATCAAGTTGCGTCTCAAGTGAGGCGGTGAAGCCTGTATCGACATAGCGTTGGAAGAAGGAGGTGAGGAAGGCGGTAACGAGCCGACCGCGATCCTCCGGGATAAAGCGGCGGGCCTCGAGACGGACATAGTTGCGGTCGCGCAGGACGCTGAGGATGGACGCATAGGTGGAAGGGCGACCGATGCCGATTTCTTCCATTTTTTTAACGAGAGAGGCCTCGGAGTAGCGCGGTGGTGGTTGGGTGAAATGTTGCTCGGCTTTGACGTCTTTTGTGTTTAGCGAGTCGCCTTCCGCCATCGCGGGGAGGAGGCGATTTTGGTCGTCATCGTTGTTTTTGTCTTTATCGTCATGGCCTTCGATATAGAGTTTTAAAAAACCATCAAAGGCGATGATGGAGCCTGTAGCACGCAGGAGGGTTTGGTCGGTATTATCGCCGATGGTAATAGCTGTTTGGTCGAGTTCTGCTGATTGCATTTGAGAGGCGACAGAACGCTTCCAAATCAGCTCATAAAGGCGTTTTTGGTCCGCTGTGAGGACGGCAGCAACGGCATCGGGCGTGCGAGATACATCGGTGGGGCGGATGGCCTCGTGGGCTTCCTGTGCGTTTTTGGCTTTTGTGGCGTAAGAGCGGGGTTTGGCGGGGCAGTAATCCTTGCCGAAAGCTGTGTTGATATGGGAGCGGATGGCTTGTACTGCCTCTGTGGCCATTGTAACGCCATCGGTACGCATATAGGTGATAAGGCCGACCGTCTCACCATTGAGGTCCACCCCTTCATAAAGCTGTTGAGCGGTGCGCATGGTGGTTTGTGCGCTCATGCCCAGCTTGCGGGAGGCTTCTTGCTGGAGGGTGGAGGTGGTGAAGGGCGGGGCGGGGTTGCGGCGTGTGCGTTTGCGCTCAATCTTGCGGACGCTGAGAGCCGAGGCGCGGACGAGGTCACGCGCTTTATGGGCTGTAGCTTCATCAGGAAGGGCGAATTGGTCGAGCTTTTTGCCCTCAAGATGGGTTAATTTGGCGGAAAAATCGGCCTTTTTAGGTGTGGTAAAGAGGCCTTCTACACTCCAATATTCTTTTGCTTTAAAGACTTCAATCTCTGCTTCTCGTTCGCAGATGAGGCGTAGGGCCACAGATTGGACGCGCCCTGCACTGCGGCTGCCGGGTAGCTTGCGCCAGAGGACGGGGGAGAGGGTGAAGCCAACGAGATAATCTAGCGCACGGCGGGCGAGATAAGCATCAATAAGGGGGCGGTCTAGCGTGCGGGGGGCCTTCATGGCCGCGGCGATGGCGTTTTTGGTGATTTCGTTAAACGTGACGCGCTCGACCTCAATGCCTTTGAGGAGCTTCTTTTCTTCTAGTGCGCTGCGGACATGCCATGAGATGGCCTCGCCCTCTCTATCCGGGTCGGTAGCGAGAATGAGTTTGCTAGCCCCTTTGAGGGCTTTGGCAATGGCGGTGATTTGCTTGGAGCCGCGCTCATCAGTTTGCCACGACATAGCGAAGTTCTCATCTGGGCGGACGCTGCCATCTTTTGGAGGGAGGTCCCGTACATGGCCAAATGAGGCGATGACAGTGTAGTCGCTGCCGAGATAACGGTTGATGGTTTTTGCCTTGGCGGGGCTTTCGACAACCACAACATTCTTCACGGCCATGAGTTTTTCCCGGTCTTTGATGTCTTAACTGACGATTCGGCAGTTGGGCGTTGCCCGTTAGCTGAGAGTGGTCAGGGTGCCGTCCTCGTGGCGTTGGATGGCACCATTTATCTCCAGCTCAATGAGTATGGCTGCAACTGCTGAGATGGACAACTGACAGCGTGAGGCAATCTCGTCAACCGTGGAGGGGGTATGCGCGAGGAGGGAGAGTATATTTTTTTTATCGGAATCGTTGTTTTGATCATCCGGCATGGTGGGGGATGGCGATTGGGGCGGGGAGGTGGGCGGCGTTGATACAAGTGATGTTGATACTGCTGCTGCCGGTGGTAGCGGTGCCGGTGGGGGTGGTGCAAAGAGGGAGGCTTGCCGTGCGGGTGGTCGTTCCCATGCGGCGGGATTATGGGCTGATAAGGGGGTATTATTGAGGTGGGTTAGGATATCTTGGTAACGCTCCACCAAGAGGGCTTTATTGTGGCGGAGCAGGTCGTTCCCTCCGCGGGAGCGTGGGTCCTGCGGGAAGCCGGGGATGGCAAAAAGAAGGCGTTTATAGTTTAGGGCGAGTCGGGCTGTGATGAGGGTGCCGGAGCGATGGGCGGCCTCAACTAACAAGCAACCGCGTGATAGGCCGGCGATGAGGTGGTTACGGCGTGGGAAATGGCGGGCATTGGCTGCAGTGCCGGGGGGATATTCCGTAATTAAGCAGCCTTGTTGGGCGATGTCTGCTTGGAGAGCGGCATGTTCGGGCGGGTAGGTAACATCTAGCCCGCCGGGGAGGGCGGCGATTGTCCGCCTGAAGGGTAAGGCCCCGCGATGGGCGGCACCATCAATCCCGCGGGCGAGGCCGGAGATAATCGTGATGCCGGATTCTGCTAAGCCTGTTGCGAATTGTTCGGTGAGTTTTAGAGCGGGGTTAGAGGCATTACGTGCGCCCACAATGGCGACTGATTGGGAGGAGAGGAGGGCTGTATTGCCTTGGGCAAAGAGGAGAATCGGGGCGTTGGGAAGAAGGGTAAGGAGGTGTGGATAGGCGGAGTCGGAACGGAGGAGATGGGCACCACCGCGCTGGGCAAGCCATGCAATTTCATCCTCTATGGCGGTTTGCGAAGGGATGAGGGGGGCGGGGCGGCCTGCCAGACGGGCACGGGTGGGGAGGGCCTCTATCGCTTGTGTGGCGGAGCTATACAGGCCCATCAATTTGCTAAAGGTGGCGGTGCCGATTCCTTTAGTGCGGGCGAGGCGGATTTGGGCGAGTCGTTCTGCTGCTGTGGGGGCCGCCAGAAGGGGGCTAGATGTGGTCATTTTTGGCCGATGCGTGGCTCTGTTCCGTTAATGAGGCGGGCGATGTTACCATGATGCCGCAAGAGGATAAGAATGGTGATGAAGGTTGCTGCAATAGGGCGGGCGGAGAGGATGGGGGCTAGTGAGAAAGCAACCATCAGAAATGGCGCAGATAAAAAGGCAAGCAATGCACCGACAGAGGAAATCTTGCTCAGCCGTACCCCCGCTAGCCAGAGGATGGTACAGAGCAGCCCGACAGGCCAGCACATGCCCCAAAAGACGCCGATGCCTGTTGCAACGCCCTTCCCGCCGCGGAAGCCGAGCCAGAGGGGGAAGCAATGACCAAGTACAGCAGCACACCCAGCTACGGAGAGGCAAAGGGCGGTGTTAAGGGGGGAGAGGGCTTGGGCAAGTAGGACGGCGAGTAACCCTTTTAGGGCATCAAGCAGAAGGGTTGCGGCGGCGAGGCCTTTGCGACCTGTGCGTAGGACATTGGTAGCCCCGATATTGCCGGAGCCGATTTTGCGAATGTCGCCTTGGCCACTTAAAGCGGTTAGGAGGAGGCCGAAGGGGATGCTGCCTATCCCGTAAGCAGCAAGAGCGATAACGAGGAGGCTAGGGGGCATGAGGGACCAGTGGAATAGGCTGCTCATGCTGAAAGCCCCTCTGCGGTAAAGACCTCTCGCCCGTGATAGAAGGTGCGGTGGATTCGTCCTTTGAGGGTTTGGCCATCAAAGGGGGTATTTTGGGCACGGCCGGGTAGGCTGCCGGCTGTAACGACCCATTCTTCCTCTGGGGCGAAAAGGCAGAGGTCCGCTGCTGCGCCGATGCTGAGAGTGCCTGCTGGCAGTCCTAAGAGGCGGGCGGGGGCGATGGTGAGAAGGCGTAGCGCATCCAGCAATGGCAAGCCCGCTTGTAGGGTGACGCCGAGCAAGGTGACGAGGCCGGTCCCCCCTGCGCGGGCTTGGGCGAAGGGGAGACGTTTATCATCAGCATCTGCGGGGCTATGGTCGGAGGCGATGGCATCAATCGTGCCATCTGCGAGGCCTGCGAGGATGGCGCGCCGGTCAGCCTCTTGCCGGAGGGGTGGGGAGAGTTTGGCGTAGGTGCGGAAGTCCCCAATATCGGCTTCTGTCATGGCGAAATAGGGTGGGGCGGTATCGCAGGTGACGCGGATGCCTTGTTGTTTGGCTGCGGCAATGAGGCTGAGGGCCTCACCTGTGGAGATGTGGCTAAAATGGATACGCGCCCCGGTGAGGGCAGCAAGGCGAAGGTCGCGTGCGACCATCATAGCCTCGGCACAGGCGGGGATTTGCGGTAGGCCCATTTTGACCGCTTGTGGGCTGGCAGTGGCACAGCTTCCCTTGGCGAGAGAGGGGTCCTCTGGATGTAAGATGATGACCGTGTCTAAAAAGCCAGAATAGGCGAGTAGGTTGCGCATTTGCTTTGTATCGGCAATCGCGCGGGCTCCATCGGTGAAGCCAATGGCCCCAGCTTGTTTGAGCAAGCCAATCTCGGCCATATCGCCCCCAGCGCAGCCTTTGGTGAGGGCCCCGTAAGGATGGATGGAGACAAGGCCTGTCTCCTCACCCCGGCGGCGGATGTAATGGACGAGAGCGGGGTTATCAATAGCGGGGTCGGTATCGGGGAGGAGGGCGAGGGTGGTAATGCCCCCGGCAACGGCTGCCTGGGCACCGGAGTCGATATTCTCGCGATATTCTGCCCCCGGCTCATCAAAACGAGCGCGCATATCGACAAGGCCGGGACAGAGGACGGCACCATTGCCCTCTATGAGGCGGGCATTTTTGGGAGGATCTTTGGGGTCGATGGCGGTGATGAGGCCGTCCTCGACGAGTAGGCTGCCCATGCTATCGCGCCCGGAGGCGGGGTCTATTAGCCGAACATTTTGGAAAAAGATGCTGCTCATGCGGGATTCTTCATGCGGGAGAGACGATCAAGAACAGCCATGCGGACGGCAACGCCCATCTCGACTTGTTCAGAGATAACGCTTTGTGGAGAGTCGGCAACAGCGGAGGCGATTTCTACCCCGCGATTCATGGGGCCGGGATGCATGACCAGTGCGCCGGGTTTGGCTAGAGCAAGGCGGCGGCGGTCTAACCCAAAGAGGGAGAAATATTCCCGTGCGCTGGGCACAAGCCCACTGCCCATGCGTTCCCGCTGGACGCGGAGGCACATTGCTACATCAGCATCTTTTAGGGCGTCATCAATATTATGGTGGAGGGTTACGCCCTCCAACGTGCCGAGGGCATTGGGAAGCAGAGTTGGGGGACCAGCGAGGTGAATATCATTACCCATAGCGCGGAGGAGGTGAATGTCTGAGCGGGCTACGCGGCTATGGGCGATGTCGCCACAAATGGCGATTTTTAAGCCGCTGAGGCGACCAAAATGCCGCCGGATGGTTAGGCCATCAAGCAGGGCTTGGGTAGGATGCTCATGCATGCCATCACCGGCATTGACGACACTGGCCTCGACCTTTTGCGAGAGCAACGCTGGGGCCCCGCTTTGAGCATGGCGGATGACGAGGAGGTCGCAATGCATGGCATTGAGGGTGGAAGCGGTATCGAGCAGGGTTTCCCCTTTATTGACCGAGCTTGTGGCGACGGTCATGTTCACCACATCGGCCCCTAATCGTTTAGCGGCAAGCTCAAAGCTAGTGCGCGTGCGGGTACTATCCTCAAAGAAGAGATTGATGACGGTACGGCCTTGGAGCACATCGCGCGGTGCGTTGCGGGAGCGACTAAGCAGGGCATAGCTCTCGGCGAGGTCGAGAAAGGGGGTGATGTCCTTCTCTGTCATGCCCTCAATGCCGAGAAGATGGGGGATGTGGTGTGTGGGGCTCATGCGGATAGGGCACTCCGAATACGGGCGAGGACTTCCTCCCGCCCTAAGGCGGCGAGTGTGAGGTCGATTCCCGGTGAGGTTGTGGTGCCTGTCATCGCGGCACGGAGCGGCTGGGCTACAGCGCCGAGCTTTAGCTCATGCTCAGTGGCGAAGGCGCGTAAGGTGCTATCGATTCCCTCTGGGGTGAAAGGCTCTAGTGCAGCGAGTCTTGTCTCTAACCCTGCGAGAACCTTCTTGCCCTCCTCACCTAAATGTTTTTCCGCCTTTGGGGTGAGGGTGAGCGGCAGGCGCAGGCCAGCAAAAGCGGCGTTATCGGCAAGCTCTACCACGGTTTTGGCGCGCTCTTTTAGCCCCGGCATGAGGGCGAGGACACGGGCACGGACAGTCTCATCATGATTGAGGTCGTCTCGTTGTGCTAAACGCTGCATAACGAGGGCTGTTAGACGCTCATCATTTGCGCGGCGCATCCAAATGCCATTGAGATGGCTGAGTTTGACGTAATCCATACGGGAGGGGGAGCGGCCAATCCCATCAATATCAAAGAGTTTGATTTGCTCCTCGCGGTCCAATATTTCCGCATCGCCATGGCCCCAGCCGAGGCGGAGCAGATAATTGCAGAGGGCTTCTGGCAGGATGCCTTCCTCCCGGAACTCCACAACCGATTGTGCGCCGTGACGTTTGGAGAGTTTGGCACCATCTGGCCCGTGGATGAGGGGGAGATGGGCGAATTTTGGTAGGTCCCAGCCCATGGCGCGGTAGATCATGGCTTGGCGGAAGGTGTTGGTGAGATGGTCATCGCCGCGCATAACATGGGTGATGTCCATATCGTGGTCATCCACCACCACGGCGAGCAGATAGGTTGGTGTCCCATCGGAGCGTAAGAGGATGAGGTCATCCATCTCCGCATTGGCTACGCGGACCTCCCCTTGGACGAGGTCTTTAATGATGGTTTCGCCTTCTTTAGGGGCTTTAAGGCGGATAGCGTAAGGTACGCCTTCTGGGGCGTCGGCAGGGTCGCGGTCGCGCCATGTGCCGTCATAGCGGGGGGGGCGTTTTTCGGCACGGGCTTTTTCGCGCATGGCGGCGAGTTCTTCAGCGGTGCAATAGCAGCGATAGGCCATGCCCTTTTCCATCAGTTGGGCGACGACTTCTGCATGGCGGTCTTGGCGGCTGGCTTGGAAGGTCGGTTCGCCGTCCCAGTCTAGCCCCATCCATTTTAGACCCTCAAAGATAACATCTACAGCCTGTTGGGTGGAGCGTTCGCGGTCTGTATCTTCGATACGGAGGACGAACTCCCCGCCATGATGGCGGGCGAAAAGATAGTTAAACAGGGCAGCACGGGCATTGCCGATATGGAGCAGCCCGGTGGGCGAGGGAGCAAAACGGGTACGGATCTTCATGAGCAAGCCTTATAACATGCTGAGCGGTGTCGGGCTATGACCTTCGATGTGTCATTATGGGCTTTAGTGCAAGTGCGGTAATGAGAAAAGGGGCGGTTATTGCGAAGAGGCAGGGCAGTATGGATGGGATGATGATGGCAGGATTGGCCCGGCAAGGAAGCCGTCTTGCTTGTTGGCTCCCTGTCGGGGTGGCTCTGGGTATTGCAGCTTATTTTGCTTTGCCGGAGGAGCCTACAGGGTGGTTGTGTACGGCCATAGTGGGGGGAGTGGCTGTTGGGTTGGCCCTTTTGGTGGGTAGCCGTTGGGTGGTGGCGGTTACGGAGCGGGCTGCACGGTGGCAGCTGTTGGGCTGTTGTTTGGGCAGTGCTTTATGTGCGCTAGGAATGGGATTTCTGTTAGCTTTCGCTCAAGCGAGGCGGCAACCACCCATGCCGCTTTTACCGTTGGAATCCATGCTGGTTGAGGGGCGTTTAGCCGCCTTAGAGCCTGTGATAGGGCGCCATGTGGAGGGTGGGGCGTCATGGCGGATGACGATTAAAGGGGCGGTCTTTCGTTCCCCTTGGTGGGAGGGGATGGCCCCGTTGTCACGCTCTTTAGTGATTACCTTACCGGCAAAAGATATACCGGCTGTGGAGGGTATGAATCCGGGGGAGGTCGTCCGGGTGCGGGCATTGTTGCGCGCGCCAACGGCACCTTCATGGCCGGGGGGGTATGATGGGCAGCGGGCGGCGTGGTTTTCTGGCCGAGCGGGAACGGGGACGGCGTTGTCGCCAGTGGAGCGCGTAGATGATGCACAAGCTGATAGAGGGCGTTGGGGGGCGATACGGGGGCAAGTGGCGCGGCAGATTGAACATTATTTACCCGGTCAGGTTGGGGCGATTGCTGCGGCGGTGTTGTGTGGGGAGACGGGGTTAATTTCCACCCAGACACGGCAGGATTATGCGGCTTCTGGTCTTGCGCATCTATTGGCAGTGGCGGGGTTGCATCTTGGGTTTGTGATGGGGTTTGTGTTTGTTTTGCTGCGCCGGGGGATGAGTTTGTCGCAGCGTCTTTCAGCCCATTGGCCGTGCCGAGAGATAGCCCTTGTGGCGTCTTTGGGGGCGGGTGTGGCTTATGTGCTGCTGACGGGGTGCCATATACCGGGGTTGCGGGCTTTGGGGATGGCAGGGCTTGGGGTTGTGGCCTTTTTATTGGGGCGGCGGGTGATTTCGTTGCGGGGGCTTGCCTTGGTGGCTTTAGCGTTGGAGGTGGCCTCGCCTGCTGTGGTCTTGGATGTGTCTTTTCAGATGTCCTTTGCCGCTGTGATGGCGTTGATTGCCGGGTATGAGCCGTTGCGTGGGGTTTTGGCACGTTTGGGAGGGTATGGAGCGAGGCCGGTAGGGCGGTCTTGGGGGCAGCGTCCCCCTTGGTGGCGGCGCATGGCAGTTGGGGTTGTTATGTTGGTGATAACCTCATTGTTAGCGGGGTTGGCGACTTTGCCGTTGAGCATGGCGTATTTTGGGGCGTTTCAGCCTTGGTTTGTTTTAGCCAATATTCTGGCGGTGCCGTTGATGGGCTTGTGGGTGATGCCTGCGGGGTTGATCGCTTTGGCTCTTATGCCTCTGGGGCTGTCGGCTGTGGCATTACGTGTGATGGGCTGGGGGATTGAGGTTATCTCTTGGTTGGCACGGCATGTAGCGGTGATGCCGTTTGCCTCATGGCCGGTGCCTTCCTTTCCTGCGTGGGATGTGGGGTTATTTCTGCTGGGATTAGCGGTGCTGTGTTTATGGCGGGGGATGGCGCGTTTTTGTGGGCTGGGGATGATAGGGGCAGCCCTTGTCTTGGTATGGGTGATGCCGCGCCCGGTGATGGTGATTACAACGTTGGAGCATGCTCTTGCTGTGCGGCAAGAGGGGGAGATGCGCCTTGTGGAGGGACGGTTAGGGATGCCCCTTGTGCGGCAGGAGGTACAACGGGCTTTGGGATGGCAAGCGCGTGGGGTGGGGGTGCCGTTTTGTCAGGCGGGGATATGTCGTGTTCCTCTCAAAGCGGGGCAGGTCATTTTATGGCGTATGCTGGAAGGGGCAGATGAGGTGTTGCAGCCTCAGCAATCTCAGCTCTGTGCGCATGTAGCGTTGGAGGTGAATGTGAGGGAGCAAAAGCCACTTTGTATGGCTGCGCAGCATGTGAGCATAGAGGATATAAAGCGTGAGGGAAGCTGGGCTGTTTATGATGATGGGCGTGGTGGTGTGCGGCTCATCTCAGCGCGGATGTGGCAGGGGGAGCGGTTATGGGTTGGGCCGATGGGGTTTCATGGTGTGCCCCCTCTCCCATTTGCGAAGGCGGAATAGCGGGTTAGCCGCTGCATAAGGTGCGGATGAGGGTAGGGGCGAGGCGGCTGAGGCGGTCTTCAAGCTGTGTGGAGAGGCGTTGATAATGGCTGGCACCGGGGAGGGCAGGGTCTTGCCATGGTTTTGCGCCTTCGGGGAAGTTGAGGATGCAGCGATGGAGCCGCTCTGTCTCACGTTGTTTTTTCCATGATTCGGGGAGATGCAGGCAGAGATTTTCTGTGAGTTTGCCGGTCATGAAGTTCCATCGTTCGGGGAGGAGATGGACATGATTGTGAAAGACTTGATTAAGAATATCTGTGCCGGGGCAAAGGTAAGGCCGTGTTGCGAGGGTAAAGCAGCGATTGATTTGTGAGGGCGAGATTAAGCGGGGGCGGAGGAGGAGCATATTGCTGTTAAAGTAATGCTCCGGTTGAGTGAGGCTAAGATGGTCTTTGGTGTAATGGGCGAGGGTCGTATCAGGGAGGCCCGCAGCGGGGGCATCGCCCAACAGGGTATGGAGGGGGACATTATTACGCTGAAGCATGTAAGCGAGAGGGTCAACGACAGCACCGAGGCTTGCTTCTTGGGGAAAACGATGGAGGAGAGGGGCGAGTGAGCCGGTGACGAGGAGGGCGTTATCAAGCCAAAGGACGAAGCGTTTCTCACGGAATAAAACAGGGAGATAGCACCGATAGAAACAGCTTGCTTGCCAACGCGGGTGCGTATGTGTGCGTAGGGCTTGTGCTTTTTGGGCGACATCAAGGAAGGTGAGCTGGCTGCTCTCTGTTTGGAAAAGAGCTGTGATGAGGTGCTGAAGGGTTGTGGGAATAGCGGTGTGGAGGATGTAAAAATCGAGCTTTGTGTGGGGGTTATGTGTGATGACGGATTGGATAGCACAGAGCGTAGGCCAGAGGTCGTTGCCGTCTGCACCGAATATGATGGCCGTTTCTTCCAATAAGGGCGGGGTCATGCTCTAGCTCGTGCTATAAGGCTTTAATTGGGAGAAGAAAAGCCTTTCTACAGTTTTATGCTATAAAATAAAGCCATTATAAGGCGAGATGGCGTATTTGCCCTTTATGGGGTTGTTTTGGATTTGGGAGGAATCTTATTCTTTTCCTTATAAAGGCACCATTCTGTTACGGGGCAACGCCAACATTCTGGCGTGCGGGCTTTGCAGACATAGCGGCCATGGAGGATGAGCCAATGATGAGCAGGGCGGAGCATCTCTTTGGGGATGCGGGCGATGAGGGCATCCTCCACAGCGCGGACGGTTTTGCCAGGGGCAAGGCCGGTGCGGTTGCCAAGGCGAAAGATGTGCGTATCCACCGCCATGGTGGGTTGGTCAAAAGCGATATTTAGGACGACATTGGCGGTTTTACGGCCTACACCGGGGAGGGCTTCTAACGCTTCGCGGTTATTGGGTACATGGCCATTGTGTTTTTCTAGTAATTGCTGGCAGAGAAGGGCGACATTATGCGCTTTAGACCGCCATAGGCCGATAGTGCGGATATAATGGGCAATGCCGTCTTCCCCTAAAGCAGCCATGCTGGCAGGGTCGGGGGCTTTCTCATATAAAGCGCGGGTGGCTTTATTGACAGATACATCCGTGGCCTGAGCGGAGAGGACGACGCTGACGAGGAGCTCGAAATGATTATGGTAGATGAGCTCGCTGCGTGCATCAGGATGGGCATTGTCTAAGGCGTTGAGGAAGGCGCGGACGGCTTTTAGGCTCATTTTTGGTGTTGTGGTGGGTTTTGTGCGGGATGTGGCCATGAGGGGTCAGGTTAGTCCGTGGTGAGAATGATGGGTCTGTTCCTAAGCTGTGTTGCGTTGTTCTTCAAGCGGGTGATAGGAGCAAGGATAACGCTTAGGGATGACGTAAGGGCGAGGGAGGCGGTGGCCAATGGCAGAGGTAAATAGCAAGCCCCATAAGGGGATGAAGCTCTCTTTTACCGAGGTGCTGCGCTTTGTGATGGTACGGTGGGTGCAGCATCCGGCCATGTTAGCGCGGACATTGGGGGGTGTGGGGCTGGCTACATTGGCCGACATTTGCACGCCGCTTTTAGCAGGGCGTTTAGTGGGGGATATTTCTACCACGGTGCTGCCATCCCCGGCAGAAGGGGGCCGTGCGGCTTTGCTGCATGATGCTTTATTGATGGTGAGTGGGCTATTGGTCCTAGGGCTTGTGGGGGTGATGGGCCGGCGTTCCTCCTATTTGGGGATAAGCAAGCTTAGTTTAGCGGTGATGCGTCAGGTATTAGATGATGCCTTTGCCCGTGTGCAGCGTTTCTCTTCCGACTGGCATGCTAATAGTTTTGCAGGCTCGGTTGTGCGGCGTGTGACGCGGGGGATTTGGGCCATTGATACGCTGGATGACACGTTGCTTTTGTTGATTGCCCCGGAGCTTTTGGTGCTGGTGGGCACAACGCTTGTTCTGCTGGTGCGGGCCCCGCTATTGGGGTTAGTGTTGGCGGTGATGGTCGTGCTGTTTGCGTGCCTCTCCATTTGGTTGGCCTTGCGGTATGTAGCCCCAACGGCGCGGGTCTCGAATGAGTGGGATTCCAAAATGGGGGCCCTGTTAGGTGATGCGATTACCTGCAATGCTGTGGTGAAAAGCTTTGGGGCGGAGCAGCGTGAGGAGCAACATTTACATTCTGTAGCCCGGACATGGGCGGAGAAGACCTATTATAGTTGGTATAGGGGAACCAATAGTGCCAATCTTCAGGCGTCCTATACGCTTTTGATGCGTGTGGTGATGATTGGCCTTGCGGTTCTCTTTTGGTGGCGTGGGGCGGCAGGGCCGGGAGATGTGGCTTATGTGTTGACGATGATGTTCCTCATCCAAGGCTATTTGCGGGATTTGGGGCAGCAAGTCAGCCAAGTGCAACGCTCGGTGAATGAGATGGAGGAGCTTGTTGGGCTTTTTGCTACAGCACCGGGCGTGCAGGATGCTGAAGGGGCGGTACCGTTGGTCGTGACGGATGGGGCGATTGAGCTACGGGATGTCAGCTTTTGTTATCCTTCGCAATCGACGCCGATTTATCGGGATTTTTCATTGAAGATTGCGGCGGGGAGCCGTGTGGCGTTAGTGGGGGCGTCTGGTTCTGGCAAGACGACTTTAACGCGGCTATTGCAACGGCTTTATGATGTGCAGAATGGGGCCATTTTGATTGATGGGCAGGATATTGCCCATGTCACGCAACAAAGTTTGCGCCGGCAGATTGCTCTTGTGCCGCAGGAGCCGATGTTATTCCACCGCACATTGGCTGAGAATATCGCCTATGGGCAGCCTGATGCCCCACGTGAGGCGATTGAGGAGGCGGCCCGTTTAGCCAATGCTGATGGATTCATCACGCAGTTGCCGGATGGTTATGATACATTAGTGGGTGAACGCGGGGTGAAACTCTCTGGTGGGGAGCGGCAGCGTGTGGCTATTGCGCGTGCCTTTTTAACAAACGCGCCAATTGTGATTTTTGATGAAGCAACGGCGAGCTTGGATTCTGAATCGGAGCGGTTGGTGCAAGAGGCTATGGCCCGGTTAATGACCGAACGCACGGTGCTTGTGGTGGCTCATCGCCTAGCAACCGTGCGGGATTTGGATCGTATTTTAGTCTTTGAGGGGGGGCAGATTATTGAGGATGGCACCCATACGACATTAATGGCCTGCCCAGAGGGGGCGTATCATCGTCTCGTGACGTTACAGTCTTTAGAGCATGGTTAAAGATAATATTCTTTGAGAGGGGGGAAGCCGTTAAAGCCCGTGGAGCAATAGGTGGAGACATAAGCCCCTGTTGAGAGAATGATGAGTTTATCCCCTGTTTTGAGTTCATCGGGCAGAGGGACGGGGTTTTTCTCGTAAAGGACGTCCATACTATCGCAGCTGGGGCCGGCGAGGATGCAGGGGGAGTAGTGGGTGCTGGTCTTATCATAAGGGGTTTGGAAGGCATAACGAATCGCCTCGCCTTCTGTCTCGGCTAAGCCGCCAAAACGGCCAATATCAAGATACACCCAGCGTGGTTCATCCTCTCGGTTACCGCGATGGCTGGCGAGGACGACTTCTGTTTGGACAATCCCGGCACTGCCGACCATATACCGCCCTGGCTCTAAGAGAATCTGCGGGGCGTGATGGGGGAAGTGCGTTTGCATGGCGGTTGTGATGGCCTGCCCGAATTGGTCGATAGCGGGAATGGGGGTGCGGTAATAGGTGGGGAAGCCGCCCCCCATATTGATGAAATCCAGAGTGATATTCTGCTCTTTGTCGAGGCGATGATAAAGCTCTGCGGCTTGGGCAATGGCCTCAGCATAAGCCTCGATATGGGTCTGTTGGCTGCCGACATGAAAGGACAAACCAGCGGGTTTTAAACCAAGGGCACGGGCTTTGGTGAGGAGGGTAAAAGCATGCTCTACCGTTGTGCCAAACTTGCGGGATAAGGGCCATTCTGCCCCGGTATTGAGGACGCCGAGGCGGCAAAAGACAGAGCAGCCGGGGGCGTGCTGTGCTAATTTCTCCAGCTCTTCAAGGCAATCAAAGGCAAAGAGGGTGAGGCCTTTTTGGTGTGCATAAGCGATGGAGCGGGCTGTTTTTACGGTATGGCCGAAGGAGAGCTTTGCTGCGGGAATGCCCGCTTGGAGGCAGAGGTCAATTTCCCCCGGCGAGGCAATGTCGAAGTAAGAGCCAAGTTGGTGCAAGCATGTAAGAATCGCAGAGGCAGGATTGGCTTTTACCGCGTAATGGATGCGCCCTGTCGGTAGGGCTTTGTGAAGGGCTTGGTATTGCTCTGCCACAATGGAGAGGTCCACAACCAGGCACGGTGTGGCAGGCTGTTGGTCAGCGAGGAAGCGGGCGATTTTTGGGGTCATAAGACACACATCCTCTTAGGAAGGGGGAGCTGCGTCAAAAGCGCAGATTGCGCTTTAATGCAAGGGGAAAGGGTAAAGGAGGGATGAAAAAGATGTTCTATTATCACAAAAGAGTGATAATAGAGAAAAGAAGCTCTGTTGCTTACTGTGTTGGGGGAGAGGACGCTAGGAGAAAATTTTATATTTTTAGGATGTTAACGACTTTTTGATCATTCTTCCTCTTGCATGACATGTTTGTAATGAAGAGCAGCTAGACATAGAGGGCCGCTTTTCGTCCGTGAGGGAATTTTGGTAGGGAATTACCGGTTTTAATTGAGTGAATGCATCTGTTGGGAGGCAGGCTATCATGGCGGCGAATCAGCAAGATAAGAAAAAACGTCCGTTATTGGTACGGGTTGGTAAGGCTCTACGGCCTTGGTTTAATAACCTGATTGCAAAAGATTCTTTGGTGCCGAATACCCCAAATTTAGACAATAAGCTCTTTCCTTGGGTAGCCGCGTTGGAAAAGGCGGCTCCCTTAATGGTGAAGGAGTTCCAAGCGGTTATGGCAGAGCGTGAGCGCGTACCGGCTTTGCGTGATTTATCCCCTGATCATCGGCGGATTGCACCTGATAACCGTTGGAAGTCCTTCTTTCTTTACGGATATGGGATTGCGGTGCCGGAGAATTGTGCAAAAGCACCAGTAACGGCTCAGCTTGTGGCAGGGATACCCGGTTTATGCTCGGCTTTGTTCTCTATTTTGGAGCCGGGTGGGGAAATTCCGCCGCATAAAGGGGTTACAAAAGGGATGCTGAATGCGCATATGGGCTTGGGTGTTCCGCGGGATCGTGATAATTGTTGGATCCAAGTCGCAGACGATAAGTTGCATTGGGATGAGGGGAAGGTCTTCGTCTTTGACGATACGTATCGTCATACAGTGCAGAATAATACGGATGATGTGCGCGGTATTTTGTTCATCCAGTTTGAGAGGCCAACACGTGGCTTAGGCCGGTTGATGCAGCGCATCTTCCTTGGCGGGGTGAAGAAATCTGCTTTTGTGAAGGATGCAAAAGATAATATTGAACGTTGGAATCGGATCCAAGCGGAGCTGGAGAAGGCCTAAACTCTACGCCCTTGTAGTGGCGGTGTGTGAAGGGTGAGTGTGTTCCGTGTCTGAGATGACTGAAATGCAGCAGGAAACTCTTCCTCCGCCACCGCAGGGTTGGAAGGCTGTTTTTTACCAAGTCCTTAATAATAGCGGAGATAGCCAGACGTCTCTTAGCGCGGCTGGCTGCGCGTTTTATGCGACATTGTCGCTTTTCCCTGCCCTTACGGCATTGATCTCCCTTTATGGGCTGGCTTTTGATGTCCAAACAGCCGAGGGGCAATTGCATAATGTTAAGCATATTTTGCCACCTGCTGCTTATGACATGATTTTTGACCGGGTCCATGCGCTGGTTACCCAACCTCATTCGTCTTTGACGTTAGGGCTCGTTTTTTCGGTTTTGGTGGCGTTATGGTCGGTTACGGCGAGTAGTAAGTCTATTCTTTCGGCTTTAAATATTGTTTATCATGCTAAGGAAACGCGAGGTTTTTTTGAGTTTCAATGCCTTGCGTTTGTGACGACCCTTATGGCGGTGATTGGGGCGTGTTTAACATTGGCTCTTATGGTGGCTGCACCAGCTTTGGTGGATTATTTGCCGCGTTATTTGAGTTATGTAGGGTTGGGGATGGCGAATATCCCACCGCATTTGCATTTTTTGGTTGAGCAATGGACCCCGGTATTAGTCCATTGGCTGGCCCCAGCCATTATGCTGTTTTTTGTCTTTACGGCGGTGATGGTACTCTACCGCATTGCCCCATGTCGTGAGCGGGAGACGGCGTGGCGGTGGATTTTCCCTGGTGCGTTTTTGGCAACTATTTTGTGGGTTGCGGTCTCGATTGCATTTTCTTGGTATGTGGCACATTTTGCGAGCTACAGCGCAACCTATGGCCCATTAGGGGCTGTCGCTGCGGTGATGATGTGGTTGTTTGTGAGCGCTTATGTTGTGCTGTTTGGTGCGGTATTGAACGCAGAATTAGAAGAACGTGGCTATCGGAAAATTGTTCGTAAGGAGTTGGAACAGCAAGGAGATGGGCTGTAGGGTTATTGGCATTGGAGTTTTTGATTGGGCGGCAGGGTCGTAAGGCTTACATGGCTTACACCGTGGTGGAGGATGCCTAATTTACTAGCCGCTGCTTTGGAAAGATCAATAATGCGGTCGCTATTATAGGGGCCTCTGTCATTTACGCGGACGATAACAGAACGGCCTGTTACGGAGGAATGTACCCTTATGCGCGTACCGAGGGGTAGAGTAGGGTGGGCGGCCGTCATGGCATCAGGGTGGAGACGTTCCCCGCTGGCGGTACGCTTGCCCGCAAAGCTTTTAGTGCCATACCAACTGGCAAGACCACTTTGTGTGAAAGCGGGCGTAGACGCTAAGGCGGTGGTAGGCTGTAAGCAGGCGAGTATAAAGCAAAATAGAGTGTAGGAGAGGAAGGAAAGGAAGGTTCGTGTGGTCATGAACTGTATCGGTTGTTGTTTTATCTTATAAGATTGTCTCATAAATTAGGTGTAAGAGCTAGCGTGGGACTAAAGAGGGTAGATAAGGTTAGGGAGTATCTCTCTTTAGTGTTAAGAGTTTGCTATAAAAAGAGTGTCTTTACCTAGGGAATATGAAGATGCTATCAGCCGTGCCGATGAAGCGACCTCTCATTGTTGTCCTAAACGGACCGAACCTAAATATGCTAGGGCTGAGACAGCCTGATATATATGGTGCTGCAACATTGGATGATGTGGAGCAGCTCTGCTTACAAGCAGCGGAACGGCTGGATGTAACGATTGATTTTCGCCAGACCAATGGTGAGGGGGAGCTGGTATCGTGGGTGCAGGAGTGTCGTGGCCGTGCAAGTGGCATCGTCATAAACCCTGCGGCTTATGGGCATACGTCAATTGCTTTACTTGATGCGCTTTTAGCCGTTGAGTTGCCGGTGATTGAGGTGCATATGTCTAACATTCATCGCCGGGAAGCATTTCGTCATCATACGTATGTTTCTCAGGCAGCTCGTGGTGTTATCTGCGGGTTGGGGATACGTGGGTACGCTCACGCTCTACAGGCGGTGGCAGATATGATTGAGGATGAAGGATGAGCCGTATGCTCGTGGATAAGGAGGCCATTCGGGCACTAGCCGATATCTTAACTGATACAGGCTTGACCGAAATTGAAGTGTCCGAGGGTGATAGCCGCCTTCGTGTTGCGCGCAATGTGAGTGTGCAGGCAGCGGCAGCCCCTGTGGCGGCATCATCGGTTGCTGCGGCAGCTCCTGCGGCGGATGAGGCGGTAGCACCGCCAGCGGATTTATCCTCTCATCCTGGTGCGGTGCCTAGCCCGATGGTGGGGGTGGCTTATCTTACGCCAGATCCATCTTCCCCGCCTTTTGTGCAAGAGGGCGCGCAGGTTGCCGCGGGGCAGACCATTATGCTCATTGAGGCTATGAAGACGTTCAACCAGATCAAGGCTCCGCGTGCGGGTAAGCTGGTCCGTTATTGTGTGGCGTCTGGTGAGCCGGTTGAGTTTGGGGCTGCATTGGCGATTATTGAGTAATGTTTTCCAAGATTCTAATCGCCAATCGTGGCGAGATCGCGTTGCGTGTATTGCGTGCCTGTCGGGAGATGGGCATCAAGACGGTGGCGGTGCATTCCACAGCTGATGCCGATGCTATGCATGTTCGTTTGGCAGATGAGGCTGTCTGCATTGGGCCGCCGAGCTCTCGTGATTCCTACCTGAATGTGGCGGCGATTCTTTCTGCAGCGACGATTACTGGGGCGGAGGCGATTCACCCCGGTTATGGCTTCCTCTCTGAGAATGCTGAGTTTGCGGAAACGGTGGAGGAGCATGGTATTGCCTTCATCGGTCCAACGGCTGAGCATATTCGCATGATGGGGGATAAAATCACCGCTAAGACCACGATGGAGGCTCTTGGTGTGCCGCTTGTGCCGGGGTCTGATGGGGCGTTGGCTAGCCTTGAGGAAGCGCGTGAGGTGGCTGAACGTGTGGGGTATCCTGTCCTCATCAAAGCTGCAGCAGGCGGTGGTGGCCGAGGGATGAAAGTTGCCCAAACGGCTGATGAGATTGAAGAAGCATGGAGTGTTGCCCGGACAGAAGCACGGGCCGCTTTTGGCAATGATGAGGTTTATTTAGAGAAATATCTCGATAAGCCGCGTCATATTGAGCTTCAGATTATGGGTGATACGCACGGCAATGTTGTGCATTTTGGGGAGCGTGATTGCTCCTTGCAGCGGCGTCACCAAAAATTGCTGGAAGAAGCAGGCTCGCCCGTCATTACACCAGAGCAACGTAATGAGATTGGTAAGACCGTTACCGATGCGCTCTCGCGTATGGGGTATCGCAATGCGGGGACGTTGGAGTTCCTTTATCAAGATGGGCAATTTTGCTTTATTGAGATGAATACCCGTCTGCAGGTGGAGCATCCTGTTACAGAGATGGTGTGTGATGTGGATTTGGTAAGAGAGCAAATCCGCGTTGCAGCGGGAGAAAAGCTCGGGTACCGGCAAGAGGACATTGTAATGTCCGGCCATGCGATTGAATGTCGCATCAATGCTGAGGACCCGATGAGCTTTGTGCCGAATCCAGGTAAAGTGAAGGTCTTTCACGCGCCTGGTGGGTTAGGGGTACGCATGGATAGTGCTATCTTCTCCGGCTATAAGGTTCCGCCTTATTACGATAGCATGATTGCGAAATTGATCGTCCATGCCCCAACGCGGGAGCAAGCGATTGCCCGTATGAAGCGTGCTTTGACAGAGTGTGTTGTAGAAGGGGTGAAAACGGTCATTCCACTGCATCAGAAGATATTGGCGGACCCGGAGTTCCAAAAAGGGGATTATACTATCCACTGGCTGGAGAATTTTGTCGAGAAGATGCAGAATAACCACTAATTGTGCGGTGTATTATGTTGGAAAGGCCGTTCCTTTATGAGGGACGGCCTTTTTTATGTCTAAGATTGAGCATCGCGTAAGCTTAACCCCGCGATAAAAGGGCAGAGGGGGACGCTGAGGAGGAAGAAAGCTGCCAAAAGGCTTAACGTGGCATGGTTGGCAGGTCCCGGTGGCATTGTGCAAGCTAACGTGCCGAAAATGAGGCTTGGGGCCATAAGCGGGAGGGTGAGGATGGGTAGGAGAAGGCTGTTCTGCCGTGCCCCTAGGGTGATAGCCGCTGTCATGCCACCGAGGAAGGCTAAGGTGAGGCTGCCGAGGGTCATGCTGAGGATAAGGCGGGGCAGGGATGAGAGCGAGAGCTGGAAGAAAAGGGCCATTATCGGTGTGATAAGCAGCAAGGGAAGGCTGCTGGTGACCCAATGGCTGATGATTTTACCAAGGGCAATAAAAGCAGGGGCGAGGCGCATGCGTAAGAGGTCTAAAGAGCCATCTTCCGCATCGGCGTTATAAAGACGTTCCAGCGGTAAGAGGCTTGCGAGCAAGAGGCAGACCCATAAAATGCCCGGCCCAACCTGTTGGAGGCGCGCTGGGGCGGGGCCGAGTGCGAGCGCAAAGAGCATGCAGCATATGATGAGAAAGCCCAGCCCAGCAATGCCGTCCCGCCGATGAGAGAGAGCCAGCCAGAACTCGCGGCGGAGATGGTGTAGAAAAGGATGAACGGGGTGTTTGGGCCTCTCATGAATATGTTGCGGCAGAGGTGGTGCAATATGAAGGCGGGAGGAGAGTGGGGTGGGTGTTATGCTGTGTGTTGCTGTACCGAGTGTGAGTATGTGGCTATGGGGGAGGAGAAGCGGATTATGTGAGGCAGCCATCACGCAGCCCCCTCGGGCGCGATGGGTGGCGATGATGGTGTTAAAGAGGGCGAGGCTTTGGGCATCCAGCCCATGAGTGGGTTCATCAAGGAGCCAAAGGGGCGCGTTAGTGAGTAAGAGTCGGGCGAGTCCCACCCGGCGTTTTTGCCCGTATGAAAGCAAACGTACCGGGCAGTTGAGCAAAGGGGTTAAGGCTAAGTGTGTGAGGGCCTCATGCAGGGCTGTTATTGTGTGGGGGGTAAAGAGGCGGAGATTTTGCTCTACAGTAAGGGTGGGTTTGAGGGCATTGTCCGTCCCTAGCCATGCGATATTGGCTGCGGCGGTGAGTGTCCCTTGTGTGGGTGGGCAAAGCCCAGCAATCAGCCGTAGAAAGGAGGATTTACCAACGCCATTAGGCCCGATAAGGGTAAGGGCATCACCGGGGTATAGCTGACCAGAGAGGTCGTTGATGAGGCACCGCCCTGCACGGGTCAGTTGGATATGGTCTAATGATAAGAGGGGCGTAGGGTGCATGAGGGTGTTTCATGTGGAGTGTGTACCCAGAGGGTAGGAAGAAAATGATGCTGATTGATGAAAAATATAGGAAAGCCTGTTTTGCTGGAAGGGTTCTTATGGTTATGAAGGCACATGATGAATGACTACAAGGTGGTAACGCCACATTGTAGCGTGGGGAAGGATGTTCTGAACTGACTGATTGGGTGTTAAAGGCGAGTAATATCGTCAAATCCTTTAGCGGGAATGAGATTCTGCGGGGGATTTCGCTAGAGGTGGAGCGTGGGGAGTTGATTTCCATCATCGGGCCATCCGGTTGTGGAAAATCGACCTTTTTGCGATGCCTGAACTTTTTAGAACATCCTGATGCGGGCGATGTGCAGGTGGAGAATGTGAAGCTTGCCAGCCATGGGGCATGGCGGCGGGCGGATGAGGCGCAGGCTCATCGGTTGCGGAGCCATGTGGGGATGGTGTTTCAGTCCTTCAACTTATTCCCCCATCGTACGGTGTTGGAGAATGTTATGCTCGCACCGATGCAGGTGAAAGGATTAGAGGAAGGCAAGGCCCATAAAATTGCTTGCGAGTTGTTGGAGAAGGTGGGTCTATCCGCTGTGAAGGGGCGGTATCCTGATCGTCTCTCTGGTGGGCAGCAGCAGCGTGCTGCCATTGCGCGGGCTTTGGCTATGAAGCCTTCTGTCATGCTCTATGATGAGCCAACCTCTGCGTTGGACCCGGAACTCTCAGAGGAAGTGTTGTCGGTCATGCGGGCATTGGATGCAGAGGGAATGACCCAGCTTGTTGTAACGCATGATATGCGCTTTGCCCGTGCTGCCTCTGATAGGGTGTTATTTATGGAGGCTGGGCAGATTGTTGAGAGTGGCGACCCGGATGTGATTTTCGCTAATCCGCGTGAGGCGGGGACGCGGCGTTTTCTGCGGACATTATTGTGAAGGATAAGGGCGTGGTGCGTATGAAACGCGTCTTATTATGGGCAGCTGGCCTTATGCTATGGGCTGGGCTGCTTGGTGGTGGCTCTGTAGCGTGGGCAGATGGGGCAGCAGCAACGGCAGGGCAGCCATCTGTTGCAGGGCTGCATGTGCCGGGGGCACGTAATGAGCAGGACTTGCCTTGGGCCTCGGACGGGGAGGCGAATGTCCCTTACGTGTTCCACGACCCTGCGCATGAAGGGCGGATGACAGGGTTTGAATATGACCTGATGCAGGCTTTGGCCCCTCGGCTAGGCCGCCAGGGGCGGTTTGTGCAAAATGGGTGGGATGGGCTTATTCCCGGCCTTGGGCGTGACCTTTATGCGTTGGTTATAGATGGGATTGAGATGACGCCGGAGCATAAGGAGGCGGTATTATTTTCACGCCCTTATTACGTGACGGTGGACCGGATTGTCCTGCGGAAGAATGAGACGGGGTTGGAGAGTGTGGCGGCCCTTAAAGGGCATGTTGTTGGCACAATTAAGAGTACTGCGGCGGAGCGGTTATTGCTGGACCACGACCCGGCGAATGTGCGCTCTTATGATGAGGAGACTAATCTTTTCTCCGACCTGAAGAATGGGCGGCTTGATGCGATTTTAATTGATGAGCCAATTGCCCTTTATTATTGCTCTGATGATTTAAAGCTCGTAGGGCCGCCGATTGGCCGTGTGGCGTATGGGATTGCGTTTGCCAAAGATAATCCCGGCTTGCGTGATGCTGTTGATGCCGCTTTAGGCACATTGATGAGCGATGGGACGTTGCATCAGATTCTCGCGCGTTGGAATCTGTGGACGCCACAAATGGCCGACTATACGGGGGACCATAGCGTCTCTTCCACCCAGCCAACGGCATGGACGGGGTATCGTCAGACGATGGAGCGTATGTCTGGCAGTGGTCTCCAAGCGATGGTGCAGCGTTATAGCAGCTTCTTGCCCCTCATTGCGCGTGGGGCTTTGATGACGCTTGCCGTATCGGCCCTTGCGATGGTGTTAGCGGTCGCTTTTGGGTTGGTTTTGGCTCTAGCCCGTGCCTATGGTCTGGCCCCTTTGCGGTGGGTCGCGGGTGTGTATGTGGAGGTTGTGCGTGGCACGCCGCTTTTAATCCAAGTTTTATTTATCTTTTATGGCCTGCCTGCGTTTGGTGTGAAATTATCGCCCTTCGCGGCGGGTGTGTTGGCTTTGGGGCTGAATTACGCTGCGTATGAGGCAGAGAATTACCGTGCGGGCTTGCTCTCTGTGCCGCGTGGGCAGATGGAAGCGGCCATTGCGCTGAATATGACCCATCGGCAAGCGTTGCGTTTGGTGATTGTTCCGCAGGCTTTTCGCACGGTTGTCCCGGTCATGACGAATGATTTTATCGCGCTCTTAAAGGATAGTTCGCTCGTCTCGGTCATTACTCTAACGGAGTTGAGCCAGACTTATATCCGGCTCTCCTCGACCTATTATGATTATATTGGGACGGGGCTTTTGGTCGCTTTAGCTTATTTGTTGGTAGGCCTGCCTTTTGTCCGCCTCGCCCGCATGGCGGAAAAGCGCATGGGGCGGGTGGTGTCTAAAGGGCATCATTAAGTCGTGAGCTAGGGGGCTTCAGGGTCGTGGGGGATTATGTGCCCCTCTAGCTGGTTGTCAAAACCTAAGCGTAGGCTCTTTTGCCAGTCGAGGGCCCAATTACGCATTTTGGTGATGAAATCCCGCACAATAGTTGGTTGTGTTTGCGTGTCGTGTGCCCATGCTGGCAGGGGGGCGAGGAACTGATGCGTTTGCGGGTTAAGGGGGGGGATGAGAGTATCAATAAGGGCGATTTGGGCCTGCCCATTTGAGGTTACAGCGATATGACGCCACTGGACGGCGAGAAATAGAGGCGGGATGGGCGTGACCCCGAGGGCTTGTAGTCGGTTGATGGATTGATTGATGAGAGGATTCGTACTGACATCATCGCCTTGTAAGACAACAGTCCCCGCACCAATACAGTCCTCCCCAGCGGGGAGCAGGGGGAGACTATGGTTAAGGTAGTTGCGGTCATCGTGGCATACGTTAGTGGCTGCGAAGGTTTGGTCTAGAGGGATGGGCTGTTGTGTTGCCTGTGCAATAATGAGCCCCGTGATGGCCCCTTGTTGGGTGCGGACAAGGGCTAAGAAGGAAAAGGGAGAATCGTTGCTGATTTGCGCAGAGAGAATGGGGTGCCATTCTCCTTTAGGGAGAGGGATAGTATGCCCTGCCAAGGTGACGCGGTCGCGCACGATCTCTGCCATGCTAGGATATTGCATATGGATGGGCGGATGATTTGTTGATTGGCTTTCTGCCTCGGTTGAATCATCATGGGCAGAGTTAGCTGCTTGTAGCGCGTTAGAGGTATGCGGAGGTAGGTGGCCTGGCAGCCAAGGGGCGTGTTTTTTAACCCAAGGGCTAGGGAAGAAGGCTGCCATGAGGATGCCACCAACCCCAAGGATAAAGCAGCATCGCCAAAGCGGTGCTTGCCGCCACAATGCTATGAAGGCGTTTAATAATGTTTTCACAGGCTTGCCTTATGCATTTTTTCCTGCGGCTCTTCACTGGTTTCAGCACGAATTTGGCCCTCCTCTTCCATAATGAGGTGAACATGGGTCCGGCCTTGTTGACGAGCGGTAATGAGGCTGTCGCTGATCATATCTTCAATGGAGCGGAGGAGATCGCGCGCACTTGCCATGCTGCCGAGTTTTTGTTGTTTTTGCATAAGCTCAAATAAAAGGGCGGGGTCGATGCCGCCAGCTTCAACATTAAGCCCATAACCACGAATCATCTGCTCAATTTCGAGGGCGGCAACACGGGCGAGGTCTAGCCCACGTAAGGGACGGAAGACGAAAATACGGTCTAGTCGATTGAGGACCTCCGGTGCGAAGCCGGAGCGGCGCAGGGCCTCTGTGGATTCAGCGCGCATTCTTTCGGGGTCTTCGGCCCAACGTTCGGCGATGGTGCTGAGTTCATCAGTTGCGACATTGGAGGTGAGAACGAAGATAGCGCGTGTGGTTGGGACTAATTCATTGGTGGAGGCTTCCGTGACGTGTCCATCATTCCAAGCGGTAAGGAATTTTTTAAAGACGTCAGGGTGTGCTTTTTCTATTTCATCAAGGAGGACGACAGCATCAGGCTGTTCTTTAAGACCGCCTGTAAGGCGACCAAATGTGTCCGACCCCACATAGCCTTTGGGCGAACCAAAGAGTTGTGTTGCCGCATGAGGGCTGGACATTTGTGTCATATCGAAATGCAGAAGAGGTCGCTCTGTTTGGGTGGCGATTTGCTTGGCGAGATAGGTTTTCCCAGTGCCTGGGGGGCCAGCAAGTAGAAACACACCAACAGGGCGGTTGCGCGTGTGAAGGGCTAAGCGACGGCGGAGCTGCTGGGAAATATCTTCACATACCTGGTCTTGCCCGATAACGCGTGCGCGTAAAGAGGCGGCAAGCTCTTCGGCATTAATGGCACTTTCGCGTTGTTGGCGAGCCAGCATATCTTCAAGGGCTGTGCGGTTGGTCAAACGGCTGAGAACATCCATGAGGAAAGTCTTTCTATGGCGGAGGCCGTGGCGGGCCAGATGTTCAGAGGAGAGATAATAGAGCATCCCGGCAAAAGAGAGGGCAAGCCCGATTATTCCGATAGGCAGATAGCCCGGGCGTGCCCAGTTTATAGCAATTAAGAGGTCATGTAACAAAGCGCCTGGGGAGAGATGGACCATCAGCGCAAGTTGGACGGCAGCGAGAATAAGGAAGGCTGCCATCATGAGCGGCATCATTCGGGATAGCCAGGGGATTAGGGATTTCATCATAGGTGGCTGCTATCTCGGACAGATGGTGTGAGAGGTATTGTTGTAAAGACTATACAATAGGTTGTTTTCGCTACCAGCGTGGGATGGGGTCAAGCCCTTTAATGATGACAGGCAGGTCATTTTAACAGATGCCTAACTATTGCACGATGACTGGTACGGATAATGCAGGGGCCTGAGGCGTAAGAGGCGGTAAGACAACAACAGAATGGAACATATTCAGCGTTGCAATGGAGAGTGGTCCCATTTGTGCGGGGCTTTGGCGTGTCAAGGTGATGACCCCTTGTTGTGAGATGGGGAGGAGTACAGTGCGCGGGCGAGGCCCTAAAATGACGTGTTGTGTAAAGCCTGCGGTGCTGACGGTGAGGCTTTGCCCTGTTTGTTGGTTAGCATCAACCAAAGGTAAGGCTGCGAGGCGTATGCGGTTATCCTTTAGGGCAGCGAGTAAAGCAGGTTTTTGGTTGTTAGGGATCGTGCTGCTTGCAAGAGCATTTTCAGCTTCATGAGGGGGGAGCATGGACAGAACGAGTGCCCCTTGCGTGATGGGGATTGTTTGTTGGATCACACGCGGCTGCGGGGGCGTTGATGGCGCTGGGGGATGAGCATTAAAAGCAAGAACAGCTCCCCCCAGGCCCGCGACTGCTGCTGCAAGGGCAGCAGGCCGCCAAAGAGGAGATTTTTTAGGCTCTGGTGTTGGGGAGGGGGATTGTGGCTCCATCATGTAACCATGTCGCATTATTTGGGGCTGCACTACAAGATGTTGATGAGGATGATGGTTTTTGTTGTCATGATACCTTGTGAGAAAAGCTTGCATCACTTGTGGCTCTGTCGTATCAGGAAGGTGTTTTCACTTTCCGTTCTTTTGGGGGGTGGCCCGGCTGGGCCGCCTTTTTTGTTTTGGATCACTTTTCCACCACGCCGGAGGGTTCTGGCCAGTCAAACGTAGAGCATGAGGGGGTGTCCTCTCATGGGATTCGTCGTCTTAGTGGGTTGGAGGCGCGTATTGCCGACCGCATTGCCCCGACATTGGCTGATATGGGGTACGAGCTTGTGCGGCTTTCTGTCCTAGGGCATGAGACACCAACCGTGCAGGTTATGGCTGATCGTGCTGATGGCTCGCTCATCAGCGTTGATGATTGTGAGCAGATCAGCCATGCAGTTGGTGCGGTGCTGGATGTGGATGATCCTATACCGGGTGCGTGGATGTTGGAGGTCTCTTCCGCAGGGATAGACCGGCCTCTTACTCGTGCGAAGGATTGGGAGCGTTTTGCAGGGCATCTGGCAAAAGTGGAGCTGGATGTTCCTTTAGAGGGCCGGAAGCGTTTTGCAGGGATCGTTCTTGGCACGCGTGAGGGCGTCGGATTGCTCCGGTTGGATGATGGACAAGATGTGGCTTTGCCGTTGGATGATATGCGTAAGGCACGCCTTGTCTTGACTGATGAGTTGATTGAGGCAAGTGCTGTGCTGGCTGGCATAGCGCAAGAAGAAGAGGCTGAGCTTGGCGGTAAACCCCGTCGTGCGCCAAAATTGAAACCCAAAAAGCCGGGGAAGAAGAGTTGATGACCCGTCTTATGCTGGTTGGAGGTCCGATCTAATGGACACATCTGTTACCCGTCCTGAATTGCTTTTGGTTGCTGATGCCGTCTCGCGGGAGAAGAATATTGACCGTGAGCAAGTGTTGGAAGCCATGGAGCAAGCCATCCAAAAGGCTGGCCGTGCGAAATATGGGCATGAGAAAGATATTCGTGCCACGATCGACCGTAAAAGCGGTGAGGTGCGCCTAAGCCGTTGGACGGAAGTGGTCGAGACGGTTGAGAATGAGGATTCTCAGATTCCATTGCGAATTGCACAGAAAATTAAGCCAGAAATTCAGGTAGGGGAGTTTATTGTTGACCCGCTCCCGCCGATCGATTTTGGGCGTATCGCTGCGCAGACGGCTAAGCAGGTTATTGTTCAGCGTGTGCGGGAATATGAGCGCAAACGTCAATATGATGAGTTTAAAGACCGTGTTGGCGAGGTGATTAACGGGACGGTCAAGCAGACTGAGTATGGCAATCTGATGGTTGAATTGGGTGGCCATGCTGAAGGGCTGTTGCGCCGGGATGAGCTGATTCCTCGTGAATCCTTCCGTAATTCTGATCGGATTCGTGCTTATATTTATGATGTGCGCGATGAGCCGCGCGGGCCGCAAATCTTTCTTTCCCGGACGCATCCAGGTTTCTTAGCAAAGCTTTTTGCTCAAGAAGTCCCTGAGATCTACGATGGGATTATCGAGATTAAAGCTGTAGCGCGTGACCCTGGCTCGCGGGCTAAAATGGCTGTCGAATCGCGGGATCAGTCGATTGACCCGGTAGGGGCATGTGTGGGGATGCGTGGTTCGCGCGTGCAAGCTGTTGTGGCGGAATTGCAGGGCGAGAAGATCGATATCATCCCCTGGAGTGCACAGGCAGCGACCTTTGTTGTGAATGCTCTTGCGCCTGCTGAAGTGACCAAAGTGGTGATGGATGAAGATGCAGGGCGCGTTGAGGTTGTGGTTCCTGATGAGCAGCTCTCCCTTGCCATTGGGCGGCGGGGGCAGAATGTACGTCTGGCCAGCCAGTTGACCCGATGGGATATCGACATTCTTACAGAGGCTGAAGAATCGGAGCGCAGACAGGAGGAGTTCCGTAAGCGCAGCAGCCAGTTTGTTGATGAGCTGGATGTTGATGATGTGATCGCTGGCTTGCTGGTGACGGAGGGTTATCATTCGGTTGAGGATCTCGCCTATGCCGATCCCGCGGAGCTTCATGATATTGAAGGTTTTGATGAATCGGTCGCTGAGGAGCTGATGGCGCGTGCGAATGATTATCTCGCCGGCCGGGAGCGCGCGTTGGATGAACGGCGTCGCGAGCTTGGTGTGACGGATGATCTTGTCGCGTTGAATGCGTTCTCCCTGCAGGTGCTTGTTGAGCTGGGTGAGAAAGGCATCAAAACACTGGATGATCTTGCTGATCTTGCCGCTGATGAGTTGATTGAGCTTCTTGGCGGTGACGAACCGCTGGAGGAAGCGGAAGCCAATGAGATTATCATGGCGGCTCGTGCGCATTGGTTTGAGGATGATGAGGAGAACTCTTCATCAGATGCGGCTGCAGAAGGAGCCATTCGTGAAGGAGACTCGGGTCACGCTTGAAGAATGCATCCTCGATAGTATTGATGACGGTCCGGTTAAGAAGGGGCGTATAGTGTCTTCCCAGCGGCGTTGTCTTATCACGCGGACCCACGATGAGCCGCATCATATGTTGCGTTTTGTCGTTGGGCCGGAGGGGCAGATAGTGGCAGATCTCGCCGCACGTTTGCCTGGGCGTGGTATGTGGTTGTGTGCAAACCGTGCTGTGTTAGAGGATGCGCAGCTTCCAAGGGTTTTTTCACGCGCAGCGCGGCAAAAGCTGGACGTCCCTGTTGGTCTTGTAGGATATATCAAGGATGGTTTGGCAAAGCGTCTCCTGGATGGTATCAGTCTGGGCCGACGCGCTGGTGAAGCGGTTTGTGGGTTCCAGAAATGCCGGGAACGTATTGTTGCTGGCAAAGTCGGGGTTGTTATTTGTGCAGCAGGTGCGAGTCAGGATGAGGTGGCTCGTCTGCTTTCGGGGCATCGGGATCTCCCGGTGGTCTGGGTGCCAGGGCGTATCCTGGCAGCGTCATTTGGGCGCGATCGTGCCGTTTATGCGGTGATGGCTCCTGGTGCGCTGGCAGAACGACTAAAGGCGGAATATAAGAGATTTGCGGGGGTGGCTGAATATACACCTCTGGGCCTCAATATGGGGCAGTAAGGGACAGGCAGAGACTATGAGCGACGGCAACGAGCGCAACCAGAGTGGAACTCCAAAGGGGACAACGCCTAAAGAAGGGCAGAGCAAAAGCTCTGGTCGCCTTTCTTTGCGGCCTGCGGGGCGTAAGGAGGTCGGGCGGACTGTAGAGGCTGGCTCTGTAAGGCAGAGCTTCAGCCACGGACGCTCTAAGGAAGTCCGTGTTGAGGTGCGTAAGCCTAAACGGAATAATGCAGGCGGGGCGCGTGGCAGCCGCAGTGCGACAGGGGTGCGCGGGCTAACTGTTTCGGAGCAGGAGAAGCGTCAGCGTGTCCTCGCCGAGGAAGCAGCACGGCGTGAGGCGGAAGAGGAAGCCCGTCGTGAAGCAGAGACGATTCGCATCCGCTCCGCAGCGGAGGAAGAGGCACGGAAGAAGGCCGAAGCCGAAAGTAAGCGTGTAGCGGAAGAGGAAGAAGCAAAGGCGCGTGCTGCGGAAGAGAAAGCCCGCAAGGCTGAAGCGGCAGCGCGTCGGAAAGAGGCTGAGCAACAAGTACCCCCGCCTTTGACGAGTTCTAGTGCAGGTGGTGTCCAGCTTGCTGAGCCAACAAAGCGGCTCCGTCCATTGGCAGAGCGCGCTATTATGCCGAGTCGCCCTGTAAATACAGCCACGCCTTCCTCTCGGGCATCTTCGGAGCGTCCTAGTGGGAATGAGACGCTGCATTTGCGTGGTCGTGCAGCAGCGGTGGCAGCTGCGGGAGATGATGAGGGCGGTACAACATCACGTCGTGGTGGTGGTGCGCGTCGTTCTGCTCCTCAGTCGCGTCGTTCTTCTTCACCGCGGCGGGGTGGTGCGGGGCAGGATCGTCGCTCTGGTCGGATTGATGTGCGGGCCGCTATTGAGGGTGATGATGGTAAGACACGCTCTCTAGCTTCTGTTCGCCGTCAGCGGGACCGGGAACGGCGGCAAGCGGAGTTGGAGCGTTTGCGCTCTGACCAAGTGCGTGTGGTGCGCGATGTGACGGTGCCGGAGACCATTACCGTAGGTGAGCTGGCAAACCGTATGGCTGCTCGTCAGGGTGAAGTTATCAAGACGCTTATGAAGATGGGCGTGATGGCCACTGCGGCCCAGAGCATTGATGGTGATACTGCTGAGCTTGTTGTGAGTGAGTTCGGGCATCGCATTAAGCGTGTGGCTGATAGCGATGTTGAGCTTGGCATTGAGGGCATTGAGGATAAACCAGAGGACATGAAGCCGCGTCCGCCGGTTGTGACGGTGATGGGCCATGTTGACCATGGGAAGACCTCCTTGCTGGATGCGTTGCGGACCACGGATGTGGCTCATGGTGAGGCTGGGGGGATTACTCAGCATATCGGGGCGTATCAGGTAACGGTGCCTTCTGGGCAGAAGGTGACTTTCATCGACACGCCGGGCCATGAAGCCTTTACCTCCATGCGGGCGCGTGGTGCCTCTGTGACGGATATTGTGGTGTTGGTGGTAGCCGCGGATGACGGCGTGATGCCGCAGACGATTGAGGCTATCAAACATGCCAAAGCTGCTAATGCGCCGATTATTGTGGCGATTAACAAGATTGATAAGCCCGGTGCGAATCCAGACCGTGTGCGGACTGAGCTGCTAAACCACGAGATTGTGGTTGAGAGTATGAGCGGTGATACGCAGGAGGTTGAGGTTTCTGCGCTTAAGCGGGAAGGGTTGGATAAACTCTTAGAAGCTATCCTTCTGCAAGCTGAGATTTTGGACCTGAAGGCGAACCCGAATCGCATTGCAGAGGGTGCCGTGATTGAGAGCCGTTTGGACCGTGGTCGTGGCTCTGTTGCGACTGTTCTCGTGCAGAAGGGGACGCTCAACCGGACGGATATTGTGGTTGCCGGTGCGCATTGGGGCCGTGTTCGTGCCTTGTTGGATGACCACGGCAAGCAGATTAAAAAGGCTGGTCCGTCTGTCCCTGTAGAGATTTTGGGGATGAGCGGTGTGCCTGATGCCGGGGCGCCTTTTGTTGTTGTCGATAGTGAGAATCGGGCGCGTGAGATTAGCGCGTTCCGCCAGCGCAAGGCGCAAGAGAAAGTTGCGGCGATGCAGGTGGCAGCGCGTGGCACGCTGGACCAGATGTTGGCGCGGATTCAAGCAGGCGAGCAGAAGGAAGTGGCTTTGGTCGTCAAAGCCGATGTGCAAGGCTCTGCTGAGGCGATTCAAGCAACGGTCGAGAAGTTGTCTCATGAGGAAGTGGCTGTGCGTGTGCTGAATGCCACTGTGGGGCAAATCACTGAGAGTGACGTGCAGCTTGCTAAAGCCTCCAATGCTGTGATTATCGCCTTCAATGTGCGTGCCACAGTGCAGGCGCGTGAGCTGGCCCAGCGTGATGGTGTGGATATTCGCTATTACTCCATCATTTATCAGGTGGCTGATGATGTGGAGACGCTGGTTAAAGGCCGCATCGCGCCGAAACATCGTGAGAAGTTCCTTGGTTATGCGGAGATTCGTCAGGTCTTTAATATTACCAAGGTGGGTAAGGTCGCTGGTTGTTATGTGACGGAAGGTGTTGTCAAGCGCGGCTGTGGCGTGCGGCTGTTGCGCGACAATGTGGTCATCCATGAGGGTGAGCTAAGCCAGCTGAAACGCTTTAAGGATGATGTCCGCGAAGTGGCACATAACTATGAGTGTGGTCTTTCCTTCGCAGGGTATAATGACCTGCGCGAGGGCGATGTCGTGGAATGTTTTGAGATGGAAGAGATTCCCGCTTGAAGAAACGACCATCCTTTGATTTGTTAACCCCGGCAGGTGAGAATCCTGTCGGGCCGAGTACGCGCCAACTTCGCGTTGCGGAGGAGGTGCGGCATGTCTTGGCGGAGGTGTTCGCGCGGACGGAGTTCCGGGACCCGGAGCTTTACGGCGTTACCATTACGGTAACGGAAGTGCGTGTCTCGCCGGATTTCCGCCATGCAACGGTGTTTGTAACCCGGTTGGGGCGTGATGATGTCGAGGCTGTTTTGCCTGCGTTAAAGCGTGTTGCGCCCTTTTTGCGTAAGCGTCTTGCCACTGCTTTGCGGTTGCGGACTGTGCCGGAATTGCATTTTCAGCCTGATATATCGTTAGAGCATGCTATGGAGGTGGAAACGATTCTGCGCTCTCCAGAGGTTCAGCGTGATTTAAAGGCTGGGAGCCGTGATTCGTCTAATTCTGATGATGCAGAATAAGGCGCGTTATGGCGCGTAAGACAGGGCGCGATATACATGGCTGGTTGATTCTTGATAAGCCATTAGGGCCGAGCTCTACAGCGATGGTAAGCCGGGTGTTACGCCTTTTTGATGGGCGCAAGGCCGGGCATGGGGGGACGCTGGACCCGTTGGCTTCTGGCGTTTTGCCTATTGCTTTTGGTAAGGCTACGAGCACGATTCCTTATATTATGGATGCGACAAAGCGGTATCGCTTTACGTTATCTTTTGGGGAAAGTCGTACAACGGATGACCGTGAGGGCGAGGTCCTTGCGCGCTCTGATAAACGGCCATCTGATGAGGAGATACGGGCTGTTCTTCCTGCATTATGTGGGGATGTGATGCAGGTGCCGCCTGTGTTTTCTGCCCTGCGTGTGGGGGGGCAACGTGCTTACGACCTAGCCCGTGCAGGTCGCCCACCAGATTTGCCGCCTCGCCCAGCGCGGATCGATTCGATTACGCTGATCGAGCGGCCAGATGCGGATAGAGCTGTGTTTGAGGTACAGTCGGGCAAGGGTGTTTATATGCGCTCTTTAGCACGGGATATTGCTCTAGCTTGTGGCACGGTAGGGCATATCTCGGCCCTACGGCGGACGAAGTGTGGGCCGTTTGATCTCTCTCATGCTTATGAGATTGAGCAGTTAGCACTAGACAAATCGGCCGAAACTAGAGACAAGGCATATGCCCTTCCGGTTCCTTTGCTGGATGCGGCGACCGCGCTGGTCGACATCCCGGCGTTGGCCGTTACAGAAGCAGAGGGGAAGGCCCTGATTTGTGGGCAAGCGGTGACGTTGGCTCATCTTGAAGGGGACGTGCCTGCTAATATGGAGGATGTTCCATTATGGCGGGTTACGGTAGAGGGGCATGTTATCGGGCTGTGCCGGGCGGCTGAAGGGCGGTTACGGGCAGTCAGAATGTTGGAAAACCATTTGTTTTTTGGAGAACACGATGTCGATCACTGCTGAACGCCGCAGCCAGCTTATTGCTGAATATCGTCGCGCTGAGGATGATACAGGCTCCCCGGAAGTGCAGGTTGCCCTGCTGACAGAGCGGATTGTGAATCTTACCGAGCATATGAAGACCCATAAAAAGGACTTCCATTCCCGCCGTGGGTTGTTGATGCTTGTTGGGCGCCGTCGCGCGCTGTTGGATTATCTAAAGCGTAAGAGCGAAGAGCGTTATAAGACGTTGATTGAGCGTCTTGGATTGCGTCGCTAAAGGTTTATCCATAGCCCGGGGAGGTGGTAGTGCCTCTCCGGGTTTGGTCTTGTGCTATAGCCGCCAGGGAACGCTTTTTCTCGGCGTTTCAGGCCACATGGTGTCATGATACGCTGATGTATCATCCTCGCCATGCCGTCCGAAACGCTGTTCGAGACTGGGGCTAGCAGGGGCGCTGTTATAATTGCTTCCGGAGGAAGACAGAATGTTTGATAATTATTTTCGTAAAGAAATTGAATGGGCGGGCCGTCCGCTTGTGTTCGAGACGGGGAAGATTGCCCGTCAGGCCGATGGTGCGGTTGTGGTCACGTATGGTGATACAGTCGTGTTATGTACTGCTGTAGGGGCCAAGACGGTAAAGCCGGGGCAGGATTTCTTCCCTCTGACAGTGAATTATCAGGAGAAAGCTTACGCCGCGGGGAAGATTCCGGGTGGGTTCTTCAAGCGGGAAGGCCGTCCTTCTGAGCATGAGGTGCTGGCGTCTCGTTTAATTGACCGTCCGATTCGTCCGCTTTTCCCAGATAATTTCCGTAACGAAGTACAGGTCGTGGCGACTGTTTTAAGCCATGATATGGAGAATGATCCGGCTCTGGTCTCGCTCATCGGTTGTTCTGCGGCGTTGACATTGTCGGGTATTCCCTTCTTTGGTCCGGTTGGGGCGGCGCGCATTGGTCGTCTTGATGGCAAATTTGTTGTCAATCCGACCCTGAGCGAGGTGACTGATAGCAGTTTGGACCTCGTTGTAGCAGGGACGGCTGAAGGCGTGTTGATGGTTGAGTCTGAGGCGCAAGAGCTCTCCGAGGAGGAGATGCTTGAGGCCGTCATGCTGGGCCATACGGCCTTCCAACCTGTGATTGATGCGATTATTGACCTTGCCGAGCATGCGGCACGCGCACCGTGGGATTTGCCGGAGATTTCCAAAGAGGAAGTGGCTCTGCGCAAGCGTGTTGATAAGGTGGGTAATAAGCTGATTGCCGAAGCCTATAAGGAGCGCAGCAAGCAAGCGCGGATGGAAAAGGTCGCTGCTGCGCGTGAGAAGATTGTTGCGACGCTGGAGGAAGAGGGTTTTGACCCTGAGCTTGCCAAGCCGATGATTAAGGATTTGGAAGCGCAGGTGGTGCGTGGTGCCATCTTAAAGACCGGCATCCGTATTGATGGTCGCGATACAAAGACAGTGCGTCCTATCATGGCGGAAGTTGGTGTGCTGCCGCGCTCTCATGGGTCGGCTCTCTTTACCCGTGGGGAGACGCAGGCTCTTGTTGTGGCGACCTTGGGCACAGGCCAGGATGAGCAGGTGATTGATGCGTTGGAGGGGGAATATCGCTCCCGCTTTATGCTGCATTACAACTTCCCGCCTTTCTCCGTTGGGGAATGTGGTCGTATGGGTTCACCGGGGCGGCGCGAGATTGGCCATGGTAAGTTGGCATGGCGTGCGATTAATCCGCTTCTTCCTTCTAAGGAGGAGTTCCCTTACACATTGCGTGTTGTCTCTGAGATTACAGAGAGTAACGGCTCTTCCTCTATGGCGACTGTGTGCGGGACCTCTCTCTCCCTGATGGATGCGGGTGTGCCGATGCCACGTCCTGTGGCAGGGATTGCGATGGGTCTGATTAAAGAAGAGCGCGGTCATGCTGTGCTGACGGACATTTTGGGTGATGAGGATCATCTTGGGGATATGGACTTCAAGGTGGCAGGGACATCTGAGGGTGTGACAGCCTTGCAGATGGACATCAAGATTACCTCCATCACGCCAGAGATTATGAAGGTTGCTTTGGAGCAGGCGCGGGAAGGGCGGTTGCATATCCTCGGTGAGATGAGCAAGGCTCTGGCTGAAGGCCGGACAGATGTTGCCGGTAATGCGCCGAAAATTACCACGATGACGGTGCCTGTGGCGAAGATTCGCGATGTAATCGGCTCGGGTGGAAAAGTTATTCGCGAGATTGTTGAATATTCCGGTGCGAAGGTCGATATCGGGGATGATGGCGTCATTAAGATCGCCGCTGCCAATGATGAACAGGCGCAAAAAGCCATTAGTCGGATTGAAGGCATCGTAGCAGAGCCGGAAATTGGCCGGATTTATGATGGTAAGGTCGTTAAAACGGCTGATTTTGGAGCGTTTGTTAATTTCCTTGGCCCTAAAGATGGTCTAGTTCATATCTCTGAGCTGGCCGAGGGCCGTGTGGGGCGGACGACAGATGTTGTCAAACAAGGTGATGTTGTTAAGGTCAAGGTGATTGGCTTTGATGATCGTGGTAAGGTGAAGCTTTCCATGCGTGTTGTGGACCAAGAGACTGGTGAGGATATTACCGAGACTGTCGGTGCTAAGCCGGGTCGTCCACGCCGTGATGCGGAGTAAGTTGTGTGTGGAGGGGGACATGATGTCCCTCTCCGTAGGGTTGTTTGTGGTTGAGTAGTGGGGACGTCTGACCTCTATGAAGTCGATCAATGCCGTCCGTTTTGGTGGTCAGGAAGTTTTACCCCTAATTGAAGGGGGTAAAGGTGTTTCTGTCTCCAATGGCGTCTCTGCCGGGCACTGGGCTGCGGCGGGGGGAGTCGGGACGATTTCCGCCGTTAATGCTGATAGTTACGATGAGCAAGGCCGTCCCATTCCACAGCTTTATCATGGCAAGACGCGCCGCGAACGGCAGGGCGAGTTGGTACGCTATGCTATTGAGGGTGGGATTGCCCAAGCAAAGATAGCGCACGATATTTCCGGCGGCCGTGGTCGTATCCATGCCAACTTCTTGTGGGAAATGGGCGCGGCAGAAGAGGTTATTACGGGGATTTTGGAAGGGGCACCGGGGCTGATTCATGGCCTGACATGCGGTGCGGGGATGCCCTATCGCCTCTCGGAGATTGCTGCGCGTTTTGGGGTGCCTTATTACCCGATTGTATCTTCCGGCCGGGCATTTAGTGCGCTTTGGAAACGCTCTTACGTCCGTTCAGCGGAGCTGCTCGGTGGGGTCGTGTATGAGGACCCGTGGCGGGCTGGGGGGCATAATGGCCTCTCCAATACTGAGAACCCTCTCGCCCCGGAGGAACCTTATCATCGTGTGGTTGCTCTACGGAAGGTCTTGAATGGCTTTGGCCTACAGCATGTGCCCATTATCATGGCAGGTGGTGTGTGGCATCTGGAGGAGTGGAATGATTGGCTTGATAACCCAGAGATTGGCTTGATCGCCTTCCAGTTTGGGACGCGCCCTCTTTTAACAAAAGAGAGCCCCATCCCAGAGGCATGGAAGCAGCTGCTCCTTACCCTAAAGGAAGGGGATGTCTATCTAAATCGCTTCTCGCCAACGGGTTTTTATTCCTCCGCGGTGACGAATAGTTTCCTTCGTGGTTTGCGGGAGCGGTCTGAGCGTCAGGTGGCATTTAAGAGTGCAGCAGAAGGCGTGTTTGATACACCTGTTTGTTTAGGTGGGCGGGGACGTGAGGTCTTTGTCCAAGCTGAGGATGTAGAGCGCATCGCACGGTGGAAAGAGGCTGGCTATACCCAGCCGATGCGTACACCCGATGACACGGTGGTGTTTGAGACATTAGAGACAGCGCGGCAGGTTTTGGCTGACCAGGCGGCCTGTATGGGGTGCCTCTCGCAATGTCGCTTCTCAAATTGGAGCCAGAAAGGCCCCGCCTTTAATACGGGGCAGCGGGCGGATCCGCGTTCTTTCTGTATTCAAAAGACCTTGCAGGAGATTTCCCACCTTCAGGATGTGCCTTTGGCAGAACAAAGGCAGATTGTGGACCATAATCTCGTTTTTGGTGGGACGAATGCGTGGCGTTTTGCGACAGACCCATTTTATGCCAATGGGCATATCCCGACAGTGAAGGAGCTGGTCGAGCGGATTATGACGGGCCGATAAGAGCCCGCCATATCTTGTGAGGCCGTCTCTTAGGGGAAGAGGCGTTGGGTTGTCCAGTCTTTCCCATCTGGGCTGCGGGTAAAGAGAACGCGGTCATGTAAGCGGAAGGGTTTGTCCATCCAGAACTCAATAGTGGAGGGGCGGACGCGATAGCCATTCCAATAAGGGGGGCGGGGGATGCTCCCAATAGCGAAACGGGCGGCCTCTTTTGTCACCACCTGCCAGAGGGCTTTACGGCTCTCAATAGGGCGGGATTGCTGGCTAGCCCATGCGCCAATGCGGCTTGCACGCGGGCGGGATTGGAAATAGGCATCCGCCTCTGCTGCTGGTAAGAGTGAGACCGTCCCGCGGATGCGTACTTGCCGCCGCAGGGACTTCCAGTGGAAGAGCAGAGCAGCCTGCATATTATGGTCCAACTCGCGCCCTTTAGCGGATTCGCTATTGGTGTAAAAGACGAAGCCTTCATCATCAAAGCCTTTGAGCAATACCATACGCGCATCGGGCAGGCCGGTGGCGTCAACCGTGGCGAGGGCCATGGCGTTGGGGTCGTTAGGTTCTTTTGCCTCGGCTAAGCTCATCCAATCCTGAAAGAGAAGAAAGGGATTTTCACCGGTGATAGTGTGACCATCCTCTTCAAAAGCGGTCTCAATTTCATGATGAGGGGGGGTGCCTGGGGCGTCCGTCATGGGGGTATCCTTGGCATAGTGGTAAGGGGATGAGATAATCATGAAAGCGCGACGCTTGGATGTCCAGCTTTATGGAGGGTGTGTGTGATGGAGAGTTTTCGGTTTATTTTCATGCTCACAAAGGATGACCGCACGGTAGAGCATGCTCTCACTGTGGTGGAGACGGCATTGCGTTTGGGGATAAAAGACATCGGCTTTAAAGATATTGGTCTACCTATCCCCGCCTTGCAGCGTTTGGCAGAGGTTATTCGCTCTGCTGGGGCGCGTGTGTATTTGGAGGTTGTCTCCCCTGATCGTCAGCGCGAATTGGACTCGGTGAAGGCGGGGTTAGCTTTAGGGGTGGATTGTCTGATGGGCGGGACGCATGTGCCTGATGTTCTGCCCCTGCTAGAGGGGCATAATGTCGCTTATTATCCCTTTGCGGGGCATGTGGTGGGGCATCCTAGCGTGTTGAAAGGCACACCGGAGGAGATTGCCCGTAATGCGGCTGAATGGGCGGCTCATCCCGCTGTGGCAGGGCTGGACCTGCTTGCTTATCGCAATGATGGGGATGTGCCAGAGGTCATCCGGGCGAGTTGTGCTGCGGTGGAAAAACCAGTGATTGTTGCAGGGTCCATCAGCACGCCAGAGCAAATTGAGGTGGTACGACGTGCTGGAGCAGCGGGGTTTACTGTGGGGACAGCGGCTTTTGAGGGCGTCTTCCCGGCCAAGAGTGCGCAGTTGGAGGACCAATTACGCGCCGTTATGGCCTGTTGTGAGACAGTAGCGGCATTAAAGTAATCCCAGCTCCGAGAGGCGGTTGCGTAAGGCGATGGGGAGGGAGCTGACCCCGTCATCTGCTACGCCTGTTGCAGTGTGATTGAGGTCAGGCGGGGCGTCCTCTGCTTTGAAGTAACGCCAGCCTTGGAAGGGGCGCATCGGGCGTGGTTGGGTGGGGATGACCTCATCAGAGACGAGGATGAGCGTGCCTTGGTGACCATCATCGCGCGTGTAGGTATCAAAGCCAATAATGGGTTGTCGGCACATAATGAGGCCGTTTATGACGCGATAAATCGACCCTCTCGTTTGGAGAATCTCCTCTGCGCGTTTGGGCATAGTGCGGGTGCGGACATAAGCAATGCCGTTATGACGCTCTATAGCGACCCAGTCTTGCAGCATCTCCGGTGATGTGCAGCCGACAATCAATTTGATGAGATGGAGCGGCGTTGAAGCTTGGTTGGGCATAGCTTTAAAGATAAAGCTGTGCTGCGTGTGTGTGAAGCCCTGTTTTAGAGGACGAGTTGGCTGAGCATGGCCTCTAGCAGGAGACGGCCTGATTCTGTAGCGCGGAGTGTATGTTCATCCTGCTGTAGATAGTCTTCCTCCAAGCAGGCTTGTAGAATTACAGGCTCGAGACAGTCTTGGAGGGGGAGGCCCGTACGCTGGGCGAAATGGGCTTTGTTAATACCCTCGCGGAGGCGTAAGCCCATGAGGAGAGCCTCTCGTGCTTTCATCTCCGGGGTGAGGGCTTCTTGTGTGCGTGTGCCATGGCCATAATGGGCAACACGCTCCGCCCATGGCTCTGGGGCGCGATGGCGGCGTGTTGCGTAGAGCTGGCCTTGGCGGGTAAGGCGGCTATGGGCACCGGGGCCAATACCGAGATAATCATCATAATGCCAATAGGTAAGGTTATGGCGGCTCTCGGCACCGGGGATAGCGTAGTTGGAGATTTCATAATCGCGTAAGCCATAGGTGGCGGCTTCATGACGCGTCATTTCATAGAGGCGGGCGGCGAGGTCATCTTCTGGGAGGGTAAGGGCACCGCGCCGATGACGGGCCTCAAACACCGTGCCGGGCTCGATGGTGAGTTGATACAGGGAGAGATGGTCCGCGGCGAGGGCGAGGGCTGTACGGAGCTCTGCTTGCCAGTGTGCTTCTGTTTGGCCGGGGCGGGCATAGATGAGGTCGAAAGAGAGGCGCGGGAATAAGCGACGTCCAAGCTCTAGCGCGGTAAGTGCTTGCTGTGCGGAATGTTGGCGGCCAAGCGTGGCGAGGTCTGCATCATGTAGGCTCTGCACGCCGAGGGAGAGGCGATTAACCCCGGCTTGGGCAAAAGCACGGAACTTATCAGCCTCCACACTGGTGGGATTAGCCTCTAGCGTGACCTCTAGGTCATTCACGCTAGGGAAAAGCTGGCGCGCATCCTCAATAAGTTGATGAACAGCTTCTGGCTGCATAAGGGAGGGCGTTCCCCCGCCGAAGAAGATGGAGACAAGATGGCGGGGAGTATCCTGCGTTAAAAGAGCAGCCTCATAGCGTAATTCATCCCGCAGGGCTTGTGTAAAACGCTCCTGCGGGATGGTCTCCCGTACATGGGAGTTGAAGTCACAATACGGGCATTTAGAGAGGCAAAAAGGCCAATGAATATAAAGGGCGAGGGGTAAGGGTGAGGTCACGCTTAAATCGCGACCCGCACCCCGAACTCCATAACGCGCTCTGGTGGAATACGGAAGAACTCCGAAATAGAGGTCGCGTTATTGAGCAGATAAAGGAAAATCCACATCCGCCAGAGCGACATCTTCGGCACTTTGGAGCGGAAGACGAGGTCATGAGAGGTGAAGTAAGAGGCCTGAATGGGGTCGAAGTCCATTTCAGTCATCTGGGCGAGGGTAACGGGGAGGTTGGGCATCTCCATAAACCCATAACGCAGGATAACACGGCGGATGCCCGGTGAGAGCTCCTTAACGGTCATGCGCTCGGCAGCTTCAACCTCTGGTTGGTCAAGTGTTTGGACCGTTACAAACAAGACCGTTTGATGAAGAACCTTGTTATGGCGCAGGTTATAAAGGAGGGCATCGGGGACCATCTCCGGGTCGGAGGTCAGAAAGACTGCAAGACCGGGCACGCGGATGGTACGGGATTGGGTAAGGCGTGTGATGAAGGAGCCCATCGGCACGGCGTCGCGTTTCTTTGTATTACGGATGAGCTGACGGCCCCGCTGCCATGTGGTCATGATGAGTGTGCTTCCCGCTGCGATGCTGAGCGGTACCCATCCGCCCTCTGGAATCTTCATCACATTGGCGGAGAAGAACACGCCATCAAGGAGGAAGAAGAAGCCGAATACAACCCCTACAGCGTAGCTCTTCCATTGGAAAACGCGGTGGAACACGACCATAGAGAGCACGCAGGTGCAGAGGAAGGTCCCCGTCACGGCAATGCCGTAAGCTGAAGCCAGAGCCGCAGAAGAGCGGAAGGCGAGTACCAGTACAACAGAACCAAAAGCCAACATCCAGTTGAAGGAGGGCAAGTAGATTTGCGCTTCCTCATGCGGGTTGGTGTGAATAATGCGTGTACGAGGTAAGTACCCTAGTTGAATGAGTTGCCGGCAGAGTGAGAAGCTACCCGAAATACCAGCCTGGCTAGCAATAATGGTAGCGCATGTAGCCAGCAGCAGCATTGGGATTTGCATCCAATGTGGGGCGAGGTAGTAGAAGGGGTTCGCCAAGGTCGTGGGGTTATGGATAATCATGGCCGCTTGCCCAAAGTAGTTGAGCGTCAAAGCGGGCAGCACGAGGAATATCCAGACATAACGAATAGGAGAGCGACCAAAATGCCCCATATCCGCATAAAGGGCTTCTGCCCCCGTAACGGATAGTACAACAGAGCCGAGCGCAACGAAGGAAAGCTTCCCGTGGGTGACGATGAAGCGGATAGCCTCTAGGGGGGAGAGAGCGAGCATAATCCCTGGATGCAGCGTAATGGCGCGCGCGCCTAAGAGGGCGATGGTGACAAACCAAACCAACATAATCGGGCCAAAGGCACGCCCAATTTTGCCAGTACCGAGGGCTTGGGCTGCAAATAAGCCCAATAGCACCATAATCGCGGCAGGGATGATGAAGGGCGACGCGTCGGGGACGGAGACTTCCACCCCTTCCACAGCGGAGAGAACGGAGATAGCGGGTGTAATAATGCCATCACCAAAAAAGAGGCAGGCCCCAGCAATCCCAATTAAACCAAACACCCAGCGAAAATAGGTGGATTTGCAAACGCGTTGTGCCAAGGCCATGAGGGCAATAATACCACCCTCTTTATTATGGTCGGCCCGCATAACGAGCATAACGTATTTGATAGTTACAATGAGCATTAAGGCCCAGAAGGTCAGGCTGGTAAGGCCGATAACCTCCCATGTTTGGGCGGGATGAGTTTCTGTCCCCACGGTGCGGATAGAGGATTGCAGAGCATAGAGCGGGCTGGTCCCGATATCACCATACACCACGCCCAACGCTGCGAGCATAGCCCCGAGCCCTTTGGGGCGCACATGCCCCCCCTCGGCTTGGGGAGGGATGGACGTAGGCTGGCCCGTGGAATCGGGATAGCGTGCATCGGCTGATGAATCCTTGAGGGATATGCCATCTTGTTCAGACATGGAGAAATCATCCTGTTTGACTGATAGACACCCATCCCCCGCAGGAAGACAGGCAGTAACGCCCCGTCACATAGGGGCACTGACTATGATTCTGGCTTCATGACAGTTTTTTTATGTAAAATGCAAGACGGAAAGGGCAAAAAACTCTCTTTTATGTCGTTATGGGCTGGCGGGACGGTCTCCAAAAATGGCGGTGCCAACACGGATGATTGTAGCCCCTTCAGCAATGGCGACGTCAAAATCAGCCGACATTCCCATAGAGAGTGCTGGTAGGCCATGGCGGCGATTGAGGCGAGCAAGCTTTTGGAAGAAAGGCCGTGGGTCCGCATGGAGAGGCGGGATGGCCATCAACCCTTTAACGTGGCTTCCAAAACGTGAGAGAGCATCTTCGATAAATCGGTCAGCCTCTAAGGGGCTAATGCCGGATTTTTGTGGCTCATCGCCAATATTGACCTGAACAAAAAGCTCCGGTAGGCGACCCGTTTTTTGGGCCGCTTTTTCCAGCGCGGTGCTGAGGGAGGGGCGATCTAGGCTTTCAATCACATCGGCGAGAGCGCAGGCTTCAACGGCTTTATTTGTTTGTAAGCTGCCGATGAGATGGAGCTTAAGCTCCGGCCATTCCTCTCGTAAAGCGGGGAACTTTGCGGCTGCTTCTTGGACGCGATTCTCACCAAAAATGCGTTGCCCTGCTTTGAGAGCTTCCCGCACGGCCTCTTGGGGATGGAACTTGCTGACAGCAACAAGCTGAACCTCATCAGCTTGCCTATGCGCGTTATGGCAGGCCGTGGCCATCTGGTTGCGAATCTCGGTGAGGGCTTGGGCGATGGAGTGATTCTGCGTCATGGGGGGATTGCACTCTCTTTATGGGGAGGGGTCAAGAGCTTCTTGAGGTCGCTATAAAAACCCTCTTGACTTTTCTATATGTAACTCCCGAAAACGGGCGCATGACACATGCTTCTTCTCCTCGTCCTGCCTCTGCACGCCCTAAAGGGGGGCGAGGCCGCCGTAAAACGGTACGTCCTGCCTCTATATCGCGCCATGAAGACCCGGTGCGGGATTTAGCCTTCGATATTGTCTGCGGTGTGGTGGAGCATCGCCGGATGCTGGAGACGACCTTAGAGCGTAGTCCATGTGAAGGGCGCGATAGGGCCGCAGCGCACCGGCTTGCCGCAGCGACTTTGCGGCATTTGGGCAGTATGACGGAGCTGCTCCAACCGCTTTTGCGGCGTCAACCGCCGGAGCCTGTACGCTGTGCATTATTACTAGGTGTGGCACAGCTTTTGCCGCTCCAAACGCCGCCCCATGCGGCAGTCGGCACGATTGTGGATTTGCTGCATCGGCGAGGGCTGTCACCTTTTGCAGGGCTTGCAAATGCTGTGTTGCGCCGTGTGGCGCGGGAAGCGGATACGCTAAAGGAAGGGCTGGATGATGCGCGGTTGGATGTGCCGCCGTGGTTATGGAGCGCATGGGGGCGGCGCGCGCGGTCTATTACGCAAGGTTTTTACCAAGAAGCCCCTCTTGATGTGACGCTCAAACCCGGTTGTGAGGCCCCAGAAGGGGGTAAGACCTTACCAACAGGGAGCGTGCGTTACCCTGCGGGGACGAAACTCTCTGCCTTACCTGGTTTTGAGGAAGGGCAGTTTTGGGCGCAAGATATGGCGGCGGCTATGCCGGTGCGGTTGATGGGCGATATGAGCGGCAAGCGCGTGGCGGATTTATGCGCAGCTCCGGGGGGCAAGACAGCGCAGCTCCTTTGTGCAGGGGCTGATGTGGTGGCTGTAGAGCGTGAAAAACCACGCGCTCAGCGGCTGCGCGAAAATCTGGCCCGTCTGCGTTTAAAAGCGGAGATTGTTGTGGGGGATGCGCTGCGCTGGCGTCCATCAGCCCCCTTGGATGCTGTGTTGTTGGATGCGCCTTGCTCGGCCACGGGGACGTTGCGGCGGCATCCTGATGTGTTGTGGATTAAACGGCCACGCGATATCGCCACGCTGGCTGCTGGGCAAGACCGATTTATTGATGCGGCCTATGAGATGCTCAAGCCCGGTGGGATGTTGCTTTACGCTGTTTGTTCATTACAGGATGAAGAAGGCCCCCAGCGCATTGCCCATGCGCTAGAAGATGGGCGGTGGGAGTTATCTCCCTTTACGGAGGAGGAGCTGGCTGCCCTACCGCGCGCACGGACGGAGGAAGGGTATTTCCGCACTCATCCGGGGATGAATGTTGCAGAAGGGGGCATGGATGGCTTCTTTGCCGCGCGTTTGCTCCGCCGGTGAGGGCGGAGCGTGAAGCGGTTTATGACATCCAAAGTTATGACATCCAAGGTGGGGTAGGGAGGTTCTTACTGCGGAGGAAATCCGGGTTGAAAAGCTTGGATTGATAACGCGCCCCGCCATCGCTGAGGATAGTGACGATGTTATGCCCCGGCCCTAACCGGCGGGCTATGCGGATAGCCGCAGCAATATTAATGCCTGATGACCCCCCAACGGAGAGTCCTTCCTCCATTGTGAGATGATAGATTTGTTCCAAAGCTTCCGCATCGGGGATGCGCTCAGCATGATCAGGGGCGCAACCTTCTAGGTTTGCTGTAACGCGGGATTGGCCAATCCCTTCGGTAATGGAGCCCCCGCTTATGCTGAGGTCATTTGCCGTGACCCACCCATAAAGGCCGGAGCCTTCTGGGTCGGCAAGGACGATGTCGGGGGTTTTTGCACCATCACGTTGGGCGAGTTCGCGCAGGCCGAAGGCCATACCGGCTAATGTTCCACCAGAGCCGCAGGAGCAGGTAAATGCATCGACTTTACCCTGTAATTGGGACCAAATCTCTGGTGCGGTGGTGGTGCGATGGGCCTCACGGTTGGCGGTATTATCAAATTGATTCGCCCAGAAGGCCCCTGTTTCTTCGGCTAAACGGCGGGAGACATGCACATAATTGCCGGGGTCGCGATAAGGTTTAGCGGGGACGAGGCGGAGGTCTGCCCCGATCATCCGTAGGAAGTCTAGCTTTTCCCGGCTTTGGGTTTCTGGCACCACAATAACAGCTTTGCAGCCGAGTGCATGGGCAACGAGTGTGATGCCGATGCCTGTATTACCTGCCGTACCTTCGACAATCGTACCGCCTTTTTGCAGCACGCCACGGGCAAAACCATCCTGAATGATGGAGAGAGCGGCTCTGTCCTTTACCGAGCCACCAGGATTCATGAACTCTGCTTTGCCGTAGATGTTACAGCCCGTACTCTCCGAGGCATGGCGGAGGCGAATGAGTGGCGTATTGCCGATGGCCTGAATCAAAGAGGGGCAAGGTGACGTGAGAGGCATGAGAGAATCCGGTTGTTTCTGATCGACGGAATGAATCGCTTTTAACGTGTGAAATAGGGTATCATCATTATGAACCACGTTAAATAGCGTGGAAGGGTATTATAACCCATATATAATCGTGAATTTTAGATTCAACAGAAGGAAGTAGGATGAAACAAAGCACTGCAAAAGAGGTATGGTCCAGCTTGCAAAATGAGGCGCAAGCCGTATTGGTTGATGTCCGTACGCCAGAGGAATGGGCACAGGTGGGCATGCCAGAGCTTGGTAGCATAGGCAGGAAGCTTGTCGCTTTAACATGGGGAGCGGGGAGCGAGGCTGAGTTTATTCATGCCTTAGAGCAAGCGGTGCCGGATAAGGCCACGCCGCTTTTCTTCATTTGTCGCTCTGGTGTGCGCTCGCAAAAGGCGGCGACATTAGCTGCGCAGGCTGGGTACCAAACGCTCACTAATGTCGCTGATGGTTTTGAGGATAAGCACGGCCCCGGCACGGGGTGGAAGGCCTGTGGCCTCCCTGTAAAATAGGCCTCCTTTGCCTTATTGCCCGCTATTAGGGTCTGTCTCGGCCTCATAGCGGGGGGTAAGGATGACGCACCACGGGTAGCGGCTATCATAGCTTTGGCCCTCTGGGCTGCTGACATGACCGCTTGCATCGGTTGGGACATGGGTGAGGGCGACAGCATCATCCACATTCCCACCAATGATGCTGATTTCCCGCCCGAAAGGCTCGGCATTTTGGCCCGTGGCAACAACAATGCCGCAATGGGCGGGGAAGCCGTAAGGGGTGGGCAGCATAGAGAAGGTGATGCTACTGCTCCGTCCCCGCCCTACGCAGAGTATATCCCCGCGTTGTGGGGCGTAAGAGGCGGGATTTTGCGCTGTGATGCCCGGATTATTGCCAGAGGCAGCGACATTGATATAGGTGGCGTGGTTAGGCGAATATGGGAAGCGAATATTCGCCCCCCCTACGCGCATAACGTACGAAATAAAGGCCGCAGACCACGCATAATTACCATCTTTAGCGGCGGGGAAGAGGCGGCCATCACCGTCTGTGCGGCCTGTCCAACGGCTCTCTGTTTCCTCAGGGGGTTGGCCTATCCACCAATATTCTCCAATGCGCTGCCATAGGCCGGGGAGGCGTTCAGGCTTGAGGGCGGGGCTGCTTGGTTCTGGCCGGTCATGGGGGTCTGCATCGGCTACGGGACTGCCGAACATCCGCCATTCGCGCAGGGCGATCGCAGCGACATCTTGGCGGTTAAAGGGAGCGAAATTTTCGCTCGCAAAGGCGGGGACGTGGTCGTCATACCCTAAAGGGCCGGTATGGCCGTCTGCATACTGGCTCATAGGAGTAAGGGCAGGTTTTTTGGGTGAGTTAGCGCAGGCTGCGAGCAGCATGAGCCCGTATAACGATATAATCTTTTTTACGGAGTTCTTGTTCTGGCGGAAAGAGGAAGAAGCATGGGGACGAGAAGAAGAAATGGTCTGCATGATAGGCCCTATGTTGCTTTATTGGCTATCTCTGACGTATATGAGGTAAAGAGTAAACTGTTTTTACAAGGTAAAGACAAGAGGCGTTTAGCGACTTTACGATAGTGGAGAAGGTGTAAGTAGAATGAAACATTATAAATATACTCTTTGTGCCCTTATGGGGTTAACGTTGTTAGTAAGTGGCTGTGATGGCTACAATACAAATTTTAAGCCAGACCAAGTGGCATGGGCAAAGAATCCTGGCAATAAAACATTGGCCGTTCAGGTTGTTGGTAATGATGGTTTGCACCAAGCATTACAGTGTAACGTGGCTGAAAAAGATGTGATGTTGTTGCCTGATACAAAATTTTATCGGAATTATTTGCGTGTTGATTTGGCGCAAGTGGGCTTTAAAGAAAAGCTAGGACATCAGGCAGAGCCACTAGTACGCCGTGTAAGTTTAGGGTCGGGGTGCCGGCTTGTGTTTAATAATTTGCCGGAGGGGAATTGGCTCCTTGTCATTCGCCCGCAATTTTCTATCCATGATGACGCTGCCGCTCAATCGGGCGGGCGTTCACAATATAATGTTGTTCCGCCTGCTTTTGTGTGGAGTGCTCTTGCACTTTCGCCTGAGAGTGATGTCACGACACGGCAAGTAGAGGTGGATATTAGTCGCTTAGCGCGGAGGAAGCATCCGCACCTCCATAAGCATATCAGCAAACATTCCCAAAAACGGTTAAGGGAGTTCCATGGGGAGGGGTCGCTCAATACGCGTGTTGAGGACTGGACGCCAACTCTAAGTGATCGTCAAGAGTTAGGCTTGCCTAGCTCTGTGAAAACAATTGGACAATAAAAATAGAAGGCGGCCCCATTACCGGGCCGCCATATTTGATTTTAAGCGACTTTTTGGCTGAAGAGGAATGGTTTGGGAGCGGCATATGGCCCCCCTGTTACGACTTGGATAGCGAGCAATCCTGCTTCATTGCTATGGTTTTGGACGGGGAGCGGGAGTTTTGCAGCGCCTTTGGTCCAGCGGAGGCCAGTATTTTCTTCTAGCGTGTTCCATCCTTGGAGGTCTGGGGTCGTCAGATGGGTGGAGATGTCGTGAGATTGTCCACTGTGGAAGTAAGTGATATGGCCGATGAGGACCCCTAATTGCCGTCTATCATCGACGAAAGGACCTTTGACGTCACAAGGGCGGCTTACATTTGAGAGCAGCGTGACCTGGGTAACATGGCTTGGCACGGAGAAGATAGCGTATCCATTGACGACGCGTTGTTGGTGCAGGGTAGTTCCATCATCTGTCATGATGGTGAAGGCGGGGTCGTCTGTTAGTTGTTCTTCCTTATAGGGGTGTTGGACGGGCATTTTGAGTTTTTGTGCGCGTGTTAGGATTTCGTGATGCAAAGGCTCGACGATATTTTGGTCTGTACAGAGAGGAGCAGCGGCATCCTTTTCCCAAGAGAGTTGTTTTGTATTGTGCAGTGATATGACGTCGGTAGGGTCGTTTAAGTTAGTGAAGGTATGTCTATTTCCTGTATCGAGATAGCTTTCTGAGAGGAGGCCATTTGCACAAATGATGGAGTGTTTTTGCATTTCGATATGGTAGATGGGGTATTCTTTTTTGTCTGTGGCTGTGTCGAAGAAGATTGATTGTCCATTTACGAGCATACGGACGGGGATGAAATTACCATTGATGAAGATGCAATGCTCTGGTGTGATGAGGAGGTCTCGATGTGGGACGCCCTCTGAGATAGCGTTTTTGGAGATTTTGACGGGGTATCCGGCCATTTCGAGCTGTGTGTTAGGGGTAATTTTTGCGGTGCTTTGTCCGACCCATTGGATGGGTTGTGGGGATTTACGGTTATTCTGAGGGTCGTAAGTTAGGACGATATCGCCTGCTTTTAGGGTTTCTATTTTTTTATACCCGTCTGGTGTTTCGATGAGGCTACCAGCTAGAAAGCATGTATCAAACGTAAATTGGTTGTCAGCATGGGTACTAGGGTTGGCAATCTGACCGTCAGTCGCAGTGCCACTATTATCCTGCCGGAGCATGTACACTGTGCCATTTAGATTAAGGAAAAAGAAGTTAGCAGTTGCCCAATCTCCCGGGATGTTACCGAAAGGGTAGGGGTAGTTATATTGGGTCATACTGGGGTTGATTGGTTGATCACCCGAGATTGTAGAGGATGAACTGCCAAGTATAGCAGAGGTGATAACGTAATAACCGCCAGAGCCATCACCAATGATAAAACCGTTGATAGCTTTGTTGCCCCAAGAATAATCGTAGCTTCCTTTAATAACATTCCCTTTGGTGTCTGTAAAGGTGAAGTCTTGGACTTTTAGGTCTGAAGGGCCTGTAGATGTATGTGTGGTAAAGGTGGCTTGGACGTTATAATGTTGGTTGGAGAGAGTGCCAAAGCCATTAGAGTCTAGTCGTAATGTGGCAAAATTAATCTGGTAATCACCAACAGCAACAACGGGGCGTGGGTTATTGTCGGTCATGGTGACGCGGTCTCCGAAATTATTTAAAGGAGTAGAAGATTTTCAGATAAGTATATCAAGAGGAAGAGATATGCAAGATATATCGTAATTTTAAGAAGGTTAGAGTATGATTATTATGGATAAAAATTTTTTTACCAAATCAATACACAATAACTAAAAACAAGTTCATAAATTATTAAAAGTATTACCATAATATAACATGGAAAGTTTTTCATTTGTTTTGTTTTATTGTAAAATGAATTGAAGTTACGCGCTATCTAATGGCTAAAATTTTATAACCTTATTTTATATATGTAAAATGATGGGATTTTTATAAATTTCAATATATTTTATTTATTATACTCATTCTCTGCGAGGATGTCGTTGTGAAATTTTTATTAAATAAGGATGATTATTTTAGATTCGATCACAAAAAAGTAAGGTTATATTTATCTCAAGGTGGAATGAGACAACAGAGTGGGCCGTTTAAGCACTCCATTGTCTCACGAGTTCTTGTCCCTCCTGAAAATAGGTGCCGTTTATGCGGCGATGTATCGATTCTCAGCCTCCGATAAGAAATATGATTGATCTAGATAAGGGCCTGCCGTTACGACTTTGATAGCAAGTAACCCATGGCCTACACTGTGCTCTTGGTTATCATCTGGTAAGGGAAGTATGGCTGTGCCTTCCGTCCAGCGTAGGCCATTTGCCGTGGGGTCCAATTCCAACCAACCATCTAGGTCCGGTGTGGTGAGATGGTCGGTAATGGCGTGGGATTGTCCATTTTTGAAATAGGTGATCTCGCCAACGAGTATGCCGAGCTGGCGTCTATCATCAACAAAGGGGCCATGGACGTCATAAGGACGGCTTGTTCGGGATACGAGTGTAACTTGGCGGGTTTGCCGTGGCACGGTGAATAGTTTGTAGCCATTCGTCGTGCGTTGTTCTCTCAGTATATCGCCTTGGTCGGTCATGAGGGCAAACTCGGGATCATCAGAGAGTTTGTCATATTTGTAAGGATGTTGGAGTGGCACGCCTAAGCGCTCGGCGCGTTCTAGCATGGCGCGATGGAGCGGCTCGACAAAGGCTTGGGTTGTGCAGAGGGGTGCTGCAGCATCATGTTGCCATGAAAGCTTTTGTGAGGGGGAAAGCGGCGTGACAGTGTCTGTCTGGCTAATAGTTTCAAAGTTATCGCGGTGCCCCGTGTTCAAATAGCTTTCCGTGAGGACCTCATTTGCAGAGAGAATATTATGGGTCTCTGTTTCGAGGTGATAAATATCGTATGTGGAGGGGACGGTTTCTGACGTTTCAAAATAAATTGAACGGCCGTTAACCATCATACGTGCTGGGACAAAGTGCCCTTCGAAAAAGAGGCAATGCTCCGCAGTGACGAGTAGATCGTCAAAAGGAATGCCTGCAGCGATCGCATTTTTTGTAATACGAACGGGGTATCCCGCCATATCCAACGGGTGTGTCGGATCAATATTGACCTGACCATGGCCAAGCCATGTGATGGGCTGTGGCGTTTTTTGCTGGGAAATGGGGTCGTAGGTCATGACCATATCTCCGCAAGCAAGGGCTTCAATCTTCTTATAGCCCTCAGGTGTTTCGATAAGGCTGCCAGCAAGGAAGCATGTATCAAATGTAAAGCACCAGCCTAAGCATCCGTCAGTGGCGGAGCCGCTATTATCTTGTGTAAAGTAATAAACACAGCCGTTAAGGTTGAGGATAAAGAAATTCCCTTTACACCATGGCTCATATGGTTTGTTGACGTAACAATAAGAAGCTCTGCAAGGGTCGAGTAGTGTATAACCCGGAATTTTGGAGGATGAACTACCTGGTCGTGCTGATGTAATGAGGTAGTAACCACCCGAGCCATCACCGATGATAAAGCCATTAACAGCTTTATTGCCCCATGAGTAATCGTAACTTCCTTTAATGGTTCGTCCCGTTTTTGGGTCGGTAAAGCAGAAGTCTTGTACTTTCTTGTCAGAAGAACTCGTTGCAGTATGCGTCGTAAATGTAGCTTTTACACAAAAGCGTTGGTCCGACAGATGTCCGACCCCACACTTATCCACGGTGAGGGCTGCTACATTGATGCTATAGGTACCGAGAGTAACGACTGGCCTGGGGTTAGACACGGGAACGGACTCCGAAGGAGGGAAGGGAGCTGGAAGCTGATCTTCCTAGAAAGTTAAGAATGCGTTTACATTAAATTAACGGAAATAGATTCGCAATAAAGAATCATAGCGCTAGAGTCTAAATGAGTGTAGTTTTTTCGTAGTCTCAGTGTGCATTGTTGTTTGATAATGTGTTTATAAATTTTGATTATGCCATCTTTTAGTTGGTTTATAGTCTATTTTGCGTCTTTTTGGTTGTGATTATGTGCTGTCTTACAAAGGGTATAGGGCGATGAGACAAAGAAAAAGGGCAGCAGAATTATTGATTCCGCTGCCCTGAATAATGAAGGGTAACTCTACTTATGGTTGTGTGTTTAGCCTGCTTTATTGAAGCGATAAGGCTCTAGGGAGGGGGTATCTTCTTCAAGATAAGGCCCACCAGCGACGACTTTGATAGCGAGCAACCCAGTTTTTAGCCCATCAAAATAGGGCTCAGCTGGGAGGGGCAAGAAGGCTGCTCCTTTTGTCCAACGGAGAGGCGCATCCTCCAAAGCCCACCATCCGTCTAGCGTTTGTGTAGTGAGATGGGCGTCGATATTACGTGAGTGGCCACCTTGGAAGTAGAGTATCTCACCGATGAGAACACCTAATGAACGTCTATCATCTACATAAGGGCCGTGCACATCGACTGGGCGGCTGGTTTTGGAGATGAGTGTAAGATACTTCGTATCGGGAGGGATGGCGAAGGTCTTATAACCGTTGGAGGTATGTTGTTCGCGCAAAATGCGCCCTTGATCAGTGAGTAAGTGGAAGTTGGGATCCTCAGAAAGCACTTCTGCTTTGTAAGGATGCTGAATGGGGACGTTTAAGTCTGCAGCACGTTGGAGGAGGTTATGATAGCGGGGTGCTACAAACTCCTGTGTTGTGCATAATGGTGCAGCAGCATGTTCGTGCCAGGATAGCTTCTTTGTAGCATGTGGATGTACAATGACGTTTTCATGCTGAGTGGCTGGAGAGGATGGTATAAAGGTATGGCGATTGCCTGTGTCGAGATAGCTCTCTGTCATGACATTATTGGCAATGATGACGCTATGTTCCTCTGTCTCGATATGGAAAATATCGTGAGGGGTGCAAATTGTTGTGTCGAAATAGATTGATTGTCCGTTGACCATCATCCGGGCTGGGACAAAGAAGCCATCAAAAAACAGGCAATGTTCTGCCGTGACGAAAAGGTCCTGAGAGGGGATGTTATCGGCTAGGGCGTCTTTTTTGATGCAAACAGGATAGCCCGCCATATCCATGGGTAGGGTGGTATTGACCGATGCGTGACTGCGCCCAACCCAGGTGAGGGGCTGTGACTGCATAGTGTCTGTTTTATGGTTGTAGGTCACAACCATATCGCCTTGTTTTAGCTCTTCTACCTTTTTGTACCCTGTTGGGGTTTTAATAAGGCTGCCAGCTAAGAAGCATGTATTGAAGGTAAATGGCTCGCCCAAGGAGCCATCCGTTGCAGTTCCGCAGTCATCTTGACGGAATGTATAATAGCAACCATTCAAATTAAGGGTAAAATGGTTCCCTACCGACCAAGGTTGTCTCCATTTATAAACATAGCCATAGGAAGTCTGCCACGGGTTAAGCAGCACTTCACCTGGGATAGTGGAGGAGGAGCTCCCTGGCACGGCAGAGGATATAAGATAATATTGCCCCTGGCCGTCACCAATAATGAAGCCATTAACAGCCTTATTACCCCAGGAATAGTCGTAACTACCCCTAATGAGGACCTTCCCCGTTTTAGGGTCCTGAATGACAAAATCTTGCACCCTTTGGTCGTTAGGGCCGGTAGGGATATGGGTCGTGAATGTCGCTTTTACGCTATAGAGCTGGTTTGAGAGGCTGCCCGGCCCAAATTCTAAACCATTTGCGGTAGATTGAGATTTATCAATCGTAAGGGAAGTGAAGTTAACAAGATAGGAACCAAGTGTAACGACAGGTTGGGGATCACCAGGCACGTACGTCTCTCCTACAATAGGACTGACCATGTTGAGTTACGTATCGTCTAGTAAAAAATATTAATGTTTTATTTATGGCAAAGTTGAGGAGAGATTCGGGAGAAGAGAAGGTGTTATAATGACGTATGTTCTATTTTTTGACGAAAGTATGGCAATTGTGGACAGAGTGTATGCTGTAGATAATCATATAAAAATGGCCGGAATCTTGTGGGATTCCGGCCATATTATTGCAGTTTGGGGTGTATGGGAGGGATTATGACTTCCGGGCTGGGGGTGCCATAAAGGAAGGCGCGATGGGTGTGGGAACGTGGCGATGAAGGATAGCGTCAATCTCCTTCTTATCCTGTGCGGTGAGTTGCCAGTTAAAGACATCAGCCACACCGTCAATTTGCTCTGGTTTGCGTGCGCCCCATAGAGCAATGGTTGGGCCTTGGTCTAACACCCAGCGAATGGCGAGCACCATGAGCGACTTACCGTGCCGGTCTGCGATTTTCTTTAAATCATCTACAGCGGCGAGATAGTCCTTAAAATGCTCCTTTTGGAACTTCGGATCACCAGAGCGGAGGTCGCTCTCGGGGAAGGTTTTATCCGCTGTCATTTTGCCAGTCAGTAAGCCACGGCAGAGCGGCCCATAAGCCAGCAGGGCAAGTTTATGCTCTTTTGCGTAAGGCAGGACGTCTTTTTCAATCTCGCGCTCAAAGAGGTTGTAGGGTGATTGAACGCTTGCCAGCGGCGCAACCTCGCGGAAGATGTCCATTTGCTCTGGGGAGTAATTGCTCACCCCGAGTGCGCGAATCTTGCCCTCTTTATGGAGCTTTTGCAGCTCACGTGCTGTGTCCTCAATGGGGGTGTTAGGGTCTGGCCAATGGACTTGTTCAAGGTCGATGGTCTCTACCCGTAAGCGGCGGAGGGAATCTTCCACTTCCTTACGGATACGGGCAGGGCTGGAGTTGCGGAAAGGCTTGTGATCGTCCTTCCAATCTAGGGCTAGTTTGGTGGCAACGCGGGCTCTATGGGGTTTTTCAGCCAAGGCACGGCCTACCACTTCTTCGGAGTGACCAAACCCATAAACGGGCGCTGTATCGATGAGGTCTACCCCTTCATCTAACGCGCGATGGATGGTGCGGACGGCATTATCATCATCAGGGCCGCCCCACATCCAGCCACCAATGGCCCATGTGCCTAGGGCAACGCGTGATACGGGTTTGTCAAAACCGGGAATGAGAATGGTGTTTTCATTCATAGGTTTGTCTCCATTAGAAAGTGAGGGCCGTGCTTATGAGGGTAACGGCCTCCTTCCCATATGGGGCGGGGGATGGGGGTGATGCAAGCGTCTGTTCTTCTTTTTGGTATTGCGCGGGAGGAGGCGTATAATGACCCTCGTTTTTGGAGAGAAGGATAACCCTCATGGCTGATATGCAGGACCGCAAAATCCCCGTTACCGTTCTGACTGGCTTTTTAGGCGCGGGTAAGACGACCTTGCTAAACCATATTCTAACGGCTGATCACGGGCGTAATTACGCTGTTGTGGTGAATGAATTTGGCGAGCTGGGCATTGATAATGACCTCGTTGTGGATGCGGATGAAGAAGTCTTTGAGATGAATAATGGCTGCATCTGCTGCACGGTGCGGGGGGATTTAATCCGGATTCTAAGCCGCCTTTTGCGCCGGCGCGGCAAGTTTGATGGCATTATTGTAGAGACTACCGGCCTTGCAGACCCAGCCCCTGTTGCGCAGACCTTTTTTGTTGATGCCGGGATTCGCGAAAAGGCAGAGCTGGATGCTGTGGTAACAGTGGTGGATGCTTATAATGTGCTGCAAACGCTTAAAGAAAGCCCAGAGGCGGTGAATCAAGTAGCGTTTGCGGATGTGATTATCCTCAATAAATGTGATTTGCTTGATGAGGCGGGCCTTGCTGCGGTGGAGCAGAAGTTAAAAGCCATTAATGCCGTTGTGCGGATTCATCGTGCTGAGCGGGGCAATGTGGCGTTGGAGGATATTCTGAACCGTGGTGGGTTTGACCTCAAACGGGCTTTGACCACCATGCCGGACTTCTTAGAGGAAGATGATCACCACCATCATCACGATCACGACCATGAGCATGAACACGGCCATCACCACGGCCATGACCATCATCATGAGCATGGGGCAGGGGGGCATCATCACGCCCATAATGAGGATGTAACGAGCCATTCTTTCACCGTTACGGCTCCTTTGGATGAAGAACGCTTTAATGCGTGGATAGGGCTTATTTTGCAGGAGCAAGGGCCGGATATTTTGCGAGCTAAAGGGATTTTACACTTTAAAGGCCAAGAGGAGCGATTTGCTTTTCAGGCGGTGCATATGATGGCCGATGGCGCGATGATTGGCCCGTTTAAGGAGGGTGAGGCGAAGCAATCACGCATTGTCTTTATCGGGCGTAAGTTAGACCGTGCCCAGTTGCAGCGTGGTTTTGAAGGGTGTGTGGCTGTATGAGCAACCCGCTAAGTAAAACATTGTTACAAACACGTGGGGCGGAGCATCAGGCGGAAGCCCCCATTATTGCCGTGCAGGCTAGCCGGGGTGGGCAGACTTTCGCAGCCTTGACGATGGATGGGGAGCTGCATCTCATCCCGCGGGAAGGGCTACGCCAACAAGAGACGTGGCGTAAGCTGGCTGTGCATGAGGGGGCCATCTCTCTTGCACAGGGATGTGAGCCGGAGAGCTTCCTTAGCGGCGGGGAAGATGGCCGCGTGGTGGAGACGCGTGCTGATGGCACTATGGAGGAGCGTCATAAGGGCCGTAGCTGGGTGGATTGTCTGGCTAGTACGCCAACTCATTGGGCGTGCGCTTGTAAGAAGGAGGTGCATCTTTACAAGGCGGGGCATGAAGAGGCGGTGAAGGTGCTAGAGCATCCCTCTGCTTTGAGTGGCCTCGCTTTTGATGCCAAGGGCAAGCAGTTAGCGGCATCTCATTATAATGGGGCCTCTCTATGGTACGTGCAGTCGAAAGAGGCGAGAGTGCGTGCGCTAGAGTGGAAAGGCAGCCATACGGGCCTTTGCTTACATCCCGGTGGAGAGGCCTTGGTGACGAGCATGCAGGAGAATGAGCTGCATGGGTGGCGTTTATCCGATGGGCATAATATGCGCATGAGCGGCTATCCGCGTAAAATCGCCTCCATGAGCTTTACGCGTAAGGGGCGTTGGTTGGCGACTTCGGGGGCGGATGCGGCTGTTCTATGGCCTTTCTTTGGCGGGGGACCAATGGGCAAGCCACCTATGGAGTTAGCACGTCTGCCGGGTTTGTTTGTGACCTGCGTTTGTGCTCATCCCACGGATGATATTCTCGCCATTGGTTTTGAGGATGGCACGGTGCTCCTCGCAGAAGTCCCCGCTACAATGGAGGATAACGCACCGGGGGCCGACCGCATCCTGCCCTTATGTAATGGCCAGCGTAGCGGTGGTGTGGCCCGTGGTGCGGTAAATGCCATTGCCTTCACCCCCCAAGGCGGTGCTGTCATCTTCGGTACAGAGGAAGGCTATATCGGTGTGGTGGATTTATCTGCCCACGCATAAGGGCTGATGCTGGAAGGAGCGGCCCTTTTATGGTGCTTCTTCCGGCGTGGAATGGTCTGATGAGGCTTGGCGGGTTTGGTCATGCTGCTTTTGTAGATACCCTTCCTGCCGGGCGAGGAATTGGTCGGCGAGTTGCCCGTAAAGGGAATGGGAGCAGACCATGCGTGAGACGCCTAAGGCGAGGAAGGCGGTGGCCAACAAAGCAAGGGTGATTTGCTGGTTATCGCACATTTCCATCACAATGACGGTGGCGGTGAGGGGCGATTGCACCACGCCGGAGAAATAGCCCACCATGCCGAGCAGAACCACTGCACCGGGGGCGGTATGGGGGAGGAAACGTGCTACCCACCCCCCGACAGATGCCCCAATGGAAAGGGAGGGGGCGAACAACCCGCCCGGTATGCCGGAGCAATAAGAAATGATGGTCGCGGCATATTTCATCAAGAAATAAGACATATGGCCATGGCGGGAGCCATCAACGAGGTGATGGGCTTGGATATACCCTGTGCCGAATGTCTCGCCATGGCTAGCAATGCCGAGAATAGCCAGTAAAACGCCGCATAGGGCGGTAAAGAGAACAGGCCTGGAGCGTTGGATGCGGCCAATTTTACCCGGCAACCCCTTCCCTACACGGATGAGAAAAGCGGAGAAGGCCCCACCACCCAGCCCGCCCAGGATGCCGCATGCGAGGACGGCGATCCATGCTGTGCCAACAGGGACATCAACTGATGCATGGCCGAAATATGTATAATTGCCCCCTGTTAGGACAATGGCCGTTACACCAGCAATCACAACCCCTGTGAGCATGAAGCCGGAGGTCCGTTGGTGGAAGGAGCTGGAGAGTTCCTCAATAGCAAAGACAATCCCGGCAAGGGGGGTGTTGAAGGCCGCTGCCACCCCAGCTGCCCCGCCCGCGAGGATAACGCCCCGGCGTGTGGAGACATTCGCATGACCCAAAAAGCGGGAATAAGCGTGCATAATAGCGGCACCAACCTGCACTGTTGGCCCTTCACGCCCGATGGATGCCCCGCAGAGCAGCCCTAAGGTGGTGAGGCAGATTTTACCAAAGGCAATCCGTAACGCCAAAATGCGGTTGATGAGGGAGAAGTCCTCAATATGCAGTGTAGCGATTGTTTGAGGGATGCCAGAGCCTTGCGCACCGGGGAAGAAGCGTTTGGTCAACCACATGGAGAGGGCTAGCCCGCTAGGGATGATAACGAGCATGATATAAGGGTTCCAGTGGGTTAAGCTCAGACAAAGGGAGCTGGCATAATCAGCAGCGCGAGCAAAGAGCCATGCAATGATACCAACCGTAATTGCCCCTGCCCAGAAGATGAGGGAGCGTTGCCAATGCGTTGTATGTGTGCGTGCCGAGCGGCGAAAGCGCGTAATACGGTTACGCCGCTTCATCGCATGGGGTGAGCTTGGGGCAGGAGGTGGGGTTGGTTGGGAAGAATCGGGCACAGTTCGGGTGGGTCCGCCACGGGGTCAGGGTGAAGGGATTTCGGTCCCGTATTCGGATGCAGGGCGGGGTGTGGTCAAGGGGAGATGTGCATTTGCATGGCAGATGTGACCTTACCGTAACAGGAGGGACGTACGGGGAGGCTGTGTTACATCACCAACACACCGCTTGCACCGGGTTTATGACGTTTGGCGAGGTCTTCTGGCTCGACATGAATATGAATGGAAGAGCGGCCTAATACGGCGCGGATGGCATGTTCGATGCGGTCGCAAATATCATGAGCATCCGTAATACGCATTTCATCAGGGACGATGAGATGGAACTCCACGAAATAAAGAGCCCCAACGCGCCGCATACGGAGGTCATGAGCCTCTAATGCGCCTTGGCCAGCTTGGGTGATGGTCTGGCCCACTTGGCTGACAAGCTCCGGCGGGGGGGCCTCATCAAGCAAACCGGTCATGGAATGGCGCATCATGCCAAAGCCGGTCCATAGGACATTTAAGGCTACAAAGGCGGAGAGGAGCGGGTCCAACCAAAGCCAATGAAGGACAGGGATGAGGCACACACCAACGAGCAAGGCAATACTGGCCCAAACATCGGAGAGAACATGATCCCCTGCGGAGCTGAGCGCTTGTGAATGGTGTTTTTTGCCCATCCTCCGCAAGATGAGTGCCCAGAGGAGGTTGATAACCCCCGCTGAAGCATTGAGCAACGCGCCGGGTAAGGGGGCTTCTGGTGCATGAATATGGAGGGCATCATGCCCTGCAATAGCAAGGATGACGAGGGCGGTGAGGACAACGAGTACGCCTTCTATCACGGCCCAAACATATTCAGCTTTGCCATGTCCGTAAGGGTGGTTATCGTCCGCAGGGCGTGCAGCGAAGGCAACGGCCCATAAAGTGCCGATGGCAGCAAGAACGTTCAGGATGGTCTCGATAGCGTCAGAGAGCAAAGCCCCGGAATGTGAGACAGCCCATGCTGTGTATTTGATGCTCAGAACAATCACACTCACGAGGATAGAGAGGCGTGCAACCCGCAAACGTAGTTTCGTTGTGGCGTTATAAGGGGGGGCCTCTTGGGTTGGGAGTGGGAGAGCGGCAGCCATGGGGTTAGTCCGTGGTTGTGGTTGATGTATGGTGAGCCTCTGGCGTGCAATGCGGTGCAGAGCAGGCCGTAGCCGTAGCAGCCTCGACTTGGAAGGTCGGGTGGCCGATGGCAAAGCGTTCTTGCAACAGATGGGTGGCTTCATGCAGGGTTGCCGCAATCTGGCTTTGTGCGTCTTGCGCGCTGTATCCTTCAGGGAAGGGGTGGAGGGTGAGATGGACCGTTAGAGCAGTTTCGGTTGTGCTGATTGGCCAGATATGGAGGTGATGGAGGTCCGCAATAGCGGGCATAGCGCGTAGGGCATCCTCAACAGCGCGTGGTGTGATGCTGTGTGGGACCGCATCTAAAGCGAGGCCGAGTGCGTGGGTCAGAAGCGACCATGTGCCCCAGATAATCAACCCAGAGACGATGAGGCTCGCTAAGGGGTCGATGAAGGAAGAGCCTGTGAGGGTGATAAGCCCCCCTGCGATGACAACCCCTAGGGCCATAAGAGCATCGGAGGCCATATGGAGGAAGGCCCCGCGCATATTGAGGTCGTGATGCGCCCCGCGCATGAGCAATAAAGCCGTGCCACCATTAATGAGGATGCCAATAGCCGCTACGATGCTGATTGTCCGGCCGTGGACGATTTCTGGATGAATGAAATGCCAGATAGCCTCCCAAATAATCCCCCCCGTGACGAGTAAAAGGATGGTTGCATTGAGGAGAGCGGTGAGAATCGTGGCGCGTTTAAAACCGTAAGTGAAGCGTTCGCTGGGGCTGCGGCGGGCGAGGGCTTGTGCGCCCCATGCGGCAAGCAGGCTTAATACATCGGAGAGGTTATGCCCGGCATCGGCTAAAAGGGAGAGAGAATGGGCGGCAAATCCCCATCCGGCCTCCCCAATCAGATAGGCAGAATTGAGAAGAATGGCGATGAGGAAGGTGCCACCAAAAGAGGTTGGCGCATGGCTATGCCCCCCGTGATGATGCCCATGCCCATGCCCATGCCCATGCCCATGCCCATGCCCATGTGTATGCGTATGGTGGTCATGATGGTGATGGTCATGGTGGTGATGGGCGGTGGTCGTCATGAATATCCTGATAGGCAGAGGAAAGCACAGGAAGGCTAATGATAAGGGAAACTTATTCACGATGCATCATTTTTCTGCTTTGCTTGTGCTGAGCCTGCTTGCCAGAGCCGCGTTGCTAGCAGTAAAGGAGCGGGCATGACAGCTTCTTCTCCTATGCTTCGTTTGAGTAACCTTGCTCTCCCCTTAGACCACGCAGAGGATGAGTTACGCACGGCGATTATTGCGCGTCTGGGCATAGAGGCAGAGGCTTTGCGGGCCTATCATATCTTCCGCCGTGGGTATGATGCACGGCGGCGGGGGCATATACAGCTTGTCTATACGCTCGATTGTGACGTGCGGGATTGTGAGGCTGTTTTAGCGCGTTTTGGCGATGACCAGCAGATTCGCCCTACCCCCGATACGCGCTGGGTCGCCCCGATATTGACCGCAGAGCAGCGTGAAAGGGCCGCGCGCCCTATTGTGGTTGGGGCAGGGCCATGTGGGTTGATGGCGGCTCTTATTTTAGCTCAAGCAGGGTTAAAGCCGATTATTTTAGAGCGTGGTCGTGCTGTTAGGCAGCGCACGGCTGATACATTCGCTCTATGGCGGAAGGCGCAATTTACAGCGGAAAGTAACGTACAATTTGGCGAGGGGGGTGCCGGTACATTCTCTGATGGCAAGCTTTATTCTGGCGTGTCGGACCCGCGTCATCTTGGCCGTAAGGTTTTGGAGGAATTCGTAAAGGCCGGAGCCCCGGAGGAGATTTTATATCTCTCCAAACCTCATATTGGGACGTTTCGTTTAGTGACGGTTGTGCAGTCCCTCCGGGCTCAGATTGAGGCTCTCGGTGGTGAATATCGGTTTGAGACACGGCTGGAGGGCATTGAGACGGCAGCTTGTGCAGATAAGCCAGATATGCGGCAGATTACTGGGGTTAGGCTTTCTACTGGGGAGGTTTTACCTGCGGAGCGGGTGATTCTGGCGGTGGGGCATTCAGCACGCGATACCTTTGCTATGCTGCATGAGAGTGGCGTGCCGATGCAGGCCAAGCCTTTCTCTATTGGGGTGCGGATTGAGCATCCTCAATCAGTGATAGATGTTGCGCGTTTTGGCCCGCAAGCGGGGCATCCTTTGCTTGGTGCTGCGGATTATAAGCTGGTGCATCATGCTAGTACGGGCCGGGGTGTATATTCTTTTTGTATGTGTCCGGGTGGGCAAGTTGTCGCAGCAACCTCGGAGGAAGGCCAAGTCGTCACTAATGGGATGAGCCAATATTCCCGTGCGGAGCGTAATGCTAATAGCGGCATTGTTGTGGAGGTTCGGCCGGGTGTGGATTTCCCCGATGAGCCTTTGGCGGGGATTGCCTTCCAACGTCATTGGGAGAAGGCTGCGTTTATAGCGGGTGGTGGGGCTTATCGAGCTCCGGCCCAACGAGTGGGGGACTTCCTCGCAGGGCGGGCTTCAACCTCTTTGGGAGCGGTTGTGCCGTCTTATCAGCCGGGTGTTACCCCGACGGACCTTACAACATGTTTGCCAGATTTTGTTGTGGCCTCCATCCGGGAAGCTCTGCCGCGTTTTGAGCGCAAGATTAAGGGCTATAGCATGGATGATGCGGTGATGACGGGGGTGGAGACGCGGACCTCTTCGCCTCTGCGCATCTTGCGGGATGACACTGGCCAAAGCCCGCTTGTGCGTGGCTTTTACCCGGCGGGGGAAGGGGCTGGCTATGCAGGGGGTATCCTCTCCGCTGGGATGGACGGCATCCGTGTAGCGGAATGGCTTATTGAGTCTTTTGCAAAGCTAAAATAGAGCGTTTGGTATCTGGCAGGCTTGTGGGGTTTTGATGCCAGAGTTTTGCCCTCTAGCAATGCTGCTGTGAGGGGGGTGTTGGTATTATCGTTGATGGGCCATGCGGCGTTAAACCTCCCCTATACCGGCCAATATGGCCAACATTGTAAAAAGGCGGCTCATAGCGAGCTGCTTTTTCGCATAAATAAGGGGAGCATGTAATAAATCATATCAAAGAGATAGGATTTTTCCATAATTAAAGAAGTTACAATTCAATCAAAATTTATTGACGTGTAATTTTTACCATCTATTGTTGGCCGCGCCTGATAGAGAGGGTATTGATTCGTCTCTTTATCTTAATTCTTTGTTAGTAAGTTAAATATTTAGGGATGGCTTTATGGCGAAGTACTGTGGATTGCATCGTAGATCTCCGTTTTTTCTGCGGACTGTATCCGATTGTTTTCCGCTTAGAGCTTCTGCTCGATGTGTAATTCTTATGGCGGGGGTTTCCACCCTGTCACTTGTGGGGTCCTCTGTATATGCGGCGGAGGGTAATGTTGAAACTTATACACCAGCCCAAGGCGAGACGCAGACTGTAACGTCTCCTATCACTGATAAGGCGGATGCGCCTGTTACTCTCGTGCAGAATGGTGCAGGTACGACTATATTGTCGGCTGTTAATAGCTATACGGGGAATACAAATATCGAGCAGGGGACTCTTGCTCTATCGGGGGAGGGGAGTATTGCCCATTCTAGCGGGGTAGCTATGAGTGGTGGCAGTACATTTGATATTTCGCAAGCGCAAGGCCCTGTAAATATTACGAGCCTTGGTGGAGACTGGGGAAGCACGGCAGGTACAACGGTTGATATTGGTGCTAATACATTAAATATTACATCAACTGATGCTACAATTCAAACCAATGTTAAAGGTAATGGTGGTACGCTTGTAATTAGTGGAACAAAAGAAGGATTTGGCGGGAATATTGAAGGAAATATTAGTTTAATAGCCAAGGCTAAATATGTTGATGTTTATAATGGGGCTTCATATACGGGGGAGACGCGTGTCCAGAACGGTGGTTCTTTAAATGTTTATGGTAATATAACGGGAACATCTCATGTAACGGTTGAGAGCGGTGGCCTTTTGCAGGGTACGGGGAGTATTGGCTCTGCGGGGCATGATATAGATGTAGAGTCTGGTGGTACTATTGCTCCAGCTATACCTGGTAACCCACGTAGTTATTTAACGGTTACAGGTAATTTAAATATGAATGGAAATTCTAGTTTTCTTAATATAGGTGATAATGGCTCTGGAAAGCAGGGCAGTGGTGTTATTAACGTTACTGAAAATCTTAATTTAAATGGTACTATTTATGTAGCTCCGCTTCAAACGCAATTGGGGTCGGGTATTCGTACGCTGTATAATTATGGTGGAAATCTTAATATAGGGCAGAATACTGTATTGGCTGTAAATGGTGAGGGGGCACGACCTGATTTAAGTGCTCTTCAGACGGGGCAGCATCAAGTTAATTTTATCCAAACCAACGCTGAAGATAAGCTTACTTTCTGGGACGGCTCCCATGTGAGTTCAACAGGTCAAGTTGAGGGAGGAGATGGCGTATGGAAGCAAGGAGAGGGTGCCCCAACAAATTGGACGACAATTCAGGGGACAAATAATGCCGCGTGGAATGAAAATAGCTATGCTATTTTTGAGCATAATGGCGGTAATATTACAGTAGATGGAACGGTAAAAGTTGCGGGTATGCAATTTGCGCCAGAAGGTAATGGACAGGGTGGAAGTCAATCTACTTATCATGTGTTGTCCAAAGGTGATGATAGTCTTATTGTTTTAAATGGGAACCAGTATAACAATAATATATTCTCTATCACTAATCAGGGTAGTGTAAGTGATGAGCAGAAAACAGGTCTCCTCTTTAATAAAACGGGGTCTGCTTCGATTATTCGTGTAGGGAATGGAACGTCTTTTGGTGATGGTCAAACGGCTATTATTGATACAAATATTACAGATGATCCCAATAATTCTACAACTCTTGTAAAAACAGATACGGGAACACTCATTTTAAACGGCAATAATAGCTATACGGGTGGGACAGCTATTAATAATGGTATCCTTCAAATTGCCTCTGATCAAAGCTTGGGGCAGCAGGGTACATCTATTGATATTGATGGTGGTATATTAAAACTTGGCGCTGATATTACGAACGAGGTGGGGCGGACAATTATTCTTGGCCCGTCTAATCATTCAGGTCATAATGAAAATACATATGGTGGCTATCGTTATGGTATTGATCTTAATGGTCATACCTATGATACCAATGCACCTATTATTGGTCCAGGAAGTATTTTTATATCCAATAGTAATGATGGAAATTCAGTTATTAATTTAAATAAGGATAATACCTATACAGGAGATACGTATATTGTGGGGCCTGGTACATGGCGCACGCCTAATGTCACGGTAAATGCGAATGATGCTACGCCTTTTGGGTTGTCGGATGCGACAACACAAGGAGGGAATGTTTTTATCAGTAACTCCACAGTGAATATGAATGGTGTGCCTAGTGATGGTGGTCAAGCATCAGCTACATTAGGTCATCATACGGTGACTGTTGATGGTGGTTACCTTAATTTATATAATAAAAGTACAGCTGATAGTGCTAATATATTTAATAAGGCAAATTATGGTCATGATTCTCAAGTTAATTTTTATAACAATACGGGGGCAGGCCATGCATCGATATCGAACATATATAATGCATCATTGAACTTTTATGACAATAGTTCTGCTGAAAATTCAACAATAATAAATAAAGGAACAAATATAACTACATTCCATAATAATAGTACAGCAGGCAATGCAACAATAAGCAATGATGAGGATAACTCTACGCTGACTTTCACAGATAATAGCACTGCTGGATCCTCTACGATCAAGAATGCTGGTAATTTATCTTTCTCTAATAACACGACGGCTGATACGGCTAGTGTTGTCAATCAGCAGAGAGGTAAAATAGATATTTCCAAGATGGATACAAATGGCCTTTCTATTGGGTCTCTTTCTGGTGAGGGGGGGACTGTATCGTTAGGAGGTAAGACGTTAACGCTCGGTGGTCTTAATAAAAATGATGTACTTGGTGCGGTCATAAAAGATGGTGGGGCGAGTAATGATACAGGCGGGAGCCTCGTTAAAATAGGAACGGGGACACAAACTCTGACAGGGGCTAATACGTATACAGGCCATACGATTATTGAAAATGGTACATTAGCCTTGGCTGGTAGTGGGAGTATTGCGCCTTCATCCTATGTGGATGTTAAGAAGGAGGCACAATTTGATATTAGCCAAGCGAGTAGTACGCCATTATCTGTGACGGACCTGCGTGGTGATGGGACAGTGGCATTAGGTGGGAATAGTTTGACGCTCACAGATGCTGATTCACAGAATGATTATAATGGCACCATCGCTGGGAGTGGTGGGTTGACCATCGCCGCTGGCACCAAGACTCTCACCGGTCAAAATAGCTTCACGGGTGCTACGACCGTGGCAAAAGGAGCGGGATTGAACGTGAATGGTGGTGCATTAGCTGGTGTGTTGGCTAATAGTGGCACCTCTAGTGTGACGAATGGGGCTCATGTAGCGTCTGTTACCAATGATGGCAGCATGACAGTAGATAAGGCGACTGTCCAAGGTACATTGACCAATGATGGTAATTTTACTGTTGGAACAGATGGTGCCCAATTGGGGTCCTTGGCTGGCAAGGGCGATGGGACGTTAGAGGGGGGTCTTACCCTAACGAACGCTAAGGATAGTTATAGTGGCTCACTTTCTGGCACAGCTGGAGTGAATATTACTGGTGGGACAGAAACATTGACCGGCCAGAACCGTTTCACAGGGGCTACGAGCGTGGCCAAAGGGGCGGGGTTGGATCTAAATAGCGGTACATTGGCAGGGACGTTAGTTAACGATGGTACGTCCAACCTTACTAACGGAGCTACTGTAGCCTCTGCCACCAATAATGGGAGCATGACGTTAAATAAAGCTATTATCCAAGGCAGGTTGATTAATAATAATGATCTTACAGTTGCAGGGGATTCCCAAGCGCAATCGTTGTCTGGAGCGGGACGGGGGACGTTGAATGGCATTTTAACACTTACTAATGCACAGGATATGTATAGTGGTTCCTTATCCGGTAATGGTGGGATAGTCGTTGCAAAAGGGCACGAGGTCTTAACGGGTATGAATGATTATTCTGGCCCGACAATGGTTCCCGATGGAGCAACGCTGGAAGTAAATGGCGCAACTGGGAACGGGTTGTTGACCGTTCAGCAAGATGGTCTGTTACGTGGTGTGGGGAGTGTTGGCGAGACGCATGTTGAGAGTGGCGGCGTTATTGCACCGGGGATCTCGACGCAGAGTGGCCTGGGGACGCTTCACGTCACGGGTGATGTGAGCATGGCGAAAGGCTCTATCCTTCGCATCAATGGTACAAGCGATGTGACAGGCCAGAGCCTGACCACGGCAAAGGGGGATGGGTATAACGAACTAACCTCTGACCGTCTGGCTGTTACGGGCAAGGCAAACTTAGCGGGCGGAACGTTAGACCTCATTGTTAAGAATGCGGGAGAAGGTTTAGCCTATGGCGAGGCCTATCGTGTTCTGACAGCCACACAAGGGGTGAGCGGTCAATTTAGTGGGCTGACGACTAATCTCGCTGCACAATATGCGTATCTGGACCCGACCCTTGCTTATAGTGCTGATGCGGTCGATATTGTGTTGAAGCGCAATAGCACTGGCTTTGGTGATATTGGCGGGACGCGTAATGAGGTGACGGCTGGCCAAGGGGTAAGCCATGTTGGGACAGGGAGTGGGCTGGTGACAGCCTTAACGGGCCTGACCAAAGACCAAGCCCGCCGCGCGCTTGATAACCTCTCGGGTGAGTTACATGCCTCCATCCGCACAGCGTTAATCCAGGATAGCTTCTATCTTCGCAATGCTGTGATTAACCGTCTCGCCAATGCAGATTGTGATTATGGCCGTAATGGGCAGAGTGTTTATGACCTTAAAACCCATCAAAAGAATGGGGCTTGCTACTCTGATCATGCTGTCCTCTGGGGCCAAGCTTATGGGGGCTTAGGCCATAATAGCGGGGATGGTAATGCCGCGCTGATGCACCATAACACGGCAGGCTTTATCGTAGGGGCGGATGCACCCATCAACCATAGTCATTGGCGTGTTGGTGGGCTGCTCTCCTATGGGCATTCTCAATTTAATGTTGAGCGTGGGCGGTCCTCCTCTGGTAACAGCAATAACATCTCTGTTGGGGCCTATGCGGGGACGCATTGGGGGCGGCTGAACCTTCGTTTAGGGGCCGATTATAGCTGGAATGTGATTAACACGCGCCGTCAAATTGCCGTTGGGGATTATGGCAGCCGTGTGCGGAGCAGCTATCTGGGCGGTACAGCGCAAGCCTATGCGGAGCTTGGCTATAAGCTGCGCGCAGGCCGTACAGTGGTCGAGCCCTTTATGAATGTGGCTTACGTCAATATGCAGACGAACAGCTTCCGTGAGCATGGCAATGATGCGGCCTTACGCAGCCGGGGGACGGATCAGGGTGTGACCTTCTCCACCTTTGGCTTCCGTGCGGCAACGCGGTTGAATATTGGTAAGGCTGTTTTTATGCCGCATATTATGGGTGCGTATCGTCATGGGTTTGGGCGTCTGCGGCCTGGGCTGCATGAGGGCTTTGTTGCTGGTGGTGGAACGAACACGATGGATGTTGCTGGTGTTCTGCTTTCTAGCAATGCCGCTGTGACGGATGCGGGTATTACCGCGAAGGTGACGGACCGTGTGGGGGTAGACCTCTCCTATATCGGTCAATATGGCAACCACTCCATCGAGAGTGGTGCCACAGGCAGTGTGAATGTGAGCTTCTGAGGGGTATATCTTTATGTAGGGGAGGCGGGGCTTAATGAGGCCTCGCCTTTTTACATGCTGAATCCCTTAGAAGTTTTGTACATCTTTCGGGCGGAAGAACGTTACCCCGATGCTCATCATCGTACCAGCGAGCACGCATATGGTTGCAGCGATGGGCAGCCCCGCCACGAGAGGCCCAAGAGCGGGTACAATGCGACCTGCTAAGCCTTGTCCTAATGAGCCAACAGCATAGCTTGTGCCCATCCCCGCGCTGCGGCGTTCATTAGGGAAGCGTTGGGAGAGGTAATGTGGCACAAGGGCATAAACGCCTGATGCGGCTGCCCCGATGAGGAAGGCTGATGCCAGCAAAATGGCCCATGGTCCTGCATTGAGGAAGGGGATGATTAAAAGTATGACGGTTAGGAGGGCAAGGCGCATGATGCGGGCCTCCCCAAAGCGTGCAGCTAAAGCCCCGCATAGGATTTTCCCACTAAAAGAGCCGAGGCAATAAAGTGCTACGGGCCAGAAGATAAGCTGGGGGCTTAGATGGTGATGCTCCCGCAAAATCGTGGGGTAGAATGTGTATAATGCTGCTTTTTGGAACTCTAGGAAGCACATAAAGGCCACAGCTTGAAAAGCAGCTCCGTTCCAGAAGGCACGTATGATATGCCATAGGCTGGGGCCTTTCTCGGCGGTTGGGGAGGTATGTGTTGCGTGCTTCTTCTTTTCTTGCGTGGCGAGCCAGAGGGGGCTTTCTGCCACTCCAAGGCGAATAAAGATGACGAGTAAAGCCGGGAGTAAGCCGATAAAGAATATAAGCCGCCAGCTATAATGTGGCAGAATTAAAGCCTGCGCCCCTGCTGCGGCCATATAGCCGATTTCATAACCGGACATCATTGTAGCAGAGGCTAAGGGGCGGAGCGGGGCGGGTACGCTCTCCATTAAGAGTGTGGCGGAGGCGGTCCATTCTCCCCCAAAGCCAATGCCGAAAAGGAATTGAATGATGATGAGGCTGAGGAGATGATGCGTTGTGCCGGTTAACGCGGCGAACAGGGCAAAGAAAAGGACGCCTAATGTAAAGGCTGGTTTGCGTCCGAAGCGGTCTGAGAGCCATCCCCACCCTGTGTTGCCAACAGCGCGCCCCAGAGCTTGCGCTAAAAAGACGCTGCCTAACATCGCCAATGAACAGCCGAAATCCTTTGCAATATCGGGGAGGGTAAACATGAGGGCGGTTTGGTCAAACGCATCCAAAAACCAGCCGCTAAAGGCAGCCAGTGTGACCTGCCAGTAAGGCAGTAAAGCAGCAAAACGGGGATGTTCATTTTGGTGAGATGAGGCGGAAACAGGCAAAAGAGAGGCCCTCCGGCAAGCAGGCCCCATAGGGGCAGGATGAATGTTATTAGCTATAAAGGAATGGAGAGGAAAATAGTAGTTTAATAGTCCTATTTTAAAGATTCTGTAATTATGTTTTCGCCTATAACAGTGTTTAAGCCTTGCTTTCTGGGGAGTGAGACCTAAAGTGAGGCCCGCAAGGAGAACTATTTATGGATTACGATACCCTATTTCAAACCGCATTAGATGGCCTGCGTGCTGATGGTAGCTACCGTTATTTTGCGGAGTTAGAGCGTCATGCGGGTAAGTTTCCCAAGGCATTTCATCACGGTGTTGGGCGTGATGTGACGGTATGGTGCTCTAACGATTATTTGGGGATGGGGCAACATCCTGATGTTATAGCGGCGATTCATAAATCATTGGATGAAAGCGGGGCTGGCGCGGGGGGAACGCGTAATATCTCTGGCACTAATCATTACCATGTTAGTTTGGAGAGAGAGCTTGCGTCTCTCCATGGTAAGGAGAGTGCGTTATTATTTAACTCAGGCTATTTATCAAATTGGGTTACATTAGGAACATTAGCGGCACGTTTACCGGGCTGTGTGGTGATTTCTGACGAATTGAACCATGCGTCCATGATTGAGGGGATTCGTCACTCCCGTGCGGAGAAGCGCATCTTCAAGCATAATGACCTACAAGATTTAGAAGCGAAGCTAAAAGAGTTTCCGCTTGAGACGCCCAAGATTGTGGCTTTTGAATCAGTCTATTCCATGAATGGCGATATCGCTCCGATTGAGGAGATTTGCGATATTGCTGACCGCTATAATGCGATGACCTATCTTGATGAGGTCCATGCGGTTGGGATGTATGGCCCTCAAGGGGGTGGTGTCGCGCAGGAGCGTGGGTTGGAGCATCGCCTGACAGTGATTGAAGGCACATTAGGCAAGGCTTATGGCGTGGTGGGGGGCTATATTGCAGCCTCGGCGGCGTTATGCGACTTTGTGCGCTCTTTTGGTTCTGGCTTTATTTTCTCGACCTCTTTGCCACCGATGATTGCCGCGGGGGTTCTGGCGAGTGTGCGGCATTTGCGCCATAGCGATGCCGAACGTAAGGGGCAGAAAGCCGCCGTAGCCTCTTTGCGGAAGAAGCTAGAGGCAGTGAAACTCCCTTATATGCCCGCGCAATCGCATATTACGCCGGTGATGGTGGGGGATGCGGCTTTGTGCCGTGAGGTGACAGACCGGCTCTTAAAAGAGCATGGTCATTACCTTCAGCCGATTAATTACCCGACTGTCCCGCGCGGCACGGAGCGTTTGCGCCTTACGCCGGGGCCGCTGCATACAGAGGCAGATTTAGACTCTTTGGTCCGTGCGTTGGATCATGTATGGCAGGAGCTTAACCTCCCGCGGGCAGGGGCTTAAAATCCCCCCACAATTTGGAAGTCGCAGAACGTCCCACGGCGATTTGCGAGCTCTGTTGTATGGATGCGGCGCAGGCGTATCCCGGCATCGACTGTAAGGTTGATGTGCCTATTGAGGCTACCGGTGAGGTCTGCGCCAATGCTGGCGAGGCTAGCTGCGCGTGGCCCTGTGCCGACATGGCGGACTTGGCGGTTATCTGCCCAATCCCAAAAGATACCCAGCTTATTGCTATCTGGCTGTCCTGCTGTGGGGATATGGGCGAGTTTGAGGAGAGAGAGGGCGGGGGTGAATATCTCCTCGCTTACAGCATTGCCGTTACTGCCGAAGGATGTATTGGCAAAATAACCGCGTGCATTGCCCATTCCCCCAATCATGAGCTGCTCACTATAGAGTAGATTTTTGCTCGCACGTTGGAAGGTTACCTTCGTGGTGGAGGAAAACCCGTAAGGAAGATTTTGTGTGCGGGTGAGCATGAGGCGGTCATAAACATAATTCGGGCTGGATTTCGGGAAGATGCCCTCATAAGCGCGGCGTGTATCATTGGGGAGTAGGCCGCCGGGACCGTAAAAGAATTGGTTATTAATTTGCGTCTGCCCCCATGCGTCTTGGAGGGAGCCTGTATAGCCTACCACAAATTGCGCTGTATCGGCCTCGGAGAGGGTGATGGTCCGTGCATGGTAGAATTGGTCGGAATGGGTATTCTTCCAATCAAACCCAACTTGAATCATGCCATCAAGGCCAGCATTACGGCCTAGGGCGATATGGTCGAACATATGGAGCCAGCGTAGGGAGACTTGCCCGCTCTGACCACGGTTGATGAGGTCGCGCGTGTTGCTGGTGGGGTGAGAGAGGGCGTAATTGCCAAAGATTTGGAGCGCATTATGCCCAAAAAGAGGGATGGTCCAACTGCCTGTATGGTTGTCAAAGCGATTCATAAAAGTGCGGTTGAATTGATAGGTCAGGATGTGCCCCAGCCCAAAAGCGTTTCCCCATGAGGCTCCCGTGTACCAGTTAAACCGCCCTAAGGAGCGGTCGGCCTGATTATTCATGGCGGCATAAGCATAAACGGGGAAGCGGTCTGTGATATTAATATCCACATCCGTACTGCCGGGGTGCGTACCGGGGCGGTAGATGAGGTCTGCCGTGTGAAAAGGATTAAGGTTAAGCCAGTCTAGCTCCGTCTGAAGGGAGGTGAGGGCCATGGTTTGGTTGGGGCTGAGTGTGCTGGTCTGCCGGATTTGCCAAGCAGGCGTCCAGCGGTTGCCATGCACCGTGATGCGCTCCAAATGGTATTCGGAAATATCAATATGCAGCACACCATTATGCACGCGCTGCGGCGGAACCGTTACGCTGATAAAGGGGCGGTCATGTTGGCGATAAAAGACGGCAATCGCCCCTGTAAGTTCGTGCATTTTCTGGAAGGTAAGGGGTTTGCCTATATAAGGCAGGATGATTTTATAAAGCCCCGGTGCGTGGCTAAGCCTTAGCCCGGCTGAGGAAATGGGCTGTTGGTCCAGTTGGCTGCCAGTTTGACCTGCAGGTTGGAGGACCACAGCTTGGAGATGCGGTAACGCTACATCATTAGCCATATGGGGGGCTGGGTTTGGTCCGGCAGGGCCTTGGGGAATGGGCTCTGTTACAGGCGGGGATGTGTTGGGGGTGTTATCGCCTGATGCTGTACCTTGGACATTAGCAGAGGGCCCGCCGATTGTATGGCGATTAAAAAGGCCAAATGGTTCTGGCAAAGCGGTGATGGGCACACCGGCTTGTGTGGTGGCAGGGGGAACACCTTGGGCAAGGGCTTGTGCAGGAATGAGGAGCAAGCCCAATAAAGCAGACCATGACCATATGCGCCACTCTTTCAAGGCCCGTTGTGATGTGGAAGGAGCGGGCATCACGGAGAGGCGGGGCCAGCGAGTGCGTTATTGCTTAAGTCAATATCCCCATCAGGTAAGCGTTGTGCTGTATTGACGGGGACCTCATGAGAGCGATTACCCGCTAGAGTAAAGGCGTTGCCATCGGCACTGGCAAGGCTGGTGGCGGCATCTAATGTTAAGGCGCGGTCGCTTGGATGGGAGCGCGTGCATGGCTCTGGCAGAATATAAATGCCGGTAGGACCAAAAGAGGCATTGAGTGTTGCCCGACGTGTTGTGGGGGGATGGGGGCTGGATGTTGCGAGGATAGGTTGTTCACTCACCCCAATGGTTACGGTCTCAAACCCTTTTCCACGCCGACCGGTGCCAAATTGATAATGGGAATGTGGGGCATTAGCCGCTTGGCTGGTAGGGAGGCGGGCCGTACCGGGGGTTTGGCAACCACCGGGAGGGACAATTAACCCATTGGGCGCAGTAACAGTGCCATCGGCAGCGATATGGTAGAGGTCGCCTGTAATGCTGGTTTGTTTTTTAAGCGGTGAGTGAGCATTGCCGACAACGCTATCAAGCATTGTATTGGCTGTTGTGGCACTACGCGCGCCGGGGGAGTAGCCTGCAACAGGTGTAGCCTGCCCCCATGCGTGATGAGGGGAGAGAAGGCCACAAACAAGGACTATCGCTTGAACGCAGCGTACCGGGAGGGTTGTGGATGATACATCCATAAAAACCGGACCCCATATGGTAAAAGACGATGCCAGTCGCTCACGCAGGGGAGATATAAAAGATTTTAGAGTGAGAGAAAAGGCCTTTGGCAGGTTTTGGCGGCGTTTGACCTTTCTTAAGCTATAATCGGGTAGAGTAGGGGCGTATTGAGATAAAATGATGCTTGAGGAAGGGATATAACATTCTTGTGTGCTTTCTTTCCTTTTGCAGGACGCTATAAGCCCGTTATAATGGCCTTGAGATGAAAAAACCCACAAAACATAACGCTGCTAAGGAACGCGCAGAACTTAAGGCTGGGCAGGAGTGTAAAGCCTTTGCTGAGCAGGCAACTGACTGCTTGCTGGATTACCTTTATGGGGACCCGGAAGCATTGGTTGATGATAGCGCGCTCTTCCTCCAAGAGATACAAAAAATATGGCATCAGCATGGCATAAGCGAGGTTGCTATATGGCAGGAGCTAACAGAGCGGCTCGACCTCTCGGCAGATTTACTTAAGCGTGGCATAAGGGCTCGTAAGGGAGGGCGATATCGCTCTACTAAACTGCCTTGATGTTTTTAAGTAGTTTGAGCGGGGGCTAAGGGGTTATATGACAGGCCTGCATGGGACGTTTTTGGAGCATTTAGGCCCGATGGATTGGGGGATTCTCAGTCTTATCGGGCTTTCGACTGTGTGGGGGCTGATACGCGGCGTCTCTCGTGAGAGTGGGGCCTTGCTTGTTTGGGTTGGGAGTGTGTGGGTTGTTAGCCGGGTAGGTGGAGCTGTACTGGCAAAGCTTGGCCCGTTGATCGTACCCTCCCTCCAAGGGACGCCATTGCTTTACTGGGGGGGGCGGTTGGTCCTCTTTGTACTGGTGTTGATTGTGCTTAACCTTATAACAGGACAGTTAGCGCGCGCGCTTCGGGTTGTTCTCTCTGGCTCGTTGGATGCTCTTTTGGGGGCGGGCTTTGGTGTGGTGCGTGGTTATGTGGTTTTAGTGTTGCTTTTTTGCGCAGGGGGCTATCTTGCTCAAGATTGGCTGGAAACTGCGATGAAAGGGAGCATTTTCTCCCCTTATATCGTGCGAGGCGTTGCTTTTTTGCAGGGGTATGTGCCTCTTTCCTGGTCGGAACATCTTGCCTTTATGGCTCCGAATAGCCATTGAAGGGGCAGCGTTTCATGCGCTGCTGTGCCACTCGATAAGAGCGAGAGTCGCTCGTCAGGTTTGCTCTGTCTATGTCTTTTCCTGAATCGTCCAGTCGTCCCTATGAGGAATGTGGTGTTTTTGGTGTGTGGGGGGTGCCAAATGCGGCCGCTCTGACAGCCCTAGGCCTGCATGCTTTGCAGCATCGTGGTCAGGAGGCGGCGGGGATTGTCAGTTTTGATGGCGAGGCTTTCCACCAGCATAAGGCTCTTGGGTTGGTGGGGGATGTGTTTGGTAATCAAGCCGTTATAGAAGGTTTACCCGGCGAGGCAGCGATTGGCCATAACCGCTACGGCACAACGGGCGGGACGCATGTACGCAATGTTCAGCCTATTTATGCCGATTACGCCTTTGGGGGGTTGGCTGTTGCTCATAATGGCAATTTGACCAACGCTGCGACCTTGCGCCAAGCTTTGGTAAAGCGTGGCTGTATCTTCCATTCTACGATGGATACAGAGGTCATTGTTCATCTCATTGCGATTTCTCTCTATGATACGGTTATTGACCGTCTGATGGATGCTGCGAAGCAGATTAAAGGGGCCTATTCTCTCATTACCTTAACGCCTGATAACGGCATGATGGGGATGCGCGACCCGCTTGGCGTGCGGCCGTTAGTGTTAGGGCGGATGCCTGGTTATGAGAAGAAAGCGGGCGGTTGGATATTAGCCAGCGAGACATGTGCGCTGGATATCATCGGTGCGGATTATGTCCGCGATATTGAGCCGGGTGAGATTGTTGTCATCAATGCTGAAGGGGTAAAGTCGCTTTGGCCCTTTGGGGATGTCGGGCGGCGTTTTTGCATCTTTGAGTATATTTATTTTGCCCGGCCTGATTCTGTGCTGGAGGGTCAGTCCGTCTATGAAGTGCGGACGCGCATTGGGGGAGAATTAGCGCGGGAGAGCGGGGTGGAGGCGGATGTCGTCGTGCCTGTGCCGGATTCCGGTGTGCCATCGGCCATTGGTTATGCGCATGAAAGTGGCCTACCTTACGAGATGGGCATTGTGCGGAACCATTATGTAGGGCGCACCTTTATTCAGCCGACAGACCAAGTGCGTAATCTCGGTGTGAAGATGAAACATTCCGCCAATAAAGCGGTGCTGGAAGGACGGCGCGTTATTTTGGTGGATGATTCGATCGTACGGGGAACGACCTCGCGTAAGATTGTCGATATGGTGCGCGCTGCTGGGGCGAAGGAGGTGCATATGCGCATCACCTCCCCCCCGACAAAGCATCCGTGTTTTTATGGGATTGATACTCCCTCGGAGAAGCATTTGTTAGCAGCGCGGCATTCGTTAGAAGAAATGTGTAAGGCCATCAATGCTGACAGCCTTGCTTTTATTAGTTTTGATGGTTTGTACCGTGCTCTTGGTCACCAAGGCCGCCCTGTGGCTAACCATACGAATTGCGATGCGTGTTTCTCTGGTGATTATCCTATTAGCTTGGTGGATAAAGAGGGCAAACTCATCCAGCAATGAGCTCTTACGACCCCTTAGGGGGCGTAATATTCGGCTTAAGCATGAGGGCAGGGTCCGCCACGCGGTCATAGTCCTCTCCGCTCATAAAACCGAGATCTAGCGCGCTTTGGCGGGGGCTGAGTCCATGCTTCATGGCGTGATGCGCTACCTGAGAGGCTTTGTCATACCCAATGCTGGGGGAGAGGGCTGTGACCAAGACTAAGGAATGGTCTAATTGTTGGCGGATATGTTCCTCATTGGCGGTTGTGCCCTCAATGAGGAAGCGGCGAAAGTTTTCCATACCATCATGGAGCAAGGTAAGGCTTTGCATGATGTTATGAATCATCACCGGTTTATAGACGTTCATATCCAGCATACCACTGGCCCCGCCCATCCCGACAACTGTATCATTACCCATCACTTGGAGGCAGAGCATAGTGAGGGCCTCGGCTTGAGTGGGGTTGATTTTACCCGGCATGATGGAGGAGCCGGGCTCATTAATCGGGAGGTTTAGCTCCCCCAATCCGGCGCGAGGGCCGCAGGCGAGCAGGCGGATGTCATTAGCAATTTTAAAGAGGCTGCCCGCTAAGGTCCGTAAAGTGGAGGAGAGATGTACAAGGGCATCATGCGCGCCTTGGAGGGCGAATTTATTGCTCCCACTTGTGAAGTCGAGCTGGGTGAGGCGGTTAATCTCTTTACAAGCGCGTGTAGCAAATTGTGGGTCGGTATTTACCCCTGTGCCAAGGGCTGTCCCGCCTAAGGCGAGTGGGAGAAGGCCATCGCGTGCGGCTTCAATACGTTGGATGTTTTCGGCCAGCATACCTGCATAGCCTTCCCATTCCTGCCCTAATGTGATGGGGACAGCATCTTGGAGATGGGTACGGCCGACTTTGACGATATGTTTCCATTGCGCTGCCTTATGAGCAATCGCCCCGTGTAATCGCTCCAAAGCGGGGAGGAGGCGGCGATGGGTGGTGAGTGCGCTGGCAATATACATGGCAGCGGGGAAGGTATCGTTTGTCGATTGCGCCATATTGACATGGTCATTAGGGTGCAGCGGTTTTTTGCTCCCTAAAGGTTGCCCTGTCATTTGGCTCGCACGATTGGCGATGACCTCATTAACATTCATGTTGAATTGCGTGCCAGAGCCTGTCATCCAGACATGTAGCGGGAAGTGACGGTCGTGTATTCCGCTCATAATCTCATCACAAATACGGATGATGAGGTCCGCCTTATCGCCTGCTAACCGCCCACTCGCCGCATTGGCGATGGCACAAGCGCGCTTGAGGATGGCATAGGCCTCAATCATCTCGCGCGGCATGAGGTCCTTCCCAATGCTAAAATACCGTAGAGACCGTTGTGTTTGCGCCCCCCATAGGGCTGTTTGGGGGACTTCAATCTGGCCGAGGCCATCGGTTTCTATACGGTGTGCCATGGGAACTCTCTAGCAAGGGATGGGAAGGACGGGCCTCGTTTATGAGGCCGGACGATAGGGGCGGTAGCGCGGCTGCCAGCTAAGGGCGGCGATGGCCCCTTGCAGGGCGGTATCATCAAAAGCCGGGCAGAGTTGTTCAGCCTGCGCTTGTTGGGCTACGGCATATGCAACTTTAAGAGCAGTTGTGCGAATGGATTCGAGGGGTGGAAGGAGATTCGTCCCCCCATTCTTCAATGGGGAGAGGGCGGCAACGGCTTGCGCGGCGGCCATGATCATCCCTTCACTTACCGTTTTGGCTTTGCAGGCCAAAGCTCCAAGCCCCAAACCGGGGAAGATATACGCATTATTGGTTTGGTCGATCACGACATTCCGGCCATCTAGTTCTACTGGGGCAAAAGGCCCACCTGTGCTGACCCACGCTTGCCCTGCCGTCCAGGTGAGGATGTCCTGCGGTGTGGCTTCTACACAGCTTGTCGGGTTGGAGAGGGGGAAGATGAGCGGACGGGTGCAATGAGTGGCCATCTCGCGAATCATCCCTTCCGTAAAGAGACCGGCTTGGCCAGATACACCAATTAGAATCGTAGGGGCAGATTTGCTGATAACCTCCCCTAGTGGTCGGCCCTGCCCATTCTGAGCGGTTTCATCCTGACGGGCAAAAAGGGTCTGCCCCTCGCTAAGATTAGCCATATCGTGGGTGAGTAAGCCGTTACGGTCCACGATATAGAAGCGTTTAAGGGCGTCCTCACGGCTGAGGCCTTCTGCTTCTAGGGCGGTGAGGAGCAGCTCAGCAATGCCAATCCCTGCCGAGCCACCCCCAGCGATGGCAATGCGTTGTTGGCTTAATTGCTCCCCATTCGCTTGCACACCGCTGAGGATGGCTGCTACGGCAATGGCGGCCGTGCCTTGAATATCGTCATTAAAGCTAGGTAGGCGGTCCCGATAGCGTTTGAGGAGAGGGGCGGCATTACGCCCTGCAAAATCCTCCCAATGGAGGATGATGCCCGGCCAGCGTTGCTGTATAGCGGTGACAAACTCCTCCACAAACTCGGCATAATCTTGCCCGCGGAGGCGAGGTGTACGATTGCCGATATAGGCAGGGTCGTTACGCAGTGTCATGTTCTCTGTCCCCACATCTAAGGTGACAGGGAGTAGAAGGGCAGGGTTTAAGCCTGCACAGGCTGTATAGAGGGCGAGCTTACCAATGGGGATGCCCATCCCATTTGCACCGAGGTCACCCAAGCCTAAAATGCGCTCACCGTCGGTTACGATGATGAGGCGAACGTCATTCTGTGGAATAGCCGCGAGGCGATCAGCGATTTGCCCACGGTCTGCACTGGAGAGGAACAAACCGCGAGGACGCTGCCATATTTTGGAGAATTCCTGACACGCCTCCCCAACGCCGGGTGTATAGACGATGGGCATAAGCTCGGTGAGATATTTTTGGAGCAAGGCGTGGAAGAGCGTCTCGTTATTATCTTGGATTGTCCGTAAGCGCACATAGCGGCTTAAGATATCGTTAGTTGCGGTAATGTAGTTATAAGCGCGTTCAATTTGTTCTTCTAACGTATGAATGCCGGGGGGAAGAAGCCCGTGAAGCCCAAAAGCTGTGCGCTCATCCATGGGGAAGGCTGTGCCTTTATTCAGTAAAGGCGTGTCTAATAAGGCCATCCCGTGTTGGGTGATAGTACGAGGGGAGAGCGGGGCAGCCATGGGCAGGAACCTCCAGAATCGTGGCAGAGCCTTGGATATAACGCCTCAATCATACGGCGAAGTTTAAAGAAAAGGAACCCGTTCTTACTTTTTGCGGTGTTGAATCCATCGCTCCCCGGAGAAGCGGAATTGCGCCAACAGGAACCCTGCTGTTAGCCCAGAGCCCAAAAGGGGGTAGAGCCAGAAGGATGCTGTGCTGAAGGCATGTGGTGTGAGGATGAAAATGAGGGCTAAGCAGAGGGCAAGGCCGCTAAGTGCATAGAGGAGAAGCTCATGGAGGCGGGGGCCATAATGTTTCTCTGCCCCACAATGGGCGCAATGGAGGGCCGTATGTTGGAGGGGTTCATGGCAGCAGGGGCATGGGATGAGTTTATGCGGTGGCAGAGGCTGCGTGCTGTCATGTAATCGGGTGGCGGCTGTGCGGGGTAGGGTGGGCTTCATGGTTGTCCTCCAGAGGTGTGGGTGGGGGCCATTGTGCTGGCTGGTGGCGTGATAGGCGAGGTATGAAACGCCCCAGCAGGAAGGGCAGCTTCAGGATGCGGGCCGAGGAAGGGTTGACCATGCAGGGCATAGAGCAGCAAGGCCACAAGCGGGACTAAGACGAGGGTGGAAATACCAATGATGCGATGCGCATGCCCTGCCCCGCTGAGGCTTGGTGGAGGGGTGGAGATATGGTTGATAATATCGCGCTCTGTCTCAATACGGGCGGCATCATAATGATGTTGGTCCATCAGCCCGGCTTGTTTATCCCGTGCGAGGGCTTCTAGCCGTTCTTGATGGAGGGTGAGGAAGGGGTCTTCCGTCTGTTTGCTGAGTGTTCCGCGTATGGCAAGGCTAATTACAATCGGTAAGCCAATAAACAAGCATAGAAAGGCGAGGATCAGAAACGACATGCAGGCTAGTCCTTATTGAAAAACTGATTGAGTTTTTGGCGTTCTTCCACAGTGAGGGGGGGTGGCGGGGGAGAGGTGCGGCGTGCCCAGAGGGGGCGTGCTAGGAGGAAGCCTATCATAAGGCTGAGGAGTGGCATAAGCCAGAGCAAGGCTGTCGATGCAGAGAAGCGCGGTTGTAAACGGATGAACTCCCCATAGCGTTGGGTCATCCATAAGGTGATGTCTTTTGGTGAGCGGCCTTGCTGGAGTTGCTGACGTACGATGTGGCGGAGGTCTTTTGCTAGGGGGGCGGAGCTTTCCTCAATGCTCTCATTTTGGCAGACGAGGCAGCGTAATTGCTGGCCAATATGCTGGGCTTTTTGTTCTAATACCGGGTCAGGTAGCATTTCATCAGGGCTATCAATAGCATGGCCGATGGAGCTTCCATATAGGCAGATGGCGAGGAGGAGCAGGCCCTTTAGGCAGATGCGCATCATAATGCCCCTCTTAAAAAGGGTTGAATCTGCTCACGATAGAGTGCTTCTGTTAAACTCCCCGTCCCGTGCCAGACAATGCGGCTGCCTGTTAGAGGATGAGGGAGGATGAGGAAGCTCTCCGGCACGCCTGTTACGCCCCATTCAATAGCGCATTGGCCGTCATAATCCATGCCTAGACGGCTGAAGGGGTGATGTGCTTGCTCTAGCCAGTGCGCGGCTTGTGAGGGGGTATCTTTATAACAAACCCCCCATAAAGCGAGCGGGGATGCGGTAGTGGTCTCCCCCGCGATATGCTGGCGGAGGAAGGGGATTTCCTCCAGACAAGGTAAGCACCATGAGGCCCAGATGAGCAGGAGGACAGGCTGCGTGAGGGTGTGAAAATCCTGCCATGAGAGGCCGGGGCAAGGGGTAGGTTGTTCTGGCAAGGCTGGCAGGGGAGAGAAGGCGGGGACCGCTTGGCCTAGCCGTGGGTTGCGAACGGCTTTGGGGTCGAATGTCCCTTGGGTGGCATGGCGGAGCATGTAGAGGAACCCACCCCCTAAGCCAGCGGCCCCTAAAGCGGGCAGAGCAGCGAGATAATGGCGGCGTGTTAGGCGCATGCGGGCCTCCTCTTACGGCGTGCGGGGATGAGATGTAAGACGCCGCCCATGGCCATGATGATTCCGCCAAACCATAGCCAAGAGGCGAGGGGATTTTCATGCACGCGTAAAATAACGCGGTAGGTGTTTTGATCCTGCGGAGTTTGGACCTCTTTAACACTCCCTAAGGCGGCGTAGAGGTCCTCTAACGGGCGGTGGATGATTGCGACATGCAGGATTTTTTGCCCCTGTTGGGGGAAAAGGCGGATTTGCGGCTCAAGGGTGGCTAGCACGGGACCATGTGCATCATGACGGCGGATGATGATGTGAGCTTCTACTGCCTCATAATTCGGGCCATGATGAGGGGTGAGAGCGGTGAGGGCCCAATCATGCCCGCCAAAGTGGAGATGCGTGCCTATTTGGGCCTCAATGAGGCGTTCTTGGCTGCCAGCCATGCCGCATAGGCCCAGCATTGTGATGCCGACCCCAATATGAGCAAGGCTTGTTGCCCAAAGGCTGCGTGGCAAGCGGGAGAGGCCGCGATGCTCTTGCGGCATTGTATAAAAACGCGAGATGAGGTCGTTTAAAGCTGCGTTGATAACCCAAAGAGCGAGGACAGCCACACTCGCTGCCAAAGCGGTGGGAAAGAGCCAGAAGGCGGGCAGAATGGCCCCAAGAGTAAAGCATAGAGGCAGCGCAAGACGGCGTAAGGTTGGGTTTATAGGGGCATAACGCCAAGGTAAGGCCATGCTGCCCCCCATTAGGAGGAGGAGCGGGATGATGAATGGCGTTGTTGTGGCCTCAAAAAACGGTTTACCGACCGATAAGGTGCGCCCAAAGAGCAGTTGCATAAAAGGTGGGTAGAGCGTGCCTGTAAGCACGATGGCGCATAAGGTGCAGAGGAGGATGTTGTTAAGGACTAACGCTCCTTCCCGTGAGAGGGGGGTGAAGGATGGTGTTGCTGGTGGCAGGAGGTTAGGCGCGCGCAAGGCGAAAAGTAATAATCCACCCCCGCCATAAAGGCCCAATAAGGCAAGGATAAAAAGGCCGCGTGCCGGGTCATTCGCAAAGGCATGAACGGAGTTGAGAATCCCCGAGCGGACAAGGAATGTGCCAGAGAGTGAGAGCGCGAAGGTGGCGAGGGCGAGTAAGAGGCACCAGCTTTGCAAATGGCTGCGTTTTTCCACCACAATGACGCTATGGAGGAGGGCTGTGCCTGTTAACCACGGGATGAGCGCGGCATTTTCCACCGGGTCCCAAAACCAATAGCCCCCCCATCCTAAGACGGCATAGGACCACCACGCGCCTAATGTGATGCCTAATGTAAGCAACGCCCATGCGCTGATGACCCATGGGCGGGCATAGCGTGCCCAAAGCGCATCGGCGCGGCCATCTAGCAAGGCACTTATGGCAAAGGCGAAGGGCACGGCAAAGCCGACATAGCCGCTATATAATAGGGGTGGATGCACAGCGAGGCCGGGGTCTTGCAGTAGGGGGTTCATCCCTAGCCCATCTATCGGGACGGGCCAGAGGCGGAGGAAGGGGTTGGAGGTTGTGAGACAAAAAAGCTCAAATCCTGCACTGACGATGCCTAAAAGGGCGAGGAGGCGGCTGCGTAAACGGGGTGGCAACCCGGCGGGATGGCGGGGGCTTTGGCCGGGGAGGAGGGCTAAGAGGGCGCAATAGAGGCTTAGCAAGCTCACCCATAAAAGGAGAGAGCCTTCATGATTGCCCCATAATCCGGCTATTTTATAAGGCCATGGTTTGTTGATGGCAGAGTTATCGGCAATGAGTTTGAGGGAGAAATCATCCCCTAAAGCAGCGATGATGAGGCAGGCCCACGAGATGAGCAATGCGAGGCAATGGCTGAGGGCAAGCGGGCGGGCCAAGGCTGTAAGCGGGCTATGGGCGCGGCGCAACCCTATGAGGGGTAATATTCCTTGCAGGGCAGCAAGCACACAAGCGAGGGCGAGGGCAAAATGCCCGCTTTCTGGTGAAAAGACGGGGGCTAAGGGTGCAAGCAGTGTGGTGAAAAGGGCCTGCATATCAGGGTGTGTTCTTTAGGGTGGTGGAGCTTTTGGCGGGGGCGGTCATACGGTTCCAACTTGCAGCATCAGGTGGGGGGCCAAAGCGAGGGTCCCATTTGCCGGTTTTTTGCAGAGCATCAGCCACCTCTTTGGGCATGTAAGTTTCGTCATGTTTAGCGAGGACCTCAGAAGCGAGGAAATATCCTGAAGGCTGATAATAGCCCAAAGCCACAACGCTTTGCCCTTCGCGGAAGAGGTCGGGTAAAATGCCGTGATAGGAGACGCGCAAGGCGGTTTGGCCATCTGTGACCTCAAAGGAGGTATCTGGCGTGCCATCTTGGGTGGGTTGGTTATGGAGGGAGCCTGCCACCACCATGCCGCCTAGCCGGATGGTTTGGTGTATGGGTGGGGGGTGTGCGTGTATTTGTGCAGGGGTCATGAAGAAGATAATCGTGCTGGAGAGCGCATGCATGATCAATCCCACCGCCCCAGCGAAGCAGCTTAGGCATGCGATGATGAGCCAAAACCGGCCAGCCTTACGGCGCATGAAAGGGCGTGATGAGGGCATAGAGCGTTAGTCTAAAGAGGATGACGGTTTATAGAGGCGGTGCATAAGGGCAAGACGCCGTTTTGCACGATATAAACGGATGAGGCTACCACCGAGGATGAGCAGGACGGCAAGGCAGGTAAGCCCATAGCTGGCGAGGATAAAGCCCCAATGAGGGGGCCATGAGGGTGGGGTCATAATGTGGGGTCCTGCATGGCAAGGGCTTGGGCGCGGCGCTCGAGCAAGGCGGCATGGAGGCGGAGCAATAAAAGGGCGAACCCTGTAAGGGTAAAGCCGATGGTACAGACTATGAGTGGGTAAAAGAAGCTCATAGCCATAGTTGGGGCTTTGGTAAGGGTGATGCTGGCAGGCTGGTGCAGGCTATTCCACCATTGGACGCTGAATTTGATGATGGGGAGGTCTACCGCCCCGGCAAGGGCCAGCAGGGCCGCTGCGCGTTGGCCGCGGAGTGGGTCATCAAATGCGCGGATGGTAAGGATGTGACCAAGATAGAGGCAAAAGAGAATGAGGACGGAGGTGAGCCGTGCATCCCATACCCACCATGTTCCCCAGCTTGGTTTGCCCCATAGTGAGCCTGTGATGAGGCATAAAGCCGCAGCCATAGCCCCAAGCGGCCCTGCCTCCACAGCGATAAGACCAATAAGAGGGTTGCGCCATACAAGATAGAGAAAGCCACATAAGGCGAGGAGGGCGTAATCCAAACTGGCAAGCCATGCCATCGGGACATGGAGGAACATGATGCGGACAGTCTCTCCCTGTTGCCAGTCCGCCGGGGCAAAAAAGAGGCCCCATATCATCCCAACAGCCAGCATGCTTAACCCTACACATAAGCAAGGGAGGGTGAGGCGGCGGATGAGTGTGAGGCACGCGGTGGGGCTGGTTGTCCAACGGGTTAGGGATGAGGATATGCGCATAGCCCCTAGTATGGACGTTTTAGGGGGCGGAAGAAAATGAAAAATATGAAGGGTGGGGGCCGTAAGCATGTTCGCACCATCCTGTAGGAAACGACTCTTTGAAAAAGAGATGAAGTCGGGCATGGTGGGGCCAATAGCGTATAGAATATAAGGAGAATGGAGCCATGGCCTTCTGGCTGATTAAATCGGAGCCAGCGTCTTTTTCGTGGGATGAGCAGGTGCAGAATGATGTTGAGCCATGGACAGGCGTGCGGAATTATCAAGCGCGGAATAATTTGAAGGCCATGAAATGCGGCGATAAGGCGTTGTTCTATCATTCCGTGACGGAAAAGCGCATTGTCGGTGTGGTAGAGGTTGTGAAGGAAGCTTACCCCGACCCAACAGCAGAGGACCCGCGTTGGGTCTGTGTGGATGTTAAAGCAGATGGGGCTTTTGTACAGCCTATCACATTGGCAGAGATTAAAGCCGACCCTACCTTAACAGAGATGGCTTTATTGAAGCAGTCTCGTCTTTCGGTCGCACCGGTGCGGGAGGAGGAGTTTGCGTATCTCACAAAAAAGGGCCAGTGGGAAAAAGCCTGATTAAAGGTTAGTAACAACGAGGAAGCTTTTGTGTAAAAGCCGATTCTTAAAAGGAGGTACAGAGCATGAGTAACGAGCGGAAAGAGCATGTGCCCAGCGCGGCTTTTCTGTTTCAGGACCTCGATACGGAGGCTCTGTCCCAATTACATGCCGTGCTTGATGGTGTTGAGAAGGGGCGTAGCACCCTAACCCGTTTGGCGGATTTGATGGGCGGTGCGGTTGGTCGTGCAGCGCATTTGGGCTTGCATACGCTCTCTTTGGCACCGGGCCTGCAAGAGAAGGTGCAATCCCTTGCCGGTACAGCGTTAGAGCAAGCTTATCGCATCGCGATTTTGGGGTTGGAGCGGCAAAAGGGGCGGCCTCAGCACGCGATTAAGGAGAGGATGAGGCAAGCCGTTGTTGCAGCTTCTGGCGCGGCGGGCGGCTTTGGCGGCCTTATGAGCATGGGGCCGGATATTGGCTTTACCACCCTAACGATTATGCGTGAGATTGCCATTATCGCGCAGGAAAATGGGGAGGATTTGCAAAGCGAGGAAACACGCCGCGCGTGTTTGGAAGTCTTTGCCCTACGGAATATGGGCGGCAAACAGGGCGGCGAGCCGGGTGAGGGGCAAGGTGAGCTCGGCTTTTTTGCAGCACGCAGCCTCATGCGCGGTCAGCCGCTTGTATTGCTTATGGCGGAAGTTGCTGGCCATTATGGGATGGCTCTCTCCCGCAAATTAGCGGCGCAGATGGTCCCGGTAGCGGGGGCCTTATGTGGGGCAGCGATTAACTCCGCCTTTTTGGCGCATTATCGTGCGGTGGCGAAAGCGCATTTCACCATCCGGCGGTTGGAGCGCACCCACGGTATGGCCGTGCAGGAGGCTGCCGAGGCGTATCGGGGTCATGCAGGGGCAGAGGGCTAGACGCATCAGCCCTTTTTATGACGGCAGAGCTGGTAAAGCTCTAACGGGGCGAAGATGAGGATGCCAAGAAGGCAGCCAACCTCAATGATGTTCATAAGAGGGCGCAGGGCAGGGCGGGCGAGTTGCAGCATGAATGCCAGCCCTAGGCTGAGAGCGTAGATATATGTTTGGTAGGATGAAGGCTGACGTGTGGACATGAAGAGTCTTTCTATAAGGGCTGCTTGAGAGATGGAGACTATCACGGCTGAGTTAGTTTTGCGCGCTTATGCGGCAGGTTTATTTCCCATGGCTCCAGATGAGCAGAGCGATGAGCTGGAATGGTTCTGCCCACAAGAGCGGGGGATTATCCCGCTAGAGCCTTTGGAGGCCATCCGCCTACCGCGGCGGTTGATGCGGAGCGTCTTAGCCGGGCATTATCGCCTTTGTAGTGATGAAGATTTTGATGGCATGATGCAAGCCTGTGCCCAAGCCACCGCTGAGCGGCCAGAGACATGGATTAGCGGGCGGATTCGGCAGCTTTATGGGGAGTTGCATCGCTTAGGTCATGCTCATTCTGTCGAGGTGCGCGATAAAGAGAGCGGGGCTTTGCTCGGCGGGCTTTATGGCGTCTCCCTGCATGGGGCGTTCTTTGGGGAGAGCATGGTCTCGCGCGTGCGGGATGCCTCCAAAATCGCGCTGGTGCATCTCATGGCGGCATTGCGGCGTGGGGGGTATAAGCTTTTAGATACGCAATATATCACCCCTCATTTAGCGCGTTTGGGTGGGGTGTCTGTCCCCTTTATAGCGTATAAACAGCAGCTTGAGGCGGCCATGATGCAGGAAGGCCATTGGCCTGATGATATAAGTTTGGAGGCTTTGGCAGCCGAGATTACCCTTATGGCCCAGCGTTCTAAAGGGAGATGAAGGGCGGGGGCATTTTTCCCTCTGGCTCTCTCTTTTTGGTCTGATTATGGTGGGGGTGAGATTGTGAATGAGACGAGCAAGAAAGAGAGGCAGTGATGACACTTTGGCGTATCAAGCGGGATGGGCAGCATAGATGCGGCAAGGGTGGTGTGATAGCGGCTGCCTCATTGGCGATTCTGGTAGGGGCTCATACGTCTCTTGCATGGGCAGGGGCGGATCACCCGCCGCTATCTCCCACGCGGGATGCGGTGGTGACGTATCGCTTCCAAACGGAGGTGCTGCCGGGTGATAAAAAAGGCAGTGAGCCGGAGCATCAAGTCAAAGTATCCTTCGCTGCATCAGGAGACCGGCTACGGATAGACCCTGACGATGGCCGCAGTGCAACAATTTTAAATCGCCAAACCCAGATTATGACGCTCGTGAGTATGCAAGAGCGGCGTTATATTGAGTTTCGCCCTATGCATGGGTTGCATAATCCGTTCTTCTTAGGGTTAGGGATGACCTACCACCCTGAGGGAACGGAGCAGATTGCTCATGTCACGTGTCAGAATTGGACGATTGATAGCAAGCGCGGCAAAGCAAAAGCCTGTGTGACGGAGGATGGTCTTATTCTCTCTGAAGAAGGGGTGGATGCTGATGGGCTAACGGGCCGTTTAAAGGCCATTGCCGTAGAGTATAAAGACTTACCTGCGGATATTTTTACGCCTCCAGCTGGGTTCCAGAAGTTTGATCCATTTGCCAAGATGAAGAAGCAGCTTGCACAAAAGCAGGCGCAGCAAGCACAGCAATCTCAGCAAGGCCAGCCGCCCGTGCCGGGTGCTGCGATGGAGGGTATGCGCCGTGGGGGCCATGAGGCTGTGGAGCAACCTGCTGGGGACCAACCTCATAGCCCTGATGATTCGGTAGGGGATGGGAGTGTTACCCATAGCGACCAACCTACAAGCAGCAATGAGGGGCAATAAGCCATGACGCAAGAAACGCACGTAATAGAGCTTGGGCAGAGCGCGCCGGACTTCACGTTGGAGGGCGTTGGTCCACAAGGGGAAACGCAGGTAGAGAGTGCCTCGCTAAAAGGTAAACCTTATTTATTATACTTCTACCCGCGGGCTTCTACGCCGGGTTGTACAACGCAAGCGTGTGATTTGCGTGACCATTTGGCAGAATTACGCATCCCCGGTGGGGAGGGGCTGACAGTACTGGGTGTTAGTCCCGATGCTCTTGGCGCGTTAGAGACGTTCCTCACCAAGCAGGCACTGAGCTTTACGCTCCTTTCCGACCATGAGCATAAATTGGCTGAGGCTTATGGCGTTTGGGTGCTTAAAAAGCTGTATGGGCGTGAGTTTATGGGGATAGAGCGTAGCTCCTTCCTTATTGATGCGCAGGGGCGTATTGCTGCTTTTAAGCGGAAGGTCAGCCCTGCAAAGCATGTGGCTTGGGTGCAAGAGGCTTTAGCACAGCTGTAAGGCTTTTTAGATATGTCCTTCTTGAGGTCTCCTAGAGTATGAACTGGCAGCCAATGGTACGCCGTGTGGCGTTTGGTCTTTTAATCCCATTTGTTGGGGTGTTATTGGCTGTGGCTCTGCTTTTGGGGCGGTTAGCGCAGGGACCGTTGGATGTGACGGGTCTATCCCATCGGTGGGGTGGGGCGTTAACACATATAGGCGGGGGGACATTGCAATGGGAGCGCATGGCCCTCGCATGGCAACCGCAAAAGGGCGGTCACTCCTCCAAATTATTATTGCAGTTTGATAATATTCGCTTCATCGCTCCTTCTGCTCCTATACAGCATATAGAGCATGTGGGGTTTACCTTTAAATTAGCTTCTCTATTGCGTGGGACGGTGAGGGCGCGCTCGCTTGAGGTGCAAGGGGTCAATGTAACCCTGATAAAGACCTTACAAGGCCGTGTGCAGGTTGCAGGGATGGGGCGTAATGCACGGACGCATCATCGCTCTGGGGGGGCTGAGTCCTTCGCTTCGCTCGTGCCGTATCATCTTACTATGCATGATATTCATCTCACCATGTTGGATGAGGCTCAACCAGATGCCTCTTTGGTGATGAGTATGCCGGATATGCAAGCGGATTATACAACGCGGAGCGGCTGGCAAGGCCAATTTGCGCTTTCTCTTCGTGGGCCGGGCTTGGTGGAAGGCTTGGATATCGCGACGGTGCAGATTAAGGGCGATATTGCCCCAGAGGGGAGCGGGAAAAGCCATTGGCACTTCACTCTTTCCCCTATGCGCTTGCCCGCTTTGGCCCCGTGGATTCCTGTGGCGAATGAGCAGAAGAAAGGGCTTCTAGTCGCTAATCTGCCGCTTGCTTTTCAGCTAGAAGGGCAGTTTCAGCAACGCGGTGTGTTAGGAGCGTTCGAGACGCTTAGTGGCACAGTTGAGGCTGGGGCGGGGGAGGTTATTCGGCCGGGGAAGATGCCTTTCCGTGTGTCATCGGCTCGGTCGCGCTTCACCTTTGGGCCGGCTCATGCTGATAAGCCCGAGCCGTGGGCATTGGCCCTGCATACGGATCTAACTGCTCTGGATTCCCATGAGATTCCTGTCCCATTTGTTATTGATGCTCATGGCGAAATGGACCATCTACAGCATGCACATAATGTCAGCATGACGGTAGATGGTAAGGTTGCTGCCTTCGATTTTGCAACATTAGCGAGCGTCTGGCCAGAAGGGGCCGCTCGCGGTGCGCGGCGTTGGATGACAACCAATATGACTGCCGGGCGGGGGGATCATCTCCGGCTTATCCTCTATTTCTCCAGTACAACGGGTTTAGCGGGGTTGGATGTCCATGCTTTGGATGGTGATTTGATTGGCCATGGGCTGAATGTGACATGGTTAGATAATATGCCCCAAGTAACGGGGGAATATGCTCATGCCCATTTCATAGGGCCAGAGACATTGCAAATAGACCTTCAGCACGGCCATATTGCTGACGGTAAAGGCGGTATGGTTTTGCTGCCTTCTGGGCGCATTATATTGAGTGATTTGTTACATCATGAACAAATGGGTGAGTTCTCTTTGGGGATAGAGGGCAAATTACCACCTTTTTTATATATTTTATCATATCCCCGTTTGAATCTCTTAGCCCGTCATCCTGTTGACCCGGCGACAACGCAGGGCGAGATGAAGGGAACTTTTACAATCAAATTACCGCTTAAAAAACATGTCAGTATGAAGGAGTTGCAGTTCGGGGCAGCGTTTGACATTCACGATATTGGGATAGCGATGCCCGGTATTGACCATGTACAGCAAGGGTGGGGACGGCTTTCTATTAATGAGACTAGCCTGACGATTAAAGGCGGGGCGGTTTTTCGTGGTCTTACAGTAGCGGGGAGTGTGTTTGATAGTTTCCAATCCAATATTGCAGGGCGTTTGTTATTGAAGGCTGATTTAACCGCCCCGCTTGGTGTAGCGGAGTTTCGCACCCTTGGGGTGCCTGCCTCTATTGCGCGGCCTTCCGTGTTAAAAGGTAAAGCGCAAAGTCATGTTGTGTATGAACAATATGGATTAGGCAACAAGCATAAACGTACGAAGGCTCAATTACAGCTAGACCTTACGCCGCTCGCTGTGACAGCTTCTTTCTGGCAGAAGCCCGCCGGGGTGGATGCAGGTTTAGTTGGGACAATCCTATGGGAGAATGGTAAGCTTGTCGGGTTGGATGATGTGCAAGCGCATGGGCCGCAGATTGCTTTAAAGGCGGAGGGGCGCGTGCGGCAAGGGCAGGTGGGCGGTGTTCATCTGACGCACTTTCAACTTGGCCGGACAGAGGGCAACGCTGTGTTAGACTGGCCTTTAAAGGGTGATCTGACAGCACGTTATCAAGCGAATATTCAAGCAGAGCTTTTAGACCTTACCCCATGGTGGGGGAAGAAGAAGGGGCAACCTGTTGCGAAGCCTCCTGCGGGTGCGGGTAAATCGCCATCCAAATCGCGCACATCTTTCCTCCCAGCGGGGACGTGGAAGGTGAGTCTGGAGGCTGATAAAGTCTTTTATGGAAAGGCGAAAACGGCCTCTCATGTCATAGTGCGTGCGCAATGGGCGGCTCACCATGTAACAGAGCTTGCCTTGCATATACGCCAACCTAATCCGCTCGCTTTTGACCTCAGCCCCATCCCCGGGCAGAAGGGCGCGTATGATGTGAAGTTTACGGTAGCGGATTTTGGGGCTTGGCTGGCCTCCCTTGGGGTTTATCAGCAACTTACCGGTGGTACGGTGGATTTGGAGGGGCGCTGTCAGCCTGTAGTACCGGGAAGCTCGGTGACGGAGGCAGAGCAAACAATGGGTATAGGCCTTGGTCTGCCTCCTTTTACGGGGACGCTTAAAATAGACCATCTAAACTTAGAGCATCCGCCAACACCCTTAGTTGTGGCTACCTTTGCTGCCCCCTTGCATTGGGGGCAGATCTCACGGGAACGTTTTGAGGATGTGCGCCTTCGTGCGTCGTTCCATATGGCGGGGAACCAATTGGACGTGGAGGATGGCCGAGCCAGCAATGCCATCTTTGGGGGCACGATGAAAGGGCAGGTCGATCTCGGGCAGGAGATGTTGCATATGCAAGGGACGCTCTCGCCATTCTTTGGGGTGAATCAAGCCGCAGGGAGCGTCTTTGGGGCTAAAAAAGGCAGTGGGGCCATGGCGGTGACCTATAAGCTAGAGGGGAGTTTTGCCAAACCCGCCTTGCATGTTAATTATCTCTCAGCATTTGTGCCGGCTATATTAAGGCGTTTGTTCGAGTAGCTTTTATCATCAAGGCTGTCGGATAAATGTGAGAGAGGATGAGGGCGGAGATTATGGCGGATCTCTTTGGTAGGTCTCCCTCAGAGGAGCCAGAGGCGGGAGCGGCATTGCCACGCCGTGGGGCTGCTATAGGGCATAAGGCGGGGACGCAGCCTTTAGCAGACCGATTGCGCCCGCAACATCTAGGGGATGTTCGCGGTCAAGAGCATCTCTTAGGGCCAGAAGGCACGCTGACACGGATGTTAGAGAGCGGCCATCTCTCAAGCTTAATCCTCTGGGGTGGGCCGGGCTGTGGTAAGACGACCATTGCTCAGCTTCTCGCCGCTCAAGCTGGGTTGTTTTATACGAAAATCTCAGCCGTCTTTTCAGGCGTGGCAGATTTAAAAAAGGCGTTTGAGGAAGCACGGCGCAAAGCAGAGGCTACCGGGCGGGGGACGCTATTATTTGTTGATGAGATTCACCGTTTTAATCGGGCGCAGCAAGATGGCTTCCTCCCCTATGTGGAGCGCGGCACGGTCGTATTGGTGGGAGCGACAACGGAGAACCCCTCCTTTGCGCTGAACTCCGCTCTTTTATCGCGTTGTCAGGTCTTGGTGTTGCATCGTCTTGATGATGAGGCGTTGGAGCAATTATTGTGCCGTGCCGAGGGGGAGATAGGCCGCACCCTCCCGCTCACCAAGGAAGGACGGGCCTCACTAAGGGCAATGGCGGATGGGGATGGGCGTTATCTGCTTAATATGGTGGAGCAGCTTTTATCGCTTACAAAAGCAGATACGCAGCCACTTACCCCGGAGGCTTTAGCGCGCTCCTTAGCCCGCCGTCCTGTTTTGTATGATAAAGATAGGGATGAGCATTATAATCTTATCTCTGCGTTGCATAAATCATTGCGTGGTAGTGATCCTGACGCGGCCCTTTATTGGTTTGCCCGTATGTTAGAAGGGGGGGAGGACCCGCGCTATATTGCCCGCCGTCTTGTGCGTTTTGCGAGTGAGGATATTGGCGAGGCTGACCCAACCTCTCTGCCGCTCGCGCAAGCTGGGGCGACAGCTTATGAGCGTCTTGGCTCGCCAGAGGGGGAGGTCGCATTAGCGCAGGTTGTGGTGCATCTTGCTGTGGCGTCTAAGTCGAATGCTGTTTACAAAGCGTATAACCAAGCACGGGCTTTAGCCAAACAGACAGGGAGCCTCATGCCGCCTGCACATATTCGCAACGCCCCAACAGCGTTGATGAAGGAGCTAGGCTATAATAAAGGTTATGAGTATGACCATGATTATGAGGATGGTGTCTCTGGCCAAAATTACTTTCCAGAAGGGATGGAGCGCGTGACGCTTTATGAGCCGGTTGATCGTGGTTTTGAAAAAAGAATTCGCGAGCGTCTGGACATGTTGACGCAGAAACGGGCATCTCGCCAATCATGAGTGTTCAGAATCGTATTGTCAGTGAGGATGAGGCCGATTTACGCCTTGATCGCTGGTTCCGCCGTCATTATCCCAATTTGACCCAAGGCGGGTTGCAGAAATTATGCCGTAAAGGGCAGGTGCGGGTTGATGGTGGGCGTGTACAACCTAATAAACGGCTTTACCCCGGCCAGAGCATCCGCATCCCGCCTCTGCCAGACCAAAGCCGCCCGGCCCCGCCGCCACCGCCTAACCCAGAGCTTATCCAACAAATGCGGGATATGATTCTGTATGAGGATGAGCAGCTCATTGTGTTGAACAAACCCTCTGGTCTGGCAACACAAGGCGGCCCCGGCATTACCGTACATGTGGATATGATGTTGGAAGGGTTGCGCCCTGAAGGGGGCGAGAAGCCCCGGCTTGTTCACCGTATCGACCGGGATACATCAGGGTTGCTCCTTGTGGCGCGGACGCCCGGCGTTGCGGCGAAGTTGGCGGCGGCTTTTCGTAGTCGTGAGGTGAGCAAGACCTATTGGGCGGTTGTGGTGGGGCGTCCCACACCGCCAGAGGGCGTTATTGATCAGCCTTTGGCCAAAGTAGGGGCTGGTGGGGCCTCGCTCATCGTGCCAGTAGAGCGCGGCGATGAGGATGCGATGAGTGCTAAAAGTGCTTATGAGACGCTCGATGCCACGGGTAAGCGGTTTAGCTGGCTGGCCCTTTCACCATGGACGGGGCGGACGCATCAATTACGCGTCCATACAGAGAGCTTAGGCACGCCTATTTTGGGGGACCCGCGCTATGGCGGGGCCGCAGCGCATGTGGAGGGTTTCCCCGACCGGTTGCATCTTCATGCGCGTATGCTGGCCTTCCCCCACCCAGCAGGGGGACGGTTGGAGGTTACGGCTCCTTTGCCGCCGCATATGCAAGAGACGTTTCAGATGTTGGGGTTTATCGCAGGTGATACCCCTAAGCCCCGCCGTAGCCGTTAAGATGGTGGGGCGTTGGTTTTACCCAAGCCCGATGTGAAAGAAGGAAAGGGAAGAGGCTGATGAAAAAACTAGCAGCCAGTCTGATAGGGTTGGTGGTCGTGCTGACAGGCATCAGCCTTGCCCCACAGTTTTTGATAGACCAAAACCATTTGCGTGAGCGGGTGACGGCGGTGTTCCAAGCCCAAACAGGCTTAGAGCTTAAAATGGGAGAGACGTCTTTTCAGCTCTTACCATGGCCGTCTTTCCAAGCGACAAATGTGGTGTTGACGCGCCCGGGTTGCTCGCCCTTTGTTGTGGCGCGGTCTGTCCATGCGGATATGTCTTTATTTGCGTTGTTAAATCGTGATGTTTCTTTTCAAGATTTCACGATCAATGGGGCAGGGGTTATGCTCCATCGGGCAAGCGAGGGGCAATGTTCTACATGGCTGCCGGTGATGTCTCAGCCGGCACAAGGTGGGGCTGTTCCTGCTGCTATGCCGGGCCATCTTCTCCCGCGGTGGAAGGTAAGCTTTGGGGCTTTGCATCTAAAGAACGCGACCCTCTCATGGCAGGATGATCTCTCAGATGGAGAGGTGCCGATTAGTGGTCGTGTTCAGATCACGCGTTTGGAATTAGAGGGTATGCGCAGTGCCAGCCCGTGGGTGGATCTAAGCGGGCAGTATGAGCATACGCCCTTTACGTTGCGTGGGCGTATGGGGCCGTTGGAGCGTTTGCTCTCTGCCAAAGCAGAGCAAAAGGGGCCGTGGCCTTTCAGCCTTGGTATGACGTTAGGAGATGGCACGCAACAGGACCATGCTACTTTAGATGGAACAATGAGCGATGCGCATCGTCTGCAGGGCTTAGCTTTTACGCTGGAAGGACATTGGGCTTCCCTTAAACGCTTGCATCGTCTGTTTCCGCATTTTATGCCGGTGGAGATGGAGCAGCTTGATGGCACGCTGCGCCTTCATGCAGTTGATGTTCCGCATAAGGTTGATGCTGGGCTTGATAAAGGGGCTGATGTCGCTTTGACGGATGCTCTGTTGCATGTGCCACAGCGTTTGCGCCCTGATGTGATTCATCTCCATTTAGGGCATGTAACGGCTCCAACAGGGCTTCAGCTACGCGATGTGCGTTTGGATGCTGAGAACGGACAAGCCCCTCTTATTATGCAGGGTAAGGCCACCAAGGGGCGGTATGCGTGGCTCTTCCATGGGGAGGTGCAAAGCTTACAGCAAGCGGTAATGGCTGGGTTGCCGGGTGATTCTACCCCTGTGATGGTGAAGATGGAGCTGCAAGGTGAGGACAAAACGTTAGCGAGCCTTTTTAACCAAAGTGACACGGAAAAAGGGAATGCCGCGCAAGAGCATGTTTCGTTCGCTCTGCAAGGGCAAATAGGGCGGACGGGCAGTATGCTGGATGTCTCCGGCCAAGCGCATCTTTTGCAATTACCTGATTGGGGATGGTTCTCTGGCCTTTTGCTGCATGATGTCCATTTAAAAGGCCAGCTCGCTTTTGGGGCGATAGAGGAGGCGGGCCTGCCGTCTGTCACACTGCATGATCTAGTTTTTGAAAGTCAGGAGATCGGTGGGAGCGCGGCTATGGTAGTGCCTGCTCCTCTCGGCGCGGCAGGGCTGACAGGGCAGATACATCTTGCCCATATGGATGAGACGCGCTTTCACTATGCGCCGATTATGGAGTTTGCGGGGGGCGCGGCGGAGCCGTCTGTGCCGACTTTATCACTCGGTGCTGCGCTCAAAACAGTGGAGCAACCCCCTGCTACGTCTATGCCCTCAGGAGAGAGTCGCTCGTCGGGGGATCGTTATATAGGTGCGCAATATGCTGGCTCTCACGAGATGGAAGCGGAGGCTCATAGAGGGCAATCTCATGCAGAGGCGGCTTTTGCAAACCTCCCGGGCCATGATGGCCCTCTGGCGCGTTGGTTAGGGGCTCTGGCCGTCCAACCCTTGGATATAGATTTTACGGCTGATCATCTCCAAAGTACGGAGGTAGAGTACCAAGGGCTGCACCTGCATCTTTTAGGGCATGAGGGGCATCTTGTTCTTTCTGTCCTAGGGGGGGCGGTGCAAACTGTATCATTATCGGGCGAGATCGTGCTTGATGGCTCTACTGAACCTTTGCGGATGGGCATGAAAGCGGACCCGCTCATTTTGCCCGCACGTTGGGTGCAGTTGGCGTTAAACCAGCCTGTTACGGTGGAGGGGCCAATTCAACTTGTAGGGGCTTTAGGGACGGAAGGTGCGCATCCATCTGACCTTTTGCAAGCGATTGAAGGGCAGATGGGCCTCTCCATTGTGGATGGGCGTATCCATCGGGAGGTTTTAGCCCCCTTAGCAGGCCCCGCGGCACGGTTGCTCAAGCTGGGTGATGGCACTATGGGCCTGCGCTGTGCTGCGGGCGTGGTGCAGTTTAACCATGGGCAGGTTCATTTTGGGGATATGGCTTTGGAGGTCAAACATCTTTCGGTCCTTGGGCAGGGCAGTATGGCCTTGGCAGACCAAAGCTATACGCTTCAGCTTATGCCCCATGTTAGTGTGATTGGAGCGGATTTCTCCACACCATTGCTGCTGGAGGGTAAAGGGGGAAGCGTCCATATCGGTACAGCAGGGAAAGATGGCGTCCCCGCTTTGCCCCCGCTTGATACAGCAAAATTTGGTGATGATGCTTGCGCTTATGCTGTGCAACAAGCACGCGCAGGGCGGCAAGGTTTGCCCCTACCTGAGCGGGAGCAAGACCATGGCGGTGGTGCAGGGGGTATCCTGCGTGCGCTTGGCCTTGGTGGGCATTAAAGAGAAGGGGGTAGAGCGTGGTACAAGCGCGTAAACGCTTTTGGAAGCATGTAACCGTTGGGCCGGTCGGAGATGATGGGCGACAAGGCGTGTTGCTAGATGGCCGGCCCGTGCGCTTACCTGCGGGCGCTGTGCTGGCGGTATCGTCCTCCGCCCTGGCTCATGCTCTGGGGGAGGAGTGGCGGCAGATTGCTGAAGGAGCGCATTTCACCCCTGATGATTTGGTGCTGACGCGTATTACCGGGAGTTATATTGAGCGTATTTTGCCCGACCGTACTGCGACAGAAGCCGTTCTCTATGGCTATGGGATTGATGATAATCTCTGTTACCAAAGCGAGGCGCAGGATGGGGCTTTAGTTAGGCGCATCCTTGCTTGGGCAGCGGAGCAAGGGTTACATCCTGCCATGACTGAGGCGGTGATGCCGCTAGAGCAGCCAGAATTCTACAAAGAGGCAGTAAAAGCCACGCTGGCGAAGATGGACCCTGCCTTATTGGCCACGTTAGGGGTTATGGTCCCTATTATGGGCAGTTTGCTGCTGCCTCTCGCCCTTGTGCGGGGGATCGTGTCTTTTGATGACGCTGTGCATCTTGCCCATGCAGATGAACATCAGCAGCTTACAAAATGGGGCCATGATAAAGAGCTGGCCCGCCAATTAGAGCGCAAAAACGCGGATATTGCGGATGCGCTCCGTTTCTATAACCTCATGCAGGGTTAGAATAGCGGGGGTATCACACCCCGCTATCGGGTACCATGATGCTGACGGCGGCCGTAGCGGCGATGCCTTCTTCACGCCCGGTGAAGCCGAGACGCTCGGACGTTGTAGCTTTGACGGAGATGCGGCTGGGATGGACCTTGAGCAACTCGGCCAAACGAGCACACATGGCCTGAGCATGAGGGCCGATTTTGGGGCGTTCGCAGATGATGGTGAGGTCGGCATTCACCAACATCCCCCCCTTGGAGCGAATTAGCTCCCCAGCATGGATGAGGAAACGAGCGGAATCCATATCGCGCCATTTTTCATCTGTGGGGGGGAAATGCCGGCCAATATCGCCCTCATTAAGGGCGCCGTAAATCGCATCGCAAAGTGTATGGATTCCCACATCGGCATCAGAGTGACCGGCAAGGCCCTTCTCATGAGGAATCTCAATACCGCATAGGATGAGCTTACGCCCCTCAGCAAAAGCGTGGACATCATAACCCAACCCAACACGCGGTAAGAGCGGTGGGGTAGGCTGGTTTTCTTGGCTTTGCATGGCACGTTCAAGCCGCATAAGGTCCTCCGTAACGGTCAGTTTAATATTATCTTCGGCCCCCATAACGATAGCCACAGGGTGGCCTGCTGCCTCTAAAAGCCCGGCATCATCGGTTAAGGCTGTGCGGTGGCGGGTATGGAGGGCGTGCAATAAAGGAAAGGAGAAGCCCTGCGGGGTTTGCGCACGCCATAGCCCATCACGCGGGACGGTATCGGTGATGATGCCGTCTTTGACCTTCTTTAACGTATCGCTGACAGGCAGGGCAGGGATAACGCCTTCATGATGCTCTAACGCTTCTAAAACACGGGTAATGAGGGCCGCTGGCACATAAGGGCGCGCACCATCATGAACAAGCACAATATCCGGGGGTGTGGGCAAAGCAGCCAGAGCCTCCAACCCAGCGCGCACACTATCATGACGCTCGGCCCCGCCGGGGACGGGGGAAAGAACATCCAGCCCCGCTAGAGCTTGCGGGAGGAGAGGGTCACTGCCTACAGGTTGGAGATAATCAACATGCGGCAAAAGGGCGAGGGCCGCATGACGAATAACAGGCTGCCCCGCAAGGAGATGGAACTGCTTGCTGATGGCTGCTTGTTCTTCTGTCGTACCAGCAGAGAATCGCCGCCCACGCCCTGCGGCAAGGAGGAGGGCCGCAACGCGCTTGCGTTTAATGGGAGAGGGAGTGGCGTCCAAGGGGGCGTCCTTCGCAAAACCGGGAGGTTAGTGGGTCATGCCGATATGATGGGGGCTGTCTAGGCTAAAAGCTGGCACGCTGACATCAAAGCGATGACCGCTCGCTGGGGTAATCATGTGATAGACGCCCTCCATAAAACCGCTAGGGGTTTTGAGCTCTGCTCCAGATGTATATTGGTAGTTACTTTCGGGAGCGATGATGGGTTGTTCCCCAACGACGCCCTCACCATGCACTTGCTCTTGGCTGCCGCGTTCATCGGTAATGGTCCAACTACGGGAGAGGAGTTGGACGCTTTCTTGGCCGTTATTTTCGATCAATACGTGATAAAGCCACACATAGCGATGCTCATCAGGGTCGGAATGTTCATCAACCCAAAAAGGCCGAACATTGACCGTTACATCCCCCGTGCGGGCAGTAAAAGCGGGGAGGGAGGTGATGGGCTCTAGCTCAACAGTGTCTGTGTCAGCCAATGAATCTTCTGAGGGGGGAGCGTTATCAGACATAGGCTCTTACTAGACTCATTATAGAGGGTTGTCACGGTTGCGGAGGATATTTACAGAAAGGCCGCCCATCATGGGGGTGGTATGATGGGCGGCCGGGGGTGCGGGCAGATTCCTTATAACATAAAAAGGGGGGTTAGCGTCCAGCCCTTAAAGCAGCTTCTGCCCCACGGCGAATATCTGCGATGAGGTCCTCTGCATCCTCTAAACCAACAGAGAAGCGGATGGAGCCATCGGTAATGCCAAGGGCATTGCGTTGCTCTTGCGTTAGCTTGCGGTGTGTTGTGGTGGCAGGATGTGTAGCAAGGCTGCGTGCATCACCAAGATTGTTAGAAATAGCAATGAGTTGAAAGGCATTGAGGCACGCAAAAGCCCCTTTCTTGCCATTTGCAACGGTAAAGGCAATCAGCGTGCCGCCATTGCTCATTTGTGTATGTGCAAGCTTTGCTTGGGGATGGTCTTTCCGCCCCGGATAGCGCACAGCGGTAATGCCGGGGAGGTCGCCTAGTACATCAGCAATACGGGCAGCATTGCGGGCCATAGCCTCAACGCGGAGTTGTAAGGTCTCTAGCCCCTTAGAGAGAACCCACGCATTGAAGGGAGAGAGCGTGTTACCTGTATTGCGGACAAAGGGTTGCAGCGTCTCGGTAATCCATTTTTGGCTGCCTAGAATCGCCCCGCCCATCACACGGCCTTGCCCATCAATATGTTTGGTGCAGGAATAGATAACGACATCGGCCCCAAGCTCTAACGGTTTTTGGCCGACAGGGGTGGCAAAGACATTATCGACCATAAAGAGCGCACCCGCTTTATGAGCAAGCGTGGCAATATGGCGAATATCCAGCACATCCAGCATAGGGTTGGAGGGGGTCTCAATCAGCACAGCCTTAGTAGGGCGGGAGAGGGCCTCCTCCCACGCTGCGGGGTTGGTGCCGTCAATCATGACCGTCTCAATCCCATAAGCGGGAAGCAAGCTGTCGAGCAGCCAATGGGTGGAGCCAAAGAGCGCGCTGGAAGCAACAATACGGTCCCCCGCTTTAAGATGGGCGAGTAACGCGCAGGAGACAGCCCCCATGCCGGTGGACGTCGTCTGGCAGGCCTCGGCTCCTTCTAGCAGGGCGAGACGGTCTTGCAGGGCATCGACCGTGGGATTGCCATAGCGGGAATATTGGAGATGTTGAATCGTGCCTTCAAAAGTAGCCTCGGCTTGCTCGGCACTATCATACACAAAGCCGGATGTGGGGAAGATGGCATCGGATGTCTCCCCATGTTCGGTACGATGGCGCGCTTCATGCAGCAGGCGTGTGCCTGTGCGACAGGAGGCAAGGAAGGTAGGGTCGGTAGAGGGCATGGGTTCCTCCAGCTGAAGAGGCAGCCGCACCCCAGCGGGCCGCCTAATTGAGATGGAGGCCGTCTGAAGTCCTGATTCTGCGGGGGAGAAACAGGGCCTCTTTAGCGCATGTTGTTTAACCTCGCCGCAAGCCGGCCTATCAAATCACGAGGGCGATGGTATGTCCCATCACGATGAGACTATGCGCTCAGGGTGGGAGAGCGTCAAGCGCAACTATTGCGAAAAATATATAAACAAGGGATTGCACGCTGTTACTCCCCTCAGTATAACAACCCTCGTTGAGCGGATGTAGTTCAATGGTAGAACGGCAGCTTCCCAAGCTGCATACGGGGGTTCGATTCCCCTCATCCGCTCCAAGATTTCTCTAAAAATTTGGGTATGATGCGTTATCCGTTAGGTAGAGCCTTACGGGCTGTTGAGCGTGTCTTGATAATGTTGGCCATCAAAGACCCACCGGTCATTCCCATTGATGAGCAAATCCGCCATGCCATTATGATAACGCCGTGTGATGCGAATGGTGCCATTCACGCTATCAAGCAAGGTCTCCCAGTCGTTTCCAGCTTGACGGTAAATGGAGGTCGTGCATCCGGCCGAGCCGCATAGCCGATAAGATTGCAGTTGTACAAAGAGAATCGTCTCTTTTTGGCGTGGGGAGAGCCGGGCTGTCCCCGTAAGGATGATGGGTTGGTCGTTATGGCGGGCTGCATCATCGAGGAGGTCAGCATTAAGAGCGCGTGCCTGCTTGTCGAGCTCTGTCCCAGGGCGGGCTTTTAACTCTACAGAGGTTGTGTTGGGGGTATGGCGTGCATGGGGGGCTGCTAATGCTTGATGCGTAAGAGAATGCAACGGATTAAAAGCGATTAGCGTAATAGTGAGAATGACGAAACGAAGAGACCGATGGCATGAGCATGTCATAATGGTGATCCTGTAAGGAGGAGAAGGGATGAAGGGGCGGGGTTCTTATTCGTATCGCAAAGTGACGACAAGGACATCACGATAGGCTGGTTGTGAGGGGTCTTCTGGCTCCACAGCGGTTACTCCATGATAAACGCGATGATCATTTACAATAGCGGTATCGAGCGGGTCCTTTAATGTAAAAGACCCTAGTTCTGTCTGCTTATTCAGCGCATGGATACTCGTAACGCCCTCGCGAATATTGATACGGTTGATCATAAATACAAAGACCCAATCTACACCATCGCGATGCATACCCTCTGGCGTGGGACGACCTTGCGTATGAACTGCGGCCTCAATGCGGAATTGATGAACCTCCACATGCCATGAGGTTGGGCGTGCATGCTCTTGGGCGAGGTGATCAGCTAATGTCGCACTGGCCTTTAGGATTGCTTGGAGTGCAGGATGATTGCCTATCTCCTCGCTAATAGGGTTGAACCAGCGTTCTATCCCGCCATTGAGAAGGTTATAATCTCGGCTTTGATAATGTGGCTGATGTTCTTTGCGGGTTATGTGACCGCTATTGATGGAAAATGTCCCATAACGGCGACGGCGGTAACGCCCGCTATCGGCCATGTAACGGTCCATCCCTAACGTGTTCCAACTCGCTACGAAGCTCTCCCAATCCTTTAGACCATAGGGTGTTAGCCATGCTTGAGCATGATGAGCAGGTAGAAAAAGAAAGCCTTGTTTATGAAGTTGGGCTTCGTCCGTCCGGTTAAGGGCTGTGCAAGACGGTATCATGACGGCCGATTCCCTTTCTCCAGCTTAGGGGTGTAGGGCAAAGCTATAACTTACTTATGTGTATCTGTCTGTAGAGTGATATTAGGCTCTTCCTCTCACATGGTTGTGAATGTGAGAGGAAGGGCGCAGGATTAATCGTTCTTTTTGTGTCGTTCTTTGCCGTTAAGGTCTGGATTATTGGGGTGGAAGCGCTCCTTGAGGGCGACGCAGAGTGTACGGAAAAGGCCGCTTAAACCCATCTGATGCTGGCGGAAGAGGCCCTCGTGAATAAAACGTGCCAATTGGGCCCCTAGGCCGTGACCACCAAAGCCTTTTTTGGAAGGCCACATACCCCAAGCGTTATAATGACCTAAAGAGACGACAGACCCACGGTCGGTATAGACGAAGGGTACAGGCGCTTTCCCAGCGATTTGCCGAGGGATAGCCACCCGGCCAACATAGCGCCCTTCTTGGCGGGCGGCTTGTGCGGTTGGGGCAACGGGGTTGACCTCCATGCGGGCACAATCCCCAATGGCGAAAATTGCGGGGTCTTTTGTGGTTTGGAGCGTTGCAGTGACCATAATCTGGCCGCTGCGGCTTAGCTCTAGGTCTTTTAGTAAGGACGTTGCTGCACAGGCTTTTACCCCGGCTGCCCAGATAGGAAAGTCGGATTGAATACGACGGCCATCTTTGAGGGCGATATACCCACAGCCGACTTCACTAACCATCCCTGATACAATGACCTGGAAGCCGAGTTTCTCCAGCTCTGTTTTGGCTTCGGCAGACACTTTCTCTGGGAAGGCGGCGAGCAGACGCTCAGAGGCTTCAATCAAAGTGGGTTTAAGCAATTTGCGCCGGGCATCAGGCCCAAGACCGGGCGTGTTATCAATCGCTTGGCAGAGTTCTGCAGCAAGTTGCACACCGGTCGCTCCCCCGCCGACAATGCCCATATGGACAGGCTCGTTTGTAAGTTGAGCGCGCTCAATAAGGGAGCGGAAACGGTCATGGATGGTGGTTGCATCAGCGAGGGAGTTAAGGAACAGGCAGTTCTCTTTTGCTCCAGGTGTCCCGAAGTCGTTTGCACAAGAGCCAAGGGCGACCACAAGTGTATCGTAAGGGAGAGTCTGTCCATCCTCTAAGGTGAGCGTCCGATTGGTGCGATCGATCGTCTCCATTGTACTTTGGATAAAGGTAAAGCCAAAGCGTTTAGCGAGCTCGTTAAAAGCGAATAGATTACCTTTAGGGCTAATGGTTCCTGATGCAAATTCATGCAAGACCGGCTTCCAGAAATGGACCTTGTTTTTATCAATCAAGGTGACCGCCACACGGGGGTTATGGCTCAGCTGCGTTGCGGCTTCTAGCCCGCCAACACCACCTCCAAGAATGACGATACGTTTCTTTGTGGCCATGAGCCCGTTCCTCGTTTTTTGATGCAATCAGCGCAAATAGGACGCGCATGGTAGTAAAACGTGTCCTAGTAGCCTTCCCATGCAGGAGATACAAGCCCTGATGAAGGAAGAGCGCATATTTTTTAAGGGGTTATTAAGGTTACAGGGGGGATGGCTCGTCTAACTGCGATACGAGCCATTAATATCGATATAACCGTGGGTTAGGTCGCACGTCCAAATACTCGCAGAGCCTGCACCTAGCCCCATATCCACCGTGATGGTGATTTCCTGCTGGCGCATATAAGCATCCAGAGCAGAACTATCATGCTCTTTGACGCAACCTTGATGGGCAACCCAATGGTCCCCAATCGCGATGGAGAGTTTATCGCGGTCTGCTGGTTGGCCACTTTTACCAACCGCCATAACGATGCGGCCCCAATTGGCATCCTCCCCAGCGATGGCCGTTTTCACCAAGGGGGAGTTAGCAATGGCTAAAGCGATTTTGCGGGCGGATTCATCACTTTCGGCTTCTTGGACATCAACCCTGATGAGCTTAGTCGCCCCTTCGCCATCACGCACCACGAGCAAAGCAAGCTCATGCAGTAGCTCCTTTAATGCGGTGCGGAAGGCAGCGAGTGCGTTATCCTCAAGGGCGGTGATCTCGGCATGTTTGGCCTGCCCTGTAGCGAAGAGCATGACCATATCTGACGTGGATGTATCGGAATCCACAGTGATGGAATTAAAGCTCGGCCCTACAGCTTCTTCCAATAGGGCTTGCAATACAGGTTGGGGAAGAGCGGCATCGGTGGCGACATAGGCGAGCATAGTTGCCATATCCGGCGCAATCATGCCGGAGCCTTTGGCGATGCCTTGGAGGCAGACCGTCACATCCCCAATAGCGACCTCACGGCGTGCCGCCTTGGGGAAGGTGTCTGTTGTCATAATAGCGCGTGCAGCGTCCTCCCACCGGTCCTCATGGAGGCCCTCAATGGCGGCGGGGAGGGCTGCGATAATTTTTTTATAAGGGAGGGTCTCCCCAATTACGCCTGTGGAGGCAAGAAATACGTCTTCCACAGGGCAATCTAGTAGATGAGCGACCTCACCTGCACATGCTACCACAGCCTCCTCACCAGCACGGCCAGTAAAGACGTTGGCATTGCCAGAATTGACCAACAAAGCCCGTGCATGGGGCGTATGAGCCAGCGCGCCCCGGCACCAAGGGATGGGGGCACCGGGGCAGAGATTGCGTGTAAAGACCCCGGCTGCTGTCGTACCCGGCGCGAACTCAACCAACATGAGGTCTGTTCGTCCCTTATAGCGTATATTAGCCTCCACACCGCTAAGACGCACCCCAGCGATAGGGGATAGTTTGGGGAGGGAGAGGGCCAAAGGGGAGCGCGGGTACGACTGTGCCATGGTTAGTGTGCCGTATTTGCTGGGGTGGCAGCAGGAGCCGGTGCTGCTGGGTTGTTCGTAATAGGCTGGCCTTTTGCATCGTAATGCACGATTCGGGCTTGCTTCTCGGCATTCTCCACGACCTTACGCACTTCCTGACGGATCAGATCGCGGCGGATTTGGTCGCGGACTTGCTCAAAGCTGGGCACTGGGGCCGTACGCGTCCCTAGGACTTGGATGACATGCCAACCATATTGCGTATGGATCGGTTTCTGCGTGATGCTACCAGACTTCATGGCAAAAGCAGCATCGGAGAAAGCAGAGATCATATCACCACGCTTAAACCAACCGAGGTCGCCCCCATTTGTGCCACCAGAGGCTTTGTCTGTGGAGAGGCGGCTGGCGAGCTTGGCAAAATCAGCCCCTTTATTGAGCTGGCGGATAATATCCTGCGCCTTTGCTTCGCTATCTACCAAAATGTGGCGAGCATGGACCTCTTCCTCCGGCTTTTTGGAGGCGTACTGGGTCTGATAATAGGCTTTTAGGGCATCATCGGTCAGCTTTGGTGCCACCTGCTCTTCCAGATACGCGTTTTGAAGAGCATTCCCCGCTGCGGCTTCCATGGCTGCTTTAACAGCGGGTTTCTCCGGTAGGCCCTCTTTTTCAGCCTGAATCTGCACTGCCTTTTGATCAATCAGCTGATTGATGAGCAGCGGGATAATCACTGTAGGTTGGAGCTGGCGTGCCTCCGGGGGCAAGGTCGCTGCAGCACGTTGCACATCGCTTAGGGTGATTTTTTGGTCATTAACAGTGGCTAACACCAAGTTGGGGTCTGTTGCTGGCGTGGTAGAGGATTGCGCCGTGGCATCGGCCTTGGTGGCCGGTTGCGCTGGGGCGGCATCAGCCGCTATGGCCTGCGTTGTTAGGGAAGAGAAGCTCCCAATGAGAGCTGTGCAGAGTAAGAAAGAGCGGGAAAGCCGCATGAAAGACCTCGTTATTTCGATCTATTAAAAATCAGCCCTGTTACCATGACAAAGCCGGCCGATCCCTGCAAGGGGATGAGGGGAGCAAAACCCAAAGTATTTCCTATATTTTATGTTATTTTTTATGTTGTGTTGCAGGTTAAGTGGCCTTTTGCGGGCTGGTTATATGTTTAATGGAGGATGAAAATAGTGCATTATAGAGGGGGAAACGGGCTTTTTCATTGACCATACTAGCAAGGCCGCTTATGTCGGGCCTATATGAAAAGCGTTGTGACCATCCGTAGCAGGTTCTTTTCGGCTTTCAGGGAAAGAGGAAGGGACACTGGCCGCTGATGGCAAAATTTTCAGGGTATCTCATGCTTTCACGCCTTGCTCGCGCCCTTTTTGGCCATTCTAACGACCGCTCTTTGAAGAAATATCAGCGGCGAGTGCCGGAGATTAATGCCTTCGAGCCTCAGATACAGGCTCTTACGGATGAGGAATTAAAGGCCAAAACGGCAGAGTTCCGTCGTAAGTTGGCTGATGGTGCTACGCTGGATGAGCTGCAGGTCGAGGCTTTTGCGGTGTGCCGGGAGGCGTCTCGCCGTGTATTGGGGATGCGCCATTTTGATGTGCAGTTGATTGGCGGGATGGTTCTTCATGATGGCCGTATTGCCGAGATGCGCACAGGTGAGGGTAAAACCCTTGTCGGTACGCTCGCAGTTTACCTAAATGCCCTAACAGGCAAGGGCGTGCATGTTGTAACGGTGAATGACTATCTCGCCCGCCGTGATGCGGAGGAGATGGCTCGTCTTTACGGCTTCCTCGGCCTCACAACTGGTGTGATTATCCCTAACCTCTCTGATGAGGAACGCCGAGCAGCTTATGCGGCGGATATTACTTACGGGACGAATAACGAGTTCGGCTTTGATTATCTGCGCGATAACATGAAATACGCGCTAGAGGAGATGGTACAGCGGGACTTCAACTTCGCCATTGTCGATGAGGTGGATAGTATCCTCATTGACGAAGCCCGCACCCCGCTGATTATCTCCGGCCCTGCGGATGATAGTTCCGACCTTTATCGGCATGTAGATGAGGTGGTGGCACGTTTGGTTGAGGAGCCAAATGTGTATGATAAAGATGAGAAGATGCGGACCGTCACCCTCACAGAGCATGGCTCTGACCTTGTGGAGGAGATGCTGAATGCGGCGGGGCTATTGCAGGGCGGGGGATTATATGACCTGCATAATGTCTCGGTCGTGCATCATGTTCAGCAATCATTACGGGCGCGGACGCTCTTTACGCGGGATGTAGATTACATCGTCCGTGATGGTAAAGTGATGCTCATTGATGAGTTTACGGGGCGTATGATGGATGGTCGCCGTTACTCCGATGGGTTGCATCAAGCCCTAGAGGCGAAAGAAGGGGTGGAGATTCAGCAGGAGAATCAAACGCTTGCTTCTATCACCTTCCAAAACTACTTCCGTCTTTACCCCAAACTTGCGGGCATGACCGGTACCGCGATGACGGAAGCGGATGAGTTTGCGGAGATCTACAATCTTGAGGTGGTGGAAATCCCCACCAACCTGCCTGTCCGCCGTAAGGATGCGAATGACGAGGTCTATCTCACGGCGGAGGAGAAATACGAGGCCGTAGCGGAGTTGATTCGTAAGGTTCATGAGCGGGAACAGCCTATCCTTGTTGGGACGGCCTCGATTGAGCAGAGCGAGATTCTCTCACATCTTTTGCGGCAGAAGCGTATCCCCCATAATGTGTTGAATGCACGGCATCATGAGCGTGAGGCGAGCATTATTGCACAAGCAGGGGTGCCCGGCGCGATTACGATTGCTACCAATATGGCCGGGCGCGGGACAGATATTAAGCTTGGCGGCAATGTGGACATGCTGGTGGCTGAAAAGACCGCAGGTATTGAGGATGAAGCCGAGCGTGAGGCCGTTGCTGCCCAAGTGCGGGCGCAAGTTGCGGCAGACCATGAGCGTGTGCATGAGCTTGGCGGGCTTTATGTTATCGGGACGGAGCGACATGAGAGCCGGCGTGTTGATAATCAGCTCCGTGGGCGGTCTGGCCGTCAGGGTGACCCCGGTAATTCGCGCTTCTTTTTGTCCTTGCAGGATGATTTGATTCGCATTTTCGGCTCGGATCGTATGGGCGCGATGATGCAGAAGATGGGCCTAAAGCGCGGTGAAGCGATTGTGCATCCTTGGTTGAATCGTGCCTTGGAGAAAGCGCAAAAGAAGGTCGAAGCCCGTAATTTCGATATGCGGAAAAACACGCTGAAATATGACGATGTCATGAATGCACAGCGTAAAGAGGTCTATGCCCATCGGCGCGAATATATGGCCTTGAAGGACCTTTCCGGCGTTATTGCGGATATACGCGGCAAGGTGATTGAAGATATTGTCCATGCGCATATCCCCGAGAATGCCTTTGTTGAAGCTTGGGATATTGAAGGGCTGACACGCGAAGTTAAGCGTGTTTTGAATCTTGATCTGCCGATTGCAGAATGGGCGCAAGAAGATGGCATGACCGAAGAAGGTGTCATCGAGCGGATTGAGGAAGAAGCCACACGGGCTCATGCTGCGCGTGCAGCGACCATCGGGCCGGATATGATGCGCTTGATTGAGAAGCATATTCTGCTCACATCTTTTGATGGCGCGTGGAAGGAGCATCTCCACGGGCTAGACCAAGTGCGCCAAGGGATTGGCTTGCGGGCTTATGGCCAGCGCGACCCGCTTAATGAATATAAGCAAGAAGCCTTCCAGATGTTTACATATATGCTGGAAGATATGCGGATGCGCGTTGTGCAGGCGATTGCCCATGTGCAGCCTGTTAGTGAGGCACCTACCATGCCGGAGGTTCCTGCGGCGATGCAGGTGGAGGAGCCCGTAGAGGATGAAGCGTTGGATACAGCCACATTTGCGCGTTGGTTGAATGAGGTTCCACGCAATGCCCCATGCCCTTGTGGCTCTGGGTTAAAGTTTAAACATTGTCACGGCAAGATGGTTTAAGAGGAGAGAGGCCCATGGCAGGACATTCCCAATTTAAGAATATTATGCACCGTAAGGGCGCGCAGGATGCAAAGCGGGCCAAGCAATTTGCGAAGGTGATTCGCGAGATTACCGTGGCGACACGCTCTGGTATGCCAGACCCGGCTATGAATCCCCGTCTGCGTGCTGCGATCACGGCTGCGCGTGAAGTGAATATGCCAAAAGATACGGTCGAGCGGGCTATTAAGAAGGCCAGCGGTGCCGGCGGTGGTGAGGATTATGTGGCTGTTCGGTACGAGGGTTATGGCCCCGCTGGTGTGGCCATCATCATCGAGGGGCTGACAGATAACCGCAATCGTACAGCCTCCGAGGTGCGTGCGGCTTTCTCTAAACATGGTGGCTCTTTGGGGGAGACAAACTCCGTCTCTTTCGGTTTCGATCATATTGGGGTGATTACCTATCCGCTGGAAGCAGCCTCCGAAGATGATATGCTAGAAGCCGCTATTGAAGCTGGTGCGGATAATGTAGAGACCACGGAAGATGGTCATGAAATTATCACCGAGATGGAAGCTCTGATGAGCGTGCGTGATGCGCTGGAGGGCCGTTTTGGGGAGCCGCGCTCGGCAAAGCTGGATTGGCGTCCCCAAACGACCGTGACGTTGGATGAAGACCAAGCGCGTTCTGTCCTCAAGCTGATTGATGTGCTGGAGGAGAATGACGACGTCCAAGCCGTTTATGCCAATTTTGACCTCCCCGATGAGGTTGCTGAGGCTCTCGCAGCTTGATTCGTCTGATAGGGATTGACCCCGGTCTGCGCTTTATGGGCTGGGGTGTGGTGGATGTGGAGGGCAATCGCCTCCGGCATGTGGCTGATGGTGTATTAGCCACTCAGTCCGGTGATGATGTCCCCCGCCGCCTTTGTGACCTGCATGAGGGTTTGATGACCCTCATCCGCCGTTATCAGCCAAGTGAGGCCGCGGTGGAGGAAACTTACGTGAATCGCAATGGCTCCTCGACATTAAAGCTCGGCTATGCGCGTGGTGTGGCGTTGTTGGTGCCTGCTCTTGCGGGGTTAAGTGTGCATGAATATGGCGCGATGGCGGTTAAACGTGCTGTTGTTGGGACGGGTGCTGCCACCAAGGAGCAAGTGAGCATGATGGTGCGCCGTCTCTTGCCGGGGGCGGAGATAAAACGTGCTGATGCCTCCGATGCGCTTGCGATTGCGATTTGCCATGCTCATCATCGGGCGAGTGCCCAGCATGTCGCAATGGGAGTGCGCATGGCATGATAGGACAGCTTACCGGCCTCGTCTCGCATATAGAGGGGGATCATTGCCTGGTTGATGTGCATGGGGTGGGGTATGTTGTGTCGGCCTCTACCCATACATTAGGGCAGTTGCCGCGCCCGCCAGAGGTCGCGCGCCTGTTGGTGGAGACGATTGTGCGGGAGGATGCCATCCAGCTTTTCGGCTTTGCTGATGCGGATGAGCAAGCGTGGTTTCGCCTTCTTACGACTGTTCAAGGCGTTGGTGTGCGCGTGGCATTGGCGATTTTATCGGCCAGTCGGCCCGCCTTATTATGGCAGGCTGTGCAGGCGGAGGATAAAGCGGTGTTTACGCAAGCAGCCGGGGTTGGGCCGCGGCTAGCAACGCGTTTATTGACGGAACTAAAAGCCAAAGTCGCCAAGATGCCCGCGCCTGCAAGCCTTAGTGGGCAGCCCCTTGCGCCGATGAGCCACGGCGGTGGTGGGGTAAGTGGGGCTCATTCTCATGGAGGGGTTGAGCAAGATGCCCTTATGGCGTTGGAGGGGTTAGGTTTTAAACGTGCTGAGGCATGGCCTATCGTGAATCGGATTATCGGGGAGACTGAGGGGGCCGGGTTGGATGTGGTGATTCGTCTTGCCTTGAAGGAGCTTGCACGATGACACCCTTTATGCCGGAGACGCCCCCCCAGCGTGCCCCAGAGACGGATGCAACGCGTCAGGCGGAGGATGTGGCAGATGTTGCTTTGCGCCCTCAAAGCCTTGCTGATTTTACGGGGCAAAAAGCGAGCCGTGAGAATCTCGCTATCTTTATCGAGGCGGCGCGTAAACGTGGGGAAGCGTTGGACCATGTCCTTTTGCATGGCCCGCCGGGTTTAGGGAAAACGACCCTTGCTCAAATTGTTGCGCGGGAATTAGGGGTAGGTTTCCGTGCAACATCTGGGCCTGTGATTCAACGCTCAGGCGACTTAGCTGCTATTTTGACGAACTTACAGCCGCGCGATGTGCTGTTCATTGATGAAATCCACCGCCTTCAGCCTGCGATTGAGGAAATCCTCTATCCCGCTATGGAGGATTTTCAGCTTGACCTTGTCATAGGCGAGGGGCCAGCGGCGCGCTCGGTACGGATTGACCTTGCCCCTTTCACGCTCGTTGCGGCGACAACGCGCTCTGGCTTGTTAGCCACGCCGTTGCGCGACCGTTTTGGTATCCCCTTGCGGCTCGTCTTTTATACACCGGATGAATTGCGGCAGATTGTTAGCCGTGGGGCTGCAAAGTTGGGCATGGCCCTTACAGATGAAGGCGCGGAGGAAATTGCCCGCCGCTCACGCGGGACACCGCGTATTGCTGGGCGGTTGCTGCGGCGTGTGCGTGATTTCGCGTTGGTTGCCAAAAAGGATGTGATTGACCGTCATTTAGCGGATATGGCCCTCTCTCGCTTAGAGGTGGATCGCCACGGGCTGGATGCGATGGATAGGCGGTATTTACGCCGTATTGCCGAGCATCATCGTGGTGGCCCTGTAGGGGTGGAGACCCTCGCCGCAGCATTGGCAGAAGCCCGCGATACATTAGAGGATGTTGTAGAGCCTTATTTGATTCAGGAAGGTCTCGTCTTACGGACATCGCGCGGGCGTATGTTGGGGGAGCCGGGATGGCGGTATTTGGGTTTGACCCCACCAGCAAGTTCTATAGAGCCACAAGAGCCACGGTTTTTATAAAAAGGAGAGGGTATGGCGGCCCATCATTGTCAATTTCGTGTCTATTATGAGGATACGGATGCAGGGGGTATTGTGTATCATGCGCGTTATCTTGGCTTTGCAGAGCGTGCGCGGGCAGAGGCGTTGCGCTCTTTAGGGCTATCTGTAGGTGAGATGGCCGCAGAGGATGGGATAGGCTTTGTCGTCCGGCAGTTGAATATCCGTTATCACGCACCATTGCGGTTGGATGAGCTGTTAGAGGTGGAGACAAGCCTCCTGCATGCCAGCGGGGCGCGGTTGACGTTGCGGCAAATCATCACCAATCACAGCCGAGCGGGGCAAAAGGCCGTGGTGATTGAGGTAGAGCTAGCGTGTTTAAAACTCGCCAGCATGACCCCCTTGCGTCTGCCCGCCGTTTATCAAGCGCGGTTGGAGGGGTTAAAAGACCTGACAAAAGATTAACGATTAAAGATATTTGCTCTTTCCTCCCCTTGTGCCATTGAAAAAAGGTCATCCTACTGCAACATGAAGCAGTAGTTTTTTAGTTGATGGACCATGAGATAGGAGAGCGGAGTGGATCAGGCTGTGAGTTCGAGTGCCCTGGGTGCTGCTGGGGCAGCGGGGATGTCTCCCCTTCATCTGTTCCTGAATGCTTCGTTCGTGGTGCAGCTTGTGATGGTAGGGTTGGTGCTGTGTAGCATCTTCGTCTGGGCTGTGATTGTAGAGAAGTTCCTTCTTCTTCGCCGTGTGAATCAAGAAGCCAGCGCGTTTGAGGATCGTTTTTGGTCCGGTGGCTCGTTGGATGACCTCTATGATAGCGAGGGGGCACGGCCTGTTCATCCTATGGCTGCGGTATTTGGTGCGGCTATGGGGGAATGGCGGCGGTCCTCCCGTATTGCGGGGATTGATGTGATTCATGGCGGTACGTCTGAGCGGATAGACCGTGCCATTGGCATTACGATTGCCCGCGAGACGGACCGTCTGAACCGCTATGTTGTGTTGCTGGCCACAATCGGCCCGGTGGCTCCCTTTGTGGGGCTGTTTGGGACGGTTTGGGGGATTATGCACGCTTTTAGCTCTATCGCGACAATGCATAATACGAACCTTGCTGTGGTGGCCCCGGGTATCTCTGAGGCTTTGTTTGCTACAGCGATTGGCTTGATTACCGCCATCCCTGCCTATGTGGCGTACAACCTTATCAGCCGCGCGATCGATAATTTTGGCGACCGGATGGAGGGTTTTGGTACGGAGTTTGCTGCTATCCTCTCCCGTCAGTCTGAAGAGCGTGGCGGCGGGAAGGGCTGAAGGTCATGGCGTTTTCCTTACGGAGCGGGCGACGGACCCGGCGGAAGCCAGAATCGCATATTAATGTGACGCCGCTGGTTGATGTGATGTTGGTGTTGTTGATTATCTTCATGGTCACAGCACCGATGCTCACCAGTGGTGTGAATGTGGACCTCCCGCAGACGAGTGCTAAGCCTGTTAATGCGGATAATAAGCCTATTACCGTGTCGATTAAGAGCGATGGCAGCCTTTACCTAGGGGAAGACCCGGTGAGTGCGGAGGAGTTAGTCTCACACTTGCAGCAATTAGCGAGTAATGATTCCGGGCGGCGGATTTTCGTCCGCGCTGATGCGAAGATTGATTACGGCAAGGTGATGAGCGTCATGGGTCAGATTACCGCTGGGGGCTTTACCCATGTGGCCCTTCTTGCCCAGCAGCCGCAGGGCGGGCATTAAGGAGCCGTTTGTGAGTTTCTCTGCCTCTCCACCTTTTGATGAGGCTCCACCGCCTTATCCGCGGTTGGGGCGAGAGCCTTCCAGCTTGGTGACAGGCGGGGTGGTGGTCTCGCTTTTGCTGCATGGTGGGTTGTTGGTCCTTTTGCTGTGGCACCCTCAGCCACCACCACCGGAGCCGCAGCCAGAGCAGACGGTTGCTATGGTGTATGAGAGTACAGGTGGCCCTCATGCTGCGGCAAAAGCGATGCAGAAAGCCGATGTGCCTGCTCCTCCTGCGCCGGTAGAGACGAAATCTCCCCCCGCGCCAGAGCCTGCAAAGCTACAGCCTGTTGAGCCGCCACCGCCTGCCCCGCCGCCACCTCCCCCTGCTCAAGCTGAGCCGGAGCCTGCGCAGGTGGCGGCTAAGACGCCCGTGCAGCAAAAGGCTCCCGTGCAGGAGAAGGGCGAGGTGAGTGATACGCCTAAGCCACAGCCAGTGCCCGCGCGTAAGCAGGCGCAGGTGAAGGCCCCAGAGCGTGTGGTGGAGAAGCCGCCGACTAAGGCGCAGCCCTCCCATACGGAGCAGGCGCATGAGGCGAAGAAAACGCAAGCTGATAGTCGCTCTTTGTTGGCCACGCTGGATGAGTTCCGTAGCCAAGCAAAGCAGGAGCAGCCGCCTAAGGCGCATCCTAACCCGGCACAAGGGGGGTCTCCTCATGGGGGTGGGCGTGTTGATGGTGATACGGCCGCTCTGACAAGCGGGGAGCAGAATGCCATTGGTTCTTCCGTGCAGCGTTGTTATCAAGAAGATACATTGGCGCGGAATTATCAGAGCTTCTCAGCGCGTATGATGGTCACTGTCGATGCAACAGGTGAGGCACGCATGGTGACCTTCCTGCCAGAGACGCGCGCCCGTATGGCGGCGGACCCGGCTTATCGTGTTCAGGCTGAGCGCGCGCGTGATGCGGTGTTGAGCCCTGTATGTTCCCGCTTGCCTGTACCCAAGCGACTTTTGGGGCAGGTGCGGCAGTTTCGCTTCCTTTTTAAGCCCTAAGGCTGGATTTATCTGAGGTAGGTCATGTCATTTTTTTCCGATGCTGAAGCTGGTTTTCTTCAGAAACATCTTTCCCGCCGGTCCCTTATGGGCGGGGTGGCTGCGGGGGGTGTTCTTGCTACGCCGCTGGGCCTTTTAGGGGGGCGTGCTTATGCAAGCGGTGAGGCGGCTCCGGCAGAGATTACTGTAGCCAATGCTCATCAGGCACCGATTCCTATCGTGGTGCCTAATTTTGGGGCGGGGCTAGGGGATCAGATTTCTAGCGTGATTGCCGCGGACCTTAGCAGCACAGGGTTGTTTGAGGTATTAGGTGGTGATGTCCCTGCCTCTCGTCAGCCAGACTTTCATGCGTTGAAAGCCCGTGGCGCGCGCGTTGCTGTAGCAGGGAGCGCAACGGGGGCTGACCGTGTTCGGGTAGAGATGCGCTTGTGGGATGTATTGGCAGGCCAGCAGATGACAGGCCGTGCTTATACGGCCTCTCAAAGCAACTGGCGGCGGATTGCTCACATCATCGCTGATGAGATTTACAAGCGGTTATTAGGTGAGGACGGGTATTTCGATACGCGGATTGCCTATATCGCGCGGACAGGCCCGCGGCGGCATCAAACAACCCGTCTTGCGATTATGGACCAAGATGGGGCGAACGCGCATATGCTGACCAATGGCAGCTGGTTGACGTTGGAGCCACGCTTTAGTCCAATTAGCGAGAAGCTCGCGTTCCTCTCCTATGCCAATAATCGCCCACGCGTTTATGTCTATGACCTCAATAGCGGGCAGCAGACGATTCTTGGCACATTTGAGGGTATCTCTTTTGCGCCGCGCTTCTCCCCTGATGGGCGGAGCATTATTCTTTCAGCCACAACGCGTGATGGCGGGGCGGATTTGTATCTCATTGACCTTGCTACGCAACATCGGCGTAAGCTGACAGGCACACCCGGTGTGATTGATACCAGCCCGTGCTTTAGCCCTGATGGGCGGAGCATTGTCTTCAACTCCGATCGTGGTGGCTCGCCCCAGCTTTACGTTATGAGTGCCGATGGGGGGAATGCACGGCGGATTTCTTACGGGAATGGGCATTATGGCTCCCCCGTATGGTCACCACGGGGGGATCAAATTGCCTTTACGCGCATTGGTCATGGTGGGTTCTCCCTAGGGTTGATGGGCCCAGATGGTGTTGGTGAGCGGACCTTGACAGAAGGCTTCACGGTGGAGAGTCCCAGTTTTGCGCCTAATGGCCGGGCTTTGGCCTTCTGCCGTCAAAATGCCGCTGGAGCGGGGGGATCTGGTTTTACCTCTACCATTGAGGTGATTGATGTTGCTGGGTTTAACGAGCATAGCATCCCCACCACAACGGGCGCGTCCGACCCGGCTTGGTCTCCTTTACGGCGGTAAGGGATTATTCTGGTTTTTCTTGTTCGCGCAGTGCGGGCGGGGGAATTCTTCCTCATAAAGGGGGAGATTATTTTGGAGGAATGGTTATGAAAATTACAAAGATTGCCGCTTTAGGCATGGTTTGCGCTTTGGCTGCATGTAGTGGTGGCCATAAAGATGATAATGGTGATGGCAATGGCCAGAACGTATCCCAACAGCAATATAATCAGGGCCCTACACCGGGCAGTGAGGGCGACCTTGTCGCAACAGCAGGGGATCGCGTTTATTTTGAGCTGAATAAGAACCAGCTTGATAGTGATGCCCGCGCAACATTGGATAAACAGGCTGAGTGGTTGGCTCGCTATCCGCAGGTGAATATTCTCATCGCAGGGAATTGTGATGACCGCGGGACGGAGGAATATAATATTGCTCTGGGGCAGCGTCGTGCCAATGCAGCGCGTGAATATTTGGAGGCCAAAGGTGTTGCTCCAACACGCATCATGACCATTTCGTATGGTAAGGACCGCCCAACAGCTGATGGTGATACACCAGATGCATGGGCACAAAATCGTAACGCGATTACCTCTGTCCGCTAAGAGTAGTTAGGGGTTTGATGCCCCTTATGGGGAGAAATCGGGCCGGTTGGAGAGACCGGTCCGATTTTATATGCGATGAAGGCTCATCGATGGGGAGTTAGAGAGATGATGCGTCATTCTGCTGAGACTATGACAAGCATGACATGTGCGGTGATGCGAGGGTTAGGGGGGCTTGCCCTGCTATCTTACGCAGTGGCCTCGGTGGCATGGGCGGATGATTCCCTTTCGCGCGAGGCGATCATGAAGCAACATCAAGCTCTTGCTCAACAACATGAGCATCATGAGGATGCGGGCGGGGATGCTCTTGATGACCTAAGCGATAGCGGTGTCAGCACTGCCGAGCCAGAAGCATTGCCTTCACCCGCTCCTAGCACATCAGAGGGGCGTGGGGAGACAACCCGTAATACGGCGTCATCTCATCAAGGGGGGAGCAGCGACCTGGTGACCACGCTGCTTGAGCGCGTCACGGCGTTGGAAGGCCAAGTGCGGGAGATGCATGGGCAGATGGAGCAGATGAGCAATCAACTCCATCAAGATGAAGCGACAGTGAATAAGCAGCTTGGTGATATGCAATTTGCTTTGGAGAATGGCCATCATGCTGCGGCCCCCCCACATGCGGCAGAGAGCCATGCAGCCCCAGCGGTAGTGGGTGATGCGCCTTCTGCTGCCTCTGCGGCGGTTGTGCCTCATAATGGGGCAGATGCCTTACAAGCGGGGCGAGCTGCTTTGAAAGCACATAATTACAAAGAGGCTGAGGAGCAGGCCCGTCAGGCTATAAAAGAGAGTAAAACGGGGTGGAGCAAAACAGAAGCTCAGTTCTTGCTCGCGCAGTCCCTAGCCGGGCAGAAAGCTTATAAAAATGCGGCGTTAACATATTATGATATTTATAGTCGTACACCATCCTCTCCCCGCGCGCCGGAATCACTGCTTGGGGTTTCGGCCTCTATGTTGGCGTTAGGCAATAAAGCGGCCTCCTGCGAGGCATTGCAGCGGTTACATAAAGAGTTCCCTAATGCATCTGCACGGGTAAAGGCGTCTGAAAAAATCTTCCGTGAGAGAGCATCTTGCCATTAAGGCGGGGGTAGGGACATCGCCCCCTCATCTCATACAGGCTGGGGAGGCAGAGCCACTTACAGAGGCTGAGTTCCGCGCTTTGATGGCGTTGGTGGAGCCTATAGGGCCTGATGAGGCAGGGCATCCGGTTTGTATTGCGGTATCGGGCGGAGGGGATTCCATGGCCCTTGCCCTTTTAGCGCGGCGATGGCGGCGGCATGTTCTTGCGTTGGTGGTGGACCATGCGTTGCGTGAAGAGTCCGCAGCGGAGGCCCGTTTAACATGTGAGCGTTTAGTGGCGTTGGATATTCCCGCGCGGTTATTAACATTAGGGCCGTTGGCTGCGGGGGGGCTACAGCAACGCGCGCGTGAGGGGCGTTTTGCTGCTTTGGAGGCAGCATGCGTGGACGCTGGAGCAACGGTTCTTTTGGTTGCCCATCATGAGGCTGACCAAGAAGAAACACTCTGGATGCGGCATGAGCGTGGCAGCGGTACGCGAGGGCTAGCGGGTATGGCTCATCGTGCTGCGCGTGGGCGGATTATAGTGGCACGGCCATTATTGGGGGTCAGGCCAGAGCGTTTACGCGCCACATTGCAGCAAGCTGGTGTGGCCTGGTGCGAGGACCCGTCTAATCAAAATCGCCGGTTTCGCCGTGTTCAAGTGCGGCAAGATATAACTTCAGCGCAGCGGCGTATGATGAGGGAGCTGCAACAAAAGGCGTGTATAGCCCAGCAAGAGGATGACGCATGGGTAGCGCGCTTCCTTGCTCATGGGGTGGCGTGGCAGCCAGAAGGATGGCTAAAGCTGGCTCCTTTTCTGATTCAAACAGCGCATGAGAGGCCGCATATCTTCATAGATGATGGGCTGGATGAAACGCGCTTTGCCGCTTTGTGTGATGAGGTGATGGGCCGATTGATTCGGCTCATTGGGGGGCAGGATTATGCTCCTGCGCGGCATGCTGTGGCTGCTTTGCGCCGTGCTGGGCATGGGGCGTTAGGGCGGGTTTGTCTTACCCCGTTAAAAGGGCAGGAGCGAGGTTGGATGTTGTACCGTGAGGCACGCAATCTTGCAGGGGCTATGCCCGCTCATACAGGGCAATGGTGGGATGGGCGATGGCGATATTATGGGCCGGAATATTCTGATGTAGTGATTGCCGCTTTAGGCATGCACGCCACGCGATGGCGTGAGGGGCGTGATGTGCCTGCCTGTATCTTACCGAGTCTGCCGGCTTTATGGCGCGGGGGGGAGCTTGTGGCTGTGCCAGAGGCTATGCGTGGTTTGCGCTCTGACGTCCCCCGGGTGGCTTTTGTATGGGAGGGGGGAATCCCTGTTACGGGTGAGCGTGATTGGCAGAGTGGCTACGCTGAATAGAGGCTATGTAAAGATGAAATCTCTTACATAAATGCAAAAAAGAGCGTCTTTTGTCCCCTTTCTACGTTGTAAGGGGTAGGAACCGAGGCAGAAATACCTATCTTGAGAGGACTAGAGAGAGTCGTGTGGGGTGAAACTGCATGGCCTATTTAATGGGGTATGAAAACAGATGAACAACATTGGCCGTAATGTTGCGATTTGGGTGGTCATCGTTTTGGCAGCCATTGGTGTGCTGGCAGCATTCCAGCCCGGTAGTCATCAGGTGACCCAAAAGATCGCTTATTCCGATTTTGTGCATGACGTGGAAGGCCATGAGGTGCGCTCGGTGACCATTCAGGACCAGAATATCTCTGGTGTGCTGACGAATGGGACATCTTTTGAGACATACGCCCCAGAGGACCCGATGCTCGTCCCGCGTCTTACCTCTGCTGGTGTGCAGGTGACGGCTCATCCATCGCAGAGTGATGATAATTCGGGCTGGCGTTATATCATGGCGTATCTGCCGATTCTGCTTTTGCTCGGCTTAGGCTTTATGTTGTTCCGTCAGATGCAAAATGGCGGTGCCGGTGGGCGTGGGGCGATGAGCTTTGGCAAATCGCGCGCTAAGATGATGGTCGAGAAAAAGGGCCGTGTGACCTTTGCCGATGTTGCTGGGATTGAAGAAGCTAAAGAGGAATTGGTCGAGATTGTCGATTTCTTAAAAGACCCGCATAAATATACCCGGCTGGGGGGGAAGATTCCCAAAGGGGTGTTGTTGGTTGGCCCGCCCGGTACCGGTAAGACCTTGCTCGCCCGCGCTGTTGCGGGGGAGGCGAATGTGCCTTTCTTCAGCATTTCCGGCTCTGATTTTGTGGAGATGTTTGTCGGTGTTGGGGCGTCGCGTGTGCGCGATATGTTCGAGCAAGGGAAGAAGAACGCCCCCTGCATTATCTTTATTGATGAGATTGACGCAGTTGGCCGCCATCGTGGCGCAGGCATGGGCGGCGGTAATGATGAGCGTGAGCAGACGCTTAATCAAATGCTCGTGGAGATGGATGGGTTTGATAGTAATGAGGGTGTCATCCTGATTGCTGCGACTAACCGCCCTGATGTTTTGGATTCTGCTCTGCTGCGTCCCGGTCGTTTTGACCGCCAAGTGGTTGTGTCGAACCCGGATGTGAGAGGGCGTGAGAAGATTCTTCAAGTCCATATGAAGAAGTTGCCGCTCTCCTCTGATGTGAATCCAAAAGTGATTGCGCGTGGGACCGTTGGCTTCTCTGGTGCGGAGCTGGCTAACCTTGTAAATGAGGCGGCGTTATTTGCGGCACGTTTGGGCTTGCGGACAGTAAGCATGGCGCAATTTGATGAAGCGCATGATAAGGTACGGATGGGCGCAGAACGCCGCTCTGCCGTTATTGAGGAAGAAGAGAAGAAAATGACCGCCTATCATGAGGCGGCACACGCTTTGGCGAGTTATTATAGCCCGAGTGCTGACCCAATGCATAAAGCAACGATCATTCCGCGTGGGCAAGCTTTGGGGATGGTGCAGTCCTTGCCGGAGAAAGATAATCTTGCCTACCGGCGGCAATGGTGCCTCTCTAGGATTGTGATTTGTATGGGAGGTCGCGTTGGTGAGGAGGTTATCTTTGGGCATGATGAGGTAAGTGCCGGGGCGGCTGGTGATATTCAGTCGGCAACAGGCATTGCTCGGCAGATGGTCACACGATGGGGTATGAGCGATAAGCTGGGCATGATGGACTATGCTGATCAGGATACGCTCTCTGGCATCACCGCACGGGAGGTGGATCAGGAGGTCCGCAAAATCCTGGATGAGGCCTATGCCACATGCCGCCATATCATTCTGACCCATATGGAGGCGTTTCACCGTGTTGCGCAGGCCTTGTTGGAGTACGAAACTCTAACAGGTGAGGAGATTGGTCGTCTCATCCGTGGGGAGCCTTTAGGCCGTACTGATGAGGAGAATCAGTCCTTCCATGGGCGTAGGCCTTCTGTGCCCTCATTTATTCAAGGGGTGAGTGCTTCTGTTGGGGATGATGGGCCGGTAGCTCCACAACCGGCTTAACGATTCCTTTTAAAAAAGAGGGTTAAGAGCAGGCGTATGGCGGAGGTCATGCGCCTGTTTTGTTAGGGGAAGGCCTTGCGTCCTAAAAGGGAGGCTGGCATCACAGCGGCGATGGGTGTTTTAGTCGATAAAGGGGAAGGGCATGGCAGGTAAACGGACGTTTTTCGGCACGGATGGTATTCGCGGTACGGCGAATATGGCCCCCATGACGGTAGATATCGCCCAGACCCTAGGCCAAGCGGCTGGCTTGTATTTTTGCCGCCAGAGTGAGACAGGCCGCCAACATCGCCATACGATTATTGTGGGGAAGGATACGCGTCTTTCTGGCTATATGATCGAATGTGCTTTGGTCTCTGGCTTTTTATCTGCCGGGGTGGATGTTGTGCTGTTAGGGCCTTTACCTACGCCAGCCGTTGCGTTTTTAACGCGGTCTTTGCGGGCGGATTTGGGCGTGATGATTTCTGCCTCGCATAATCCGTTTACTGATAATGGCATTAAGCTTTTTGGTCCTGATGGCTTTAAGCTCTCCGATACTGTTGAGGCAGAGATTGAAGCTCTGATGGCGGAGGATTTAAGTGGGCAGCTCGCCTCTCCTGCGGCGATTGGTCGTGCCTCTCGGCTGAATGACGCCGCAGGGCGTTATATTGAGAGTGTGAAATCATCCTTCCCCCGTGGGCTACGGTTGGATGGGTTGAAGATTGTTTTGGATTGCGCTCATGGCTCAGCTTATCGTGTGGCTCCGGTCGCCTTGTGGGAGTTGGGAGCAGAGGTCATCACGTTAGGGGCCTCCCCTGATGGGTTGAATATTAATGATGGTGTTGGCTCCACCCATCCAGAAGCCCTATGTGCTGCGGTGCGTGAGCATAAGGCTGATTGCGGTATTGCGTTGGATGGTGATGCAGACCGTGTGTTGATTGTAAATGAGCGCGGCGAGATAGTGGACGGAGACCAGATTTTGGCTCTGATTGCGACCTTATGGCAGCGGTTAGGTTGCTTAAAAGGGACTGAAATTGTCGCAACAGTGATGTCCAATATGGGGCTAGAAGCTTACCTTGCCACGCAAGGTTTAAGCTTATACCGCACGGCGGTGGGGGACCGTTATGTTGTGGAGCGGATGCGTCAAACAGGGGGGAATCTAGGGGGGGAGCAGTCTGGCCATATGGTGTTGTCTGATTATGCGACAACGGGCGATGGGCTGTTAGCGGCCTTGCAAGTGCTGGCGGCGTTGGTCGAGACGGGTAAAAAAGCGAGTGAACTCTGCCAGTTATTTACCCCTTATCCGCAGCGTTTACAGAATGTGCCGTATCACGGTGCTAATCCAATGAATCACCCTGCGTTAGATGATATTGTAAGAGAAGCAGAGGAGCAGTTGAAGGGGCAGGGGCGGCTGCTTTTGCGGGCGAGTGGGACAGAACCTTTGATCCGCGTCATGGTAGAAGCACAAGATAAGGCGTTGGTTGATGAGGTGGTTGAGCGCGTGAGCGCGCATATGAGAGACTTAGCTACGGATTAAGAGATAAAAAAAAGAAGCACTCTAGGAGATAGAGTGCTTCTTTGAGACGTGTAGATGTAGGGTAGAAAAGATAACTTTCTACAATGGCTACCCAGCGTGACAAAGGTTATGCGCAGCCTCGCTGCGTGCCAAATTTTGCGCGGCTGGCGGAGCTGTGTGTGCTGTTGCGAGGGCTGGTGCCGTTGCTGTTGGGTCTTGCAAGATATAACCACGCCCCCAAACCGTGATGATCATGTGGTCTGCGCCGAAACGTTGTAATTTACGGCGTAGTTTGCAGATGAATACATCAATGATTTTCATCTCTGGCTCATCAATACCGCCATAAAGATGGTTTAAGAACATATCCTTGGTGAGAACAGCCCCCTTACGTAGAAGAAGGAGCTCAAGAATAGAATATTCTTTACTTGTAAGGTTGAGGAACTGCCCATTGATACTAACCATACGGCTCTCAAGGTCCAGCTCCAACGGCCCGACACTAAGGCGAGGCTCAGACGCCCCATAGGCGCGGCGGGTTAAAGCTTGGACACGGGCTTGCGTCTCGCTCATGTCAAACGGTTTTGTAACGTAGTCATCTGCCCCAGCGGAAAATGCAGCAACTTTGGTTTGTGCATCGGCCTGGGAGGAGATGACCATGATGGGAGTTGCAACACGGGACCGCCGTAGTTGGCGAATCAACTCTTCTCCGGGTAGGTCTGGTAAACCTAACGCGGTGATGAAGAGGTCATATTGATAGTGTTTAAACATGTTGAGAGCGTCATCAGCTGTCTTTACATGCTCAACTTGATAAGAGAAGCGTTCCAGCACGGTAATGAGCTGCTCTACAGCGACACTGTCATTTTCAGCGATAAGAATACGCATAATTCAACCTCCCTTGAACTGGTTGTATTATGGATAGTTTATTAGGAATAATGCAACCCTAGATTGTCTAAAGGTGAAATGACACAACTAAAAGTATAGTTATTAAGAAGCTCGGCCCATAGGTTTTTTCTAGGAAAAGGGATGATATATCACGAGAAATTTACAATTTTTCCTAAAGTAAAAAATAAGTATATCTTATTGTTATTTAAGTGTTAAATTTTATATGGGGTATATGATTTTTTTATACCTACATTAAATTAAATATTTAACATCTTTTAATAAACAAATTATCTAATCAATTTCTAAGTTAATATAAAATTATCATATTGTGAACATAATGATATATAGATTCTTATGAATGCATATTTACTTATTGGTATTTTCAATTACCAAAATTATGCAATCCAGCATTTTTTTGCCACAAAGAGCCACAATGTGGCAGGCTTTCTTGAGAACGAATCGCGACTTAAGCAGGAAATGCGTCAGGCGCATCCCGTAATAGTGCCCGAAGTACTGAGCAAATGGTTGATATGCTCGACTGTCCCGATCAAGGCGCAGGCAACGGGATGGGTTTTATCAGCAACAAAGACAAGGCGTGTTTGGGCGGAGCTTGGGAAAAGGTCCGTCTGGAGGGTAAAGACGGTGGCGTCCTCTTTATGTTGTTGCTCGGCCTCTTTGGCGGCTTCACTGAGGAGGCGAGCGCAAATACGCTCTAAGGCAGGGAGGAGGCGCGCTCCAATTTGTGCCTCTGTTTCCTCTGGCGTGGTTTTATGGTGCGCTATTAGCTCCTCCCACCCTGCGCGAGTGAGAAAGCAGGGGATGCTCCCTTCTGGCGTCTCTCGCTCAGCACGGAGGATGAGACCGTTTTGAGCGAGGGAGAGGACATCCAACTTAGGTAGATGGGCAGGGTCGAGCGTAATGGCCATGGGCGTTTATCTTGCTTGACGTTACACCCATTCCCCTGCACGCATGAGAGGAACGTGCTGGCCGTCTTTCACACCATCAATATCAATCTCACCAGAGCCAATCATCCAATCAATATGAATCATGGAGTGATTGGCCCCACGGGCGATGAGCTCATCTTCACTCAAGCCTTCAGGGTCGATCATACATTTTGTGTAGGCTTGGCCGAGGGCGATATGGCACGCGGCATTTTCATCAAAAAGGGTGTTTTGGTAGAGAATACCGCTTTGGGAAATCGGTGAGGAATGAGGCACAAGGGCCACCTCCCCAATACGGCGCGCGCCTTCATCACTCTCCAAAATCCGTTGGAGGACATCTTCGCCCTTTTGAGCATGGGCCTCCACGATGCGGCCTTTCTCAAACCGGACCTGAATCCCATCAATGAGGGACCCTTGATGAAACAGCGGCTTCGTGCTGGAGACGGTACCTTCTACCCGCGCACAATGGGGAGTCGTAAAGACTTCCTCCGTTGGGATATTGGGGTTGCAGACCACACCATTGCCCGCAGCTTCTGCCCCACCTGTCCAGAGGTGCCCATCTGCGAGGCCAACGGTCAGGTCCGTCCCCGGCCCGGTGAAGTGCAAGGCATCAAACCGAGCGTCATTGAGCATAGCCGCGCGGGCATGGAGGGTTTTATTATGCTCTGCCCAAGCCGCTACAGGGTCTGCAACATCCACGCGGGAGGCATGGAAGATGCCTTTCCATAAGGCAGCGAGGGCTTCATCCTCTGGGAGATGGGGGAAGACCTGTTGCGCCCAAGCGGGGGTAGCACAGGCGATGATGTTCCAATTAATATCAAAGCTTGTGATAAGCTCCATCGCGGGGCGATGAGCAGCGGAGCTTGCCCGGCTCGCACGGGAGATATGCTCGGGGTTTTGCCCCTTTAGAAGGGTGGGGTTGCCCCCGGTGATGGCCATGCGGGCTGCGCCATTGCGGAAGGCTTCAGCCATGCCATTGGCCAGCCAGCCCGCAGCTGTATCAAAGCTCTCCTCACGGGCGTGGTGGAAACGGGCCAGAGTGGTTTCATCATCCTGATACAGCGTTGTGACGAGTGAGGCCCCTGCTTTATAGGCATGGGTGGTGATGCGCCGGATAAGCGGGACGGCTTCCAGCCCTGCGGTAATAACAAGCTGCTGGCCGGGTGTAATATTTAACCCCGTGCGGACGGCAACCTCTGCTAGACGGTCTAAAAGCTGGTCATGGGTGAAAGAAGATGTAGGCATCGTCATATAATCCTTTGGAGAGGCTGCATGGAGGCGTTTAGCGGGGGAGTATGTCATCAAGGGCGGTGAGGAGGCTATCCATCTCCTCATCTGTGCCGATGGTGATGCGTAACCAACCGCTGATGCGTGGGCTATCACCTTGATGGCGGACAATGATGGCGCGTTCCCGCAAGGCGGTGAAGATATGCGCCGCAGAGCAAGAGGGATGATGGACTAAAATAAAATTAGCTGTGGAGGGGAGGACTTCCATCCCACGCTTCTGCAAAGCCGTGATAATGCGCTCGCGTGTGGCGATGATGCGGGCTGTTGTTTGTTTAAGCCATGCCTCATCACGGATGGAGGCTTCCGCCCCTACTTGGGCAGGGCGGGAGAGAGGGTAGGAGTTGAAGCTATCCTTCACGCGTGCCAGCCCTTCAATTAAGGGGGGCGAGCCGATGGCGTATCCTACGCGCAGCCCTGCTAATCCTGATGATTTGGAGAAGGTGCGAATGACAAGAAGATTGGGATAGCGGTCGATTAAGCTGATAGCACTCTCCCCACCGAAATCCACATAGGCTTCATCAATCACCACAACCTGTTCCGAGACGCGTTGGAGAAGTGATTCAATGGCCGGTAAAGGCAGGCTGATGCCTGTATTGGCATTAGGGTTAGCAATGATGATGCCCCCCGTAGGCCCTTCATAATCTTCTGGCGCGATGGTGAAATCATCGCGTAGTGGGATGGTGCGGTATGTTAGCCCAAATAATTGGCAATAAATGGGGTAGAAGCCATATGTCACATCGCTAAAGAGGACAGGGGCATCATCTTGGAATAAGGCGCGGAATGTGTGAGCGAGGACCTCATCAGACCCATTGCCGACAAAAACACACTCAACGGGGACATTTGCTTGTGCGGCAATGGCTGTACGCAGCGCTAGGGCGGTAGGGTCTGGGTATAAGCGCAGCGTGTCATCAGCACCGGCTTTGATAGCCTCTAGCGCGCGCGGAGAAGGGCCGTAGGGGGATTCGTTGGTATTGAGCTTAACCAGTTTTGCTATGCGTGGCTGCTCGCCGGGGATATAGGGCTTGAGGGTATGGACCCGTTGGTTCCAAAAGCGGCTCATGGGTTTGGTGTCTTTGCGTCAAAGAGGCTGCCAAGACCTTGACGATGGGCAAGGTCGCGCGCGGAGAGGCCCTCAGCATCGCGGAGGTCTGGGTTGGCCCCATGGTCTAGCAAGAAGCGCGCCATTGCTTGCCGCCCAAACATGATGGCGAACATAAGCGGTGTCCGTCCTGCATGATTAGGATGATCCACCTTCGCCCCATGCTCTAAGAGGAGGCGGGCAATGGGTTCAAAGCCTTTAAAGGCCACACCAGAGAGGGCGGTTGCCCCTTTCGCATCCACGCCATTAGGGTCGGCCCCGCGCTCTAGCAGCAAACGCGCGGTATCGAGCTGCTCATTATAGGTTGCGACAATGAGGGGCGTATAACCTTGGTTGTTGGTGCAATCGGCGGGCATCCCAGCGTCCAGAAATTGCGTAACAAGGTCAGTCTCCCCATTACGGGCAGCATCAATAAAGAGTGTTGTGATCTGTTCTGGGGTAAAGGACATGTTGGGTTGGGACATGGGTAGGCTACCTTGTGTTAGAAGGAGAGCAGATTGATTAACAAGTATTCTCAATCTCTTGCTTGTAGGCACTTAGGTCAAGGGGGAGAATGGTGGAATAGCTGTGTATGAGAGGGAAGGCGTAAAAAGAGAGCCTCTAGCTGATGGCTATGAGCTTAGGCGTGAGTTTGGGGGGTAATATACAGGATTATAAGGAAATTTAACCTTATTTGCGTGTTAGGCATTGCGTTCTTTTGCCGTATGAGGGCAGTTGTAGAATGTCTGGACTGTTATTGGGCTGTGTTAAGGGGCACGGGGCTGATGGCAGGCGACCGGACGATGTTTTGACTTAAGGACGTTAGATCAGTGAATAGTATGCTGTCTCAACTTGGCATAGACACGATCCGCACATTGGTGATGGATAGTGTAGAGCGCGCAAAATCCGGCCATCCGGGTACCGCAATGGCTCTGGCTCCGGCTATGTATGCTTATTGGCAGTTTACAATGTATTATAATCCGGCTGATCCCTTTTGGCCGGGGCGGGATCGATTTATCCTCTCAGGAGGGCACGCCTCCATCCTGCTTTATGCGACTATTTTCCTCGCTGGGGTGAAGGATATAGAGGACGGAAAGGTCGTGGACCGTCCCGCTCTTACCTTAGAGGATCTAAAGAACTTTCGCCGGTTTGAGGCGCGTACGCCGGGCCACCCAGAATATGGCCTCACCGCAGGGGTGGAGATGACCACAGGGCCTTTAGGCCAAGGGTGCAGTAGTGCCGTAGGTATGGCGATGGCCGAGCGGTGGTTGGCAACGCGTTATGGCAGGCCGGGGTTTGATTTGTTTGGCTATCACATCACAGCCTTTTGTGGCGATGGTGATGTGATGGAGGGGGTAGCCAGTGAGGCGGCCTCTTTTGCAGGGCATCTCAAATTAGGCAATCTGACATGGGTGTATGATAGCAATCGCATCTCCATTGAAGGCTCTACAGATGTGACCTTCACCGAGGATGTTGCTGCACGTTTTGCCGCTTATGGCTGGCAGGTCCTGGAAGTTGAGGATGGGAATGACGTCCCCGCTATTTGCGCGGCGTTCAAGCAAGGGCGGGAGGAGACGGACCGCCCGACTTTGATCATCCTTAATACCATCATCGGCTATGGCGCACCGGGCAAAGCCGGGACGGCCTCGGCCCATGGTGAGCCGCTGGGTATGGAGGCCCTTATAGGGGCTAAGAAGGCCTATGGTTGGCCGCATGATGCCCCACATTTTACCGTCCCAGATGGAGTAAGGGAGCATTTTGAGGCCCTCTCTGGCAAGCGCGGGGCGGAAGCGCAAGCGCGGTGGGAGGAGCAATTTGCGGCTTATTGTGTGCAATATCCGCAAGAAGGGCGGGAGTTAAAGCATATTTTCGCTGGCACGCTCCCAGAAGGGTGGGAGCATAACTTCCCCCATTATCCTACAGATGCAAAGGGGATTGCCTCGCGCCAAAGTTCTGGTGAGGTGCTCAATGTCATGGCAACTCATGTGCCGTGGCTTATGGGGGGAGCGGCGGACCTTGCGCCTTCGACACGGACCCTGATTAAAGGAGAATTCTCTTTGCAGGCACCCTCTAACCAAGGGGAAGGCAGCGGGCATTATGGTGGGCGTAATGTTCATTTTGGTGTGCGTGAACATGCCATGGCAGCCATTTGTAACGGGCTGGCTTTAAGTGGGTTGCGGCCTTTCTGCGCTGGGTTTGTGATTTTCTCGGATTACATGAAGCCTGCGATGCGTCTTGCCGCGTTGATGCACCTGCCTGTGATTTATGTGCTGACACATGACTCCATCGGCGTGGGGGAGGATGGGCCAACGCACCAGCCTATCGAGCAATTTGCCCAGTTCCGCTCCATGCCGGGGCTTACATTGTTGCGCCCTGCTGATGCTAATGAGGTGGTAGAGAGCTGGCGTGTTGCGATGGGCCATCGCTCTGGGCCGGTGGCTCTTGCTCTTACGCGCCAGAATCTCCCCACATTGGACCGTAGCCGCTATGCCTCTGCCGCTGGTGTGGCGCGTGGGGGGTATGTTTTGGCAGATTGTGAAGGCACGCCAGAGATTTTGCTGTTAGCATCAGGCTCTGAGGTCTCTTTGGTGGTAGAAGTGTATGAGCGTCTCTCTGCTGAGGGGGTTAAGGCGCGCGTGGTGTCTATGCCGAGTTTCGATCTGTTCGATGCGCAAGAGAAAGCCTATCGTGATGCTGTATTGCCACCTGCGGTGCGCTTGCGGGTTGGGGTCGAGATGGCGTCATCCTTTGGGTGGGACCGCTATATCGGTCTAGATGGTGTCGTTATTGCGATGAATCGTTTTGGCGAGTCTGGTGCTGCGGCGGAATTGATGGAGAAGTTCGGCTTTACGGTAGAGGCTGTGTACACACAAGCACGCCGTTTGTTGAGCCAACAAACGGCTTGATGGAGGAGGAAAGATATGGGGCGTAAGCCGGACACCCCCCTTACGCGTCTGGCAGGATACGGCCAATCTATTTGGCTCGATTTTATCAGGCGGGATTTTATTGAAGAAGGCCGTTTGGCCTCTCTGGTGAAGGAGGATGCCCTTAAAGGGGTGACCTCCAACCCGGCGATTTTTGAGCAAGCTATCGGCCAAGGGGCGGAATATGAGGAAGCCGTGCAGGAGCTACTGTGTGAGGAGAGCTTGCCTGCTGGTGCCTTGTATGAAGCCGTAGCGGTGGCGGATATCTGCCAAGCTTGTCGTGTCTTGCGCCCTGTATTTGATGAGACATCCGGCCGGGATGGTTATGTCAGCTTAGAGGTTTCACCCTATCTCGCTGATGATGCTGAGGCCACTTTGCATGAGGCCCGTAGGTTATGGCAGCGTGTTAATCAGCCTAATGTGATGATTAAAATCCCCGCGACAGAGGCCGCCCTCCCAGCGATTGAGCAGGCCATTGCGGAGGGGATAAATGTTAATATCACGCTGCTTTTTGCTCAATCCATGTATGAAAACGTGCTGGAGGCTTATCTGCGTGGATTAGAGGCGCGCGTTCAGAGAGGTCAACCCATTGCCCAGATTGGGAGCGTGGCATCCTTCTTCGTAAGTCGCATTGATGGGCGGATTGATGCGATGATCGACCGGCGCATCGCTGCGAGGGACCCGCAATCGGACGCGTTGAAGCGTTTGCGTGGGCAGGTTGCTATTGCTAATGCGCGTATGGCGTATCAACATTATTTGCATGTTGTGGCGAGTCCGCGTTGGCACGCTTTGGCAGAAAAGGGCGCGCAAACCCAGCGTTTGCTGTGGGCTAGCACGAGTACAAAAGATAAGACCTATCGTGATGTCCTTTACGTAGAGGAGCTGATTGGCGAGGATACTGTCAATACGGTACCACCACATACGCTTGAGGCGTTTAGGGACCACGGTGTACCCCAAGCGCGCTTAGCGGATAATGTGGAGCAATCGCGCCAGATTCTAGAGGATGCAGACCGGCTAGGGCTTGATCTCCCAGCGGTAACCACCACGTTGTTGGGCGAAGGTGTAGCAGCGTTTAAAGCTGCTTTTGATGGATTGCTCGGTGCGGTTGCAGCCCGCCGAGAGGCTGTTTTGGGGGGACGTCTTATGCGAGTATCCTTAGCATTATCGGATGAGTTGGATAACGCTGTTGTCGCAGCGGGTAAAAGCTGGACGCAGGATGGTAAGGTGCGCCGCCTGTGGGAGCGCGATGCGTCTGTTTGGACAAATGGGCCAGAGAGCAAATGGCTCGGCTGGCTTGATGTCGTTAAAGATGGCATGGCTCATATTGATGCTTACGAGGCCCTACAGCGTGAGGTAAAAGAGCGCGGCTATAGTGATGTGCTGCTCCTTGCGATGGGTGGCTCTAGCCTTGGGCCGGAGGTTCTGGCAGAGACATTTGGCCAAGTATCTGGTGGGCCGAAGTTGCATGTGCTGGATAGTACGGACCCGCAGCAAGTTGCGAGCTTTGCTAAGGCGATTGACCCTACCAAGACACTCTTCATCGTTTCCAGTAAATCGGGCAGCACGCTCGAGCCAAATATTCTTTTTGCGTATTTCTGGGCCTTAGCGGGGACAGCCCTTGGCCGTAAACCGGGGGACCGCTTTGTAGCGGTGACAGACCCCGGCTCCTCGCTTGAGACTGTAGCGCAGGATCACAACTTTGCGCATATCTTCCACGGTAATCCAGAGATTGGGGGGCGGTATTCTGTTCTCTCCCCCTTTGGTCTCACCCCCGCAGCCGCTGCCGGGTATGATGTGCGTGCGTTGTTGAACTGCACACAGCTGATGATTGAGGCATGCGATGCCTCTGTCCCCCCTGTGACGAATCCGGGTGTAAATCTTGGTTTGGCTCTCGGTGTGGCGGCAACGACCTTCCGGCGGGATAAGGTGACCTTTGTTGCTTCTGAGCAGATTGCCTCCCTCGGGGCATGGCTAGAGCAGCTTTTGGCAGAAAGTACGGGCAAGAGCGGTACGGGGCTCATCCCTATTGATGGCGAGCCGTTGGGCCGGCCGGATGTTTATGGTGATGACCGCATCTTTGTGGAATTACGGCTTGGGCATGAGCCTGTAAGCCCGGGGTTGAAAGCTCTGCGTGAGGCAGGTCACCCAGTCGTGACACTGCATCTTGATACGGTGGAGCAGATTGTCCAAGCCTTCTTTGTCTTTGAGTTTGCAACAGCCGTAGCGGGCTCTGTTTTGGGGATTGACCCGTTCGATCAACCTGATGTGGAGTTTAGCAAGGTTGAGACGCGGAAACTGACAAAAGCCTATGCGGAGACTGGCCATCTGCCAGAGGAAGCCCCCTTTGCAAAGGATGGCAACCTCGCCTTTTATGCTGATGAGCGTAATCATGAGGCTTTAGCGGGCAAGGATGCCAAAGCCATCCTCAAAGCGCATTTTGACCGCGTGGGTAAGAATGATTATATTGGCCTCCTGGCTTATATTGAGCGAGATAAAGCTCATATCGCGTGGGAACAGACGGTTAGAGTGGCGTTGAGAGATCAACTTCATGTTGCAACAGCAGCGCAATTTGGGCCGCGTTTCCTCCATTCGACAGGTCAGGCCTATAAAGGAGGCCCCAATAGCGGTGTGTTCCTCCAAATAACGGCAGATGATGCTGCTGACCTGTCTATCCCGGGCTATGCGTATAGCTTTGGCGTTGTCAAAGCCGCCCAGGCCAGAGGGGATTTCGATGTTCTTGCCTCGCGTGGGCGTCGTGCTTTACGTGTGCATATTACAGGGCCGTTGCAAGCAGGGTTGGACCGTCTCGCTCAACTGGTGACAGAGATTTTAAAAGGAGCTTGAGGATGCGTATCGGAATTATTGGGCTTGGCCGTATGGGTGGTAATATTGCCGTCCGCCTGACACGTAAGGGCCATGATGTCGTCGCGTTCGACCGGACCCCTGCTGTTATCGACCGAATCGTCGAGCGGAGCGAGGCGGGGCGTGCGCAGGGGGCTCCTACTTTTGAGAAAATGGTGGAGCTTCTCTCTGGGGAAGAACGCCGCGTGATTTGGGTCATGTTGCCAGCGGGGAAGGTCACAGAGGATTGCATCCAAAAGCTTGCCCCTCTCTTGGGGAAGGGTGACATCATCATTGATGGTGGCAATACCTATTACAAAGAGGATATTCGCCGCGCGAAAGAGCTAGGTGAGCGGGGCATTGATTATATTGATGTCGGCACATCTGGCGGTGTGTGGGGGTTAGAGCGCGGCTATTGCATGATGTATGGCGGCGAGAAACATGCCGCTGATTATGTGGACCCGATTCTTGATGCATTGGCACCGGGTGTTGGTGATGTGCCGCGTACGCCAGACCGTGAAGATGATGGCCGTCACGACCAACGGGCCGAGAAAGGCTATCTTTATTGCGGCCCTGCTGGGGCAGGCCATTTTGTGAAGATGATTCATAACGGCATCGAATATGGCATGATGCAGGCCATTGCCGAGGGGTTTGATGTTCTCGCCAGCAAGAACTCCGCCAAATTGCCCGAAGATGAGCGTTATGACCTTCACCTAGCCGATATTGCAGAGGTGTGGCGTCGTGGTAGTGTCGTCTCCTCTTGGTTGTTAGACCTCACAGCCGAGGCTCTTGCCCGCTCTTCCGACCTAAGCGAGTTTAGTGGGGAAGTGCAGGATTCTGGTGAAGGGCGCTGGACGATTGAGGCAGCGATTGAGGAGGATGTGCCCGCCCCTGTGATGACAGCGGCCCTCTTTACACGCTTCCGCTCTCGGACAGGCAATAATTTTGCCGAGAAAGCTCTCTCCGCCATGCGTTACGGCTTTGGTGGGCATGTAGAGCGTAAAAAATAAAAGGCCTGTTATAGGGTGTAAGGGGCGGTTGGGGGCATCCGCCCCTAGCCTCCTTTAAGGAGGATGGTCAGGATGAGCGATACAGCCCCCATAATCAAATTGGTGTTGTCAGATATGGATGGCACCATTCTCGGCCCCGATAAACGCCTTTCCCCCGCGACATGCAAAGCGGTGGAGCAGCTTGCCGCGCATCATGTCCCCGTTGCGCTTGTAAGTGCGCGTTTGCCTGCGGCGATTCTGCCTTATGTGCGGCAGTTAGGGCTAAAGGGGCCGTGCGCGGGGTTTAATGGGGGGGTGTTCTTTTCCCCTGATGGCACAATTTTAAAGAGCTATCGTTTCCCACCAGAGGATGTAACAGCCTTGCTGGCACGGCTTGCGCCCTTGCCGGTAGAGCTATGGTTCCAGACCGAACGTGAATGGCTTGTTGGGGATGCAAGTACGGCTTTAGTACAACGCGAGCAGAATCTAACAGGCATCACCCCGCGGGAAGTTGCAGAACTTTCCTCACATGATGAGGCTGTGAATCGTGTGATGGTATGCTCGGAGGATACGGCCTTAATCGCGCGGTTAGAGGCTGAATTGCCTGCGTCTTTTGGGGGGCGGGCCAGTATGTTGCGTTCAGCACCACATAAATTGAACATTACGCCCGCCCTAGCCAATAAGGGTGATGCGGTGAGGGAGCTTGCCCAGCTTTATGGCGTAACCCCGCAGAATGTAGCGGTTTTGGGTGATGCGCCGAATGATTTACCGATGTTGAGCGTAGCGGGGATGAGCATTGCGATGGGCCAAGCCCCAGAGGGCGTAAAGGCGCAGGCACGCTATGTGACAAAAACACCTGCTGAAGATGGCTGGGCATATGCGGCAGAGAGGTTCATTATACCCGCAGCCCTATCACAATAGGGTAGTTAGTGATTCGGAGAGTTATGGGTATGACAACAGATATGCGCCACGCCGTTGTGGATGTGTTGAAGGATGCTGATGCTGTCGCCATGAAAATGGCAGAGCTATTAATAGAGACGGTGCGTAATAAGCGGGACGGTAAGGCCCGTATTGCGCTTTCTGGTGGGTCTACCCCTAAAAAATTATTCTCGATTCTTGCACGTCCAGAGGTAGCGCAACAAATTGATTGGTCACGCGTAGAGATTTTCTATGGGGATGAGCGTCATGTGCCCGAGGGCCATGAGGATAGCAATCATACGAGTGCTAAGACATTATTGCTCTCCAAAGTAGCGATTCCGGCCGCTCAGATTCATCCTATGCCGACAAAAGGGACCGCCCAAGCTGATGCCGCACAGTATCAAACCGTGTTGGAACATGCTTATGGCCGCAAGACATTAGAGGCAGGGCATCCCCTTTTTGATATCGTCATGCTGGGCTTAGGGACAGATGGGCATACGGCCTCTCTCTTCCCCGGTGAGGCTGTTTTACAAGAGAAAACCGCTTGGGTGGGGGTATCCGCCCCCAAAACAGCCCCGCATGAGCGTCTTACCCTGACATACCCAGCCATTGCCTCTAGCAAGTTAGTGGTCTTTTTGGTGACGGGGGAAAATAAAGTACCAATGTTGGCCCGTTTGCGTCAGGGGGATGGCAGCATCCCATCCGGGCGTATTGTATCGGAAGGAGAAATTCTGATACTGGCAGACAGTGCTGCTGCTGGAGAGCCTTCATGAACGTTGATGACTGCAAACGTGCTGCTGCTCATTATGCCGCCAGCCTCGTAAAACCGGGGATGGTTGTTGGGCTTGGCACAGGCAGTACCGCCGCTTTCATGATTGAGCGCTTAGGCGAGCGTGTGGCTGAGGGGCTGGATATTCTAGCCATCCCAACATCTGAGGAATCGGCTGCTTTAGCTCGTGCAGCAGGGATTAAAATCACAACATTTGCAGAGCATTCTGTAGTCGACATCACCATTGATGGTGCTGATGAGGTTGAGCGTAAGACGCTACATCTCATCAAGGGGCTAGGGGCGGCTTTGCTGCGTGAGAAGATTGTTGCGCAGGCATCACGGCGTTTTGTCGTTATTGTCGATGCGACAAAACCGGTGAACCAGCTTGGCGAGCGGGTGCCCGTACCTGTGGAGGTTGTTCCTTTTGGGTATGAGGCAACGGCGGCCCGTCTGGAAGCCATGGGGGCAAAAGTGATTTGCCCCCGCAGGAAGCTTACTGGTGAGCTTCTTACTACCGATAATGGGAATAGAATACTCGATTGCAGCTTCGGCCCTATTGAGGATGTGCAAGCATTAGCGGCACGGCTTGATGGGATTGTAGGTGTGGTGGAGCATGGACTGTTCCCCAATATGGCAACCGATGTACTGGTTGCAACCGAACGGGAGGTTGAGCAATGGACGCCATGACAGAGAAAGAGGCAGTAAAAGCTGCCGCTGGTATCGCTCCGCATTATATTGTGGTGATGGGTGTTTCCGGCAACGGCAAGACGACTGTAGCAGAGCTACTGTCTAAATGTCTGGGATGGCCGTTTCAGGAAGGTGATGACCTTCACCCCAAGGCGAATGTGGAGAAGATGCGTTCTGGCCACCCGTTGACGGATGAGGACCGCGCCCCTTGGCTGGAGCTATGCCATGATTGGCTGGCAAAATGTGCCGAGAAGGGAACAGGGGCTGTGTTGACATGTTCTGCGTTGAAGAAGAAATATCGTGAGGTTCTTGCCAAGCATATTCCTGTTCAGTTTGTTTATCTCAAGGTAGATCCGAAGATTATCGAAGAGCGGTTAAAGCATCGTGTGGGCCATTATATGCCGCCGTCTTTATTGCCGAGCCAGTTGGCCACGCTTGAAGAGCCGACCGATGATGAGCCTGTAATTCGTGTGCCGGGTGATGCTCCTCCTGAGGAATTGCGGGACCGTGTTATCGAGCGGTTGCGCGTGGTGCCCCCGCCGAAGAATTTTTAAGTAAATCTCGGCAGTATGTCTTAGTTACATGAGACAAAATGAATGGCGGGGCCTTGGTCTCGCCATTTTTAATTAACAGGTGACTAATAGACGGGGCATAAGCTTTGCTTATTGTGGCAAGAAACGGTAGGACTATTCTTTATCAGTAAGGGTATTTGTCCGGTGGAAGCTACATGATGACATTGAGTGATTGTCCCAGTCCTGCGTTGCAGGGCAATGTTTTACCGGGACAGCCCGAAGTTCAATTACGACGTAATGTTTTATATGTTCCTCGGGCAGCTGGGGGACGTGATACGGAGTTTGGTCTATTTTCTGAGACAGGGCGACAATTACTCGACCATGCCTTATTTTCCCGATACCCGCAAAAATTAAAGAGCCAAGGGATAACGACTGCGCTTATGCCCTCCCCTTATCGTCTAAGGGTAGAGGGCAATGTAGTGTATGGAGGGGTGATTGGAGATCATTATGGGCACTTCATTACGGAATGTTTGAGTGTCCTATGGTATTGTATAGAAAACCCGGACCCTGAGCGGCGGATTTTATTTCATAGTGATCTGACGGTGGAGGAGATTTTTTCCATCCCCTGGATGGCAGAGTTTTTATCTTATTGTCAGATAAAACCAGAGCAAATTCTATTACCGCACTTACCCGTTATTATAGAGAGCTTAGTTTTACCAGGCCAGGGCTTTAGTGAAGATGGGTTTATTTATGAAGGCTATGGGCAGAGCTGCCGGTTATTGGGGGAGTGTGCTTTACCGTTAGAGATGCGGGAGAGAAAGGTCCAACCTATTTATTTAAGCCGCGCAGCCTTAAAAGGTGGCACGCGACAATTGGTAAATGAAGAGGCGTTAATCCACGCTTTGCAGCAGCGTGGGGTTAAAATTATTGTGCCGGAAATGCTGAGTGTGCGGGAGCAGATCTCATTATTTGCATGTCACCCTGTGATAGGCATTATGGGGTCAGCCTGGCATACAGCTATTTTTACAGATTATGTGTGCGGTGTTGCGCTTTGTTTTGATGACCATATTTATCGCTCCTTCCCACTTATGGATGCTGTGCATGATACCCGGCTTGCTTATGTACGGGTAAAAGCTGGTGGGCAGCGGGCTGTCGATCCTGCGCCTGGGTTCAAGGTAGCTTGTGTGTTAGAGGACCCCGAGGCAGTGGCGAATGCGCTGCTTGTTCGTCTTTCACAGCTCATGCGTGATGAAGGGGCCTCTGAGCAGGAGAGTGCATTTTCCCTTCATCCTACATTACATCAAACGGTGGAGATATTTCGGCTTTATTCCGCTCTTGGGGAGCCTGTCACAATGCATACGGCTTATGAGACCGTGGCATGTTGTGAGGATGTGAGCCGGTGGCATGTGCCAGTCTTAGCCCTCATAGTGGGGGAAGCTGCTTTTCTATGTGCTGAGGATGATATGTTACCCTGTATGGGGATTCTTCATGATGGGGGAGGGCCATTTTTATCCTATCGTGTGATGCGTGGTGCGGACGGGGCGGTGAGTTTGCAACACCCGGAGACGGGGTTATGGCTTAAAGCCCCTCCGGCGCATGTAGGCTTGCCGTTGCATAGTGATGGGACAGAGGTACTGACATGGGAGCAATTTACCCTAAGGCCATATAATGTGGCTTTTGAGAGGAGAGGACGTTTGCAGGAGGCCTTAACCTTACTTGAGGAAAAATGTCTCTTTGGTACGTGGGACCAACAAAAGGCTCATCACTATGGGCTTATGGCGGCATGGCAGCGCGTTTTTAAGGATGATAGTTCCTCAATAGAGGCATGATCTTTCTTAAAGAGCCGCAGTTTGCCAGCCCGGCCCAATAATCGCAACACGGCGGTGGCGACCTGTCCCTTGTAAGATGATGGCCTCGCATGTCTCCAGATAAGTGAGTTGCCGCCGGGCGCGCCCTAAGGAGTGTGTGCCATAAGCGCGGGCAAGGGCGGCATCATCAGGGCATGGCTTGCCCTCCATCGCAGCCCGGGCGAGGAGGAAATAAACAGGCTGCATATCATCCGGTAAGCGTCCGGCCCGTTGTTGAATATCCTGCCATTCTTCGCTCTCGGCTTGTTCGCGCGTTAGGCCGCATCGGATGGTGCTGAGCATGGTCTGGAAGCGCGCCATAGGCAGTAAATTGCGTGAGAATCCTGCTAAACGCGCCCGCATTTGGAAGTCTTGATACAAGGTAGCAAGCGGGCGATAGGCTGCGTCTTTATCCTGCCCTGTTTCTGCAACAAGTTGCCAGAGGGTCTCTGGGTCTGGCTCGGTGGAGAGGCTGGCTTGCTGTTGTTCCTCTGCGGCACGGTTTGCACTATAGGCATCAAGTTGGGCGAGGAGGTCCGGCTTGGGGGCAGCAGGCTCTTTACGCGGGCGGGGTGTTGGCTCGGCAACAGGCTCTAAGATGAGGTCGCGTAATTCCTCCACAGGCATGGAGGGTTGCTCTAAGGGCATAAGGGCTGGGCCGCCTGCATGGCTTGCGGTTTCCACCGGGCCAATCGTGACCCGTTGAGGCCGGCGGGCGAGTGCGGGGCCGAGGGCCATAAATTGCCCGCGGGCAAGGTCACGAAAGCTCTCAGCAGCGCGGCGTTCCATCCCTAAGAGGTCCGCGGCACGGGCCATATCAATATCAAGGAAGGTCCGCCCCATAAGGAAGTTGGAGGCCTCTGCGGCGACATTCTTCGCAAGCTTGGCAAGGCGTTGGGTAGCGATAATCCCCGCCATACCGCGCTTACGCCCGCGGCACATGAGGTTGGTCATGGCATTGAGGGAGAGGCGGCGCGCTTCATCAGAGGTATCCCCCCCTGCGATGGGGGCAAAAAGTTGCGCCTCATCCACAACGACTAAGACGGGATACCAATAAGCGCGTGGGGTATCGAACATTCCACTCAGAAAGGCCCCAACGGAGCGGAGTTGCCCTTCTGCCTCACTTTGTTCCAGATTCAGCACAACAGAGGCACGATGCATACGCACGCGTTCCCCCGCCGCGCGGAGGCTGGCCTCGGATTGTGTATCTGTCTCAATCACGAGATGGTCGTATTTTTCAGCAAGGGTGACGAAGTCTCCCTCTGGGTCGATGATGACTTGCTGGACGAGGGTCGCACTCTGCTCCAATAACCGGCGGAGGAGGTGGGATTTGCCAGAGCCAGAATTACCCTGCACGAGCAAACGCGTAGCGAGCAATTCGGGGAGGTCAATATGGGCATCCTCACCGCGGGAGGTCGTGCCAAGGAGAAGGGGGCCAAACTGTGATGAACTCATGCAGGTAGTTTACCGGGCAATGCGCCAGAGAGCCAGAGATGAACGCCCTCTGCGCAAAGATAAGCGGTCGAAAAACACCCTTGGAGCAAATATCCCCCCGTTGGGGCCTCCCAATCAAGCATTTCTCCACAGGCGAATAAGCCGGGCTGATGATGGAACATGAGATGCTCATCCAAAGCATCCTGCTTGACCCCACCGGCCGTTGAGATAGCACGGTCTAATGCGGCTGGTGCGGTGAGGGTGAGGGGGAGATGCGTAATCGCTTGTGTTAGCTCATCAGGGCTGCGGGCTTCGGGGCAGAGGAGGGTGAGCAGCTCGCGCATGGTGCGGTCTAACCCTAAGGCTTTGCGGAGCTTATTGTTCCGGCTTTCACGCAGGCGTTGGCGTGCCAAACGCTCCCTTATTGCGTCCGCTTTTAAGTTAGGGCGTAAGGAGAGATGCAGGGTGATAGGGCGCGGGTGGTTCTGCGCAAGGGCCTCACGCAGAGGGGCCGAGAGGGCATAAAGGGGAGCCCCCTCAAGCCCGCGTTTGGTGATGATGAGGTCCCCACGTTTGGTCTGGCCTGCAAAGCTGAGCGTAACCCCGCGTAATGTGGCGCCCTCATGCCGGGTGAGGACGTCATCCGGCCAGTCGGGCATAAAGCCACAATTTGAGGGAGCAAACGGCGTGCAATAAGGGGTTAGGAGGGAGGCCCATTGGCCATCACTGCCCAAGCGGGACCAGCTACTTCCCCCAAGGGCGAGGATAACCGCCGAGGCAGGCTGCGTTACAACCCCTTCTGGCGTCTGGAAGGTGGGGGTTAGCCCTTCTTGGCCGATGAGTTTGTGATGGGGAAAGAACTGCACCCCTTGCTGTTGCAATCGCGCAAGCCATTGGCGCAGAAGGGGTGAGGCTTTAAGAGAGTGCAGGAATACCCGGCCAGAGCTGCCCACAAAACAAGGCGTGCCAAGCCCCTCAGCCCAATTTTGGAGGTCTGTGGGGGAGAAGGCACGTAAAGCGGGTTCTAACCAATGGTGCGCGGGGCCATAGCGGGTGAGGAAGGTCTCTAGCGGCTCGCTATGAGTGAGGTTGAGGCCACTACGCCCTGCCATAAGGAGCTTGCGCCCCGGCCGCGCCATATGGTCGTAAAGATGAACCTGATAGCCGCGTTTGCTCAATAATTCCGCAGCGAAAAGCCCAGCAGGGCCAGCACCAATAATCGCAATAGGGGCAGTAGGAGCCGTAGCATGATGGCACATAGAGGGGCGTATCCGGCGATAATATCGTGTGAAGAGGAGGCTGTAGCTGTTGTTAGCCTGTTCTGTAGCGAGGGGAAAGATGGGCTTTCTATGCAACCCTCTATAGAATCGTCTTATAAGACAGGATAAGGAGGAGCCTCTAGGCTTATAGGGCCGTTAGATGAAGGGGATGATGAGATGGAACTCTGCACAACAATCCAAGCCATACGGCAAGCGCGTGCTGCTTTAGGGACGGTAGGTTTTGTCCCGACAATGGGTTTTTTGCATGAGGGGCATCTCTCCCTCGTTAGGCAAGCGCGGGCGGAGAATGATGCGGTGATTGTGAGCATCTTTGTCAATCCCATACAATTTGGCTCGGCAGAGGACCTCTCAACTTACCCTCGTGCGTTAGAGCGCGATGTGGCCTTGTTACAGCAAGAAGGTGTGGCGTGTGTTTTCGCCCCTGATGTGGCAGAATTATATCCAGAAGGCTTTGTAACGCAGATGTCCCTTGGCGGTGTGGCTGCTGCATTAGAGGGCACCTCTCGCCCCGGTCATTTTGCGGGGGTCGCGATGGTGCTGACGAAGTTATTTAACATCATCCAACCACAAAGGGCCTATTTTGGGCAGAAAGACGCGCAGCAATGTGCGGTTGTTCGCCGTTTGGTGGAGGATGTGAACAGCCCTGTAGAGATTATCACCGCCCCCACATGGCGGGAGGCAGATGGTTTGGCTGGCTCTAGCCGCAATAGCCGCTTAACGGAGGAGGACCGCAAACGTGCCCCGGCTTTGTATCGGGCTTTGTGCCATGCGCGGGACTGTGTGCGTGCTGGGGAGCATCGCCGTACTGTGTTGGAGGCGGCAATGCGCTCTGTCCTAGAGGCAGAAGGGCTGACAGACATTGATTATGCGATGATTGTAAACCCAGAGACATTCCATACCGAGGGGGAGATTATCCCGCCTCATGCCTTGGCGTTATTAGCAGTCCGGGTAGGGGCGGTGCGTTTGATTGATAATATGCCGTTATTATGAGGTTGTGAGGGGCATTGTCCAATATGATGAAGAGTATTTACCTATAATATAGGGGTGCATTTGTCCTATTATTGGGAGAAGATAGTTTATTGTTAGGTAAAATATGTAAATTTATCTTCAACCTATGCAGCGCACTACATGCTGTCATGCTCGGAAATACGCTTCACTCACTAGTCAAGGGCGGGAGAAGGGCGTAGCGTAACAACGTATTCAGCATTTTAGATATGCTTGATAGGAGAGTTTAAGCATGGTTGAGACAACCCCACGTACCGTTGCGTCCCCCAAGAAATTCGTTATCGGCACGGGTTTGCTGGCCCAGCTGCATGATGTTGTGAAGGATTTTGGCGATAATGCCTTCATCATCAGTGATGAGTTCTTTATTGAGCGCGTGCAGAAGGAATCTGTCGCAGGACTGGAGAAAGCAGGGCTGAAGGGGAAGGCCGAGAAGTTTAATCGCGAATGTACAGATGCCGAGATTAAACGTCTGGGTGAGCTAGCCAAAAAGCAGGGCGCGAATGTCATTGTGGGTATTGGTGGTGGTAAAACACTCGATACCAGTAAGGCTGTGGCACATTACTACAAACTGCCTATCATCCTGTACCCGACCATTGCATCTACCGATGCTCCCTGTATCGCTCTGGCAGTGATTTATACCGAGTCCGGTGAGTTTGACCGTTATCTCTTCCTGCCGCAGAATCCTGATGTTGTGGTGGCTGATACAAGTGTGATCGCTGGTGCACCGGTACGCTTCTTCGCTGCGGGGATTGGTGATGCGCTCTCTACCTATTTTGAGGCACGGGCTTGCCATCAGGCTGATGGGATGAACCTTTCTTGTAAGCGTCCGTCCCGCACAGGGCTGGGCCTAGCACGTATGTGTTACGACCTTGTCTGTAAGAATGTGGACCTCGCTATGGATGCCGTCCGCAATAAAGTGCCGACCCGCGCTTTGGAGGAGATGGTCGAGGCGACTATCTATCTTAGTGGGACCGGGGCGGAGACAGGCGGCCTTGCCGCAGCCCATGCGGTGCATAACGGTATGACCGCGATTGAGGACCTCCACCACGCTCAGCATGGTGAAAAAGTGGTCTTTGGTTTGATGACCCAGCTCGTTCTTGAGAATGCGCCGAAGGAAGAGATTGAGGAAGTCTTGCGTGTCGTACGGGTTGCTGGCCTGCCCATGACGCTGAAGGAACTTGGCGTAAAAGAGTTTGTTGAGGCAGATTGGCGCAAAGTTGCTGAAATCGCTTGCGATAAGAACGATACAATGGGGAACCTACCCTTCAAGGTGACGCCAGATGATGTGTATCACGCTATGGTAGCGGCTAATGCATTGGGTGAGCGTTATCGCGCAGAGCATCAGGGCTAATAAGGCTCTGCTTTATAAGGGGGGGGGTTTTCCTCCCCCCTTGCAAAAAGGCCCGGAGATGGATGCTCCGGGCCTTTTTATATGGGTATGCATATGGTGTGGTTAGGTTAGTTCTGTAGGGTGAATTCCCCAAGTAAATGGCGAAGCTGGCGTGTACGCTGGGCCATGTTGGAGGTCGCTGCGGATGTTTCCTCCACCATGGCGGCGTTTTCCCGCGTGCCTTGGTCGATGGTGGCGATGGCATTATTAACGTCTTTGAGGGCAGAGGCTTGCTCGGACGTAGCTTTGGTAATTTCTTGCAAATGTGTGCTGATATTTGCAACGCTGGAAATGATCGTATCTACCGCGTTGCTAGCATCCTTCATGATAGTGGAGCCAGAGCTTACATGGCTTTGGGAGGTCGTGATAAGCTCTTTGACTTCCTCTGAAGCATTGCCGACTTGGTTTGCTAATTTGCGAATCTCTTGGGCAAGCACACGGAAGCCACTACCTGCTTCCCCCGCATGAGCGGCTTCTACCCCTGTATTGAGGGCAAGAAGGTTGGTTTGGGTGGCAATATTAGAGATCACATTGGTAATTTTATTGACAGCCTCGGCAGAGCGTTCGATTCCCTTCATGGCGGCATTGGCGCGGTGGATCATTGTGCCGAAGCGTTCTGTCGTAGTTTGGCATTCCTCTACAAAGCGGTTGGCCTCCATAACACGGGCCGCAGTGGAGGAGACAGTCGCTGTGATTTGCTCCACGGCAGCGGCTGTTTTCTCGACAGAGACGGCTTGTTTCTCGGTGCGGCGGGCAAGGTCGCGGGCTGCACTGTCTATTTCATCAGCGGTGGTGTCGATGCTGCCAGTTGTTTCTCTGATGCTATTGAGTGTTTGGCATAAGGTGGCAATCGCGTGATTGAGGTCATCGCGCATGGGGAGATAGGTTGTGGGGAGGTCTCCGTCCACTGTGAGGGAGAGATTTTTATCTGCCAATGCATTGATGATATGGCCGAAGCTTTGTGTGACGAACTGACGCTCTTGCTCAATAGCGTTATCAAGCTTGGTCATTTCCTCTTTATTGAGCCTTTTTGTCTCCTCAATATAGATAGAGATAGTGAGGTCCATATCTAAGAAGACGGCCTTAAAGAGGCTTCCAAAGGAGGCAGCTAGGTCGCGTAAGGAAAGTTTGGCAGGGAGGAATGGCACAGTAGGTATAATCTGCGCTGTAACACCATTAATGATGTGGCTTAGAATGATGGCATACCCGCCAATATACCAGCGTGGCTCAAGTCCGATACGGGCATGGGTTTTGCCAACTCTGCGGACGGTACTGGTAAAAGCCGTACCAAAATTTGCAGAAGCGATATTGCTCCAATAACCTATCTGGGCTTGCTTGGCTTGTTGCATATGTTGATCGGACGCAAAAAAGACCCTGGTCTGAGGCTCATTGCGGACGGTGGTGTAGAAGGCATCCAGAGCATGGGGGATTGCTTTAACAATATAAGGCTCAATCCGACGGATAGCTTGGCACTCAGCTTCGTTAAGATGGAGGAAGTTGAGCCGCGATTGAAGCTCTACATCATCAGTAGGTTTATGTGGGTTGGTCATGGTAGTTGGTAGTTGGGACATGATAACCTCTGAACGTCTCTACATATCGCGTGGAATATGAATGAATGAGATTTTTTATAAAGCATTTTCTATGTTTATATGATTTTTTTTGGAGTAAATGCAGCTTTCTATTAATATTTTGGAAAATATAAAACAGAATATAATAATAGGAATAGTATATAAATATGACAAAAATTCTTTATGCATCATATTCAATACTTAATATTTTTTATATGTGTGGAGAAATATCATATCTCTATCTAATAAGTCGTTATTTATGTGATGAGGGGGTATGCGGAACGTAGCAATTTGGTAGAATGCGCCTGGCACTTTTTTATCCAGGAGGGCGTTATGGCCACAACTGCCAAAATTAGTATTACGCTTGATCGTTCTAAGATGTTGAATTTTAACTCATCTATGTATGGGCCTGAATTTCTCGAGCGTATTTTGGAGGCTGTGCGAGCGGTCGTGCCTGACATCTACCAGTTACAGGCTAATTTTGGATCAGACCTCGCTACAGTGGAGGTTTTGACGACCGAAGATGTAGAGGAGTTCCCCAATATTACGGAGATTTATTCCGTTATTAAGCAGACATTTAAAGAATGGAACCACGCTGTTCGACAAATTGATGAAGAAAAATTAGAGAAGTTCCCCTTCCAAAAGGGACAAATTTTAAAGAAAACAGAGGAGCATCGTGGTGAAGGCGAGGCGAATGACCGCTTTATCGTCACGCATGTTCATTATGATAATGATGGTTTTGTAGTTTATGAGATTGAAAAAATAGATCATGACGGTAAGTCCATCTCTGATAGTTTGGAAAAAGTCTCTCTTGAGCATTTAGAAGAAATTTTTACAGCCGCAGAGTAAAAGGCCTGAGGGCTAAATGGCCCTTTTAAGCCGAAGAGGGAAAAGGTTTGCAGCTCTTTCATTCTATAGCGTCTGGGCTTTCACATTTATTTGCCGAAAGCCCGGAGCTGGCCTTTTTCCTCTCTATCGGGTTGGGGTATTTGGTAGGGCGTATAAAGGTCGGGGCCTTCCAGCTTGGTGGGGTGGCAGGGTCTTTATTAGTCGCAGTTTTGCTCAGCCAATATGGTGTGCAGATTAGCTCCAACCTTAAGACGGTCCTTTTTGTTTTGTTCATCTATGCGGTGGGGTATCGCAGCGGGCCGGGTTTTTTCCGCTCTTTAGGGCGGCAATCCTGTAAGGAAATTGCCTTAGCGGTGATTATGGCCATGAGCGGCCTTGGCACGGTTGTTATCCTAGGCCGGTTATTTCATTTAGATAAAGGGATGGCTGCGGGCTTAGCGGCTGGGGGATTGACCCAATCTGCGATGATTGGCACCGCAGGCTCGGCCTTAGAGAAGTTAGGTCTACCTTTAGCGCAAGTGCAGCAATTACAAGGTAATGTCGCCATTGGTTATGCGGTGACCTACATTTTTGGCTCTATCGGCACAATCATTTTTTGTGTGAATATTCTGCCCTTTTGTATGGGCCGGTCTCTAGCGGAGGATGCGCGTAATACAGGGCTTACCCCTACTGAGGATGCTTTGCTAGGAACGTCAAAACATTCAGCCATCCCGCCGGTTATTCTGCCAGTGGGGACGGACCTTGTTTATAATATGTTCGGCGTTACAGCGGGATTGTTGCTGGGATTGGTGGTGGTTCATTGGGGGGATATTCCCCTTACATTAGGGAGCGGGGGCGGAGCGTTGCTCTCGGGCTTGGTGTTTGGCTGGTGGCAAGGGCGGCACCCTCATTATGGGGCTATGCCCTCATCAGTTTGTGCCTTTTGGAGCATGTTTGGCTTAGCGGGGTTTGTGGCAGTGATGGGCCTGCAAACTGGGCAACGCGCCGTGGCGGTGATTGCAGAGCATGGGGTTATGTTGCTGTTGTTAGGGGGGCTGGTAACGCTTATCCCCCTCATGATTGCGGCATTGATTGGCTATTTTGTGTTAGGCTACCGCAATGTGGCTCTCTTTGCTGGGGCCTTAGCGGGGACGCGTAGTTCCAACCCCGCTTTTGGGGAGATTTTAGCCAAAGCGGGCCATAGTAGCCCTACAATTCCGTTTGCGATTACGTATGCACTTGCCAATGTATTACTCACATTGCTGGGCCCGCTCATCGTGGCCCTTGTGTAGGGGAGGCGCGTGTTGATGATGAAGGGGGCTATGGGGGTGAAAGCTTACATAAGGGCAGTTTTTATGGTGTTGACGATGTTACCTTGGGGGACAAGCCTTATGGCGGCCGCTCCTGCGTCTGGCGGGGGAAGCACAGGGCAGGGGCCCTTACCGCGTGTTCTTATCTTAGCCACAGGGGGCACGATTGCGGGCAAGGCTGACCCACGCTCGGCCATTGGTTATGATGCCGGGGCGGCAACAGGACAGCAACTCATCGCGAATGTGCCGGGGCTGGATAAGCTTGCGCATCTTAAGGTGGAGCAAATTGCTAATATCCCCTCGCAGGATATGAATCATACGGTCTGGTTCCGTCTTGCAGAGCGGATTAATGCCGCCTTTGCTCATCATGAGGCGGATGCGGTGGTTATCACCCACGGCACGGATACGATGGAGGAGACGGCCTTCTTCCTCGATACTGTGTTGCATCATGAGCAAGCTGTGGTGATGACAGGTTCTATGCGTCCTGGCTCAGCCATTAGTGCGGATGGTCCGGCGAATATTTACGAGGCTGTGCAGGTCGCTACCCATCCCCACGCACGCGGGCGGGGTGTGTTGGTGGTGCTGAATGATACAATCCATGCGGCCCATTGGGTGAGTAAGGCTGATAGCACAGCGTTGCAAACCTTTACCTCCCGTCATGCAGGGCCTGTTGGGATTGTGGACCCGGCAGCGGTGCGCTTTTTTGCCCCACCGCGCCCGCATTTGGCGATGGCACTCCCCAAAGAGCAGAGCTTGCCAGCCGTTGATGTGATCTACGCTCATGCGGATATGGATGGACGGCAGATTGATGAATCCATGCGTGCAGGGGTAAAAGGGCTTGTGATTGCCGGGATGGGCGATGGCAATGTCTCTGCCTCGGCTATGAAAGCACTGGACCGCGCCGTAGCAGCGGGGCTTGTGGTTGTGCGCTCTAGCCATGTGGGGGATGGGTTTGTTAACCGGAATGTAGAGGTTGATGATAATGCGCATCATTTTGTGGCATCATATGATCTGAACCCCCAAAAGGCCCGGATATTGCTCCAACTTCTCTTAGCGGCAGATGTGCGGGATGTGGGAGATGTGCAACAGGCTTTTGCCTTCGGGTATTGAGAAGCAGCCCTGCATCTTCATCAGTTTATAAGCCGGAGCCTTCCGCGGTAGGGTGGTGAATGTTTTAGATGAGGAGGGCAGGGCATGAGCATCAAAGCAGAGGTGTTACAAAAGAAGAAGGCCCGGCATATGCGCTTGACCCGTCGTGGCATGTTGAGTGGCCTTGTGGGTTTAGCGGCCACCCCCCTCGCAGGGTGGGCCATCGGGCCGATTGCCTCTGGGCTGAGTGTGACGAGCATGCCCCCGCGCCCGTGGGGGGCAGAAGCCCCACCGGTTAATCTGCCTGACCCTGATATATTAGTTTTGGACCCCGCCTTCGGGCAGGTGAATTACGGCAATGCCCCTTTACAGCGTGTATGGCAAGGGGCTGGTTGGTTGGAGGGGCCAGCATGGTGTACGGTCGGGCGGTTCCTCTTACTCAGTGATACGCTTGCAAGCCGGCAATATCGTTATGACCCGGAGGATGGGCCGCAAGGGCATATCAGCGTGTATCGCCGGGAGAGCTATAATGCTAATGGCAATACATTTGATGAAGAAGGCCGGTTAATTACCTGCGAGCATGGGATGCGCCGTGTTATCCGTTGGGAGCATGATGGCAGAGCAAGCGTCTTGGCCGACCGGTATCGCGGTAAGCCGCTTAACTCTCCTAATGATGTTGTCGTAGCCCCTGATGGGAGCATCTGGTTTACCGACCCCGGCTATGGGGACGGTGTGGTAGAAGGCCATGCCGATGCGGAGGGGCCAGCAAACCCTCATCGGCATCTGAATCCTTATTTGGATGCTGAGCTGACAAGCCAATATGGCGGGTTGCAGCGGCAGGAGGACCATACATTCCGCATTGATGGGCAGACAGGCAAGATAGAGGCTGTACTAGCCCAAAAGGATGTTGCTGGCCCTAATGGGCTTTGCTTCTCACCTGATGGCACAAAGCTTTATGTGGTTTCATCAGGTGTTGCTTTGGGCGCGCAACCGCCCTTGCCAGACCACAGCATCCATGTGTTCGATATAAAGCAGGGCCGCCCGGTAAATGGACGGATTTTTACGGATTTCACCGTAGCAGGCCATCCGATGCGCCCTGATGGTCTCCGTGCCGATGTGGAGGGTAATCTTTGGTGCGGGGCATGGGGGCCGTTAGGGCTGTGCGGCGTGCTGATTTATAGCCCAGAGGGAAAGATGATAGGCCGTATTCGCCTACCCATTGGCTGCTCCAACCTCACTTTTGGTGGGCCGAAACGGAATATCCTATATATGTGCTGTGGCACGGCCCTCTTTAGCCTCGTGACGGCAACTCAAGGGGCAGGGTATTGCTAATGCTTTTCCCCATGCCCCATGTGTCCCACGCTCCAACGGAGTTACTCACAATTTTGGCGGATGAAATAGTGGATGATGTGGGGATGAGGCTGTGGATAGGTGGGGAGAAGATGCAGGTGAGGATAAGATGAGTGGCAATGAGAGGTGGGAACGCTTTTGGGCAAGTTTCAAAACATTGCAATCCTATCAGCGGGCTATGGGTGGCGCACGGGTTGCGATGACCTTTGGTGGAGCATTTTTAGTCGTTTGTTTGGGAGTATATCCAACATATAATGTGCTGGTAGTTGATAAAGATAATGCTTTGTCATGTCGTTTAGCTTCTATGGCGCATGATTATTATGCGCGTATAGGGGGATGTCTCGTATTTGGGGTTAGCCTTGCGATTATATCATTTATAATTGGTATAGGGGAAAAAGAGAATTTCCGCCAAGGGACAGTGAATTGTTGTTTGGCTGGTATTTTATATTTATCATTAATGGCGTCTGTAGTATTTTATATGTGGGCGATAAGAGATATGGCTGAGTTTATAGGTCATAGTACTCAATCAGTGATTATGAAGTTAAAGCCGCCCTATGATGGTTATATTTGTTCGCCGCTGCGAGCCGCCGATAAGTAATAAGCGCGTTCTGTTTGACCATCGGCTTTAAACTCATAGACGAGCGGGGTGCCGGTGGGGAGTTCTAGCGTGCAGGTTTCTGCTGGGCTGAGGCTGTTTAGTTGACTGATGAGCGCGCGCATAACCGTCCCATGGGTGATGACAAGCAGGGATTGCCCCGCCTGTAAGCTGGGGCGGAGTGTGTTTTGCCAATAAGGAAGGACGCGCTTTATGGTCGTAGCGAGGCTCTCTCCTTTGGGGAGGTCAGCGCGGGGGAGGCTGCCATAGCGTGGGTCATGGCCGGGATAATGGGGGCTGTTTTCCCCAACTTCCGGTGGGGTAATGGCAAAGCCGCGCCGCCATTGCTGGACCTGCTCAGCCCCATAGCGGGCAATAATATCGTTTTTCTCCAGCCCTTGTAGGGCACCGTAATGACGTTCATTTAGCCGCCAGCTTTTATGTTCAGGGAGCCATGTTTGGTTAAGCTCATCCAAGCAATGCCATAAAGTATGGATGGTGCGTTTAAGCATAGAGCAATGAGCTGCATGGAACTGGAAGCCATGCGCGCGCATCAGGCGGCCTGCTCTTCTGGCTTCTTCATGACCTGCGGGGGAGAGGTCTAAATCATACCATCCGGTGAAGAGATTAGCATGATTACCAAGGCTTTGCCCGTGGCGCATGAGCACGAGTCTTGCATGGGTCATGGGGCCTTCCTCTTAATGGTTGGGGCTGTAACGCTACAAGAGGATTATAGGGGACGCCAAGAGAGAATGCCCCGCCTATCATGCATGGCTTCTCATACTTGCCAGATGGTTAAGGATGGGCCATGCAGAATATGTGATGATATAGAAGGACGCCATTCATGATTGAGAAGAAAGACGACTCATTACTACAGCGGGAAGGTAATTCCGGCCTGATTATGGGGATATTGATTGTTATCGCAGGTCTTGTGATGGCAGTGACCCCGGTACTGACCTTCATCTCTCTTACCGCTTTGGTAGCTGCTTTGTTGTTTGTGGCGGGGATTTGTACATTGGTTGATGTCTTCCGCCGTAATGCCATGGAGCGTAAAATGCTCGATGGGCTTTTGGGGATATGTTTTATCGTCCTAGCGGGTCTGATTTTCTTTAATCCGATTGGTGCCGCGATTGGTTTAACGGTGTGGATCGCCGCTTGGTTCATCGTCCGTGGTGTGATGGAGCTTGCAGGTATGGGGGCCTCTCCTTATGGCCGTGGCTTTATGGCGATTGATGCGTTAGTGAATATCGTTCTCGGTGTGATGCTGCTGTGCTTAAACCCCATCACCGCACAGGCTGCTTTGGGTTTTTATGTGGCTATCAGTTTGATCTTCTGGGGCTTTTCTTTGATTTACCGGAGCGCGTTACTGAAGCATTTGCTCTAAATGCGTTGATGATGGCATATCATAAGTATAAAGAGACCCGGCCTCGCATAGTGGCTGGGTATCTTTATATAGGGGTATGAGACGGATGAGTGAAAACGGGGGAATGTTCTCTATAAAGAATGGCATGTGGGCTGTGGTCATTCTTCTTGTTGGCTATATTGGGGGGCATGCTGCTTATGCTGAGGATGCCGCCTCTCCGGCCCCAATACCTGTTCGTGCCGGTTTGCTTACAAAGTCAGCGCGTATTGGGACGTGGGGGTATGGTTGTGCGTACCCTGATAAAACGGGCAAAGCTCATATAATTAGTTGTGGGGTTGGTGGGCCTTTTCGTTCAGGTGTGTTGGCAGGGGCTATTGGTGGGTCTGCAATCTTTTTGCGCGTAACGTCTGATGTGGCGCAGAAGCCGATCGCCCAACAATCTTGGGGGGTTCTTGTAATATTTCCCAGAGCTGTGGCAGTTGACCAAACAGTGCCAGCGCAACTTGTGGTAGATCAGACGCATAAAGTTTTAATTCCATGGGCGTTTTGTAGCTTTTTAGGATGTCAGACTATTGCTAGGGTTCTCCATGAGGACTTTCTCCAGATAATGAAGGCGGGAAAGCAGGCGCGTTTTATAGCGAAGCAGAAAGATGGCACGCTATGGTCTTACGATTTTACCCTGGATGGGGTGAATACGGGCATTACACAGATTAACCAGTGGATTGAGCATGGTGAGTTAACCCCTTAATCGTGCATTAAGGCATTAACTAACGGAGTTTTTAAGGAATATAGGCAGAGGCATTGGGCGTGTAGTGCTGGCTTTGCGGGGTAAATGCGTTAGCGTCCGTTGCAAAATACGCCTATGATAAAGATAAGAATGATGCGTTTTGTAAAAGGCGGCCTATGCGCGCTGGCTGTGTGTCTTGCTGGTAGCTCTTATGCTCATGCAGGAACCTCCCCTGATGCTGTACCAGCAAGTCCCGGCTTTGTGAAAAAAGCGATGACAATGGGTCCATGGGGGTATGGGTGTGTCTATCCGGGTAAGGCTAGTCCAGCAAGTGCTACGATATGTACGGTAGGCCGTGCTTTTGCCATAGGTAAGACCCCCTAGCAAACTAGCAAAAATGGGATGGTGATGTTTTTACGTCAAACAACGGATATGAAGGCTCGACCCATTGTGCAGCAGCCTTGGGGGGTTTCCGTCGTTTTCCCGGCATTTGTGGCGGTGGACCAAAGCGTGCCTGCTCAGTTAGTTATTGAGCAAGGTCCGACTTTGTCTATTAATTGGCGGTCTTGTACAGATTTAGGATGCAGCGTACGGATTCCGGCTATACCGGAGGCTGTTATTCAGGCTTTGAAGACTAAAAAACAGGCGCATTTCACTGCAAAGCAGAAGAACGGCACAGTCTATTCTTATGACTTTTCTTTGGATGTTGTAAATACAGGTCTAACACAGGTTGATAGCTGGATTGAGCATGGTGAATTAATCCCCTAATATGTGGATTATGATGGAGTGGGTTGCGAACTCCCATATTATTTGGGGGCTATGCTCTCGTAAATAGAGATACCCAGCCTTCATTATAAGGCTGGGTGTTGTTGTAAGGGGCTATCATGGTACGTTTTGTTCTGCAAAAGAGGGTAATGCCGTTGGTAAAGAGCGGCCTCTTGGCTTGCCTCTTATGTTGGGGCAGCAACGCTTTTGCGCGCGTGGATTGGGGGAATCCTCATCTGCCTTTTGATACAGGTACTGAGCAGGTGAGAGGTGCGATAAGGACGAGTTTGGCGCGGAACTGGTGGAGCTGGGGGTTGGGATGCCTCCCCGGGACGCCAGAGTGGCATAATAACGTTAACAAATGTTGGGTTAGTCGTCCTTTTATGGGAGGGACAGTAACAGATAATTTTTTATCAGGTGGCGAGATATTCTTAGCGCGTGAGGAAGCCCCATCGTCGCAGCATCCATGGTTTGTGCTGGTTATCTTCCCAGATATGGTAGAGGCAGACCAGAGCAGCCCTCTACAGCTTGTGGTGGACCACGGCCCACCAATGGCAATAGGGTGGGATGTGTGTTACGGTAAGAAATGCAAAGCGGCGTTTCGCCCCGAGGTATCAAACGCGTTTGTACAATCTCTTAAACAAGCAAAACATGCCCATCTGACAGTGACGTTGAAGAATGGCACAAAATGGTTCTACAATCTGGGCTTTATGAACTTTCGGTTCATGCTTGATAATGTGACCAGATTTACTGAGACGCAGCCGGAATGTCAGTCCTGTGAGGCCCCAAAAGCAGCAGGGCCATAAGGGGGGGTATGAGAGCGGTGTGGGAAGGAATGAAAATGCGGCATGATGGTTATATGTTTGGGGGTGTGCTTGCTGCATTGCTCGTATTTTTTATGCCGCTGCCAGCATGGGCGGATGAGGCGGCTCTTGTTGCGTCTGTCACGCAAAAAGGTGGGGGCATGCCGGAGATTATGGCCGCAGAGCATCCGGGCGTTGCTGCGCGGTCCGCTTTTGCAGGGCCGTGGCGTTATGGTTGTGCGTATCCTGCCAAAGGCAGCCCACAAGTGACGCAATTTTGCATTATTCAGCTTGAGCATATGAGCGGCACAACGATTGATAGCGGTTTTCTCCTCTTTACACACACCACACCGAATATGAAGACAGCCCCTTTGGCACAACAGCCATGGGAGATAAGCTTTAACTTACCCACGCGCTTGCCATTTGGGATGCAGGCTGCGCCGTCCCTCCGTATTGACCAAGGGACGACTATCCCGCTGACGATACAATCATGCGATGGTACGGGCTGCATGGTGCAGCAGGCTTTGACGGCTGAGCAGCTTCAAGCCCTAGCAACGGGGCAAACGGGGTATTTAAGCGCGCAAACAAAGCGTGGAGAGGCGTGGTCCTACAGCTTTTCCTTAGCGGATATTCAGCTTGGGATGAGAGAGATTGAGAGTTGGGCCGCCCAAGGAGCCTTGGCCCCCTAATGTAGGGTAGGGAGGGAGATAGGTCATGCCGATGACGGTGCAACATCTCGCACAGCGCGCGCGTATAGCGGCTCAGAGTGTGGCTCTAAGCCCGACAAAACAGCGTCAAGACGCCCTGTACCATATAGCTGCTGCATTGCGGGCGGATAAGGCGGCTGTGCTGGCAGCGAACCAGCATGATATAGGCGGGCCTGCTCTTAGCCCTTCTTTACAAGCGCGATTAACATTAACAGATGAGCGTTTGGAAGGGATGGCCCGTAAGGCCGAGGCTCTTGCGGAGATGGAGGACCCTGTTGGGCAGGTTCTAGGGGAATGGGAACGGCCCAATGGCTTAAAAATCCGCCGTGTTGCCATAGCGTTGGGGGTGTTAAGCTTAATCTTCGAGCATCGCTTGGTGATAGGCTGGGATGCGGCATTACAAAGTCTTTGGTCAGGCAATGCGATACTGCTTTGCGGTGGGGCGGAGAGTGCCCATAGTATGCAGGCCCTTCATGAAGTGATTCAGCGTGGCTTGCGACAGGCGGGCTTGCCAGAAGATGCCGTTCTTCTCACTCCATATGGGGATGCGGCACAGCGTGCGGCCTTATTGCAGGCTGTTGGGTTGGTTGATTTCATCATCCCCCGTGGCGATCGCGCTTTGACAGAGCGTATCAAGCGGGAATCACGCGTGCCAGTTTTGGCGCATGCGGCGGGGTTGTGCCATAGCTACATTCATGCCGCGGCAGAGCCTATGATGGCAAGGCGTGTGCTGCGTAATGCCAAGCTGCGTAGCCCCGGCATATGTGGAGCGACAGAAACGCTCTTAATAGATGCTGCCATTGCACCGCAGCTCCTCCCGTTGATTGTAGCAGACCTCGGCGCAGAGGGCTGTAGCTTTCGCGCGAATGAGGCCGCCTGTGCCCTTCTGCCAACCTTGCCTGCGGCAACAGAGGAAGACTTCGCGACAGAATGGTTGGATAAAGTGCTTAATATCGCTGTTGTGGCCAATATTGACGAGGCCCTAGCGCATATTGCACGTTTTTCCTCCCACCATACTGAAGCGATTTTGACAGAGGATGAAGCCGTAGCGCGTTATTTTATGGCGCGTATTCCGAGTGCCATTGTGATGTGGAATAGCTCGACCCAGTTTAGCGATGGCGGGGAGTTCGGCCTTGGGGGAGAGGTGGCGATTGTGGCAGAGCGTGCCATACCACGCGGGCCGATTGGGCCTTTTCAACTAACGAGTTACCGTTATGAGGTGCATGGGGCGGGGCATATACGGCCATAATGATGAGATAAGGGCTGCTTGACCTCCTCTTGAGGAAAGAAGAGGGTAGGGGGTGTTTTAGAAACGTTCGTTGAGGAAGGAGCCTCTATGTCACGCATTGTAAAAGATGCCCGCCAAACCGAGCATCAACGGGCTGTTGATAGGCGGAGTTTTGTCTCTGGTGTTGCTGCTTTGGGGTCACTTTCCTTATTTTCATCTGCTCAAGCTGCGGCGGGGCCGTCTGTTATGCAGACGCACGAGGCAGGGGGGTTATTGGACCCTGTGACGCGTTATCCCGCTCCCCCTTTTGCGCAACAACCGCAGAATTGGCCCGGCCTGCAAAGTGCGATGACCCCTCGCCCAGATTGTGGGGAGGCGCATTATCAAGGCTCCGGTCGGCTTGCGGGACGTAAGGCGTTGATCACTGGTGGGGATTCCGGCATTGGGCGGGCTGTGGCGATTGCTTATGCGCGCGAGGGGGCCGATGTTGCTATCAGCTACTTGCCGCAAGAGGAAAGTGATGCGCGTGAGGTTGAGGCTCTTATCCGTCAAGCTGGGCGAAAAGCCGTGTTATTGCCGGGTGATATTCGTAAGGAAGCAACCTGCCAGACAATCATACATAAAGCGGTCGATGCGCTGGGTGGGTTGGATATTCTGGTTAATAATGCAGGGCGGCAGCATTATTGTGAGGATATTCTTGAGCTTACGACTGAGGAGTTTGACTGGACAGTCAAGACGAATCTTTACGCACTCTTTTGGCTTGTAAAAGCGGCCATACCGCATATGCCAAAGGGTAGTGCGATTATTAATACGACCTCCCGCAATGCGTATCAGCCTAACCCGATTTTGGTTGATTATGCGATGACGAAGGCCGGTATAGCCAATATGACCCATAGCTTGGCCCGGCAGCTTCTCCCACGTGGCATCCGGGTGAATGCTGTGGCACCGGGACCATTTTGGACGCCTCTCCAAGTATGCGGGGCACAGCCGCAATCAGTTGTGCAACATTTTGGGGAGGAGACGCCTTACCACCGCCCTGGTCAGCCGGTGGAGATTGCCCCGGTTTATGTCACGCTGGCGTCTCAAGAGAGCAGCTATGTGACGGGGCAAGTCTGGGGTATTACTGGCGGTGATGGCATACCGGGGTAAGGTGTAATGCCGCTTATGCAATGTGGTGGCAGCCTGTATGGTTGCCCCCCTTGCAGGGGAGCTTTGGGGTGAGAGGAGGATAGAGCGAGATCTTTTTTCGCTTCTGTAACATTCTCTGGATTGTCGAGCGAACATGCTGTAATAGAGCCGCCAAGGAGACCGAGAGAAGGATAGTCATGGCGGTAAAAACGCGGGAACTGCTTTATGCAGCGTTTATGGCGGTCACGATCATCCCTTTTCCCAAAGCTTATGCTGATCTCACGCTGCTTTCCCGTAAAGATATCACCATCAATGCTGCATTAGATATTGGTGGCGATGCGTTTTATTTCCCTAATGCTAATTTTGCGACAGGTTCTTACGCGCCGCATAAAGGGGGGTACTATACACGCACAAAGAATGTCACCCTTGGGGAGCTTTATGGCCAGCCTATGCTTTCTGGCACATGGAAGACACCGTGGGGATTTTCAGTTTTTGGGCTAGTTTCAGCCATTGGCTCTACCACCCTTGGCGATGGTGATGCAGAGAGTGTGAGCCAAACCTCTGGCACACCACGGCAGGTGAATCTTGAGGATGCAAATCTTGGTGTCAAAATCCCTCTCACGAAAACAAAGCGGCTGATTATTGAGGGCGGGCGGCAGAAGTTCCAAATTGATGATGGGTTCTTGATGGGGAAGGGGGCCTATAGCTCCGGTGAGAGAGGGGCGTGGTGGTATGCGCCACGTTTTGCTTTTTCTGGCCCGGGGGTCATTAAATATGAGGGGAAATCTTTACGCTCTGATGTATTTATGTTGGAGAATAATAGTAATAACCGCCAGACTTATGGAAATGATAAGCCAGAAACAAAGTTTGTTGGGTTTGATGTTACGTTATTCCGCAGTAAGCCGGGGGGCGATGGGGCTTCTACTTATGGTGATAGAGCCGCTTATATTACGCTGACCTATTTTTATGTGCGTCATGCGGATAAAGGTGCGGCCTATGATTACTCCAACAGGGCAGATAGGCAGGGGATGAATGTCGTAGCCCTTAGCTGGGGCGGGACGCCCTGTGCGATGAAGGCTCATCCTTTTACAAAGAATATCACATTTTACGGCAATTTTGTCTCGGAGCAGAATAGCCATGCAGGCAATGGCTATAAGGGTGTAAGTGCTTATGCTGTATATGTAGAGCCCGGCTATACATTTGCAAATGCACCTTGGCGGCCTCATATATTCTACCGTTATACACGCTTTAGTGGCGGCAGGGATTTACATAGCCGGACAAAGCATAATTACGATACCTTCTTTTTATATGATGGCGCGCGCTATACTTATGGCGGCTATTGGCCGGGTGAGATTGTAGGTAATAATCTCTCGCCTTTATCTAATATGGAGATTCAGCAATTTGATATTACAGGTGTGCCGCCTGTTCATTTATGGAAGAAGGATGACGAGCTAAAGCTTGGTCTGCATTTTTATGACCTTGCTTATCTTTATCCTACCGGGGCGGGGCTGCCAGCGAGGACAAAACGGCGTATGTCTGATGAGGTGAATATCTCTGCTGAATATGCGTTGGATGCTAATACATCAGGTGCGATTGCTGCGGGGGCGGCTTTTTCTGGCCCGGCAGGGCGGGCGTTGGTGCGTGCTGGTGTGCCTGCTGGGCAAACGATGCCGGGGGTGCATGGGGCCTCCGGTGTGGTAGAGCTGTATTTTTATAAGCATTTTTGAAATTTTTTTAGAAAAGTTTGTTCATTTTAGGCTGTGAAAATGCCTGGTTTCTCATTGTAAGAAAATATGGCGAGAATGGCGATTTAGTGCCGAATTGAAATGAAAATGAGCTTCAAAATAATAAAAGAACACTTTTATATATAGTACAGTAATTATAAATTAAATTAATAATTAGAAAGAGCGTGATATAGACATAAGAGCATAATGCTGCAATAAAAGACGGATAGAGCATCCCAAAAAGGTTAAAATATGGCACCGAAATTGCGGAGATTTCTTGTCTCGCTTGCCGCATTGGGCAATGTTTATGCGTTTTCCGATGCTTATGCAGATCAGACACTTGTGGAGAGCAAAGATATTACGATCAAGGCTGGTCTTGATATTGGGGGTGATGCGTTTTTTCTACCAAATACAAATTATGGAGCAGGGTCGTATCGGCAACGTCGCTCAGGTGGTTATGCGTTGATTCAAGATACGACCTATGCGGAGCTCTATGGCAAGCCAATTCTTTCCGGGCAATGGAAGACCCCATGGGGGTTTACGGTATTTGGCCAAGCATCGGCGATTGGCTCGACAACCTTAGGCGATGGGGATGCAGAAAGCCTCTCCCAAACTACGCGTACGCCGCGGGCGATCACGTTAGAGGAAGCTAATCTGGGGGTCGATTTGCCGTTTAATAAAGACCAGAAGTTGATCATCGAAGGGGGGCGACAAAAGTTCCAGATTGATGATGGTTTTCTTGTGGGGAAGGGGGCTTATAGCTCTGGGGACCGTGGGGCGTGGTGGTATGCGCCACGTTTTGCTTTTGCAGGACCTGGGGTGATTAAATATCAAGGTAAGCATATCCGTGCCGATGCGTTTATGTTGGAGAATAACACTAATAATAATCAGACTCGCAATAATGACCGCCCGGAGACGAAGTTTGAGGGGTTTGATGTTACCCTTTTTCGCAGCAAAGAGGGCGGTAATGGCGGTGCAGTTTATGAGGATAGAGCGGCCTATATTACGTTAGCGTATTTTCATGTACGTAAGGCAAATATTGGAGCCGCTTATGACTACGCAAACCGTGCCGACCGGCAGGGGATGAATGTTACGCAGCTTAGTTGGGGTGGGACGTTCATTCCTGTAAAAACATGGGGCATTGATAAGCATTTCTCTCTATATGGGACATTTGTTTCTGAACAAAATAGCCATGCAGGTAATGGTTATAAAGGTGTCAGTGCCTATGCAACCTATATAGAGCCGGGATATACGTTTACATCTCTGCCATGGAAGCCCCATATATTCTACCGTTATACGCGCTTTAGTGGAGGGAAGAATCCCCATAGCCGGACAAAACATAATTATGATACATATTTTCTTTATGATGGTCGCCGTTATACTTATGGCGGCTATTGGCCAGGAGAGATTACGGGTATGTATCTTGCTCCGCTCTCGAATATGGAAATTCATCAGGTGGACTTGACAGGCGTGCCCCCAATCCATTTATTACGCAAAGGTGATGAATTAAAGTTGGGTCTGCATTTCTACGACCTTTCTTTTCTCTATCCCAGTGGCTCTGGCCTGCCGAGTACGGTAGGGCGTCATATGTCGGATGAGGTTGATCTTTCTGCTGAATATTCGTTTGATGCCAATACATCTGGAGCCATTACAGGAGGGGCCGCATTTGCAGGCCCTGGGGGTAAGGCCCTTGCAAAAGCAGGGATTCCTAGTGGGATGAATGTTCCACCCATGCATGGGACATCAGGCGTTTTGGAACTCTATTTCTACCGGCATTTTTAAGGCACACAGGCTTTTCTTCTGTTCTGCCTTCCATTTTGCCGGGAGATGTCACAAAATGGGCTACCGTAGCGGAGTGTTCATTTTCTTACTGGGTACCCCGTACAGCCAACTATCATAAGGACCTTTTCATGAAGGAACCAACTAGCGATCAAACCGTGTCCGAGGATAAAGGACTTTCGAGTCGTCATATCGCGATGATTGCCCTAGGCGGTGTGATTGGCGCGGGACTTTTCGTAGGGAGTAGTGCGGCTATAGCAAAGGCAGGGCCGGGCATTGCGCTCGTTTTCGTTGCTGTGGGCTTCTTGATCATGGCGATCATGCGCATGCTGGGCGAGATTGTTGTGAGCGACCCGGGCCGTGGCTCCTTTGTGGAATATATTCGTCTTGCCCATGGGGACCGGATCGGCTTTGCTTCTGGCTGGCTTTACTGGTTTTTCTGGGTGGTGGTGATTGGCTCGGAGGCTATCGCTGGGGCCATGATGCTGCGGGATTGGATCCATCTGCCTGTTTGGGTCTTGTCTGTTCTGCTCATCATCAGCATGAAGCTAGTGAACTTCTTTGCGCCGAAGATTTTTGGTGAATGTGAGTTCTGGCTTTCCAGCATTAAGGTGTTCACCATTGTGGCCTTTATCTTGCTGGCATTGCTTTATGTCCTGCATGTTTTTGGTCATGGCGTGCCCGTGCATGAGAATCTCTTTGGGCGCCGTGGTTTGTTCCCTAATGGTATTGTGCCGCTGCTTGCCCTTGTGCCAACGGTGTTGTTCACCATGATGGGGTCTGAGATTTCCACCGTTGCGGCGGCTGAAACATCCGACCCGGGGGGGAACGTCTCCCGTGTGACACGGACACTCGGCCTGCGGATTATGATGTTCTACGTCTCCTCCATCTGCTTAATTACAATGATCGTGCCGTGGTGGAGCCTTTATCCGGGTAAATCCCCCTTCGTGGCTGTGTTGAAGGTCATGGGTGTGCCAGGTGCTGCACTCATCATGCAGATTGCTATCTTGAGTGCCGTTCTGTCCTGCTTGAACTCCAGTATGTACATTACCTCTCGTATTTTGACAGAGCTGGCGATTCAGGGTGATGCACCGGCCTTCCTTGTGCGCTCTGCACCAGATAAGGCCCCGCGTATGGCGATTACGATCAGCTCTATTGCTGGGTTGTTGGTGGCGTTCTCCTCCATCTTTGCACCGAGTGAGATTTTCGGCTTCTTGCTGAACTGTAGTGGTGGGTTGATCCTTCTAACCTACGCACTCATCTCTACGTCTTATATTGTCTTGCGTGGGCGTAGTAAGCGTGCAGGGACGAGTGAGCATTTTACCATGATGCTCTATCCGTATCTGAGTATTGCCTCGTTGATTGCTATCATCCTGGTGTTTGTGGCCATGTTGATTAACCCCGGCGAGCGGGAAACGGCTTTTGCCTCCCTTGGTACAGCCGTGGTGTGTTATCTCATGGCATGTAACTTTGCGAGTCGCTTGGCCCCTGTCGCTATCTCTGAGCCTGTGGTGACGGAGGAAGAGACAAAGGACGAAGAGTCTAAAGACGGTAACGCCTAAGTTAGGCATAAAAATAGGGATGGAGGGGGCTTCCTTCCATCCCTATGGGCGGGCTAACCTGTAGAGACGAGGATAGCCCCCAACCCTATAAAAAGAATCCCCATCCAGCCTTTAAGTGATAGCTGCTCACCTAAGAGTGTGACGCTTAGTAAGGCGACAAACACAACGCTGAGTTTATCGACTGGTGCAACACGGGCCGCGTCACCCAACTTGAGGGCGCGGAAATAACAAAGCCATGAGGCCCCCGTCGCCAAACCAGAGAGCAGCAGGAAAAAGCACGCCCGTGGCGTAAAGCCTGCGGTATTATGAAACTTTCCTGTCGCCAGCAATAAAGCGGCCAGAATAGCAAGAATGACGATCGTACGGATGAATGTTGCAAGGTCGGAATCTATTTCATTAACACCGACCTTAGCGCACAGAGCCGTTAATGCCGCAAAGCCTGCGGAAAGTAAGGCCCAAAAGAGCCATGAGGTAGAGGGCATTATACCTCCTCATATTATGCTGATCTTTTTCTAAAATATGGAAGATGGTCTGAAAAGGGGGCTTGCTAGGGTTAACGGTTCGGGTCTCCAACGCTCTATTTAATGGGCTTTTTGGTGGTAATATCTTTTGTAATTTTTTGAATTACAGTTTCTTCTGACTGTTTGTGTCAGTTCTCATATTCAGCAGGGGGGTATGCTCCCAGCGTGAGCAGAGAGGCAGAGCAAAAGGAAAGATCATAAGCTAGTTAGGATGAGAGCCGTCCTGCTTGGCGTTCCTTGCTTCACTGTGTAGTGTAAAAACACTATTATGAACCGGAGACCACCCATGTCCAATTCACAAGGCACTGCTTTTCGCACACTTCTAGCGAGTTTTGATGAGGATGGGCAGGGCCATAAGACAGGCCAGCGGGACCGGGGCACGGGGTTTGAAAAACTGGCCCAAATTTATCTTCAGAATGAGCCGAAGTTTCAGGAATTATTCTCGGAGGTTTTGACCTTCGCAGATTGGGTTAAAAAATACATCCCCGGTGGTTCGGCGCGTGATACGGGGGTTGATCTTGTTGGTGTTATGCGGGATGGTTCTGGCTTTGAGGCCATTCAGGCCAAATTTTATAGCCCGGGCCATACAATCTCCAAAAAGGAATTGGATAGCTTCATCGCGGCAAGCAATCGTGCGGACTTCATCAGTCGTCGGATCATCGCTACAACGGGCAAGTGGGGTGATAACGCTAAGGCTACCATGCAGATGGTCGAGCCGCTCATCCATTTAACAACGCTTTCCGACCTTGAAAATGCGGCCATAGATTGGAGCCAGTATCTCAAGACGGGTGAACCGACATTACTACCCCGCAAAACACCTCGTGAAGAACAGCAGGAAGCCATCGTAAAAACCGTCTCAACCTTGAAGGGGGGGACTATAGAACATCCTACTAAAGGTCGCCTTCTTATGGCTTGTGGAACGGGCAAGACCTTTACATCCCTCAAAATTGCGGAAAATCTCGCAGGCAAAGGGAAGGTTGTTCTGTTTTTAGCGCCATCGCTTCATCTTGTGTCTCAGACATTGACGGAATGGACGCAGCAATCTGCTATTAAGTTGTCCTGCTTTGCCGTTTGCTCAGATAGCGAAGTGGGTAAAAAACGTGATGATGTTGGACGGGTGGAAAATGACTTGGATTACCCCGCCACTACCGATGCCCTCGGCCTGACAAACGCCCTTACCAAAGCGCGTTCTGCTAAAGATGCTGATGAGCGGATGATCGTCATCTTTTCGACCTATCATTCTTCGCCTGTTATTGGGGAGGCGCAGAAGCTTGGTTTGCCTGCTTTGGACCTCGTCATATGCGATGAGGCGCACCGTACGAGCGGTGCTAAAAGGCGAGATGAGGAGACAAAGGCCTTCCAGTTCATTCATCAGCCGGACGGCATAAAACGGGCGCGCACTCTTTTTATGACGGCAACGCCGCGTATCTTCTCATCCGACGCGTTGGAGAAGGCCAAGGATGCCGATACAATCTTGTATTCCATGGATGATGAGGAGCTATATGGCCCCATTATTCATGAAATCTCTTTTGCTGAGGCGGTGAAGAAGGAGCGTCTCTGCCCCTATAAGATTGTCGTTCTCGGTGTGTCAGAGAGCGATGTGGCGGAGTTCGTCCCTAGTACCTTGTCTGATAAAGATAATAACATCACGTTGGATGTCGCCTCGCGCATTATTGGCGCATGGAAGGGCCTCTCCCGTGATGATATGCGAGGTGAGGATGAGACACGCCCGATGCATAGGGCGGTGGCTTTTTGCTCTACGATTGATCCGTCTAAAAAACGTAGCGGCAATGTTGCCTCCCGTGTGATTGAGAAGGGGTTCTCCGATGTTGTGGAGGAGTACCGTAAGCGCAAGAGTAAGCTACCAGAAGAGGCAGCCAAGAAGGAAAAGCCTGGGGCTTATTGCGAGATTAGGCATGTTGATGGCGGGATGAACGCTGCCGAAAAAAGCGCACGGCTGGACTGGCTGAAGGATGATGCCCCACCCTTTATTGATGAAGATGGGAGAAAACGAGAGGTCTGTCGTATCCTCTCTAATGTGCGTTGCTTGTCTGAGGGGGTGGATGTCCCCGCATTGGATGCCGTGGTGTTTTTAGCCCCTAGCAGCAGCGAGGTGGATGTTGTTCAGTCCGTAGGGCGGGTGATGCGCCGTGCGCCGGGCAAGAAACGTGGCTATATCATTATTCCCGTTGTGGTGCCGCATGGTTATACGGCTGATGAATATTTCGCTAAAGGGTCATCAGGCTTTCGTACGGTTTGGATGGTTCTTCAGGCCCTCCGGGCGCATGATTCTTCTTTGGATGATGAGCTAGACCGTGTGAATCTTGGTGGCCAGCTGGACTATACGAAGATGGAAGTCGTATGCGTCTCAGCTCGTATTCCAGCTAAAAAGAAAAAGGGCAAAGCTGAATCCGCCGCCAATAGTGTGAATAAACATCTTAATGGTCAGGGTGCGGATGAACGTGCCTCTGAGGAGGAGATTACCGATTACGGCCAGCAGCTTGTCATGCAATATGGCCAGCGGGAAAAGCTGGCTGATGCGCTTTATGCTCGTATTGTGCAGAAGGTTGGCAATCGTAATCCCTTTGCTCGGTGGTCTAAAGACGTCAAACGCATTGTGGACCGGCATATTATTAGCATTACCCGCCTTTTGGATGGTCAGCTCCCCCTTGGGGCCGAGCATGAGGCAGAACGTACCCTGCAAGACGCATCCGCCCGGGCCCGGAAGGTCTTTGACAAGCTAAAGGCGGAAATCCACGCCTCTATCAACCCGAACGTCCCGGATAGTGAAATCATCGAGATGCTAGGCCAGCACCTTGTGACAGGCCCGGTTTTTGATGCTCTTTTCGGGGAAAATGGTGGTCATAGCTCCAACCCCATGACACAAGCTCTTGATGCCGTCACGCAGGAGCTTTACGCCAACGGCCTAACGAAGGAACAGCAAGGGCTGGAGAGCTTTTATGACAGCATCCGTGCCCGCCTGAAAGATGCCAGCCCGGAGAGCCGACAGGCCCTGACCATCCAGCTTTATGATGATTTCTTCCGAGAGGCCTTCAAAAAACAAGCTGATAAGCTGGGCATTGTCTTTACACCGGTCCCCGTGGTGGATTTTATCATCCGCTCTGTTGAGCATGTGCTTCAGACGCAGTTTGGCTGTGGCATGGGGGATGAGAACGTCTCGGTTTTGGACCCCTTTACCGGTACTGGCAGCTTTATCGCCCGGTTGATTGACCTACGGCAACGTCAGGCCGATGGTAGTGAGGGAGACTACATCATCCCTACTGAAAAACTGGCTGCTAAATATGAGGCCGCCGGGAAAGAAGATGCCATCCTTGGCAAGCCCGGCCTTTGGGCCAATGAGCTTGTCCTGCTCGCTTATTACGTAGCGGGTATTAATATCGCGACCTCTTATACCGCCCGTACAGGCAAACAAGCACCCTTTGGTGGCCTCTGCCTGACAGACACGTTTAACCTAACAGAGCATGTGCAGACAGATAGAACCCTGCATGACAGCATGGGGGGCTACCTAAAAGGCAATAGTGACCGCATCCTTGCACAAGAGAGTGCCCCCATCCGGGTGATTATGGGCAACCCGCCTTATTCTAATGGTTCCAAGACGGCAGGAGGTGTTCAAAATGATAAATATGAATATCTCGATAAGCGTATTGAAGAAACATATACGCAAAAATCAAAAGCCAATTTAAAGAGGTCGTTATATGATAGCTATATCCGCAGTATTCGTTGGGCCTCGGATCGCATAGGTGAACAAGGCGTCATAGGGTTTGTGACCAATGCAGGCTTCATAGATAGTGCTGCCAGTACTGGCCTCCGTAACGCTTTGGAAAGTGAATTTTCCGAAATCTGGATTTTCCACCTGCGTGGGAATGCGCGAACATCAGGTGAACAACGACGGCAGGAACGGGATAATATTTTTGGGCAAGGCAGCCGGGCTCCGGTTGCCATCACCATTCTGGCCCGCAAAAAGACTCATACAGGCAAAGGCCAAATCCATTTCTGCGATATTGGTGACTATCTTACAGCGCAGGAGGCTTATGCACGCGCTGGGGCAAACCTAAGCAATGCCCCAGAGACAGATAAGTTCCATTGGCTGCATCGCTTTGGGTCTATCGCGGCTATCCCGAGCGAGGCCTCAGATGCGGGGAAAGAAACCAACCCTGATGGCACGTTCCGCCGCTGGCAAACATTGACACCTGATGAGCATGGCGACTGGTTACACCAGAGAGATGACAGCTTCTCAGCCTTTATGACGATGGGGAGTAAAAAAGGTGAACACAGTATTTTTGGCTTATATTCTCTAGGTCTTGCGACCAATCGTGACGGATGGGTTTGGAACTTCTCTCGTGAGCGTATCCAGCAGAGTGTAGAGCAACAAGTTGCGACTTATGAAGCTGAGCGGGAACGGCTCAATGAGCTTTTGCCTCATGGCAAGAAAGAGGCTCGGTTAAATGAACTGAAACGCTCTCCTGACTTTGAGACAGCGGCACTGAGTTGGACAAGTGGTTTGCAGGATACAGTAGTAGCAGATAAGCCATTATCTACTTCCGATGGGGAGGTGCGTGTTGGCATGTACCGTCCTTTTACGAAGGAGGTCCTTTTCTTTAGTCGCAGGCTGAATGAAAGGGTCTCTCAACTTCCCAAAATCTTCCCAGAAGTGGGGATGGAGAATAGGGTGATTTGTTTGGCTGGGCTAAGTGATAACATGCCACCTATTATGGTGGATCATCTTCCTGATCTCCATTTGATTGGAGATAGTCAATGCTTCCCCCTCTATCATTATGAACCCATAAAAACTACACAGCCTGAAGGGGATATGTTTGGGGGGATGGAGGAGCCAAATGCGGCTCGTTACAAAAAGAAAAGTGCTATCACGCCAGAGGGCATGGCCTATTTTCGTAAAGCATGGCCTAAGGCGCAGTTTGATGAAGAAGATGTGTTTTATTACATCTATGGTCTGCTTCATGCCCCGGATTATCGCAGCCATTACGCCACCAGCCTCTCCAAAGAACTCCCCCGTATCCCTTGCGTAAAGACAGAGGATGACTTCTGGGCATTTTCCAAAGCAGGACGGGCGCTTGCGGAGCTTCATTTGGGGTATGAGGCGGCGGTGCCTTATTTCGCGCTGGATGATGCGACGCATGTGCATATCAAAACCAAAGCGGGCCTTACGGAGGAGCAGCTTTATCGTGTCGAGAAGATGGCCTTTGCCAAAACCCGTGGTGAGGATGGCAAACGCATCCCTGACAAAACCCACCTGATTTATAATAATCACATCGAGATTACAGGTATTCCGCTGGAAGCCTATGAATATCAGGTGAACGGTAAATCTGCTCTTGAGTGGGTGATGGATCGCCAGCAGGTCAAGATTGATAAACGCTCCACCATCACCAATGACCCTAACGATTGGGCTCGTGCCGAAGCTCAAGACCCTAAATGGCCCCTCTTGCTCTTTTTAAAAGTGCTGCATGTGGCATTAGAGACGAGAGAGGTGCTAGCCACGTTGCCTAAGATGGCGTTGTGAGAGAAAGACAGCGGTAAGAGGCTAGCAAGGGGCTGAAATACGCCCCTAACGTCTTTGCTTTTAGGACTGTTGGATGGTGGACCCGGCGCGATTCGAACGCGCGACCTTTGCCTTCGGAGGGCAACGCTCTATCCAGCTGAGCTACGGGTCCGCTGGCCGTTCTTTTAACGGGAAGTTGCTGTTTTGCCTAGCCCTGAATTGTCGCTTTTTCGTGCGTTCACTGTGTTTCTGCCAGCCAAAGCCACATGGTGGCAGCATTATCCCCGCCGGAGGGGAGGAAATGCCCTGGCTGCTCAAGCCATGAGAGAATGTCTCGGGCAGGGCGGTTCTGCGGCTCGCGGGAGATGAGGTGATAGCCATGGGGGAGTTCATCTAGCCGGAGGAGGCCTTGGGGTGATCTCTGGATAAGGTGACGTGTGGCAGAGGCGGGGACAAATTGGTCGCGATCACCCCATATCAGCAAGGTGGGTGTGTGTAGTTTTGGGGTCTCTTGGGCGGCATGGCTCATCAGATGCGTTAGCCCCCGGAGGGCGTGGACGGTTGTGCCATGGCGGGTGAGAGGGTCGAAAAACATGCGACGGAGGGCTTTGATATTGCGCGTTGCAATATGCTGTCCCGGCATATGGGCCCCTGTTAGGCGAGCTTGAGGGGTGATGAGATTCCAGCCCTCCAAAAGGCTTTGCCATGGCTGGCCTAATGTCATGATGGCTGGGGCGAGGAGGATTAACCCGGCGGGGTGGGGGGCCTGCAGTGCAGTGCTGGTGAGGAGGGCAATAGCACCCCCCATGCTCTCGCCCATTAGGTAAAGCGGTTGCTTGGGCCATTGTTGCTGGCACCATTGGGCCTCTGCTAGGCTATCAGCAATGAGGCGTTGGGTGTTGCTCCATGTCCGTGGTGTGGGGAAGGCCCCAAAGCCGCGTATATCAGGGGCAACGATGAGGAACCCAGCCTGCGTTAAGGGTGGTGCCATAACCTCCCACGCATCGCGGCTATCCCCAAAGCCGTGAAAGGCCAGAATCACCCCGCGTAGGGGCTTGTTTTGGGGTGGCGTGTAAAGCCGTATGGGCGCACTCTTACCATCGGAGAGCGGGAGGGAGAGGCTCGCGGGGATGAAGGCGGATTCTGTAGCGCTGTGAGGCCATGTTTCCGGGCGCGGCCCCGTGCTGCACCCTGTTAGAAATAGCGCATAACAGAGCATGAGAGGGAGAAATACAGCCTTATCGGCATGTGAGGCGTTTTTAAAGCGGCGGAAATCCGCTAGAGAGAGCCTATAGAGCAAAAGTAATGTGCCCAATATGGCAAGGGAGAGGGACGGCGTGACATCAAAAAACACACATCTGGTTTTGGTGGATGGTTCTGGCTTCATCTTCCGTGCCTTTTTTGCCATCCCCCCGATGACCAACCCGGAGGGTGTGCCTGTTAATGCCGTTTATGGCTTTACCAATATGCTCTCACGCCTCATTAAAGAGCATGAGGGCCAGCCTATGGCTGTCATCTTCGATGCAGGGCGCAAAACATTCCGTAACGATATTTATCCTGAATATAAAGCCCACCGGCCAGAGCCGCCGGAGGATTTACGCCCGCAATTCGACCTCATTCGCCAAGCGACGGACCAATTCGGCATCCCCGCGATTGAGCTACCCGGCTGGGAGGCGGATGACCTCCTAGCAACTTATGCGCGGTTGGTGGTGGAGCAAGGCGGGAATTGCACCATCATTTCCTCCGATAAAGACCTCATGCAACTTGTGCGTGAGGGGGTGATGTTGAAGGACCCGATGAAGCAAAAGCCCATCGGCTTAGCGGAGGTTGAAGCGAAGTTCGGTGTAACGCCTGATAAAGTGGTGGATGTGCAAGCCCTCATGGGGGATTCTACCGATAATGTGCCGGGTGTGCCGGGCATTGGCCCAAAAGGGGCGGCACAGTTGATTAATGAATATGGCTCGCTAGAGGCGGTGTTGGAGGCCGCACCGGGGATGAAGCCTTCTAAAAGGCGGCAGAACCTAATTGACCACGCCGAGGGGGCCCGTATTTCCCGCCAGTTGGTTTTATTAGCGGATGATGTCGCTGTGCCGACCCCTGTTGATGAGCTACGTCCCCGCGAACCTGATGCCGAGACGTTGCGGCATTGGCTGGAGAGCATGGGCTTTTCCTCCATTCTTCAACGCATGGGTTTTGGAGGCAAGGCCCGCTCGCCAGCGCGGCATAAGCCTGATGTGAGCCCAGCCTCTAGTGGCGAGGCTGAGGTGGAGGGCGATATGGTGCCTCGCAGTGAGGCTCCCTTTGGCCCTTATGAGACGGTGACAACGCAGGAGGCACTTCAACAATGGGTGGAGGCCGCTTATAAGGCTGGGTTTGTTGCGGTGGATACGGAAACAACGGGCCTGAATGCACGCACGGCGGAGATTGTTGGTTTGTCTCTCGCTATTGCACCGGGGAAGGCGTGCTATGTGCCGTTCCGTCATGAAGGCACGTTGGAGGCTCCTGTTGGGGAGCAGCTCGCTGTAAAAGATGCGCTCGCCCTGCTTGCCCCATTGATGGCTGATGAGGCGGTGTTGAAGATTTTCCAAAACGCGAAATATGACCTCACGATTTTGCGTCGTGCGGGATTGGAGGTTATTACGCCGCTGGATGATACGATGCTGCTGTCTTACGCGCAGTCTGCTGGGGCGCATGGGCAGGGGATGGATGAGCTCTCCCGCCTGCATTTAGACCATACGCCCATCTCTTATGATGATGTTACGGGCACGGGGCGGAATCGCATCGCCTTTACGCAAGTTCCGTTGGATAAAGCAACCGCTTATGCGGCGGAAGATGCGGATGTAACATTGCGTTTGTGGAAGATATTGCGCCTGACCTTACCACGGCAGAAAGCCACCGCCTTGTATGAGGAGATGGAGCGTCCCCTCATCACCGTGCTGGAGGGGATGGAGGATGCTGGCATCCGTGTGGATGCGGAGGAATTGCGCCGTCTCTCGGAAGATTTCGCAACACGCATGGCGGAGATGGAGGAGGGGATTTATGACCGCGCCGGGCGGCCCTTTAATATTGGCTCGCCTAAACAATTAGGGGAAATCCTGTTTGATGAGATGGGTCTGCCGGGGGGCAAGCGGACGAAAACCGGCGCATGGGGGACAGATTCCCGCGTGTTGGAGGAGCTTGCTGTACAAGGGCATGATTTACCAACGGCTATCCTAAATTGGCGGCGTTTGGCAAAGCTGAAATCCACCTATGCGGATGCGCTGCTTAAGCTGATGGAGCCGAAAACCCAGCGTGTGCATACGACCTTTCAGATGACGACAACCACAACAGGGCGGCTTTCCTCCAATGAGCCGAACTTGCAGAATATTCCTATCCGCACGGAGGAAGGGGCGCGTATTCGGCAGGCTTTTGTGGCGGCACCGGGGCATAAGCTGCTCTCTGCGGATTATAGCCAAATTGAGCTGCGTTTATTGGCTCAGGTAGCGCAGATTGACCCATTATTAGATGCGTTTCGTCATGGGCAGGATATTCATGCCCGTACAGCGTCCGAGGTGTTTAATATCCCCTTAGAAGGGATGGACGCGTTGACGAGACGGCGGGCGAAGGCGATTAACTTCGGTATTATTTACGGTATTTCAGCCTTTGGGTTGGCGCGTCAGTTGCAGGTGCCCCAAGGGGAGGCCAAACGCTATATTGAGGCGTATTTTGAGCGTTATCCCGGCATCCGTACCTATATGGAGGCGATGAAGGAAGAGGCGCGCGAGAAGGGTTATGTCCTGACCCCCTTTGGGCGGCGTTGTTATGTGCCGGGGATGCAAGCGCGGCAGGCAGCGCAGCGGTCCTATGCGGAGCGGCAGGCGATTAACGCGCCTTTGCAGGGCGGGGCGGCTGATATCATCAAAAAAGCGATGGTGCAGGTACCGCGTGCTTTGGCTGAGGCCGGGTTAAAAGCGCGTATGTTGTTGCAAGTGCATGACGAATTATTGTTCGAAGTCCCCGATGAGGACGCTGAGGCAACAGCCGCTTTGGTAAAGCATGTGATGGAACAAGCGGCCTCGTTAAAGGATGTAGCCTTGGTGGTGGAGACGGGGCTTGGGGATAATTGGGCTGAGGCTCATTGAGGTTTGAGGTCATAGTAAGGAGCATGATGGACGTGCAGAGTGACGGTACGGGCGGGGTGGAGCCAAAAAAATATCTAGGTTGGAAGATTGGGGCGATTATAGCGGGTTTGCTGCTGGTCGCGGGGTTGTTAGGTTTGGGGGGGTATTATCTCTCCACTGGTCATGATGAAGGGGCGCGGCTCCATAAACAGGGTAATGAGGTTGGTGGCTCTTTCCGTGTCTTCTCCCTTGGGGGGGGAATGGTGACGGAAGGGGACTTCCGCGGGGCGTGGATGGTGGTGTGGTTTGTGGACCCGCGTTGCCCTGCTGCCCAATGCCAGCCGCCTTTAAAGGCTTTGGATGCCACCCTTATGAGCATGAAGGCACAGGGCCGGAAGGTCCTCCCCCTTGTTGTATCCTTAGATGCAAAGGCGGAGGATTCTGATGGGCTGAAGGATTATGTCATGGGGGTGGCCCCGCATATCTTCCCCGTTTTTGCGACCCAGAACATGACCCAAGCGATGACGCGCTTGTTCCATGCCCCTTATGAGCAGGAACGGGGGGCTGGATATTATAAGCCTGCGCCGTCCTTTGTGGTCATGGACCCAGAGGGCCATTATGTTGGGATGCTCCCTGTTACGCATGATTCAACGGCGTTGAAGGCTGGGTTAGAGCACCTCATGGCTCACCCTCAGCAAAAGAGCCAATAAAGGACCGCCGCTATGTTACGTTATCCTGTTCTTTTACTTGATTATGATGGCACATTGGCTGAAACACGCCCGGCTATTATTAGGAGCTTGCGCGAAGCTTTTGAGGACATTGGCCGTACCCCGCCCTCCGCTGCGGAGCTGGCAGAGCGGTTAGGTAAGGGCGATGCGCTCCAAGGGTTTTATAAGGGGTTAGTCAATGATAGCTCCCCCGAAGAAGCCGAGCGTTATGTCGCAGCCTATCGGAAGCGTTATGCCCAAGCGGATGCGGAGGAGACCTTCCTGTATGATGGGGTGCATGAGGTCTTGCCTATTTTAAAGCAGCGTGGCTATCGGCTGGTGGCCCTTAGTAACAAGCATGGGCCAACCTTGCGTCATAGTTTGGCACGGTTCCAGCTTGATGGGTTTTTTGAGGTCGCCCTCGGTGCAGAAGAAGGGCTACCGCGTAAGCCAGAGCAAGAGGTGTTTCAGCACCGTCTTGCGCCGCTATTTCCTTCCGTCCCCGCAGCGGGGTTCCTCATGGTGGGGGATACAACGGCCGATATCGGCTTTGCCCAAACACTCGGTATGGATGTTTGCTGGGCCAGCTACGGCCATGGTGTGGCAGAGGTCTGTAAGGCGTTAAAGCCTACATATCATATTGATAGTTTGTGGGAGTTCCCGACTCTTTTAGCAAAGACGGAGAGCTAAGGAGGCCCCCGCCCGCCGGTAAGGGGGTGGGGGTATCACCTATGATGCTGCTTTAGAGCCCAATATCGCTGCGGAGCATTTTATCAGCCCATTGAATGGTCGCTGCGGCCTCATAAGCGCGGGAGCGCGCCTTGGCTGCCGTGGGGGCTGTGGCGCAGATGGTCAGCACACGCCCTCCATTCGCCACCAATTTATCGCCCTCTAGCTTTGTCCCTGCGTGGAATACGGAGACGCCGGGGAGTTGTGCGGTGCGGTCTAAGCCAGAAATGACACCCCCTTTTACCGGAGCATCAGGATAGCCTTTAGCCGCGAGCACGAGGGAGAGGGAGGGCTGGTCTGTAAAGCGGATGCTCTCCTCAGAGAGGGTGCCTTCTGCGAGGGCTTTGAGGGCGGGGAGGAGGTCGCTCTCTAAGCGGATGAGCAGGGCTTGGGCCTCTGGGTCACCAAAGCGGACATTATATTCTATGAGCTTTGGTCCTTCTTCTGTCAGCATCAAGCCTGCGAAGATGACACCACGGAAGGGCGTGCCCCGGCGGAGCATCTCAGCCAACATGGGACGGACCGTGAGGTCTAATGCGGCCTCTTGTGCGGCGCGGTCAAAATCCGGTGGGGGGCAGATGGCTCCCATCCCGCCTGTGTTAGGGCCAGTATCGCCATCGCCAACGCGCTTATGGTCCCGTGCGGCACCAATCAGGCTGGCTTTATCATCTGCACAAAAGGCAAAGAGGGATACTTCCCGCCCTGTAAGACATTCCTCAATGACGAGGGGGAGGCCGAGATGATCGATAGCGGCGAGGGCTTCATCAACGCTTTGTGCCACAACAACGCCTTTGCCCGCAGCGAGGCCATCGGCCTTGATGACAATCGGCGCACCTTGCTTGCGCACATAGGCTTTGGCGGCGTCTATGCTGCTATTAGCATCAAAACGCTGCCAGCGTGCGGTGGGGATGCCCGCAGCATCGGCCACTTCTTTTGTAAAGGCCTTGCTGCCCTCTAAGGCCGCTGCCGCTTTGGAAGGACCAGCGCAGGCAATACCGGCCTCTTTACATGCATCGGCTAACCCCGCCACGAGGGAGACTTCCGGCCCGGGGACGACAAGGTCGATCGCTTCTTTTTTGGCGAACTCTACAAGGCTTGCAATATCATCAGCTGCAATAGGGACACAACGGGCGCATTCTGCTATGCCGGGATTACCGGGGGCGGCAAAGAGGGCTTTGAGCTGAGGGGACCGGGCAATGGCGGTAGCGAGGGCATGTTCCCGCCCGCCAGAACCAACAAGAAGTACGCGCATCCTGTTTCCTTTATATGAGCCTGCGGTGTTGATAGCCGCTTTTACGTTGCCCTTCATTTAGCATAGAATAGCAGGATGATGGAACGAGACCTTCTTTTTTCTGCCCAAGAGCCGCAAAATGCTACTTCGGCGGGGAGTAACATCCCCGAATATTCTGTTGGGGCGATTTCTTCCGCCATTAAGCGCGTGCTGGAGGGAAGCTTTGGCCGTGTGCGCGTCCGTGGGGAAATCACGGAGATGAAGCGTTATGCCTCTGGGCATATTTATCTTTCTCTCAAAGATGAGGGGGGGAAGATTGCTGGGGTGATTTGGCGGGGCAATGCCTCTCGCCTTGGTATGGTGCCAGAAAATGGGACAGAGGTTATCGCCACTGGGCGCATCTCCTCTTATGGGGAGCGGTCGAGCTATCAACTGATTATTGAGCGGATGGAGTTTGCCGGGGAAGGGGCCATGCTCGCGCGAATAGAGGCCCTAAGGGTGCGCCTGCGAGATGAAGGGCTTTTTGCGCCGGAGCGGAAGAAGCCTATCCCCTCCCTGCCGCATCGTGTCGGGGTGATTACCTCACGCTCCGGTGCGGTTTTGCATGATATTTGCACCACTATTGCCCGCCGTTTCCCTCGTGAGATTCTGCTCTGGCCCGTTGCCGTGCAGGGGGAGGGAGCGGCACAGCAAATTGCTCATGCTGTTAAGGCAATGGGGCAGCTTCCCCACCCGCCAGATGTGTTGATTGTGGCGCGTGGGGGTGGCTCGTTAGAGGACCTCATGGCCTTTAACGATGAAGCTGTGGTACGGGCCGTGGCGGCGTGCCCCTTGCCGGTTATTTCCGCCGTGGGGCATGAGACCGATACAACCCTCGTAGATTATGCAGCTGACCGCCGGGCACCGACACCGACTGCCGCGGCGGAGATGGCCGTGCCTGTGCGCTCGGAGCTTGTGGCAGACCTTGCCCATCGGGCAGCGCGCCTTTCGAGCGGGTTAGTGGGTATTTTGCAAAAGCAGAGCTTGCAGTTGCAAGCAATGGCCGCGCGTATGCTGGACTTGCCTAGCCTGCTTGATACGGCACGTATGCGTTTGGATGACCGCGCTCAAAGGTTGGAGCTTGCCTTACCGGGCTTTGTGATGCGTGCGCGTGCACGCTTGGGGGAGGCGGCATTCCACCTCCCGGCCATGGAGACGGTTCTTGGTCAGCGTCATCGTTTGCTGGAGGGGCAGGCAGGGCGGTTGCAGGCAGGGTGGGAGCGTTTTTGGCAGGGTTGCCAGATGCGTCTTATGCGGATGCCGTTGCAAATTGGGGTGATTCAAGGGCAGTGTGCTGTACAACGAGAGCGGCTTGTTGGGGTAGCGCGGCATTTAGAGGCTGTCTCTCCCCGTGCGGTGTTGGAGCGTGGTTATGTGCTGGTGCAGGATGCAAAGGGACGACCAGTGACGCACGCGGCGGCTTTACCTCAAGGGGGTGCAGTGCAGCTTGCGTTTGCAGACGGTGCAAGACAAGCTAAGCTAGAGCCTAATGAGGGAGGGAAAAAACGGCATCGTAAGGGCCGTGTAGTGCATGAGACAGCCGCTACACCGCCAGAGGCAGATAATAAATCGCAAGGTGAGCTTGCTTTATAACAAGGATGAGAAGGAGTGGGGGTGATGTATCGTTATAGAATTATGTTGGGTATGGGAATTATGTTTTTGGCAGGCTGTACGAGCCATCCTACCGCACGCGAGGTCGCCGCGGCTCAACATCCTAAGATTCAGAGTTTCGTCGGGGCTCCTACGGGGCAGTCAGAGGTTGAGTCTTCCGAACGTGTAAAACTGAATCTTCCTTCTGCCCCAGCGGATACACCCCTCTGCGGTACGGCTTTGCACGAACAAGCCAGCACTGGTGAAGCGATTTATAATGGTGGTTTGATGACGGGCAATAGCTGTACGCGTAATGCTTGTTTTCAGCCATTAACAGGGACGTTCATTGCGCAGAACGGTACGAATAGCGTTTGTCGGTAAGGAAGGAGATACGCAGAATGGCCGGACCGAAACCCAGCCATCCTGCATAAAACCTAAATAGGCCTTTATGATGGGGTAAGACTTAACGCCGCCACCAACCCACTCGCCGTTTTTGGGGTTTGGCTTCGTCAATATTGACGGGCTGTGGGGCAGCGATATTCTCCGCAGGGGTGGTGTCTGCTGTGGCTTCTTGCGTGGGGGCAGCAGGCGTGTCCTCGGCTTTTTTCCGTCGCGCAGGGCGACGTTTGCGTGCGGGGGAGGCTTTTTCTACAGCTTCATCTGCGGATGTAGCGGTCTCTTCTATAGCTTCATCCATTGTCGTGGTGCGGGCTGTAGTAGGCCGGCGGCGCGGCCGTGCACGACGCGTGGAAGAGCGCGTGGTGGTCTCACTATCTTCACCTGTAGAGGCAGAGCGTGTGGAGATTTTCACCATGTGGGTCGCGTCGTCTTCTGTTTCTTGATCTGTGACGATGCGGCTGCGTGTTGGAGGTTGGCGCGGCGTGTGTGGACGGCGCGGTGTGGCTTCATTCTCTTCTTCGAGGCGTTCATGCCTACGCGCTGGGCGGCGGCGACGGCGTGTGGAGGAAGGGGCCTCCTCCGCTACAGCGTGTTCTTGCTGCTCGTCTTGATGAAGAGTTGGGGATGCGTGCCGGGCCTCCTGTTGTTCCATCATATCGAAAATATCAATGCCGGCATTTTGGAAAGGATTTGCAGGTGTTGGCCCTTGATAAGCGGCGAGCTCTTCAGTGGAGATAAGCTCTTCCTGCTGGCGCGGGGGGCGACGGCGGGAAGAAAGCTCGCGGCGGTGAGACCGTTCTTGCGCTTCGTGTTGAGGAGCGGTGGCGGAGGAGGATGTAACGCGCCGTGTCCGTGTCCGACGCCGGCCGGGCATGAGGGCGCGGTCATTCTCTTCATTGCTTTCCATTGAGGGAGGCATGTCTGTATCTTCGTTTGTTGGGTTTAGAGTATCTTGGGTTTCATCATCGCGGCGACGTCCACCGCGCCGACGCCGGCGACGACGAGAGGTTTTATCGTTATTGCTCTCTTCCATCTCATGATGTGCTTCATCTGTGGTGGATGTAGGCGCAGGGGGAGCTTCATCAGCAATGTTAATCGTGCGGATGGTAGTGATAGGATTATCTTCACGTGCCGTCTTGTGACGGGGGGCAACACGCTCAATGCGGAGCTCCCCTTCTGGGAGGGTATTGTCATTTTCAAAACGGATGGTCATGTCGTGATGTTGTTCCATCCCGCTAATAGCCGCCCTTTTGCTATTAAGCATGTAAAGGACGATATTAGGGCTAACATGCACGACAATTTCCGAAGCACGACGGCGGCTGGCTTCATCTTCTACACTGCGTAGTACTTGTAAGGCCATGCTCTCCACCCCGCGGATGGAGCCAGTGCCTTGGCAATGCGGGCAGGGGCTGAGCATACTCTCAGCAATGGAGGGGCGCAGGCGTTGGCGCGACATCTCCAAAAGGCCGAAATGAGAGATACGGCCTATCTGAATCCGCGCTCTATCCAACCGTAAGGCATCTTTGAGGCGTTTTTCCACCTGGTTATTATGGCGGCGGCTTTCCATATCGATGAAGTCGATGACAATCAGCCCGGCAAGGTCACGCAGGCGGAGTTGGCGAGCGACTTCCTCAGCGGCTTCTAGATTTGTGCGGAGGGCGGTTTCCTCAATATTGCGCTGGGAGGTGGATTTGCCGGAGTTGACGTCAATAGCGACAAGGGCTTCGGTCTGATTGATGACGAGATAGCCCCCAGATTCCAACCGCACAGTGGGGGAGAACATCGCATCAAGGTGGCTTTCTACCTGATAATGGGCGAAGAGATTTTGCCCTCTATTTTGCCAAAGGCGGATGCGATTGACGTTATGGGGCATCAGCAGGCGTGTAAATTCCCGCGTATTTTTCCACGCCTCTTCTCCATCAACCAACACGGTCTCAATATCGCGGGTAAAGAGGTCACGAATAGCCCGCTTAATGAGGCTTGCTTCCTCATAAATTAAAGCAGGGGCGATAGAGGTAAGCGCATGAGTGCGAATATCCTCCCAGAGTTGGAGGAGATATTCACAATCCCGCGTAATCTCCGTCTCCGGGCGGCCCGCCCCGGCGGTGCGGATAATCATCGCCATTGTGGGGGGGAGGTCCAGCATGTTTACAATGCTGCGTAAACGCCGCCGGTCTGTCTCGGAGGTGATTTTGCGCGACACACCGCCCCCGCGGAGGGTATTGGGCATGAGCACACCATAACGTCCCGCAAGGGAGAGATAGGTCGTTAAAGCAGCTCCTTTATTACCACGTTCCTCCTTTACAACCTGGACAAGGATCACTTGCCGGCGGCGGATGACTTCTTGGATGCGATAATTGCGTAGAAAACGCGCCATACGGCGGCTGGCACTATGCTCATCACCAGTATCATGCTCGCCGCTGACAATTTCTGGGCTTACATCTTCACCATCACTGTCATTATCACCATCGCTGTTATCATCAGAGAGGGTGTCTTCCGTACGGTCGTCCTCTTCAAGGGGATCATCTTGCTCGCGTTGTTCAGCGGCATATTCCTCCTCTTGAAGGGCGAGGAGTTTCTCGCGATCAGCGACAGGGATTTGGAAATAGTCGGGATGGATTTCACTAAAAGCGAGGAAGCCGTGGCGATTGCCGCCATAATCCACAAAGGCGGCCTGTAAACTTGGCTCTACACGAATAACTTTAGCGAGATAAATATTGCCTTTGAGCTGACGGCGCGCTGATGTTTCAACATCATAATCTTCAATACGCTTGCCGTTCATGACCACCACGCGGGTTTCTTCAGCGTGTGTGGCGTCTATGAGCATTTGTTTAGTCATGAAGGACGGGACTCCGTGGCGCGCGGCGTATAGCCTTCCTGGCGCCGATTGTCTTGATCAATAGAGGGCATCCTGTCCATTTTCTGGCGAGCGGGCTTCGTATCACGCGGTACGCCATAAGGAATAACACAGAACAGCATTGCAGCCTCTGGTAAACATGCTGGTAGCAGACACTGCCACCGGGATTATCATGCAACCCGCCTGTGAGATGGTTATGCCACCGGGCCGATCGCGTTAGTTGTAGATGCAGACCTCCTGCCAGGGTGTGAGCGTACTGAAGGTTAATGGCCTCAGGCTTTCGACACCGAACGGCATAAAGCGTACTACATGCGTGAGCCGCGCTTGGCACGGCCTTTTATGAGTTAAATCAGGACGTACCATGTTACCGGCTTTTGCTAGCTATAGAATGACGTAAATTAGCGTGGCTGGCAAGAGGGGAGTTCGTCCCCCTATGGTAAGGCAGAATACAGCCATTTTCTGCCTTTTTTAAGAGTATATTCATGTCTGAAAAGGAGACTATTTTATCTAAATTATAGTCAATTTATCGCGGCAATGACGGAAGGAAGCGACGGATCACTATGTTAATATTTACAATGCAGTATAATAAGGTGAAATACGATATGAGGGGCAGAACTCTGTTGGAGAGAGTGTAGAGGCTATGGCAGGCTTAACGCGTCGTGGTTTTGTGAGGGGGACCATAGCCGGTGGTATGGCAACAACATTTGGGCCCCACCCTGGGCTAGCAGCTGCGAGGCGGCATAATAGTCATGCTCCGGCTATTTTACGCCATGCGCCACCGCCTAAGCCGGTCATCATGTTGGACCCTGGGCATGGCGGCAAAGACCCCGGGGCGATTGGCGTCTCTGGGACGTATGAGAAGCATATCGCCGTGGCCGCCGCGACAGAGTTACAGCGTATGCTCATGGCATCAGGGCAATATCAGGTTGTTCTTAGCCGCAATGATGACCGGTTTATCCCCTTAGCAGGGCGTGTGGAATTGGCTCACAAACACAAGGCAGACCTTTTTATCTCTATGCATGCCGATGCATTGCATCAACCACAGGTACGCGGGGCGAGTGTTTATACATTATCTGGTAATGCCTCGGACAAACAAACAGCTGCATTAGCCGAGACGGAAAATAGTGCGGACCGTTTTGCAGGCCATGCAGGGATAGGAGGTGTGCCAGCTGAAGTTGAAGCGATTTTGAATAGCCTGATTCATGAGGAAACACGACGTGGCTCGGCCCATATGGCTGCGAGCGTGATTCAGGCATTTCAGAATCGGGTGCAGTTGCTGCATCACCCCTCGCGTCATGCGGCCTTTCGGGTGTTGAAATCGGGCGATATTCCCTCAGTGTTGGTGGAGATGGGCTTTATGTCCAACCATTTAGATGAGCAAGCATTGCGCCGCGCAGCCCATAGGACGCAAGTAGCCCAAGCGATGAAGCAGGCGATCGACCATTATTTTCATAATCGGGTAAGCGCAACGCTTTAAAAAGAAGAATGGTCTCATCGCTTGCATTATATCGGAAAAGGCGATAGGTAACGCGTGTAATGTTAGATTTTCGTACCCTCCTTCTACGACTTATGACCCCCTGAATGCCGTATAGGCAGGCAGATGGTCTGCTGCGTTCAGGGGTTTTGTTCTTATCATTTGTCAAAACGTAGAAATTGAGGGCGTTACGATGTCTTTTCAGCATCCTTCTTTTGGTCATATTGACGATAAACGCATCGTTATTTTCGATACCACTTTGCGCGATGGCGAGCAGTCTCCCGGCTTTTCCATGAATCTGGATGAGAAGCTGCGTATGGCCCATGCTTTGGCTACGCTGGGGGTTGATGTAATTGAGGCAGGCTTCCCCGCCGCTTCGGAAGGTGATTTCGAAAGCGTAAAACAAATTGCTGACCATGTAGATGGGCCTGTCATTTGTGGGTTAGCCCGTAGTGCTGCGCGGGATATTGAGGCCGCTGGTAAGGCGATTAAAGGTGCGCGCCGGGGGCGGATTCATAACTTTATTTCCACCTCGCCTCTGCATATGAAGTACAAGCTGCGGATGGAGCCGGAGCGCGTGTTGGAGCTGATAGCATTCGGCAATAAGGAATCCCGCCGCTATACAGATGATGTTGAATGGTCAGCTGAGGATGGCTCCCGGACGGAACCAGATTTTCTGTGTCGTTGTGTGGAAACAGCCATTGCGAACGGGGCAACGACTATTAACATCCCCGATACAGTCGGCTTTGCGACCCCTGATGAGATGGAGCGTATCTTCACGATGTTGAAGGAGCGTGTCCCGGGGGCGGATCAGGTGATTTTCTCCACCCATAATCATAATGATTTAGGTTTGGCTGTGGCCAATACGTTGGCCTCTGTTGAGGGGGGAGCCCGCCAGATTGAATGTACGATTAACGGCATTGGCGAGCGCGCAGGTAATGCAGCACTAGAGGAAGTCGTCATGGCGTTGCGGACTCGGCATGACCGCTACGGTATGGAGACAGGGATTGAGACTCCGCGTCTGCTGGGGCTGTCCCGTTTGCTGGCGACCATTACAGGCTTTGATGTCCAACCCAATAAGGCCATTGTGGGGCGTAACGCCTTTGCTCATGAGAGTGGCATCCATCAAGATGGTATCCTCAAACATGCCGGAACATATGAGATTATGACGCCGGAGAGCGTGGGCTGGACGAGTACCTCTTTGGTGTTGGGTAAACATTCTGGTCGTGCTGCTTTCCGCGATAAATTGAAGGCTCTGGGTTATGATGAGCTGAAAGAGGAGACAATTAACGCGGCCTTCCAACGCTTTAAGGCTTTGGCAGATCAAAAGAAGATCGTTTTTGATGATGATGTGCGGGCTTTAGTGGATGATGAAAGTCGCGACCATGAGCGTATTCGTCTTATCTCTTTGGATCTGAAGGGTGGGACAGAACATGCCGCGCATGTTGTTATGACGCTGGAGATTGATGGTGAGTCGCAGCACGTCACTGCAACGGGGAATGGCCCGGTGGATGCGGCCTTCCGTGCGTTAGGTGAGGCCTTCCCCCATGAGGCGACCTTAGCGTTATTCTCAGTAGCGAATGTGACTGAAGGGACGGATGCCCAGGCGCGTACGACGGTACGTTTGCAAGAGGGTGGCCGCCTTGTGGATGGGCAAGGCAGTGATGCCGATACGGTTGTATCAGCCACGCGGGCTTATATTCATGCTTTGAATAAATTATTAGTGAAACGCTTACGCGGTGAACCCGCAGAGGATGTGGCCTAGTAAAATGGGGGGATACCCCCCATTTTTTGTGAAAAAATAAGTTCATGAATATAACAGCTTATTAATAAGTGGGGTTTTCTGCGAAAAAAACGCTCAGAAGCGGGAATATGGCCTTGCTGAACGGTCGTGGGTCTTTATAATTTGCGGCGAATGCTGTGGATGGTATTCGGACCGTTTTCTTTACCCTCGTAAAAGCGGGGTCATCCTGCCAGGAGTTTTGAATGTTCTCTCGTCTGTTGGGGCTCATTTCCGTCGATATGGCGATCGATCTTGGCACTGCCAATACCTTGGTATATGTCAAGGGGCGTGGTGTTGTGTTGAGTGAGCCTTCCGTCGTCGCTGTTACAGAAGTGCGCGGGCGCAGACAAGTTTTGGCCGTTGGTAATGAGGCCAAATTGATGGTGGGGCGTACACCGGGGAATATTCAGGCCATTCGTCCTCTGCGTGATGGGGTGATCGCCGATTTTGAGAGCGCGGAGGAGATGATTAAACATTTCATCCGCAAAGTGCATAATCGTCGTTCCTTTTTCAGTTCTCAGATTGTGATTTGCGTGCCTTCAGGCTCTACCGCGGTGGAGCGGCGTGCGATTCAGGAAAGTGCGGAAAGTGCTGGGGCCCGTAAGGTATATTTGATTGAGGAGCCTATGGCAGCGGCCATCGGTGCGGGCCTTGCTGTGACGGAGCCTTCCGGCAGCATGATTGTTGATATTGGCGGCGGTACGACAGAAGTTGCGGTGATTTCCCTCGGCGGCATCGTGTATGCACGCTCTGTCCGTGTAGGGGGGGACCAAATGGATGAGGCCATTATGGCTTACATCCGTCGTAATTATAATCTTATGATCGGTGAAAGCTCTGCAGAGCGGATTAAAATTGAGCTAGGTGCGGCGTCTTTCGACCCGGCCTCTCAGAGGGAAGAGCGAACCATGCCGCTTAAGGGGCGTGATTTGCTCAATGGTGTCCCGCGTGAGATTATTGTGAGCGAGGCACAAATTGCCGAGGCTTTGGAAGAGCCAGTCGGTCATATTATTGATGCTGTTGCAACCGTATTGGAGCATACACCCCCTGAGCTTGCGGCAGATATTGTGGAGAAAGGGATCGTCCTTTCCGGCGGGGGAGCTTTGCTGCGTCGTTTGGATGATGTGTTGCGTTATGCGACGGGTCTGCCAGTCTTTGTGGCGGAAAATGCCCTCTCTTGTGTGGCTGTTGGGACAGGGCGGACATTGGAGCAGATGCAGCAGCTTCGTAGCGTTTTGAGCAGCATGTACTGATAGAGCCTCTCTTGGCAGGGGTAACCTGCTGCCCTCTTTAGCTATAAGGTAGGGTGAGAGGGGAGGAGCCACCCTTTTATGATCTCCATCCACACACGTCAGCTTTTGTCTGGGCTGGTTTTGCCGGTCTTTGTGTTTTTGGCTGTGGGGATCATTCTAACAGGGCAAATCTGGCCAGATAGGATGGCGCAGCTGCGTATGGGAGCTGTGCGCGATGTTGGGCCGGTTTATCAAGCGTTATTATTCCCGCAGCGGCAATTTCATAAATGGCAACTCACCTTACAAGGTGTTGGTGACCTTTTGGCGGAGAATGCCCGCTTACGGAAGGAGAACCGCAAACTTATTTATTGGTATGGGGAGGCACAAACCCTCAAGCAAGAAAATACCCGTTTAAAATCGGTCCTTCATTGGGGGGCAGAAGGTGCGCGGGACTATGTAAGTGGTTGGGTTGTGCGCGATGAGACAGGGCCGTATCTCCGGGCAGTCTTGCTTGATGTCGGAGGGCATCATGTTACTGTTGGTAGTCTCGCTGTGGATGAGGTCGGCCTTGTAGGGCGGGTGAGCGAAGTCGGCCCGCATGTGGTCCGTGTATTACTTATTGAAGATGCGGCAAGCCGTATCCCCGTTACGCTGCAAAATAGCGGTGGGGATGCCATGATGATAGGCGATAATACGCTTTACCCACGCCTGATGTATTATAATCAGAATATTCATCCCGAGGAGGGAGAACATCTCGTAACACGGGCGCAAACGGCAGGATTAACCGGCGGTATTGCTGTAGGGCGGGTCCATTATTTGGCACCTGGGCAGCCTGTTGTGGTGCCAGATGCTGCGTTGGAGCATCTGGATTTAGTGCGTATTTTTGATGGTGATTTTATGCCAGAAGGGCCGGTAAGTTCTGGCCGTGTGCGGGAGAAACCGCCGCTTTTGCCGGAGCAACATGATGGTAATACCCCCTCTACTTGGCAGAGTTTGCGCAGGTTTCTACCGTTTACATCTTTGCAGAATGGATAATTTAGAGGCCATGTTATTTATGAGAGTAGTATATTAAAGGGACGCGTAAAATGGTCATGCGATTTGAGCACGGAGGGTTAGACCATGACGCTCTAGAAGGGGCTAGACAGCGGAAACTGATGGTCCGCATGCGGCGTAAGTTTTTCCCATGTATCATAATGGTGGTCCTGGCAGTTATCCTCTCCACGCCTTTTGGAATTTTAGGACAGATGGAGCTGCAAGTAGCCCTTATTTTGGGGACAGTGTGGTTCTGGTCGCTTTATCGTCCTGCCTTTATGCCGCTTGTGGGGTTGTTCTGCGGTGGATTAATTGTGGAATTATTTAGTGTTAATCCGCCGGGTGTCCTTTTGTTTTGGATGTTGGTTGCTTATGGTGTTGCCCACGGATGCAGGGTAAGCCTATCGCGGCAGGGTTTCCTTTTAGCGTGGAGTCTCTACGGTCTAATTGTCCTGGGGGAAGCTCTAACGGATTGGGTTTTGATGGTTATTAGGGTTCGTGGCGCTCTTTCTGTCTATCCGATCGTATTTCAAGAGGCATTGGCGGTAGGAAGCTACCCTTTTTTGCATATTCTTTATCTATGGGGCCTTTCCGTTATGGAAAAGCACGACAGATTGTAATAAACTATGGCGAATGTGGCTTAAATAGCTTGATTTTTCGTTTTTTAATCTTTTTTTAGCGTTTAGTATAGATGTCCCTCCGGCGCAATGATACCGGCTCGCTATTTCGGAGGCGGAGTAGCTCACCACCTGACCCGTCTTTTACGGAAGAACGGGCAATAGGGGGGGGTATGTTTACGCGCCGTGCCCTATTGTTATTGGCCGTGCAAACGGGCGTTATGGGCACTCTGGCACATCATCTTTACAAATTGCAGGTTGTAGAAGGCGGGACGTTAAAGGAGCAAGCGCGTCGTAATCGGACGAGTCGGCGGCAAATATCGCCCGCACGTGGGGAGATTTACGACCGTTGCGGTGTGCTCGTTGCGGGGAATAAGCCAAATTGGCGCGCTCTTGTGATGGTGGAGGAGACAACGGACCTCCAGGCGGTGGTGGATCGGTTTGCCACCATTGTGCCGCTAGATGAGCGGGACCGGGCCCGTATAGAACGGGACCGCAAACATATTCGTCGTTATGTGCCGTTGACGCTGAAAGAGTTCCTCACATGGGATGATGTGGCGCGTTTGGGGTTAAATGCGCCGAGCTTGCCGGGTGTGTTGATTGATGTTGGCACCACGCGCGAATATCCGTTTAAAGAGCTGATGTCTCATATTATCGGCTATGTCGCCCCGCCAAATGAGACTGATGTGCAGCATGATGCCGCCTTGGCCCTACCGGGGATGAAGATAGGCCGCGGGGGGTTAGAGCAAACGCAAGAGGCCACATTGCGGGGCCAGCCCGGCACGGTGGAGATGGAAGTCAACGCCTATGGCCGTGTGATGGGCGAGTTGGAACGTGTAGAAGGCCAACCCGGTGCGCGGCTAGGTTTGACGCTAGATACAGTGCTGCAAACACGCATCAGAGAACGCATTGGTGAGCGTGTGGCGAGTGCGGTTGTGATGGATTGCCGCAATGGGGAGGTGATGGGGCTGGTCAGCACGCCCTCCTTCGACCCCACTTTATTTGATGGCGGGATTAGCCGTACGCAATGGAATAGCTTAATTACCGACCCCGCTACGCCGTTGGTGGATAAAGCTGTGTCCGGTCTTTATCCGCCGGGCTCTACCTTTAAGCCTGCCGTAGCATTAGCGGCATTGAAGGCCCATGCCATTACCCCTTCGGAGCGTTTTACATGCCCGGGTTATTATGACATGGGCGGGGTGCGCTTCCATTGTTGGAGCCGTTATGGGCATGGCTCTATTAACCTGCATCAGGCGTTGAAATATTCGTGTGACGTTTATTTCTATCAAGTAGCGCGCCGGTGTGGGATGGATGCGATTCACGAGGCTGCTGTTAGCTTAGGCCTAAGTGGCCATTTACCCATAGAGCTTCCCCATATGCGGGCGGGATCTGTCCCCACGCCAGAGATGCGGCGGCAGCATGGGCATCATTGGAATGGTGGTGACACCGTTAATGCGGGAATTGGGCAAGGCTTAGTGCAAACAACGCCTCTGGCTTTGGCTACATATACATCTCGCTTAGCTACGGGGCGGATGGTGCAACCCCATCTTGTTCGGACGGTGAGTGAGAAGCTTGTGCCGGAGGATATTCCTCCTCTGCCCTTTACGAAGGATTCTCTCATAGCCGCGCGGAGTGGGATGTTCGCGGTGGTGAATGAGCCACAAGGGACGGCTCCCAAAGCGCGTTTAAACCTCCCCGGTGTACAAATGGCGGGGAAAACGGGCTCGGCACAGGTGCGTAATGTTCCCCGCGCTTTGCGTGAGAGCGGGCATTTTAACTCTATGAATCTGCCGTGGCAGTATCGCCCGCATGCGTTGTTCATCTGTTTTGCACCTTATGATAACCCGCGTTATGCGGTTTCGGTCGTTGTAGAGCATGGTAATGCTGGTGCGACAGAGGCCGCCCCGCTGGCCGCGCAGATTATGACCGATACGTTGGTAAGAGACCCTGCTAATCGGACGTCACTCTCGCGCGGGGTTGTGGCACGCGCTGATGATGTAAGCGAGTAGGGGAGGCTTATGTCCCTCAAGGATTTTACTGTCCCTCGCACAGCGCGGCGTTTATTGCGAGCAGAGCCTAACCTACGCATGTTCTCGCGTTTATGGCAGATTAATTGGTTTTTTGTTCTGCTGGTGTGCTGCTTGGCTGGTGTTGGGTATATCGCTTTATATTCAGCAGGTGGCGGGCGTGCGGAAGCCTTTGCTCAACCGCAGATTATACGCTTTGGCTTTGGGCTTTTGATGATGTTGGGGGTAGCCCTTGCTAGCCCACGCGTTTTGCGGATGCTCTCTATCCCGATTTATGGTTTGTCCATCTTGCTTTTGGCTCTGGTGTTGAAAATGGGCCATGTGGGTAAGGGGGCAGAGCGATGGATTAATTTGGGGGGCTTTCAGTTTCAGCCTTCAGAGTTTTCTAAAATCGCGCTGGTGTTGATGCTCTCAACATGGTTTTACCGGATAGGGCGGGAGCGGATGGGAAATCCGCTGCGCTTGATTATCCCCGCGATTTTAACGGCTATTCCTGTCGTGTTGGTGCTAAAGGAGCCTAACCTTGGCACGGCAACCATTGTGGGTGTGATTGGGGCCTCGCTCTTTTTTGCCGCAGGGATGCGCTGGTGGTTAATCATCCTGCTGGCTGCGCCTATCCCGTTCTTAGGGCCATTTCTTTACAGCCACCTGCATGATTACCAAAAAGCGCGGATTGATACGTTTCTACACCCTGAGCATGACCCGTTAGGGGCGGGGTATAATATCCTACAATCGCGAATTGCCCTTGGGGCGGGTGGTCGCTGGGGGCAAGGCTATATGCATGGCACGCAGGGCCAGCTTAGCTTCCTGCCAGAAAAGCAGACGGATTTTATCTTCACCATGATTGGTGAGGAATGGGGCTATGCGGGCGGTGTGTTGGTGATTGGTCTGCTCTTTCTCATCACAATGAGCGGGATGTTAATTGCACTGCGATGCCGTAATCGGTTTGGCCGGCTGGTCGGGCTGGGTATCTCGATGGATTTTTTCTTATATTGTGTTGTAAATCTCTCTATGGTGATGGGGGTCATCCCTGTTGGTGGGGTGCCTTTGCCGCTTATCTCCTATGGGGGGTCGGCCATGTTGACAATGATGTTTGGTTTTGGCCTGCTTTTATCAAGCTGGGTCCATCGGGATGACCCTGATTAAAGCAATAAGCGTGAGAGGTAGTCGGTCTTTATGCATGCGTGGCTTCTCCCCTTATTAGCGTTTACGACCGCTGGCGCGCTTTTCACCATTACGCCGGGGTTGGATTCCATCATGGTTTTACGGACAGCCGCAGCAGAGGGGCGGCGCGCTGGGGTAGGGGCCATTTTTGGCATCGCACTCGGGCTAACCATATGGGGCTTAGCGGCCGCTTTTGGGCTGACGGCATTATTGGCTGCCTCTAGCAAAGCCTTCTTCATCGTAAAATGTGTGGGGGCATTGTATTTATTATGGATAGGCTGCTCTCAGCTCTTTCATCCCAGGGCCGCGTTGACAACGTCCCCTCCAACGACATTCCGTCCCCCCCTTACATCTCGTCACGATTTTTGGTCCGGTTTCCGCCGAGGGGTGTTGACGGACTTGCTAAATCCTAAGGCGGGGATTTTTGTGGTGACGTTCTTCCCACAATTCATCCCACCAGATGCTAATATTGTGGCTTTTACCTTAGTACAGGTGGTGATTCAGGTCTTATTGACATTTATTTGGCTAGGGCTGCTGGTGGCTCTTACTGTGCCTTTAGCGCGGTTTTTTAATAAGCCGGTGGTGGTGCGGCGGCTTGATCGGCTTACTGGGCTTGTGTTTATCGGGTTTGGGGCGAAGATATTCCTCACCCATAGCCCCGCCGCTCCTTGATAAGAACGGACATAAAAAGGCCGGTTAGGACATAACCCCAACCGGCTTTTATGATGATGTGCTGAAAGTGTGATGAAGGGTGGTTTAGCCTTCAATCTTGCTAAAATCAGCAATGAGCCGCCCGCTTTGGCTAAAGCGTTTTAAGAGGCGCAGGCGATTGTTGCGTTGTGCTGCATCGTCTGCATTTACCGTGACGGCCTCAAAGAAGTGGTCGATCACCGGGCGTAGAGCGGCAAGATGCTGCATAACGCTGGTGAAGTCCTCCTTCTTCAAATGGGCATCAATAATAGGCCCAGCCTCTTTAAGGGCGTCATCTAGCGCACGCTCCTCCTCCTGCACATAGAGATGTGCTTCTGGCGTGGGGGCGTAGGGGCCGTCTTTTTTCTCCTCAATACGGAGGATGTTATTGGCACGGCGATAGGCGGCGAGAAGATTCTTCCCATCCTCTGTGCCTATCATGGTAGAGAGAGCCTCCACCCGGTTGAGCAGGCGGACGAGGTCACCATCTAAATGCTTAAAGAGGGTTGTGCCCTCTAGGGCTTGCGTGACGGCCAATGTGGCATCCAGCACGTCATGGCGGCGGCCCTCATTACGCAGTTGGACGCGCAGCCTATCGATGAAGAACCCATCCATATCTTCAAGAGCGGAATCTTTACCGGCCTTGCTGGCATGAGGGATAGCCGCTTTGGAGAGCAGGTGGCCAAGGTCTAGGCGGAGGCCATTATCACGAATGGTGCGGATGACGCCTAAAGCGGCGCGGCGTAACCCGTAAGGGTCGCCAGAGCCACTGGGTGTCTCCCCAATTGTGAAGAAGCCTGCCAGCATATCCAGCCTATCAGCGAGAGCAACAGCGATGGAGATGGGCGCGTTAGCTGTTTGGTCGTTCAACCCGCGGGGCATGTAATGCTCAGCAATGGCTTGTGCCACCTCTGAGGCTTCACCATTATGGGCCGCATAATAGCCCCCCATGACGCCTTGAAGCTCAGGGAACTCACCCACCATGCCCGTTGTTAGGTCTGCTTTAGCGAGCAGGCCCGCCCGCTTAGCATGGGCTATCTGCCCCTCATTAAGGCCCATATCTGTGGCGATGAGGCCCGCTAAAGTGGCGATGCGCTCTGCACGTTCTTTTTGCGTGCCAAGCTTAGCATGGAAGGTCACAGCCCCTAGCGCAGCGACACGCTCTGCGAGTTTGGTTTTGCGGTCAAGGTCCCAGAAATGCCGGGCATCAGCAAAGCGGGCGCGTAAGACGCGCTCATTCCCCGCGATGCAGAGGGCCCCTGCATCAGTGAAGCTTTGATTGGCGACAAAGGCAAAATAGGGAGCTGCTTTGCCTTCTTGCGTACGCAGGGCAAAATAGCGTTGATTTACCCGCATGGAGACCTGCATCACCTCTGGCGGAAGGTTCATAAAGGTATCATCAATGCGGCCGAGCAAAGGTACGGGATATTCCACCAACCCGCTGACTTCTTGGACAAGCCCTTCATCCTCAACGAGCTTTAAGCCTTTATCCTCGGCTAATTTATGCACACCATTGCGGATGAGATCAGCGCGTTTTTGTTCATCAAGGATGACATGTCGAGCCTCTAAATCCCGCAGCCATTGCGCCGTATTGGTGATGGTGAACGTGCCGGGGGAGAGGATGCGGTGACCCTCTGTCACATTGCCGCTTGTAAGGCCATGAGCATCATCATCCTGACGCGCAAGGCTGAAGGGGACGGTCTGCCCATCCAACACACAGGCAATATGATGAAGCGGGCGCACCCATGTAAAGAGCGAACCATTGCCCCAACGCATCGCCTTAGGCCAAGGGAACTTCCATAATAGCTCTGGTAGCTGCTCGGCGATGAGAGCTGCTGCATTGATGGGCGGGAGCGTGCGATGGAGGACCCAAAAACCGTTCTCTTTTGTTAGAGCATCGGGGGAGACACCATGTTTACGGCAAAAACCAGCGAGGGCTTTCTCAGGTGCACTCTCACGCGGTCCACGCTCGGAGAGGGTGCGCGCGGGGATGCTCTCATCCACCTCTAGGCTAGCGGCAATATGACGTGCCCCGTAAAAACCGCGCATAGTGCGGGGGTTGAGGGGGGCTAGGGCTTGCTCTAGCAAGCGGGTAAGGTCCTCTGCTGCGCGGGCTTGCATCCCGGAGGGGATTTCCTCACAAAAAAGGTCAAGTAGCAATTCAGCCATGGGTGGTGTCCTCCTCATCTCCAGCAAGCCAAGCTTCGCAGGCGGCTTTTGCTAATGTACGCACACGCCCAATATAAGAAGCACGCTCGGAGACGGAGATAACCCCGCGCGCATCTAAGAGGTTAAATAGATGGGAGGCTTTTAAGCATTGGTCATAAGCTGGCTGGGCCACACCGGCTTCAGAGAGGCGGATGGATTCAGCCTCGGCAGCGTTAAATTGGGCAAGGAGCATATCCGTATCGGCAAGCTCGAAATTATGGCGGGAATAATCACGCTCAGCCCGGAGGAACACATCGCCGTAAGTGAGGCCCCGACCGTTGAAGTCGAGGTCATAGACATTCTCCACCCCTTGCACATACATAGCTAGCCGCTCCAACCCGTAAGTTAGCTCGGTAGAGGGGATGACCGTTGGGATGCCGCCAACCTGCTGGAAGTAGGTAAATTGCGTTACCTCCATCCCATCGCACCAGACTTCCCAACCAAGGCCCCACGCGCCGATTGTGGGGTTCTCCCAATCATCTTCAACAAAGCGGATATCGTGCTTCTCTGGGTCGATCCCAATCGCACGATAGCTCTCAAGCAGGAGGTTCTGGCTCTCTTGCGGTGTGGGTTTGAGCAGAACTTGATATTGATAATAATGCTGTAAGCGGTTGGGGTTTTCCCCATAGCGACCATCAGAGGGGCGGCGGCATGGCTGCACATAGGCCGCAGCCCAAGGCTTACGGCCAAGAGCACGCAATGTAGTATGTGGCGAGAGTGTGCCTGCGCCGAGCTCGGTATCGTAAGGCTGAAGGATGGCACAGCCCTTTTGAGACCAGAACTGATGAAGACGCAGGATCAGATCCTGAAAACAAGGGGGCCGGGATGCGGACAATTCACGAGGCTCCATAAATGTAAAGCATGATTGGGGGCATTCTATAGGATGATGGGCATCATCGCTAGCAGTTAGAGGCCGATTTTGGCCGCCTTCGTGAGCGGGGCCTTGCAGGGGCGGGGAACAGTATCCTATCTTATAGAGAATAAAGGGCGATCTCCCTGATTGGGACGACCCTGATGTGATGAAGGATAACATAGTCATGAATTCGGAAGAACGTGATCTCATAAGCCGCTTTGTCGCCCGTGTTGGGGGTGGGGTAGGGCTGCCGAATGGTCAGGGGCCGGCAAGTCTCCCGCCTATAGACCCCGAAGCGGATCGTTATATCGCCGAGAACTTCCAGCGTTATCCTGAGGCACGTTACCGCATTACGCAGCTGGCTGTCGTGCAGGAGGCTGCTTTGGCACAAGCGCAAGCTCGTATTCGTGAGCTAGAGTTTCAGCTCCAACAAGCGCGGGGGGAGATTGCTTTGTTACAACAGCAAGTGGCGTCTCAATCTGGTTCGCAAGCAGGGCAATCAGGTGGTTTCTTCTCAGGGTTGTTTGGGCGTAATGGTCAAACGTCCGCTCCGCCGCGTGCTGCGTCTCTTCCTCCAGGGTGGGGGCCGGCCTCCGGGGCAGCAGCACCGGAGATGGGCCGCGGCTATGCCCCGCCACCAGGGTATCAGCCGGGGATGTTTGCTCGTTCTGGCTCTGGTTTTCTAGGGTCGGCTTTGACAACAGCGGCCGGCGTGGCTGGTGGTATGATGGCAGCACACGCACTGGAAGGGCTGTTCTCTGGCGAGCATGGCGCTCATGAAGGAGCTGTTGGAACAGGGGCCGATTTTGGTAATGAGACAACCATCGTCAATAATTATTATGGCGATGGGAATAATGGGGACTTTAACGGCCCACAAGGTGCCGATCCCTTTAATGGGAGTGGGACAGAAGCTGGAAGCTTCGGCGCACAAGATTTCGGCCCGCAAGATTTTGCAGATGATAATGCGGATCGGGATGACTTTTTTTGAAAGCGTATAAGGCCATAATATAGCGATGGGTGGGGCTATGTGCCCCACTCATTTTTTAAGAACATTCCAGGTCGTATGCCTCTGTTAGATGGGTGGAATGTTTGGATAAAGGGTGTGTGTAAGGGACACGATAATGGAGATTGCTCCTCAAGCTGCTCTTGGGCCGGATGTCAATGGGACGACTACTCCTGCTTTGCCAGATCAGACCCTCTATGATGTGGCGGCGGTGGATGATGTGAGAGAAGGGGATATTCTTTCTATCACATTAAAGGAGCAGGCTATTGCTTTGGTGCGTGTGGGGGATGAGATCCACGCCGTAGGGCGGAGGTGCCCGCATAAGGGGGCATCATTCCGTGGGAAACTTTCTTGCCGTAGCCCTGTTCATGGTGATGTGATTGTCTGTCCCTGGCATAAGGCTGTCTTTGGGGTGCAGGATGGTAAGGTAAAGGAGCCGATCGCTTTTTCGTCTTTGCCTGTTTATCCCGTAAGACAGGTGGAGGGGCGTGTCCTTGTTGGGGCTAATCCGATTATTCAAAAACCAGCGGCTAAATGTGGAGAGGATGAGACGGTACTCGTACTTGGGGCAGGGGCTGCTGCTGCGAGTGCAATTTATACATTACGAGAGGAAGGGTTTGCTGGGCGTATCACGATGATTGGTGATGAAGGCTTTGTGCCTTATGAGCGTCCTGCGCTGAGTAAAGGGGTATTCTTGGGAGGGCGAGAGAAGGTCCAACCCTCTCCTTTGTTGAGTGAGGAATTTTACGCACGGCACGAAGTGGCCAGGATGCGTGGAAAAGTTGTTGCGTTAGATTGTGAGGCAAAGCAAGTACGGCTGGATGAAGGTAAGACCTATCATGCCGATCATATCCTGATAACAACGGGAGGGCGTCCTGTTTTACCGCCGCTCCCTGGGATTGGGCTTGAAGGTGTCATGTCTCTCCACACCGTGCGGGATGCGTGGAAGATTGCTGAAGAGATTACGGGGGATCAAGCCGTTATCCTCATTGGCTGTGGCCTTACAACGTTAGAGACAGCCTCTGCTCTGCGGCAAAAAGGTGCTGGCGTTACAATTATTGCTCCTGATTATCCTGTCCCGATGGAGCGACAATGGGGCCGGGAAATTGGGCAGGTTTTACGTCGTCTGCATGAGGATAATGGCGTTGCCTTTGTGACAGATGCGTCTGTTGTGGCAATCCATGGGACAGAGCGCGTAACAGGGGTCGAACTTGATGACGGTATGACCTTAACATGTACTCATGTGCTGGTCTCCATTGGGAATGAGCCGTGTCGGGATTTTTTACCTGAGCAAACAAAAGAAGAGGAAGAAGGGGGCGTACAGGGTATTATCGTAGATGATAATATGCAGGTACGACCTGGCATTTATGCGGCAGGCGATGTTGCGGCATTCCGGCGAAATGGAACTTTGTGCCGGGTTGAGCATTGGCGGCCTGCCCAATGTGAGGGCCGTGCAGCAGCGCGTAGTATTTTGGGTCTGCCACGACAGCCTATGCCAATGCCATGGTATTGGACGCAGCAATTTGGCAAAAAGGTGGAATATCTAGGTTGGGGGGAAAGCTTTGATTATATTTTAATAGAGGGTGATCTAGGGGGCTTTGATTTTATGGCGGCCTATATAAAGGATCAGAAAGTGGTCGCATTAGTATCTTCGGGGCGGTCCGCGGCGATGGCGCGAGCAGCGGTGGATTTTGAAAGGTTTGTAAATGAGGAAGTGAGAACTCACATTATATAAATATATTTTTAATATTGATGCGCTATTGGTTTTAAAGGGTTGAATATTAATATTGTAGGAATATTTCTAGATATATTAAAACAAATATTAGTATGTGTTGGAAGGGCGGGGTGATAAGAGGAAACCTTGTCTTGAGTTATATTTTATAAAGTGCTTCTTATGTCTGACACGTTTGCAGTGTATGAGCCGCCATCCATTTTTCATCAAGAATGGTGGCTGGAGATAGCAAGCCGTGGAAGATTTGCATCAATTGATATTGAGATGGGGGGGAAGATTGTGTCTCGTTTTCCTTTCCTTGTGAAAAAGACATTAGGGTCATCGGTTATTAAGATGCCTAAATATACGCGGGTATTGGGGCCGTATTTTTCCTTGCCGCAATCTAAGTCCTTTCGGTATGAGCAAAATATCCGCCATGTTGTTGAAAAAACAATAGAGCGCTTGCCAAAATATGATGGTATTCATTTCTTTGTTGACCCTGATAATGAATCTTTATTGGCCTTCCGTTTGGCAGGTTTTAAGATATTACATGAATTTACCTTTCGCATTATGCCGGAAAAATCGTTGGATGCCGTCTGGCAGGATTGTGACCATAAAACGCGTAATCTCATTAGAACAGCCGATAAGAAACTCTCTGTCCAACAAGCAGGGGAATGTGAGACATTCATTGCTTTAGTTCAACGAGAATTGCCGCATAATCATCATGATTTTCCTTTGCTTAAGGCGCTATTTGAAGCTGCATATCAACGTGGGCAAGCGACAGCCCTTTATGCTTATGATCAGGAAAAACTTGTCTCTGCGGCTTTATTGATATGGGATGAAAAAACGCTGTATTTTTGGCAATCGGCACGCTGTCGTCGTTCTAAAGTGCCGGGTATGACAATGTTACTTATTTGGAAGGCGATAGAGCAGGCTAAAGAGCGGCATTTGATCTTTGACTTTGATAGTTTTGGCTCTGTTCGTACAGCAAAAATGCTGGCTAGCTTCGGCCAAAAGCCAGTCCCCCGGCCGGAAATTCGTTTCGGGACATGGAGGTATAACATAAAGCGCTATATGATTGATACGCTCCAAAAGCATATCCTGAAAAAATATCGGAGTTATGATCTTTATTGAGGCTCTCCCTCTCTTTTCTTTGCTCGTATGAGAGATGATGGATTAAGATTGGCGTTTTCCTGGTTTTTCAGGTAGGAAGCAGCGATAAGAAGGACGCTACGTCATAATGACGTAAGGCTCCTCATGCCGTTAAAGACGATAGTGACGAGGTTTGAGATTCATGCACCAGTACCGTACCCATCTTTGCAATGCCCTGCGTGCTGATGATGCAGGCAAGACCGTACGGCTCTCTGGCTGGGTTCATAGCAAGCGGGACCATGGCGGGCTGCTCTTTATCGACCTACGCGATAATTACGGCATGACGCAAATTGTTATCCCTTCTGAAGGGGCATTGCTCGAAAAAGCCGAGCGTTTGCGGGTGGAGAGCGTCATCACCGTCACCGGTGAGGTCGTGGTGCGTGAGGATGGGCAGCGTAACCCCGCCTTGCCAACAGGGGATGTGGAGGTTCGTGCCAGCGAGATTGATGTGCAATCCCGTGCGGAGGTGCTGCCTTTCCAAGTGGCGGGGCAAGAGCATTATCCTGAGGATTTGCGCCTGAAATATCGCTATATCGACCTCCGGCGTGAGAAAATGCACCGCAACATCATCTTGCGGAGCCAGATTATCACCAGCTTGCGCCGTCGTATGGTCGAGCAGGGCTTTACTGAGTTCCAAACCCCTATTCTTACAGCTTCCTCCCCAGAGGGTGCGCGGGACTTCCTCGTGCCAGCACGGTTGCATCCGGGTAAGTTCTATGCGTTGCCGCAGGCTCCGCAGCAATTTAAGCAGCTGGCGATGGTGGCGGGGTTTGACCGATACTTCCAGATCGCTCCCTGTTTCCGTGATGAGGCCTCCCGTGCGGATCGCAGCCCTGGCGAGTTCTATCAGTTGGATTTTGAAATGTCTTTCGCCACGCAGGAAGATATTTTCGCAGTGCTAGAGCCAGTATTAGCGGGCGTGTTTAACGAGTTTACCCCAGAGGGATGGAAGATTACCGAAGGGGCCTTCCCCCGTATTGCCTATGCGGATGCGATGCGCGATTATGGCTCCGATAAGCCGGATTTGCGTAACCCGTTGATTATTAAGGATGTAACGGAGCAATTTGCAGGCTCTGGCTTTGGGTTATTTGCGCGTATTGCTGCCTCTGGTGGGCAGGTGCGAGCGATCCCGGCACCGGGTGCGGGCAGCCGTCCTCGTGCCTTCTTCGATAAACTCAATAATTGGGCGCGGGACCAAGGGGCTGGTGGTCTTGGCTATATTATTTTTGATGAAGAAGGCGGTAAAGGCCCAATTGCCAAAAATCTGGAAGCCGAGCGCGTTGCGAAAATCCGTGAGATGTGCGGCTTGAAGGCCGGTGATGCCGTGTTCTTCGCGGCAGGGAAGGGTGATGAGGTCGCCAAATTCTCTGGCGTAGTGCGGACGAAGATCGGGACAGACCTAGAGCTGATTGAGCAAAATGCCTTCCGCTTCTGCTGGGTGGTGGACTTCCCCATGTATGAGCGTAATGAGGAAACAGGGGAGATTGACTTCTCCCACAACCCGTTCTCCATGCCGCAGGGTGGCTTGGAGGCCCTGAATACGCAGGACCCGTTGAGCATCAAGGCTTATCAGTATGATATTGTCTGTAATGGTGTGGAGCTATCCTCCGGGGCGGTGCGTAACCATCTGCCAGAGGTGATGTTACGGGCGTTTGAGATTGCAGGTTATGGCCCTGATGTTGTGGAGGCGCGCTTTGGTGGGATGCTCAATGCCTTCCGCTATGGTGCTCCGCCGCATGGTGGTGCGGCACCGGGTGTGGACCGCATCGTCATGCTGCTTGCTGATGAGCCGAATATTCGTGAGGTCATTCTCTTCCCGCTGAATCAGAGCGGGGAGGATTTAATGATGGAAGCCCCTGCGCCGGTCGAGCCAGCCCGCTTGAAGGAGCTTTCCCTCAAGCTGGACTTACCTAAGCCGAAACCTTCTGCCTCTAACGGTAACGCGGCGGAAAAGAAGGGCTGAGTTACAGCCTTGAGTGGATGGTTTAGGTGGTGAGATAAAGGCCGGGATGGTAAGTCCATCTCGGCTTTTTTGTAGCGGGGCTATGTCTTCTTGTGATGGTCTGGGCCATTCTGGGGAGGGGAAAGAAGGAGCGGCGCATGAGTTTTGATGAGATGATGCCGGATTACGTGCCGGAAATTGCTCCAGCGGTGCGGGCGGAGGTCATGGCCAGCTTGCGACAGATTGAGCAGGATCATGATGTGGAGATCCTGTTTGCTGTGGAGAGTGGCAGCCGTGCATGGGGGTTCCCCTCGCCAGATAGTGATTATGATGTGCGCTTTATCTATCGCCATCGGTTGGATTGGTATTTGTCCTTAACGCCAGGCCGGGATGTGATTGAGCTGCCTATCTCTGATGATTTGGACGTAAATGGCTGGGATATACGCAAGGCCCTGAATCTATTGATGAAACCTAATCCCACTTTGTTGGAATGGTTAGTCAGCCCGGTGCGTTATGTATGGCAAGCACAAGCTGATGAGCTTGCCGCCTTTGCCCAGCAGATTGAAGCGGGGTTAAGCTGCCAACTTCATTATCTAAATCTAGGGCGTAATAGCTGGAAGCGTGCTTTTCAACAGGATGGAACAACACATTATAAGCGGCTGTTTTACGCGCTACGCCCGGCTATGGCGTTACGCTGGATGCGCCTGCACGGGCAGGGCCAGCCCCCGATGAACTTTCAAGCCCTTTGTCAGGGTTGTGACGTGCCACGCTCCGTATTGGGGCCTATCCGGGAGTTGCTGTACCTTAAATCCAGAAGCCGGGAGCAGCAGAGCGGCCCTTCCATCCCTGCGGTGAATGAGCTTATCGAAGCCGAATTCGCCCACGCCGAGACCCGCCCCTTCCCCAAACCAAAGCAAGACGTGCAGAAGCAGGCCGAGGCTTTGTTCCGAGCCATGGTGAAGGTGCCGTTTTAGGAAAGAGTAACGACCACCGGTACATGGTCGGAGGGTTTGTCTCGGCCGCGTTCGTCTTTGTCGATGGTGAAGCTGGTGAGGCGGTCGGCAAGGCGGGGGGAGAGGAGGGCGTGATCAATCCGTAAGCCGGAATTACGTTGATATGCCCCTGCCTGATAGTCCCAGAATGTATAATGTTGCCCGGTAGGGTGTAGGCAGCGCAGTGCGTCTGTCAGGCCGGACCATAGCAGACGGCGGAAGCCCGCGCGGCTTTCTGGGCGGAGGAGGGCATCATCGGAGGAGAGAGCTTTGGGGGCGTAATCTTCATCCGTTGGGCAGACATTATAATCGCCAATAAAGGCGAAGGAGCGTCCCTCTTGCTGCAAAGCACGGGCGCGATGATAAAGGGCGTCAAAGAAGTTTAACTTCTTAGCAAAGCCGGCCTCTCCGCCAGAATTGCCATTGGGGAGGTAGAGATTACCAATGGTCACATCGTCTAGCTCAGCCTCGATGTAACGGGCCTCGTCACTTTCAAAACCGGGGAGGTGGTCGGTCGTGATGGTTAGAGGGGCGCGGCTGATGAGGGCAACTCCGTTATAAGCCTTCTGCCCCGCGACAGCGACATGAAAGCCAGCCTCCTCAAAGAGAGGGGGGAATTGGTGGGCTTCGCATTTAATTTCTTGCAGGCAGAGCAAGGTACAGGCTTCATTGCGGTCCAGCCAGTCTTTTACCAGATGGGCACGGGTGCGGATGGAGTTGATGTTCCAACTGGCAAAGGTCAGGGACATAGGGTGTGAGGTCTCCAAAAGGGCGTTAGGTGAGGGAGAAACTACTGCCACACCCGCAAGATGAGGCCGCATTGGGGTTTTTAACTGTAAAATGCGCGCCCATGAGTTTATCAACAAAATCTAGCTCTGCCCCTTCGAGGAGGTCTAGGCTTGTAGGGTCAACAAAGACGCGTGCGCCGTCTTTTTCAATTAAATGGTCATCGCTTTCTCGCTCTTGGACAAGCTTAAATTGATATTGGAAGCCATTGCACCCGCCTGCGAGGACGGCAACACGCAGGGCGGTGTTTTCAGGCTGGGGTTGCTGGCTAATAATCTCTGCGATACGGGCCGCTGCCGCGGGGGAAATGCCAAACTCGGCCATGAGATATGCTCCTTATCATCACAAAAACGCCTACCATCGCGGCAGAAATGGTTGCGGAACGGTTGACACTATAAAATTGGACGCCAAGAATCAAAAGTTGAAAGGCTGTGTAATTATAGCAGCCTACATATGGATATGGGGACAATAGAGCATAATGGCTAGATACGCTGTACAGTTGCAAGGCGCGCGCGGGCGACAATTTGCAGAGGAGGAAAGCTCCACCCGCACCCCGTGGCAGCGTGATCGTGACCGTGTGTTACATTCGGCGGGGTTTCGTCAGCTGCAATATAAGACGCAAGTTTTTTTGAATCATGAAGGTGATTTTTTCCGCACAAGGCTGACCCATTCGCTCGAAGTCGCACAAATCTCCCGCTCTATTGCCCGGACATTAGGGGTGAATGAGGATTTAACAGAGGTTATCGCCCTCGCGCATGACCTTGGCCATACGCCTTTTGGTCATGCTGGGGAGGATGCGTTGCAAGAGGCGATGAAGGATTGGGGTGGGTTTGACCATAACATCCAGTCCTTACGGCAAGTGACGGAGATTGAAGCGCGATATAATGGTTTTGATGGCTTGAATCTGACATGGGAGGCGTTGGAAGGGCTGGCAAAACATCATGGCCCTGTAAAACGACCCTCCCCGTGGCTGGTGAGTTTTGATGACCGTTACCCGTTAGAGTTGGAATGTTATGCCTCTGTAGAAGCGCAGATTGCTGCTATTTGTGATGATGTCGCTTATCATGGGCATGACCTTGATGATGGCTTGCGGGCGGGCTTGCTCAGTTTTGAGGATATTGAATCTGTCCCACTTTTAAAAACCTGCCTTGAGGAAGCGCGTGCGCTGGATTGGTCCGGTCATGGGGCGTTTGACCGTGACCAGCGTATTCGGCATGAGACAGTGCGGCGGGTGATTAATCGCTTAGCGAGTGACCTGATTGAACAAAGCCAGAAGAATCTGGCCGCCTTAGACCCGCAAAATGCGGATGAGGTGCGCCATGCAGGCCGGGCGATGGTGGAGTTCTCGCCTGAAATGGCCGAGCGGAATAAGGAGATACGCAAGTTCCTTTATGCGCGGATGTATCGGCATTGGCGTGTACAGCGGATGACCCGTAAAGCGCGTATCGCTTTGGGAGATATTTGCACTATTTTGGGTAATGAGCCGGAGCTACTGCCAACGCCATGGCGGGAGCAAGCTTTGCCAAGCAAGAAAAAAGGGTACGAGGCCGCCTCGCGCCGTGTAGTTGCCGATTATATCGCAGGGATGACGGATCGTTTTGCGATGGAGGAACATCGCCGGCTGATGGATATTTCCGTTTTAGGGTAAGTGCGGTATCAGGGACGGAAGAAAGACCAAGCCGTAAGAAGGGCTTTGGCAGGTTTTAAAGGGAATAATATAGATTATGGCAGCTCTTGCCCCGACAGCATCATCTCCAGATTGTCTTTTTTCCGTCATGCGCGAGAAGGTCGTTGCGGCTCTCAAGACCGTATTGCCTGACCTGCCAGATGATGTTGCTGCCCGTGTGGAGGTCACTCCCCCGCGTGATGCGTCTCATGGGGATATGGCAACGAATGCGGCCCTTTTGGCAGCAAAGCCAGCTAAGCGGAAACCTTTTGAGATTGCTAAAGAGCTTGTCGCGCAGCTAGAAGCTTTGCCTGACATCGCCCATGTAGAGATGGCAGGCCCCGGCTTTGTGAATATGACCTTAAAGCCTGCTTTGTTTCATGATGTCGCAAAAGCTGTTCTCAAGCGCGGGGCGGCTTATGGGCAGTCCCGCTTAGGGGCGGGGAAACGTGCGAATGTGGAGTATGTTTCGGCTAATCCGACCGGGCCGATGCATGTTGGCCATTGCCGTGGGGCTGTGGTGGGGGATGCACTAGCGAACCTGCTAGCAGCAGCGGGTTTTAACGTCACGCGGGAATATTACGTTAATGATGCTGGGGCGCAAGTTATTGCGCTAACATGGGCGGCTTATTGGCGGTATCTTCAGGCTATTGGTACGGAGATTCCGGCTGATGAGTTTGGGGCTTTGGCCCCGAGTGGTTTGCAATATCAAGGTGATTATCTCATTGCTGTGGGGCAGGCTTTGGCCAAAAAACATGGCCGTGCCCTTGCCGGGGCTGATGGGGGTGTTGCCCCAGAGAATGCGTGGTTTGAGACCGTGCGGGCGGAAGCTCTCGCCCAGATGATGGGGATGATTAAAGAGGACCTCGCAGCTTTAGGGATTGAGCATGAAATCTTTAGCAGTGAGGCAGAGATTTTAAAGAGCGGGAAGGTGGATGCGGCCATCGCTCAGTTGGAAGCGCGCGGCCTGCTTTATGAAGGCGTGTTAGAGCCCCCAAAGGGTAAGAAGCTCGAGGATTGGGAGGCGCGCCCTCAGACGCTTTTCCGCTCGACAGAGTTTGGGGATGACCAAGACCGTGCCTTGCGGAAGTCTGATGGGTCGAACACATATTTTGCCAATGATGTCGGCTATCATGCTGATAAAGCATCCCGTTCGGACCTTTTGATTGACGTATTGGGGGCTGACCATGGCGGCTATGTCTCGCGGATGCGTGCAGCCATTACGGCGTTGACGGAGGGTAAGACGGCTTTTGAAGTCGTGATGTGCCAGATTGTGCGTGTCGTAAAAGATGGCGAGCCAGTGCGTATGTCCAAACGGGCTGGCACCTTTGTGACCTTGCGGGATTTGATTGATGAAGTCGGCAAGGATGCCGTGCGCTTTACCATGCTGACCCGTAAGGCCGATGCGCAGATGGAGTTCGACCTCAATGCCGTTGTTGCGCAGACGCGGGATAACCCGGTCTTTTACGTCAATTACGCTCATGCACGTTGTCGGTCTGTTCTACGGTTGGGGGAGGAGCGTTACGGGGCGGAGGCTATGACAGAGGCCGCCCTTGCAGGGCAGGATTTATCTTCCCTTACAGCGGATGAGGAATTAGCCGTCTTACGCCGCATTGCAGAATTGCCCCGCCAGATCGAGGCCGCTGCTCTCGCGCGGGAGCCGCACCGTATTGCAACCTATTGCATCGACCTTGCGGCGGACTTCCATGCGCTTTGGAATCGCGGGCGTGAGGAGACGAGCTTGCGCTTTATTCAAGATGATGCCCCAGAGGTGAGCAAGGCACGCTTGGCTCTTGTTGCGGCCATTGCCGCGACATTGCGCATCGGGCTAGGGCTTTTAGGTGTCGAAGCGGTAGAGGAGCTACGCTAAGTCATGGCTAGGCCGGATGATGAGTATGAGGATGACACGCCCCCACAGGGGCGCGAGCGCTTAGCTGGCAGGGCGCAGCGGCCATCGCGTAAAGAGCGTGGACCGCGTGATGGCGATGCAGCGGGTCGTGCGGGGTTTGTCTCATCGCTTTTAACGGGGCAATCCGGCACGCGTGGTTTGATGATTCTTGCCGTTGCGGGAGCGGCGTTGCTGCTTGTGATTGGCGGGGTGTGGAATTGGGTTGTGGGTAGTCATCCCGCTGGTGTGCCTGTGATTGGCCCGCCGCCTTATGCTGTGAAGGATCGCCCCGCTGACCCCGGCGGTATGATGATTATGGGGGATGATACAACCAAAAGTGATGTTACCGGTCGCGGTGCGGTGCATTTAGCCCCCCCGCCAGAACAGCCCGATGCGGGCTTGCTTGCGGGACGGTTGGACCAGCCTGCAACCAATGGGGAGGAGAAAGCAACGGCAGCTAACACCACCGCTCATAAAGAAGGTGAAGCCTCGTCACTGTCGGAAACGAAGCCGCCGTCTGGGGCAGATAATGCGGAAGCTCCCCCTATGGATGGGGAAACAAAGACCGAGGCGAAGCAAGAGGCTGTGAAAGCTCCAGCAGCGCAAACCTCAGCCGTTCAGGAAGGGGAGCTTCCTCCCCCGGCGGCGCAGGACGAAGCACCAGCCCCGGCCTCTGCGACATTGTATGAAGTGCAGCTTGCTGCTTTACAAAATGAGGCGCAAGCTCGGCAGGAATGGGCGCATCTGCGTAGCCGCTTGCCAGACCTTTTAGGCGGGCGTGAGCCTATTTTGCGGACGGTGGAGCGCGATGGTAAGCACTTCATCCGTTTGCGGGTGGGAGGCTTTGCTGACAGGGCAGCGGCGCGGCAATTCTGCGTGAAGCTGCATGCGCAAGCGCAGGCTTGTGCTGTGGTGACAAACTAACGCAATGGCCTATCGCTTGTGAGTGACGCATTGCATTTGGTGTTGGAAGGGTTTGAGGGGCCGTTGGACCTCCTTTTAGACCTTGCGCGCTCTCAGAAGGTGGACCTCCAGAAAATCTCCATTCTGCAACTTACAGAGCAATATCTGGATGTTGTAGAGCGCGCCCGCCGTGGGGCGGAGGCGTTACGGTTGGAGATTGCGGCGGATTGGTTGGTCATGGCGGCTTGGTTGGCATGGTTAAAATCTCGCCTTTTGCTGCCATCTGCTACGCAGGATGATGAGGCGGAAGATGCCGCTGGGCAGTTGCATGAGCGGTTGATTGACCTAGAGCAGATGCACCGTGCTGCGGCATGGTTGGAGGAGCAACCGCGCTTAGGGCGTGATGTGTTTGCCCGACCAGAGCCGGAAAATCATACGCGTATTGAGATGGCCCCGCTCAAGGGGGATATGCCGGCTTTGGTTCTGGCTTATCTTGCTGCGCGGCGGCGGAGCGGGCGCAAACGCTCTTATGCTCCGCGTGTGGCGCGGTATTGGAGCATCCAGCAAGCGCGCTCTGCACTCGCACGGCTTTTAGGGCGGGCGCATGTGGCAGGGTGGCAATCCTTGGCGTCTGTTTTGCCAGAGCTAACAGAAGGCGGCCCCCTTAGCCAGCGCGCCGCCCTTGCCGGGGCCTTGATGGCCGGGTTGGAGATGGCCCGTGGGGGGCAGGTGGAGTTACGGCAGGAAAATGCGTTTGGCGTCATCGAATGGCGGCAGAGAGAGGAGAGCGGGCATGAGTGAGATACAATCAGCCATGCTGGAGAGTCCGTCGGACATGGTGGAGCATGATAGAGTCGCAATGGCAGTTAGCTTTGTAGAGGCTCTGCTATTTGCCAATGCGGGACCGGTTTCTGCTAGTGCTATTGTGGCGATATTGCGGGAGCAAGGGTTAGAGGAACAGGCAGATAATCCCGGTGCTGTTCTTGATGGTCTGGCCCAGCGTTATAAAGGCCATGCGGTGGAGCTTCAGGCGGTATCTGGTGGCTGGCAATTACGGACACGCGCTATGTTTGGCCCTGCCCTTGCGCGGGTGATTGAGCGGCCAAGGCGGTTGAGCCAAGGCACGTTGGAGGCTTTGGCGATTGTGGCATATCATCAGCCTTGCACGCGGGTGGAGGTTGAGACAATCCGCGGGGTGCGGCTTGGGCAGAGTATTCTTGATACATTGCTTGAAGAGGGATTGATAACCCCTAAAGGGCGTAAAGAGGTGCCGGGGCGGCCTGTTCTCTGGGGGACAACGCCACAATTTTTACGGATTTTTGGCCTTGCAAGTCTTAATGACCTCCCCAGACGGGAAGAATTGCTCTTTGAGTCGCCTTCCGATGAGGGGGGAAGTGGGTTAGAAGAAACCATTCAGCCTTCATAAAGAGGGGGGAGGTGGGACGATGTTTGATTTGAGTTGGACAGAAATTGCCTTATTGGTGATTGTGGCACTCGTCTGTATCGGCCCTAAAGACCTCCCCGTGGCGATGCGGACGCTCTCTAAGACGCTTAAAGCCATTCGGAAGATGGGGGCGGAGTTTCAGAATCATATTGATGAGATGGTCAAGGAGGCCGATCTCAGTGAGGCACGAGACCAATTGCGGGAGATTAGGCAATTTAGCCCACGCGAGCAGTTACGTAAGGCGATTGACCCTGACCGCACATTAGAAAAACAGATGGGGGCTGGCCATCAAGGGGGTATGCCCATGGCACCGCCTCCACCACCACCACCACCGCCTCCGCCGCCTGCACCGGGGAGTGAGGAGCTAGGACAGCCGCGTTCTTATACAAACCCCCAGCCGCATAATGCCCGTATGCAAGAGCAAGCCGCAGCGTTGGAGCGCGCGCCCGCACTCCTCCCCCCGACGACGGCTCTACGCTTGATTGAAGAAGCACGTTATTGGCATCGTCCTGCTTTTTTGCCGCCTGAAATTGCTTTGCATCATGGTAAACGTACGACCATTCTTGCGCCATCACAGCCTCATAAAACGGGGGAGACAGCGACTTCATGACCCAGCATGACCCCTCTAAAATAAGTGAGCCGACCTCCCAACCCCTCCCCACAGCAGAAGTGCAGGATAATGGGGCTGTAGAGGATAAACCGATGCCGTTGCTGGAGCATTTGATGGAGCTTCGGCGACGGTTAATTTGGTCTTTAGCGACGTTCGTAGTGGCGTTTTTGCTATGTTATCACTTCTCGGGTGAGATTTACCGCTTTCTGGCCGCCCCTTTAGCGAGCATCATGCGGCAGAAGGGTGAGCAACCGCATTTGATTTATACAGCCCTTTATGAGGCTTTTTTTACCTATGTGCGTGTAGCGGTTTTTGGGGCTTTCTTCCTCTCCTTCCCGATGATTGCTATCCAGGCATGGATATTCATCGCACCGGGTTTGTATAAGAATGAGAAGAAGGCCTTCGCGCCCTTTTTGATTGCCACACCGGTGTTGTTTGTCGCAGGGGGGGCGTTGGCCTATTACCTCGTATTCCCCTTTGCGTGGAAGTTCTTCCTCTCCTTCCAACAATTAGGGGGGGCGAATCAGATGGGCATAGAGCTGCAAGCGCGTGTCTCGGAATATCTTAATCTTGTCACCAAGATGATTATGGCCTTTGGGATTTGCTTTGAGCTCCCCGTGATATTAACCCTCCTTGTCCGGGCCGGGCTTGTGGGGACGGGGCAGCTAAGGCGTGTTCGCCGTTATGCGTATGTGGCGGCTTTTGCGGTTGCAGCGGTATTGGCCCCGCCGGATGCAATTACGATGCTGGGCCTCGCTATCCCGCTTGTAGGGTTGTATGAGGTCTCTATCCTAACCGCTCGCTTGGTAGAGCCTAAGCCTATCACCGCTGATGATGACGATGAGACCTCATCCACCCTCCCATAATTAAGAGCTTATACGGAGTATCTGACCTTATGCACGACCTTAAAGCCCTACGCGCTGATCCTGCTGCTTTCGATGCCGCTTTGGCACGGCGTAACCTCCCTGCTGTGGCGGAGAGTTTGGTGAAAGAGGATGAACAACGCCGGGCGGCTTTAGCTGCATTGCAGGAGGCCCAAGGGCAAAGGAAAGGCTTGGCAAAAGAGATTGGCCAAGCCAAACGGGCAGGGGAGGATACAACCGCCATCGAGGCCCGCGGTGCGGCATTGCGGGAGCAGATTGCTGCGTTAGAGGCCCGCGCGAGCGAAATCCAAGCGCGCATTGATGGTGTCCTCCAACGCTTGCCAAACCAGCTTGATGCTTCCGTGCCTGATGGCAAGGATGAGAGCGATAATGTCGTGGTGCATCAACGTGGGGAGGTGCCGTCCTTTGCGTTTGAGGCCAAACAACATTTTGAGCTTGGCGAAGCTTTGGGGCTGATGGATTTTACCGCGGCGGGTAAGATTGCAGGCTCGCGGTTTGTGATGTTGCGTGGAGCCCTAGCGCGGCTAGAGCGGGCCTTAGGGCAGTTTATGCTCGATGTGCATACGGGGGAGTTTGGTTATGAGGAGGTCACTGTACCGCTTTTGGTGAATGAAGCGGCTATGTATGGCACGGATAAATTACCCAAATTTGCGGAAGATTCGTTCCATACAGATGATGATCGTTGGCTCATCCCTACGGGGGAAGTGCCGCTGACAGCCTCAGTTATGGGGGAGATTCTCACGGCGGAGAGTTTGCCACGGCGCATGACAACCCTCTCCACCTGCTTCCGCTCTGAGGCTGGCTCTGCGGGGCGGGATGTGCGGGGTATGTTGCGTCAACATCAATTTACGAAATGCGAGCTTGTCTCCATTGTCGCACCAGAGGAGAGCGAGGCAGAGCATGAGCGTATGACCCGTGCAGCCGAGACCGTGTTGGAGCGGCTGGGCCTGCCCTTCCGCCGTGTGTTGCTCTGTGCGGGGGATACAGGCTTTGGGGCGGCTAAAACATATGACCTAGAGGCATGGTTGCCGGGGCAGCAAGCATGGCGGGAGGTCTCCTCTTGCTCCAATACGCGGGACTTTCAAGCGCGGCGGATGAATGCCCGTTTGCGTAAGGAGAAGACGATTGCCTTTGTGCATACACTAAATGGCTCCGGTCTTGCGGTGGGGCGGGTGATGATTGCCCTGATGGAAGTGCATCAGCAGGAGGATGGCAGCATCATCGTGCCTGAGGCTTTGCGCCCTTATATGGGGGGTATTGATGTCATTCAACATTGAAGAAGGATGATTTATTGGGAGGGCTGTTCACTAAAAAGAGAAGCTAAATGGGGGATGGTCCTTGTTTTTCTTACTCTTTTTAGCTGGTAGAGCCGTGATGGACTGTGATATATTAACAGCGAGATAATGTAGTGTTGAGGGCTTTATAGGGCTCTCAACACATTTTCTTCAGGATAAATTATGACATTGCTTCGTTCTATGGGGCGTGTGCTGGCAGTCAGTGCGCTAGCCTTGTCCTCATGTTCTTCTTCGGTTGGTCCGCATAATATGCGGCGGGACCGGCTGGATTATGAAAAGGAAATGAGCCGACAACAGAACCAGGAGATGCTCTTTAACATTGTGCAGCTCCGTTATTCTTTGTCGCCGACCTTGATTGAGACGACACAGATCATCTCAGCCTATACAGCCGAGACAAGTTCTAGTGCAAATATTAGCGGTACGCCCTGGATTCAAGGGGCAGGTGGCTCTTTGGGTGGATCTTTAGGTTATTCCTATAGCGATAGCCCGACTGTGACGTACCAGCCTGTCTCTGGTGTGCAATTCTCGGTGAATATTTTGCGGCCGATTTCGCCACAAACGCTTCTGCCGTTAATCTCCAGCGGCTTGCCGGTTGATACGCTGCTGCAAATGACGATGCAGTCTATCGGCCCGGCGAGTAATACGACCAGTACGATTGCAGGGACAGAGGGTAAAGAGGCTTCCATTCGCTTTACGTATTTGCTGCGTGCGTTACGTAAATTGCAAGCAGGTAATGCGCTGAGCATCCGTAGCATTGCTCCGACAGCAGCCACCAAAACAGAACCTGCCCAGCCAGAGCGGACCTTTATCCTTTTGCCAAAGAGTAGTTCGCCTGAGATTACAGAGCTACAAGGCCAAGTGCGCCAGGCATTGCAACTCCCCGCAGGGAGTGAGCAGGCAGAGGTTGTTTATGGGCGTAAGCCTAATCATCCAGGCGAGGTCGCGATGGTGACACGCTCCATGTTATCTATTTGGGAGGATGTGGCCAGCACGATGGAAGTGCCAAAAAAAATGGTGGAAAAGGGCATTACTGCACCATCTGTTGTACGTGGTCCTAATGAGCCGCAACCTGCAATTATCATCCATTGCAGCCCAGCGCGCCCTGGTGATGATGTCGCTTATACATCTGTGGAGTATGAGGGCTCTTGGTATTGGATTGCAAAGAATGACCTTGCCAGTAAGCTTGCTTTCTCCATGCTGCAATTCATCCATGCAATTGCCGAGACAGCGACTGCTAAAGGTGCAATGGTGACGATCCCAAGCCGGTAAGGTGAGGCTTTAGCGTTGTCGCAAAAAGGGCGTGTCCTGCATTTGGGCACGCCCTTTTTTGTGGGGTTAATGCGTTTTGCGTTTGTGATGTGGTTTTTTAGAGCCCAAGTTGCTTTTCTTACCATGGGAGGCTTTATGATGGCCGCGTCCTCCCGCATGGGGTTTTGGATGATGCTCGCCCCGGCGGCCCTGATGGCGGCGGGAGGTCTCGCGCATCCGGCTCTGGGTGCGGAGGACATGCTCAATCCATTCATCTAAGATAGCGGCATTTCGTTCCGCCACGATGAGCTCTGGGTAATTATCGGGGAAGCGCATTGCCAACCACCGCCATGTCACAAGGCGGCGATGGCGTTTTTCAGCGCGTTCTAATTCTTCACGCCCAGCGGTAGAGGCTTGGGGAAGGCGGCCTGTGCCGGGGGGGAAGATGGATTGCCCGCGCGCATGGAGGGCCGCCCATTCCACAAGGCGGGGGATGCCGTTATCGCGTGTGTTGATAGGACACATGGCGTAGGTCCAGCGGGTGGAGAGGTCTAACCCATCTACCCCCTCCAAGGCTGCGGCAATCTCTAACGCTTGCTCCATATCCGCAAGGCGGTAATTGGGGTCATCAGGGCGTAAAACAGCCCGTTTAATGCGGGTTAGCACACCATAGAGGCTGTCTGATTCCATCTCTTGAGCAACGGCTTGCACAATGTCAGCATCAGGCTGCACAAGGGGGCGTAGCTCTAGCATAGGCTCTGGTGGGGCTTCGAGCATATGGCGGATGAAGCTGGGACGGCCCGCCCCTTCTAGCACGCAGACCAAGCCTTCCTCATGTTTACCAAAACGGCCCGCGCGCCCGCCAATTTGCTTGACCTCTTGAGAGACAAGATTGCGCGTTTGCCGCCCATCATATTTGCGCAGCGTGCTGAATACCACCCGGCGAATGGAGAGATTAAGCCCCATGCCAATCGCATCGGTTGCGATGAGGATGTCCGCTTCACCACGGTTAAAGCGTGCTGCCTCGGCCCGGCGGACCTCTGGGCTTAACGCCCCGTAAATAACGGCTACCCGGCGGTTATGGGCCATTAGCTCGGCGCGGAGGTCCAGCACATCCCGGCGGGAGAAAGCGATGAGGGCATCCCCTGCGCGGAGGTCCGTTAAGGCAAGCGTACCCGCAGGGCGTAGCGGGCTTTTACGCTCTAGATGGATCTCATCAACGGGGTCATTACAGAGTTCGGCAATGCGTTTGACGAGGGGGATGCAATCTGCCGCGCCTAAGATGAACACATGGCGGGCAGGCACCCCCATAATGGCCGCTGTCCATGCCGCACCTCGGTCGGGGTCGCTGAGCATTTGGGCTTCATCAATGATGGCCACATCAACAGGGTTGTTAAATGGGCACATCTCCACGGTAGCGGCAAGATGGCGAGCGGTGGGGTCGATGATGCGCTCCTCCCCCGTGGTGAGGGAGGCAGGTACACCGCGGCTTAGCATAGCCTCGCGGAACTCATGGGCTAAGAGGCGCAGCGGGGCGAGGGCCAGCCCACTTTCTGCTTGGGCGAGGGCCTCTAACGCTGTATGAGATTTGCCGGAGTTGGTCGGCCCTGTCACAAGCGTGATGCGGCGATTAAGTGCGCGTGCCGTGCGGAAATGCGCTGCAAAGCGGTCTAATGCCGCTACACGTGCGATAGCTGCATTGCCTTTGCGGGCTTGGGGGCTATCATCATACTCTTCATCGCGTTTTTGGCTTGTCCCACGTCGCCAGCTATTGAGGAGCGGGCGGCATTTTTTAAGCTCGGCTGGGTCAAAATAGAAAATCTCCAACCCGTCTGGCTGTTGGTCGCGTTTGGCGATGGGGATGCGCTGTTCTGCAATCCAACGTAGGGCTTCGCGGCGGGAGCAATGCAGAAGGGCGGGGAGTTTCTCAAACCCGACAAGTGTGGCTTCCCAGTCTTTAATTTTCTGTAGCTCGCGTGCGCGGCGGGCCTCGGCTTTGGCGCGGATGTCCTCTTGCTCGCGTGCGCGGCGTTCTTCCTCAAGGATCAGCTCATCTTCAAAGCCGAGATCAACCCCACCAAAGGCACGGGCAATGCTGTGGGAGAGACGCTCAATTTGCGCACCAGAGAGGTACGTTCCCGCATCGGCTAGGTCGGCACGCACATCATCAAGGACGCGCAAGGGGGTATCGGCCATATCCCGCCAGCGTTCCTCCAAGAGGCTTTCCAGCACGGCGGCTTGGCCTTCTTCATCAATGAGGGGGTCGTGAATCCGTTCCGCTGCGAGGAGGACATCAGCTTTACGCACCCAAACAGCCCCGCTGCGATGAGCATGGTTCATCATGCTATTAGCCCAACCACGGCGGCGGACTTGGCAGAGCGCGTGGAGGAGCTCGGCCTCATTAATGCTGGTTTTATCAGCCCCTAAACGGCGCGCCACTTGCCGGAGCAAAGCGGCACGTTCACGCGGGGTGATGGCAAGATGCGTGCCAAAGGCTTCTTCAGCCTGTGTTAAGGCGAACTCCGCAGGGGAGAGAGGCGTTGTATGGGCGGAATCACGGGGCGGGGAAGCATCTGTCATAGGGGTGTTTTCGGGAGTGGTGGGTAGGGAAGTCAAGCAAAAAGGCGGTGATGGCTGCGTGTTTGTGATGACAAAAGAGGAAAAGATAGGCATGTTACGGGCCATGATGGGTGGTAATGATGGCCTCTCGCCAGTATCTCCCCCTTATGATGAAAGACCGTGACCTGAGTGTCATTTGAGAGAGGAATACGGATTCATGAGCACACCTTATCCTGCTGAATCAGCTCCGACCCCCGTTATTGCTGAGCCATTGACGGGCCTTGTCCCTTTTGAAGGGCATGAGGGCCAATATCGCCTTGCTACCCCAACGAAAGAATATGGCCATCTTTATCCGGCCACGGTGAAGCAAGTGCATCATTGGACAAACCGGCTCTTCAGCTTCACCACGACTCGCGACCCCGGCTTGCGCTTCTCCAACGGGCAGTTTGCGATGATTGGGATTGAGGTAGAGGGCAAGCCGTTATTGCGTGCTTACTCCCTTGCCTCTGCGAATTATGAGGATCAGATGGAGTTCCTCTCCATTGCGGTAGAGAATGGCCCACTCACTTCCCGCCTGCGCCATGTAAAGGTTGGTGATACGGTATTGATTGGTCGTAAGCCAGTTGGCACTTTGCTACTCGATAATCTCAAACCGGGGCGGAATCTATATTTCCTCTCCACCGGGACGGGTCTTGCTCCTTTCATGAGCTTGATTAAAGACCCTGATGCATATGATCGCTATGAGAATGTCATCCTCACCCATACAGTGCGTGAGCGTGGGGAGTTGGCCTATCGGGATTACATTACCAATATCCTGCCAAAGCATGAGTTCCTTGGTGAAGATGTTGCTGCGAAGCTGAAATATTATCCCGCTGTGACGCGTGAGGAGTTCCCCGTGCAGGAGCGTATCACGGCATTGATCAATAATGGCCGCATCTTCCGTGACCTGAATATTGATGAGCTAGACCCAGAGCATGATCGTGTGATGATTTGTGGCTCCCCAGAGATGCTTGCAGATACACAAAAACTGCTGGAAGAGCGCGGTTTTGAGGAAGGTAATATGAGCCGCCAAGGCTCTTATGTGGTCGAGAAAGCGTTTGCAGAGCGGTAAAGCCGCGCTGTAAAGGCAGGAGTCTTTGCGGGGAGGAAGGCACGCTATGCAGGAATTGGATCTCTTTGTCATTGGTGCTGGCTCAGGTGGGGTGCGTTGTGCGCGTATTGCCGCGCAGAACGGGGCCCGCGTGGGCATTGCCGAACGCCGTCATTGGGGTGGGACCTGTGTCAATCTCGGTTGTGTCCCCAAAAAACTGATGGTCTATGCTGCAGAGACAGGCCGTATGATTGAGGATGCCCCAGCTTTTGGTTGGGATGTCCAACGGCCTGAAACATTCGATTGGTATAGCTTCCTTGCCGCGAAAGACCGTGAGATTGAACGTCTAAATGGCATTTACATCTCTATGTTGGAGAAAGCAGGCATCACCCTTTATACGGGGGATGCCCGTCTGATTGATGCTCATACGATCGAGATTGGCCCTTCTGTCCTTGCACCTGATGCCCCGGTACAGCGCGTGCGGGCTAAGAAGATTGTCCTCGCCACAGGCTCGACCCCAATACGGTTGGACATCCCCGGTGCAGAGCTGGCCATTACCTCTGATGAGCTATTTCATCTCCCAGAGCGGCCCCAAAAGGTTGCGATTATTGGCAGCGGGTATATTGGGGTGGAGTTTGCTGGCATCCTAGCCGGTATGGGCTCTCAGGTGGATTTATTCTACCGTCAGACGTTGCCCTTGCGCGGCTTTGATGGTGAGGTCCGCGCTCATCTAAAAGAGTTGATAGACCTATATGGCATTACGCAACATCCCGGCACGAGCCCCGTGCGGCTAGAGGATGTTGGCGGTGGTAAAGCTGTTCGCCTTATATTGGACGATGGCACGGCTCATGAGGTTGATGCCGTTATTATGGCAACGGGTCGCCGGGCCGCTATTGATAAGCTAGGCCTTGATTCTGTTGGCGTAGCGATGGAGAAGGGTCATGTTGTCGCTGGGATTGATGGGCGGACGAATATCCCTTCTATCTATGCGATTGGGGATATTCGTGATGAATATAACCTAACCCCCACGGCGATTGCAGAAGGCCATATGTTGGCCGAGCAGCTTTTTAACCCGCAAGGGCGCACATGGTCGTTTGAGACGCTGCCTAAGGCGGTGTTCTTCTCCTCCCCTATAGGGGTTGTGGGGCTGAGTGAGGAGGAAGCGGCCCAAAAGCATGACCTCGCTATTTATACATCCACCTTCACCCCTATGCGCCAAACATTGCCGAAACGGGCCGGGAAGGTGTTGATGAAGCTGGTGGTGGACCGCCAGAGCGACATTGTGTTGGGCGCGCATATGGTCGGGCCTGATGCGCCAGAGATTATCCAAATGCTGGCTATTGCTGTAACGGCAAAGCTGACGAAGAAGCAGTTGGACCAAACGATTGCTTTGCATCCTAGCACTGCAGAGGAGTTCGTGACGATGAGAACCCCAACCCGTATGGTGGATAAGCAATAAGGCTTTATTAAAGGGGGGAGATAGGCATGAGTTGGCCAAAGTTACAGCCCACAACTCTGAGTGCCGTTTTCTTCTCCCTTAGAACAACCATCGCCTGCTTAGTCGCTCTTGCCATCGCTTTGAAGATGGAGATGGGCGGGCCGCAATGGGCGGCTATGACGGTGTGGATTGTCGCCCAGAATTCTCGCGGGATGAGTCTCTCTAAAGGGCGGTGGCGTATTGCTGGGACCATGCTGGGGATGGTGGGGGGGATTGGCCTCATCGCCATTGCCCCGCAACATCCATGGATTTTCTTCTTACTTTTAGCAGGATGGGTTGGCTGGTGTACGGGTATTGCCTGTTTGCTGGATAACTTCCGTGGTTATGCGATGGTTCTCGCTGGCTATACGGGGGCCATTATCGCCCTTGCCTCAGCCGAGCAGCCGGACCATGTGTTCTATATCGCTATGGCGCGTGGCTCTTATATTTTGCTCGGCGTTGTTTGCGAGATGGTCGCGGGGATGATTGCTGTACCGGGGGCGGACCGTGCAGCACGGGCGGAATTGCAAAAGCGTATTGCCGAGTTGCTGAGCCAAACAGCCATCGCATTAGGGCATGTTTTACGACGTGATGATGAGGGGATTAAGGGGCTAACGCGGCTGCTTGGCTCACTGCAAAGTTTTAATGACCAGTTAGAGTTTATCCGTATTGATTCCCGCTTAGCAGGGGAGGATGCGGACCGCGCTTATGTCACGTTAGAGCGTGTGGCTCTTGTTCTTGCACGTGGGGTGGGGCTGCGCTCCCGCCTTGCTTCTGCCTCGCATATTCCAGAGCGTTTAGCCAAGGGGCTGGAGCGTGTTGCTGAGGAAATGGATGATCTTTCCAATTTATTGAAAAAAGATATTCTCCAAGTGGTCGCGGGGTTGGGGCGGCTGGATGTTATGTTGCAGGAGAATCGGGAGGAATTAGACCGTTGCCTGCCGCTGAATGATGATGATTCCATCCAGCAAAGCATCGCCGGGGTGGGGGTGGAAGCCATGTTGGTGGATTTCCGCTCGGCTGTGGAATCTCAATTTGCAGGGTTACAGAAGCGGCATGTCTCGGTGCGGCATCATATTCACCGTATTGCGGATGGGAGGTTGGCTTTTACCAATGCGGTGCGTGCTGCAGTGGCGATGATTTTAGGTGCACTAATATGGGAAGTAACCGCGTGGTCCTACGGGTGGGCTTATTTAAGCCTATTGGCTGTGGTTTGCGCCCGTTTCTCCATTATGGATAATATGATTTTAGTGAGTAAATCCTTCTTTTACGGGGCGGTATGGGCGGTATTGGCCAGTATTATTCCCGTCTTTTTTGTGATGCCGCTGACTTCTAATTACCTGGTATTTTCTCTTCCTTTTGCGGTGTTGATGTTTCTAGGTGGGATAGCGTTACGCTATCCCCCTACAGTTGGTATTGCAGCCTCTTATGTTAATTTCTTTCCTTGGGTATTGGGGTTGGATAACCAGGCGCGCATTAATGAGGTAGAGTGGTTTAACCAATCCCTTGCTTTGCTTTTGGCGTTATGGAGTGGGGTGCAGATTTTTAAAACGGTGATGCCTTTTTCCGTTAAGCAAGCCTGGGCGCAATTACGACGCCAGCTTGTGGAGGAGATTCGCCAGCTTAAACAGCCTTTGCAAGGCCGTAAGCAAGCCCAAAATGACTGGACAAGCCAAACCACACAACGCATGGAGCAGGTCATACGTTTTGCAGGGAAATTACCCCAGCATGACGTTAACAGCATGGTCCGTGGGACATTGGCGGTGATGACAGTAGGACGGCATCTCATCACCTTGCGGGATTTGGCGTTGCAAAAGCGTTTGCCCGAAAATGCGCTACAAACAGGTGAGCAGATGGTAAAAGACATTATCCATCTGACAGAAGCAGGCGGCCATCTTCCGCGCTCTACTAGTAAAGCTTTTTTAGAGGAACAACAGTTCCTAATAGAAAAATATCGGCAGAGCCACGGCACGAGTACAACACGGCATGATCTAGCCGTGGGGATTGGCTCATTGCGGATTATTCATTTTGAATATATGGCGAGTAGAAACTTCTTCCGTAAGGAATATGAGTTCCTACTCGCACGCGGGCGTAACCGGGGGTAACGCCCTGCTTTTAGAGAGGCAAAGGGCGATTAAAAGCCGTTGCCACGTGGGGCGACCCAGCCATTGCCTGTTGCATCGCCCATTTTTCCGCTTTGGATGGGGTTGCTGTCCTGATAAGCACTGCCGAAATGACCCAAATTACTCCCCGTGACAGAATCACGATTGGCCCGTAGATGGGCTTCATGGTCCGGGTCTGGCCCATTTTCAAACTCTGTGGAGGGCACATCCTGATAGCCAGGCGGTGGGGGACGATGGCCCGTAGCGTGGAAATGCTCACCACCATGGGTGGTTGGTGCTGTGGTTTTTTGTGTCGATTTTTTGCTGCTAACCTTGCTGGAGGAGTCGTCCTGATAAGGCGTGCTAAAATGGACGCTCTGCGCAACAGCGTGAGAGCTAAGAGTGGTGGCAAGCCCTAATGCCGCGAGTGTTGTCAGCCGCATGAGGGGGGAAGAAAAGCGCGAAGCCATATGTGATTACGTCCTGCGTAGTAAAGCTACTTCTGGAGCGTTATACTCGCTATATGGGGCGTAATAATCAAGTTTTTTCAGAGAGAAAGATGATAGATGCGTGAGTGTGAGGCTGATTAATTTGTTGCAAACTCTACCATTTGCACAATATTTCGGCCATAAAATAGGGTGCTAACAGCATAAACATACCATTGGGGTGTGGTAAATTCGCCCCGTTCCCCATGTTGTAGGAGAGTAAGATGCAGCAGTCAGATAGGCAGAGCAAAGCTTCATGGTCTCCCGAGAGTTGGCGTACGCGACCCATCCGCCAAGCCCCGCATTATGAGGACCAGAACGCTCTTGCCGAGGTTGAGGCGCGGTTGCATCGCTATCCACCACTCGTTTTTGGGGAGGAGGCGCGCAGGCTCAAAGCGCGGTTAGCAGCGGCTTCACGCGGGGAGGCCTTTGTCTTGCAAGGCGGCCCATGTGCGGAGAGTTTTGGGGAGTTCACCGGCGATATTATTCGCGATACCTTCCGCGTTCTGCTGCAAATGGCTGCCGTGCTGACTTTTTCAGCCAAAGTGCCTGTGGTGAAAATCGGACGCATGGCCGGGCAATATGCGAAGCCGCGCTCCTCTGACATCGAGACACGCGATGGGGTGGAGCTGCCATGCTATCGCGGGGATAACGTCAATAGTCCGGACTTCACCGCTGAAGCGCGTAAAGCAGACCCAGCCCGTATGGAGATGGGGTATTTTCAAGCCGCTGGTGTGTTGAATCTATTGCGGGCTTTCTCCCATGGCGGTTTTGCTAATCTGCATGATGTGCATCGTTGGATGTTGGATTATGTGCAGCAATCCCCCCAAGGGGAGCGTTACGCGCAGCTTGCCAGCCAGATTGAAGGCAGCCTTGCTTTTATGAAGGCATGTGGTGTGGATGATAATGCCCCTCAATATGATGAGGTGGAGTTCTTTACCTCTCATGAGGCATTGCTGCTGCCTTATGAGCAAGCTTTGACACGTATTGATGAGACGACCGGGCGGCATTATGGCCTCTCGGCTCATTTCCTTTGGATTGGGGATCGCACGCGCCAGCCTGATGGCGCGCATGTGGAGTTCCTCCGTGGGGTGGATAACCCGATTGGGATCAAGGTCGGGCCGACCACCACAGTGGAGGATTTGAAAAAACTCTTAGATATTCTCAACCCAGAGGATGAGGCCGGTCGCATTACCTTGATTTCCCGTATGGGACATCAAAAGGTGCGGGAGCTTCTGCCGCCTTTATTGGAGGCTGTTTCCCAAACAGGCCGCCGTGTGACATGGGTGTGCGACCCGATGCATGGTAACACCACGACATCCTCCAATAAGTATAAAACGCGTGCGTTTGAGCATGTATTGGGGGAGATTACCGGCTTTATGGATGTGTTTGAGCAAGCAGGGCGTATCCCCGGCGGGATTCATCTGGAGATGACAGGCTATAACGTGACAGAATGCACCGGCGGCCCGCGTGGTTTGACCGATGCTGACTTGCCAACATGCTATAAAACATTCTGTGACCCACGGTTGAATGCGGAGCAATCTTTGGAGATTGCCTTCCAGCTCTCCGAGCGGATGGCGCGTATCTTTGCAAAAGGGTGAGCAGAACGGCCAGCCCATCGCGTGCTGGCGGGCTCTTTATAAGGGAGTGGTCGTGTGAGCAGTTGGAATCAGGCCCTCAAACAGGCAAAAACCCCGCGGCAAGAGTTGGAGACGGCCCAGATTGAGGGGCGGACGGATGCGTATTTTTTAAGAATGCGCGATATTGTCCGCCAGTTTGGGGATAGTCGAGTAACCTATGCCGTCTTTATCCGTCGCCCGGTTGTGGCGGCTTATGGCTTGGCTCTGCGCTGGGTAGAGAATGTTGCCCAGCATCAAGGTTTTGCGGTGGAGATTACAGAGGTCCATCCAGAGGGGACATGGGTCGGGGCGGGTGACCCGCTCTTTTACCTTACAGGCTCGTTGGAGGCCCTTGCGCCGTTAGAGACATTGTTGCTCCAAAAAACAGGGGCGGCTTGTGTTGCGGCACATAACGCGTATCAAATGGCTTTGGCCTTACCCAAAGTGCCCTTCCTCGCGATGGATGCACGCCATTGCGCGGGGGCGGAGATGCAAGAGCTTATGGCTTATGCCGCCGCTGTGGGCTCTCGCGCCGCGCAGAAGGAAGGGGCTGTTGGCTTTATCGGCAATGCGAATCACGACACGGCACGCTTTTTTGGGCAGGAGCGTGGGCTAGGGACGATGCCACATGCCTTTATTGGCTATGCAGGCTCTACCTTGCGGGCCGCAGAAATGTATGTGGAACGCTTCCCCGATGAAGGTTTAACCGTTCTAGTTGATTATTTTGGCCAAGAGGTGAGCGATGCGTTGGCTGTCTGCCGCCGCTTCCCAGAGCGTGCAGCAGCGGGGAATGTGAGTGTGCGGCTAGATACGCATGGCGGGCGGTTTTTAGAAGGGTTAGACCCGCAACGCTCTTATGAAGTGTTGGAGCGTCACACGCCGGGTACGATTCGGCGTTATCGCTCGGAGAAAGAGCTGCGTTATTTGGTAGGGACGGGGGTCTCTGCCGCAGCGATATGGCGGATGCGTGAAGCGTTGGATGAGGCAGGCTTTACAAAGGTAAAGATTATTGTCTCCTCTGGCTTTGGCATTGCTAAATGCACAGCCATGCATGATGCGTCTGCCCCGATTGATATTGTGGGCACTGGGTCTTTTCTGCCTGATCGCTGGTCGGAGACTTATGCAACGGCGGATATTGTTGCTTATGATGAGGTGCCACGGGTGAAGATTGGCCGTGAGTTCCTTTTGCAGAAACTTCAGGAGAGAGCCAAATGATGGATGAGGCTGATAAAGAGGCGCAGCGCGCTTTCATCACTGGTATTCGCGGGGAAGTGAGCGAAGGGGAGGAGCCAGAGCAAGCCGCCACTGCCAAGCCGGGGGAGACTGGCTGGGTGGTGCGTATCCTCGACCAATCCGGGGCGAGTGCGGGTGATGATGACGTGGTGGAGGAGGTCAAAGGTTTTTTAGACCTCGCCCATGCCAATGCTTTTGCGCGTGCTTATGTGCGCGATAGTATAGAGCGGTGCCGTATCCCCGGGGCTGCAGAGCGCGATGTGCTGGAAAGTTGGTTCGCCTTTGGGGAGAATGCTGAGGTTGTGGATGCTGGTGAGGATGGATGGAAGGCCAGCACGGAGCTGGATGATTTTGTCTCCAGCCCTGCCACACCGATGGAGCGTGATTGGCGTGCCCTAGACCCGCGCCGCCTTGTTGATGAAGCCGCTCTTGAGGGTTTTTCGGACACTGCGCATGATGACCTTGCTGATGAGGATGATGACGAGGCCTTTGTGACGGAAATCATCCGCCGCAAGCAGGCTGAATCCTAACCCTAACGCCGCCCCTTAGTTTTTAGATTTATGAGACCAAAAGACGGAATGATTATGAAAGTACGCTTTGCTCCTTCGCCCACAGGGCAGCTCCATGTTGGTAATGCACGTCTTGCCGTAGCGAATTGGCTGTTCGCGCGGCGGCATGGGGGCCGCTTTTTGCTGCGGATGGATGATACAGATACACAACGCGGCAGCAAAGCGTATGAGGAGGGGATTGGCCGGGACCTCACATGGCTTGGGTTAGACTGGGACGAATATGCTCGGCAGTCTGAGCGTTTAGCCCGTTATGAGGAAGTCATTGCTCAGCTTAAAGCTGATGGGCGGTTATATCCTTGTTTTGAGAGTGAACTGGAGCTGAAATATAAGCGCGAGCAACGTCTGCGAGAGGGGAAGCCCCCGCTTTATGACCGTGCGATGCTGCGGATGACAGAGGAGCAACGCGCTCGCGCCGAGGCAAATGGCAAGGTGCCTTATTGGCGGTTTAAGCTCAGCGGGACAACGCGGACATGGCAAGACCTTGTGATGGGGGAGTGCCATGTAAAGTTAAGTGCCGTGTCCGACCCGGTATTGGTCCGTGCGGATGGGAGCATCCTTTATACATTGGCTTCTGTTATTGATGATGTGGATATGGGCATCACCCATATTCTGCGTGGGGAAGACCATGTGACCAATACGGGTGTGCAGTTGGATATTGCCGAGGCTATTGGCACCAAAGCGGGGCATTTCACCTTTGGGCATCTGCCGCTGCTTTTGGGGCAGGATGGCGGTAAGCTCTCCAAACGCTTAGGCGGTTTGTCTCTCTCCACCTTGCGGCATGATGGGATAGAGCCACGGGCCTTAGTGGCCTATCTTGCCCGGTTGGGAAGTTCGGACGACCCGCAAGTGGCAGATATGGCGGAGATTATTCAAGGCTATGATATTAGCCATGTATCACGCTCTGCCGCACGGTTTGATGTCCCACAGCTTTTGGGGTTGAACCGGCGCGTGCTGCATAGCATGTCGTATGAGGAAATCCGGCCACGTTTGCCAGAGGGGGCTGATGAGGCATTCTGGTTGGCCATCCGTGGGAATATCGACCTTGCGGTAGAAATTGCACATTGGTGGGCTGTGGTGCAGGGGGATATTGTCGCACCCTCGCAGCCTGAAGATGGCGCGTTCCTCCGCCAAGCAGCACAGCTTTTACCCGCAGAGCCGTGGGATGAAACAGTGTGGAAACGCTGGATCGACCTCATAAAGGCTGAGACAGGCCGTAAAGGCAAGAAGCTCTTCCTGCCCTTACGTTTGGCTCTAACAGGTGAGGATGCTGGGCCAGAGCTTGCCGCGCTTTTACCGCTTATGGGCCGCGGGCGTGTGCTGCAACGCTTAGAGGACGCGGTGCAGGGATAATTTATCCCTGCGGCTCGGAGGGAGGAGTAGGAGCATCTTCTGGGTGCTGCTGGGCCTCCACCGGCTCTTGTGGGGAAGGTGCGTTGTTTGTATCGCTTGTGCCATCAGGGATGGTCGCGTGAAAGAGGCTGAAATCGACCTCTAAGACCCCATCATTATTTGGCTGGAGCAGACTAACAAAGCGTGACTTTGGGAGAAGGTCATCGGCTTTATACATGCGGTATGAAAACACACTTTGTGCGGATACGGGGTCCGTTGCGGTGAGGGTGAGCAGGATGACCGCTTGTTGTTGCAGCAGAGCCTCTTTATCCCGCTCATAAATCGGGCTTTCTTCCGTAACGGTATGGGTGAAGGAGAGACTAACAGGGAGCAGCGGAATATGGCCATGGGTTAATGGCAATGTGTCTAGCTGGAGGGTTTCCCGGCCTGTATCGTCTTTTTGTGTGCGGGCGATAATTGCCTCAAGCTCTACATTGATGAGGGGGGTGCGCCGCAAATTACCAACACGGAAATTGAGGCACATATGCTCGCCCCGCTGGGAAAGCGTGGCCACGCGGCTAAAGAGGACGGCTGCACGGGGGCGGGAGAAGCGTGCATAGACCAAGCCGGTGATGATGGCGGTAAACACCACGCCAACGAATACTTCTATAGAGGCAATGGCATTGGCCAGATAACCTTGCGGGTAGAGATAACCATAACCCACAGTTGAGAGCGTTTGCACACTAAAGAAGAAATCTGCCCAAAAATCGTTCTTTTGGACGTTGCTAACCCCATGGGGTAGGCAAAAAAAGCAAAGGCTAAAGAGGAGATTGATGAAGAAATAAGCCCCCGTGGCGGCGGCAAAAAAGGCAGTCCAACCTATGCTTAGGCTGATATGATATAGGTCCCCTAAGAGACGTACCCCCGTACGCCTTTTTACAGGGATGTTAAAGATATTATCTTGCGAGAGAAAACTACTTTGTGCCGGAGGGCGTTGTTGTTGCCGCTTTTGTTTATAACGTAGGAGGAGGTCATGCGGGGTATGGAATTGCATAAACGGTTATTTACTTTTTCAAGTGGCGGGCTTTACGCGCGCGGGAGAGTTCACTGACGACCCCATGGAGGGTCCGTAACTCTTGCTCAGTCACTTCGCCACGGGCAAAGAGATGGCGGAGATTGCGGACCATACCGGGCCGCTTTTGTTCATGATGGAGGAAGCCACATTCGTCAAGGTCGCGGATGAGGTGGGTCATAAAGGTCTCAACCTCCCCCTTTGTGGCGACGTGTGTTTCATTCGTCATAAAATAACGCTCAGGTACGGTATCTTCTGTAAGATACCATTCATAAGCCATGACTAAGACCGCTTGTGCCAGATTAAGCGACATAAAGCGCGGATTCAGCGGGTAACGGATGAGTGTATCGGCACGGGCCATATCCTCATTATCCAACCCTGCGCGTTCTGGCCCAAAAAGGATGCCCGCTTTAAGGTGGCGGGAACTGATAGCGCGTAACTCAGCCGCCGCTCCACGGGCTGTCATCACCGGTTTAATGACGTGGCGAGGCCGTGGGCAGGTGGCAAAGACGCGGTGAAGGTCTGCAATCGCGTCATCGACTGTATCAAAAACAGTTGCAGCTTCTAGGATGCGGTCAGCCCCAGAGGACGCATACCATGCGCGTGCTTGGGGCCAGCCATCACGCGGGGCAACAAGGCGGAGGTGAAATAACCCCCCATTAGCCATAGCGCGCGCTGTGGTGCCGATATTCTCCGCTAATTGCGGGCGCACAAGGATGACAACGGGGTCGAATAGAGCGGGTGGGGCGAGGTCTGCCCCACCATTACGGCCTGTCATTGTTGTTTATCCTTTGCGCCAAGTGGTGCCGTTAGGGCCATCTTCGAGCAGAATCCCTTGGGCGGCGAGGTCATTGCGTATCTGGTCGGCAAGGGCAAAATCGCGCACCTTACGCGCTGCGAGGCGTTTTTCAATGAGGGCATCAATCGTAGCAGGGTCTAGCTCTGTTCCCCCTTGGAACCATTCAGTCGGGCTCATGGTAAAGAGGCCCAAAAGCTGCCCCCCTGCGAGGAGTTGATTAGCGGCCTCCTGTTGGCCCTCTAACGCCGCATCAGCATAACGATGCAGAATACTGAGTGCCTGTGGTGTATTGAGGTCGTCACATAACGCATTAAGGACATCAACAGGGCGTGAATCGTCTTTCGTGGCGGGGGTTTTCTCCAAAGCACGGTAGAAGCGGTCCATAATATGGCGTGCTTCCTCCAGCTTCTCCCAGGTGAAGTCCAGAGTAGAGCGATAATGCGCCCCAAGGAAAAGCAGGCGGAGGGCCTCTGCGGGTGCGCGCTCTAACACCTCATGGATTGTATGGAAATTGCCCAGCGATTTGGACATCTTCTCCCCACCAGAGAGCAGCATCCCCGTATGGAGCCAATGGCGGGCGAAATGGCTATGAGGATGGCAGCAAAGCGATTGGGCACGCTCATTTTCATGATGAGGGAATAGGAGGTCATTGCCCCCGCCATGAATATCAAAACTCTCCCCTAGATAGCGTTCTGCCATGGCGGAACATTCAATATGCCAACCAGGCCGCCCGCGCCCATAGGGGCTATCCCAGCCGGGTTCTGTTGCGTTGGAAGGCTTCCAGAGGACAAAATCACCGGGATGGCGTTTATAATCGGCAACCTCCACACGTGCTCCGGCCTGCATATCCTCTAGCGACCGACCAGAGAGCGCGCCGTAACTGGGGAAGGAGGTAACATCAAACAACACATGCCCGTCAGCTTCATAAGCGTGGCCTTGGGTGATGAGACGTTCAATCATCGCCAGCATGTCAGGGATATGATGCGTAGCACGCGGCTCAATAGTGGGGGGTAGGATATTTAGTGCAGTAAGGTCTTGGTGGAAGTCCTTTGTTGTGCGTTCGGTAAGGTGGGTGATGTCCTCCCCATTCTCTGCGGCACGTTGAATGATTTTATCATCAATATCAGTAATGTTGCGGACGTAAGTGACGCGCTCATAGAGAGCATGAAGCAGGCGCACCATAATATCTGCACTAAGCATAGAGCGCAGATTGCCCAGATGGACGCGGTCATAAACCGTTGGTCCACAAAAATAGAGGCGGATATGCGCCGGGTCTTCGGGGATAAAGGGGACAGTCTCACGGCGGTGGCTGTCATGCAGCTTTAGGCTGAACAAGGCGGGGGGCACGGTGATGTGGCTCTGCTTCGTAGTCATAATCTGTTCAATGCGACAGAGATGCGTCTGGTGCAACAGGGGAATTACGACTTTCACAGTTGCGTCTTGGGTTATATGCGTTAAGAGAATGATATGTCTGCATCAAAAATCCACATAAAACACCCTAGAGTAGGGATGTCTGCGCATATCCGCACTCTCATTCAGGTTAGTTTGCCTCTTGCCCTCGCTCAGTTGGCAGAGATGGCCATGGGGGTGACTGATACGATCCTTCTCGGGAGTTTAGGGGTCGATGCGGTTGCCATTGGTGGGATTTCCAACAATTTCTTTTTTACGACCATGATTTCCTTCCAGGCGGTGTTGGGTGGAGTCGGCGTGCTGCTCTCCCATGCGCGTGGTGGGGTGGAGCATGGCCATCATGGAGGGCATGATAAACGTAGCATCATCAGTGCTGGGGTTATGGTCGCCTTGCTGGCCTTTATACCGTGCTTGTTGATTTTATTATGCTCCAGCCCGATTTTCACATGGATGGGAGAGCCCGACCTTGTCGTCACGCAAGGGGGGCGGTTTATTGATGTATTGCTCTATGCCCTATTGCCGAATCTCGTTCTGTTAGGGTTATGCCGCGTGGCCTTGCCGTCCTTGGGGGCAGAATCGCTCTTATTATGGACAATGCCGATTATGGCCGTGTGTAATGGGGTGCTGAATGCGGCTCTAATTCATGGTTGGTTTGGTTTACCGGCTTATGGGCTGTTCGGCTCGGCCCATGCCACCATGCTCACAGGGTGGGGGGCGAGCCTTGTTTTGTTGGGGCTATGCCTGCGTAAAGCCAATTTACGGGCGTTATTGAAGCCTATGAAGGTGCGTCTGTCGCTTATTAAGGAGCTTTTGCACCTTGGTTTGCCGATGATGGTGACCGCCACGGCAGAGCTTTTGCTCTTTCAAATCACTACATTAAATGCAGGGCGGTTAGGGACGCATAGTCTGGCAGCGCACCAAGTGGCATTGAACACGATTTCCCTCTTTTTCATGGTGTGTTTAGCCATTGGGCAAGCGGCGAATGTGCGGGTGGCTTATTGGCGTGGGGCAAAACGGCCATTAGAAGCCTGCCGGGCCTCTAGCGGGGCGTTGCTGCTTGTATTGTTGTGGACGATTCTGACAGGCCTTGTATTGATGCTTAGCCCGGATTGGATTGCACGGCTTTATTATACGGGGACGCCGCCCGATGCTGGGACGTTTGCAACAACGGTTCTGCTTTTAAAAATAGCGGGGATTTTCCAGATTGTAGATGGGATACAAGCAGTGTGTAACGGTGCTTTGCGTGGCTGTGGTGATACGGTGGTGCCCATGGTCATCAGCATTGTAACCTACGGCTTAGTCGGCATTGGTTTGGGGTATTGGCTGGCTTTTTGTCAGGGTTATGGTGTTAAAGGTTTGTGGATTGGCCTTGCAGCAGGGCTAGGGGTTACTGCTGTGGCATTAGGGTTACGCCTTTATATGCGGCTTTATCGCCAAGGGCAGGCGTAATTATATTATTACCAGTATGTGTTTAGAAAAGGGTGGCTAGGACAATAGCTTATGTATGCCGGGTTTGGCCTTCATATAGGCTTGGGAAGGCTTATCTGCTAAAATATATATAACGCAGTTAACAAAATCTTGTGTAGAGGCTGTAGCGTATTCATCCTAGAGGGTAACAACCCATACTATAATAGTCCGTATTTTTTGATGGTTGGAAATAGGAGCATGCATGAAGTTGCCTAAGGTCGCGTCCCCCTGTCGTGATGGCATACCGTGGTGGGTTATATTTTGTCTCTTAGGTCCTTCAGAAGGGTGGGCATGGGTGGGTGCGCCTAGCTTTCCTATAGTGGGCGCGTATTTCCCGGCTTGGTTGATTTGCCTTGTTATTGGGGCGGTTGGGTCGGTCTTGCTGCGGACAATTTTCCTTGCGTTGCATGTGGATGGCTTGTTGCGCTTTCATTTAGTGACGTATCTTTCCCTTGGGACGTTGTTCGGCCTAGTGGGTTGGCTGGTGCTTTTTGGGCAGTAAGGGTGCTTTGATGAAAACAGAACGAATTAAAGGCAGCTTCCCTGTGGGGAGCGTGTTGGCCCTTTCTGCCCTTGTAGGGGCGTTGCTTGTGGCCCTGTATGTGGATCATGAATCAGGGCTGCATCCTGATAGTGATAGTTCGATCATTTATACAGAGAGTGTTCATGTTGCAGCTCTGGTAGGGGGGCGTTTGCAGCATCTGGCTGTGGAGCCTAACCAGCCCGTTCATAAGGGGGATTTGCTTTATCAAATCGACCCTGAACCTTACGAGATTGCCTTGCATCGGGCCGAGGCGAGCCAAGCGCAGGCCGAGGCAGACCTTAATGATGCCCGCCGTGCTTTGGCTGTGCGTATGGCAGAGGCTGCAACGAGTGAACGTAGGCACCATCAAGCAGAGGATGAGAAAGACCTTGCATGGCGCACGGTGACGCGTCTTAAACCTTTGGCTGAGCAACATTATGTCTCATGGCAGGTTTATGACCAAGCCGTAACGCGGTTTAACTCGGCTGTTGATGCCTTGGCCGAAGCCCAACATGCCGAGCAAGCGAGCCAAGTCGCTATTGGTGATGTGAAGCATGCTGAAGCGATTCTCAAAGAAGCTGTCGCAGCGGTGGAGCATGCGCGTTATGAGCTACGGCAAACGCGCGTTACAGCGGATTTGGATGGCTTTGTGACCAGCTTAGGCGTGCGGGAAGGGGAGGTCCTTGCGGCTAATCAGGTGTTATTTACGTTGGTATCAAAAGACCAATGGTATGCTCTTGCCCCTATTCGTGAAATCAATCTTGCCCCGATTCATAAGGGCGATTGTGCCACTGTTTATTCTATGATCGACCGTAGCCACCCGCTTCATGGGGTTGTGGAGAGTGTCGGCTGGGGTGTGTTGACTGATTATATGAAGGAAAATGACCGCGGGGCCCCATATGTGGAGCGGCAAATGGACTGGGTGCATATTGCGCAGCGTTTCCCTGTGCGGATACGGATTGAGCATGCCGCTGAGAACCAACATTTATTACGATTAGGGGCGACGGCCAATGTGGAGATTCTCCATGGTGCTGCTTGCCATGCTTAAACCGTACATTGATGCGGTTTTGCGGGTATGGCGGTTGGCTATTAGGCCAACACGCGGTCGCACTGCCTTGGCCTTACGCAACGGCGTTATTTGTATGGCCGCTGTGCTGATTGGTGAGATATGGCAGCTGCCAATGTTGAGCCTGCTTACCTTGAGCTTGGCCGCCTTATGGCAGAATAACAGAGTGGCGAATATGAAAGTCGCCGTGATGTATGTGGTCTTTTTCTCGGTCGTAACGGGTGTCCTTTACGTTGGTGTGGCGACAACTATCAACAATTTCTTTGCAACATTGGTGTTTAACTTGTTGCTGAGTTTTGTGTTCTTCTTCTTAAGTACCACCACCATATTAGGCCTCATTAGTGTTGTGGGTGGGTTGGTGTTGTCTTACCTGCTTGTAACCTTAGATAGTATGCAAATAGGCGATGCAGTTGCTCGTCTTGTACTTTATGCGTGGCGTGTGTTCCTCATTATTGGGGGATTGATAGGGTTTATTGGGAGTTGGCTTTCGCCCTCGCCAGAGCATGTTTTGACCGATCAGATTGTAGAGCGGTTGTTCTTATCAGCAAAATGCCTCACCCGCCGCGCAAAAGGTCAGCCTATCCCGATAGGTTTGCAAGAGGCAATCACCGATAGTGTGGGTGAGGGCGTAAGCGGTATGTTCGGCGTCCTCGGTTTGGCAGCGTTAGAGCATCGCTGGACGGGGACGGATCTTTCTTATCTGCGGCGTGCTGCCTTAAATAGCTTTGGTATTTTACAAGTTGTTGGGCAATGCTTGACGAATAATGCGCCTATTAGTGATGAGGATTGCGCTCATCTTGCTGGTAAGGTGAAGGCATTGGGGGAGTGTTTTGCCGAGAATAGACGACCAACCGAGATAGACGAGCAAACGGTTTGCTCTGGTCTTTTAGCACAAGAGATAGAGCGATTAATTCAGGCCTTTACGCAACCGCTTACCGCAGAGGATGTCCAGCTCCCTCCCAATCAGCCGCCAGCAAAAAACCCTCCTAAAAAGCCGGGTTTCTTTATACCGGGGGCGTTTTGGGATAAGGAGAATGTCCGCTTTGCCGTCAAGGGGACTGTTTCTGTCTGTATAGCGATTATCACTTATAAGCAGTTGAACTGGACAGGGGTGCATACGTGCATCATCACCTGCTTTGTTGTGTCTCTCCCCACAATGGGGGCTGTGTTGGATAAGCAGCGACTTCGTATTTTTGGGGCACTGATTGGCTGTAGTATGGCGATGGGGCTTATTGTGTGGGTGATGCCCCACCTGACGAGCGTGGCGGAATTATTGATCGTCGTTGGGATTATGATTTTCATCGGGGCGTGGGTAAAGGCCGGAGATCAGCGGATTTCCTATATGGGTTTGCAGATGATCATAGCCTTTGCTTTATCGGACCTTGTGCAATTTGCCCCAGCGACAGATCTTACCATCCCGCGTGATCGTATTATCGGGATTTTGATTGGACTCACCATTACCTTTGTTGTGCATACGGTCTTTTGGCCATGTAGTGCGATGACAGGGGCGATGAAAAAGCTCAAAGCGTTAGATGCTTTGTTAGGGCAAGATGTAACGCAGTGGAACCATGACCAACGTACACTTCAGGCCGCCCGTGTGCAGGAGGCTGCTAGCGGTGCGATGAGTTCGTTGCGTTCTGCTATGTTAGAGCCGTCTTATATGCGCCCAACACAACATAGGCTGCGGCAATATAAGGTGTTTTTACGGCGGGCTGTTATGAATGCAGGATGCTTATTTGGGGCCACAGCAGAGCATCAGGAGAAAAAGGTCATTCGGTTGGACCAGATTTTAAAAGAAGATGCGCCAGCCTCTGCACAAGGAGAGGGGCAATCGTGATGATGGGCAGGGATTGGGAAAAACGCATGAGGCATAATAAAGGGCAAAAGGCACAAAGCTGGCCGGCTGTATCATCTTGCCAGTATAGCGCGCCGGGTGGGCGGTGGCGCAAGGCGGTGTGGCTGTGTGCATGGTTGGTAGGCAGCACAGCTCTTAGCGGTTGCCAAACAGGGGCGATGAAGGATGCGCCCACGGCACCAGACCGCCCTTGGGCACAGCGGACAAATGTGCAAGGCCATCTCCTTGCAGGGGGGGAAGAGGCACCTCATGCAGAGCGCGGCACGCGGGGCTTGCGTATGCCGGAGGGGTTCCGTCTAGCGGCAGACCATAGTATGCCTCAGGCTCCCGCTTTAGCTTCCGTTCAGGTTGATCACGCCTATAATTTGGCGGATTTGATTGATGTAGCGCAGTCCCTTAACCCCTCAACGCGTATGGCGTGGGATGCAGCACGGCAGAGTGCGGCGGAGACAGGTATTGCACGCTCACAATATCTCCCTCATTTAACGGCAAGTGCCATGGGGGGGTATGCGGTATTGGAGCCGCATAATAGAATTCGTGGTGATGCATCGGCGAATAGTAATACGAAGATCCACGGAACATTAGAGCGGCAACAAGTTGGGTTGGAATGGTTATTGTTCGACTTTGGCAAACGTCGTGCCACGATGGAAGAAGCCAGCCAGATTAGCTTAGGTAAGAATATTCTTTTTACCGGTGAGCATCAGAAGGTCATTCATCAAGTGGCGTTGGCGTATTATCGCTATTCCGCAGCGTTAAATAATGTCGCCTTAGTGAAGCAATCGCTTGAGAACGCGCATGAGATTTCCCGCGCTGCGGCGGCTAATTTACGCAATGGCGAAGGGACTGTGGTTGATACGTCTCAGGCTGAACAAGCCGTTGCTGAGGCAGAGTTGGTCCTGGCACGTACGGAAGGCGATGTCGAAACCTACCGGCTAGAGTTGCTTACAGCCGTTGGGATGAATCCTTCGCAACCTTTGCATGTGCAGACAGATAATAAGCGCGATATTAAAGTGGATGATATTCGCCTTAGTGATGAGATGGTCCATCAAGCTGTCTCACGCAGGCCGGATGTTTTGGCTGCTTATACAAGCTTACGGGCGGCACAGAGTGCTGTTGAGGGGGCACGGGCGAGTTATCGGCCACAAATCTTCATGAATGGGAATGTGGGGTATAATTTTGATGACCTGCATTTCCGCAATTTGCCATTGGGGACTGTATCGTCTCTGAATGATCGCATCCATACATTTGGTAGTCTCATTACAGCGGGGATTTCCGTCCCAATTTATGATGGTGGGTTACGCCGTAACCGTTTGCGCCAGGCGCATGAGCGCGAGGATAGTGCCCGTGCTGCGCTGCAAGATGCACAAAATAACGCGGTGCGGACTATTGTGAGCGCAGAGGCGATGCTTCATACGGGGATTACCGCCTATCAAGCGGCTCTTAGCTTGCAAAAGGCCAGCCAAACAGGCTTTGATGCTGCCCTGACCGCTTATCGTTCTGGTGATGGGACGATGACACGTATGTTGGAGTTGCAAAATACACTCCTCAATGCGCGTCTTTCCGTTTCTGACAGCTATTACGGTATGTTGAGTGCTGCTGCGTCCCTCGCTTATGCAGCAGGGACGTTGGGTAGCAGCGCAGCCTTGACGGATATTGAAGGCTCCTTGGCTGAAACAGCACCAGAGCCAGTGCCCATTGCACCGCAAAATCCGTAAGGCACGCGCTGCGTTTGGGGGTTAAAGGGGATGGCGGCGGCCAACATGGAGGGTGAGAAGGTAAATCACAAGCCCTCCAGCGGAGAGTATGGCCCCACCCCAGCCGACTGCATTCATGCCAAGGCCATGCTCTACAAGTAAAGCTCCAAAAGAGGCCCCCAAGGCATTGGCAATATTAAAGGCGGAGTGATTGAGCGAGGCAGAGAGTGTTTGTGCATTCCCCGCAACATCCATAAGGCGCGCTTGCATAGCAGGACTAAGGATGACTGTGGCAGCCGGGAGGAAGAAACAAATCACAACCATGGCTGTGGGAGAGGGGAGAAAAACCCAGAAGGCAAGCATGAAGATAATGCTGGCAATAAGGCTGAAAATGGTTGTGCGGTCGAGGTTTTTATCAATCATGGCCCCGCCAAAGGCGTTACCAGCGACCATCCCACATCCCCAGATGACTTGGTATAGCGTAACCATCCAAGGGCTTAGATGAGTAACTTGGGCAAGCGCGGATGTGAGGAAGGTATAAACCCCAAACATTCCCCCAAAGCCGATGGCCCCTGTAAGGAGGGTGAGCAGAACATGGGGGTTTTTAAAAGCGGCGAGTTCTGAGAGGGCATTGACATCATGATGCGGTTTATCAGCCGGGATGAGAGCCCATATTCCTGCAATACAGAGCAGGCCTAAAGCAGAGAGAGCCCCATAAATGACCTCCCATGAGATATAATGGGAGAGGAAGGTGCTAAGGGGTGCTCCAATAACGGTGGAAATCATAATCCCGGAGAGGACCATGCCAATGGCCCTCCCACGCCGGGCGCGTACGGTCATGGAGGCCCCAGTTAAGGCAGCGATGCCAAAATAGGCCCCATGCGGAAGCCCGGTGATAAAGCGCATGACCTCAATTGGGAGAAGCGAGGAGCAAAGAACAGTGCCGATATTGCCGATGCAAAAGAGGGTGAGCAAGAGAAGCAGAATGGTACGGCGTGGTAGATGAGCCCCGGCAATCGCCATTACGGGTGCGCCTACGACAACCCCTAACGCGTAAGCGGAGATCACGGCACTGGCCTGCCCAATAGACACATGGAGGGCGTCCGAGAAGGCGGGCAGAATGCCCATCATGGCGAATTCGCCCGTGCCAATGGTGAAGGTGCCCAGCATGAGGGCTGCAATGGCCGGTGCAAACCCATGTGGTGGGGTAAGCTGTGGCCCGGTGTTGGTTTGGGTTTGCTCCATGAGGAAGCATTCTCCCTTAATGACAAAGAGGTATGATGGGGCAATATTACGGGATAGCGAAGGCGTTTTCCAAGATGAACTTATAAAAACGCACCTTAATTTTATAGTTTTTATAAAGGAAGAGCCGTGGTTTCCTCCCTGTTTCTTGACATTCTTTCCCCCTTCATGTAGCAGCAACCTCATTGCCGGGAATGTGGGTGGTCTGGCTGGGAGGCAGCGCGCTGTGGCGTTGTTTTTCCGTATGGTCGTAGGCGATTCCGTTCTGTCTAACCATTGTTGAACATGGGGAGAGAGAGCCTACCGGTGCAACAAAGGGCTGCCGCGCAGAATCGGTATGTCTGAGAGAGAATACGGGTTTAACCGATGTCAAAACGTCTTGAGAGCAAGTATAAAATTAACCGCCGCCTTGGCGTTAACCTGTGGGGCCGTGCAAAATCCCCTGTTAATCGCCGTGAATATGGCCCCGGCCAGCATGGGCAGCGTCGCCGTCAGAAGCCATCTGACTATTCTGTTCAGTTGATGGCGAAGCAGAAGCTGAAGGGTTATTACGGTAACATCAGCGAGAAGCAGTTCCGCCGTTATTATGATGAGGCTGTGCGCCGCAAGGGTGATACGTCTGAGAACCTGATTGGTCTGTTGGAGCGTCGTCTGGATGCGGTTATTTACCGCCTGAAATTTGCTATGACGCCATTTGCTGCGCGTCAGTTTGTCAGCCACGGCCATGTGTTGGTGAATGGTAAGCGCGTCAATATTCCTTCTTACCTCGTGAAGGAAGGGGATGTGATTGAGGTGCGTGAGAAGTCCAAGCAGCTCGCGATTGTTCTGGATTCCGTCCAGAGTGCTGAGCGCGATGTGCCTGAATATATCGAGGTTGATCATCGCCAGATGAAGGGTACCTTCATCCGCGTGCCGCAGCTTTCCGATGTGCCGTATCCGGTGCAGATGGAGCCGAATCTGGTGGTCGAGTTCTACTCCCGCTAAGAGACGGTTTTTGAGCCGTATAAGAGACGCCGGGCGGTTTGTACCGTCCGGCGTTTGCTGTTTCATGCTCATAAGTGAGGAAAGTCCCTATGTCCGAGTCTCCTAAAGCTGGTGATATTGCAGCGGAGGTGTCACGCCGGCGCACATTTGCCATCATCTCCCATCCTGACGCTGGTAAAACCACGTTGACAGAGCGTATCCTTCGCGCTGGTGGGGCGATTCAGCTAGCTGGGAATGTGCGGGCCAAGGGGGAGCGGCGGCGCACCCGTTCGGACTGGATGAGCATTGAGAAGGACCGTGGTATTTCTGTTGTTACCTCGGTGATGACCTTCAATTACGGGGGCTGTGTCTTTAACCTGCTAGACACACCGGGCCATGAGGATTTCTCTGAAGATACATACCGCACGCTAACGGCGGTGGATTGCGCCGTGATGGTGATTGACGCGGCAAAGGGGATTGAGGCACGGACGCGGAAACTCTTTGAGATTTGCCGGTTGAGGGATATTCCTATCGTCACCTTCATCAATAAGATGGACCGTGAGGCACAAGATTGCTTTGAGCTGCTTGATGAGATTTCTAGCGCATTGGCGTTGGATGTCTCCCCTGCGACATGGCCGGTTGGGCGTGCTGCAAAATTTGCCGGGATTTATGATATCCGCACCAAATCTCTGCATCTCAAAGAGGAGTTAGCAGAGGATGATGAACGCTTGCAGCTGATGCGGGAGGAGGTAGAGCTTGCTGAGGGCGTATTGCCCCCCTTTGAGCAAGAGTTTTTTGATGAGGGCCATTTAACGCCCGTCTTTTTCGGCTCCGCGATGAAGGAAATTGGCGTTACGGATTTGCTGGATGCGCTTGTTGCGTACGGGCCGCCACCGCGCGCGCAATCCTCCGAGACGCGTGAGGTTGAGGCAACGGAGGAGAATGTCACGGCCTTAATCTTTAAGATTCAAGCCAATATGGACCCTAACCATCGGGACCGCATGGCCTTTGCGCGTGTGTGCTCTGGCCGTTTAACGCGTGGTATGCGCCTTAAACATGTGCGGGTTGGTAAACAATTCGCCCTGCACACGCCGCAATTCTTCTTCGCCCAAGACCGTCAGTTAGTGGAGGAAGCCTTTGCAGGTGATGTGGTGGGCATCCCGAACCATGGCACATTGCGGATTGGGGATACATTAACCGATGGCGAGGAGCTGCGCTTTACTGGCGTGCCTCACTTTGCACCAGAGATTCTTCGCCGTGTGCGTTTAGATGATGCTATGAAGGCCAAGAAACTCCGCCAAGCATTGGTTGAATTAGCAGAGGAAGGGGTTGTCCAGCTCTTTCGCCCTCAAGATGGAGCGCCGCCGATTGTCGGGGTGGTGGGCACCTTGCAGCTTGATGTTCTACAATCCCGCCTGAATGCTGAATATAACGTGCCTGTTGGTTTTGAGAGCACGCCCTTCACTCTAGCGCGTTGGGTTACGGGCGAAAAGGCGGCGTTGGAGCAATTTACGGCTGTCAATCGTAGTGCCATGGCTGATGATTTGGATGGAGACCCCGTCTTTCTCGCTGGTTCAGGCTTTATGATGAATCGCGCTATGGAGATGAATGAGGCCCTCAGCTTCCATGATATTAAGCAGATTGGGCTTGTTGAGAAGGCTTAAGGCAAAGCTAGCTGGACAGAAACGGGGCAATGATCCGAGAGGGTTATGCCCCGTGCTGTATGGGGAAAGACCATAACCCTTAGACTATCGGCAATAAGCCACTCCCGCGCTTGATTGCCGAGGATAATATGGTCGATAAATTGCCGCCCTCCCAAACATGGGCTGGAGAAGCCAGCAGTGGTTAGGGTGAGGGGGGCATCGCTTTGCAGGGTCTGCATAAGCGGGTCGAGCGGGGTGAGGCGGCGGTTAAAATCGCCTAGAATGGCAAAAGGGGTACCGTCATCTTGACGGTCTAAAATCCAATTTTCAATGACGTGAAATTGTTGATAAAGCAGCCGACAAGCCCGTTTTTTAGAGGTCAGTGGCTGGGCCCAGCAGCCTGTTTTTAAGTGCAGGATGAGGAGACGTAAATGGGCATCCCCATGATGGATGGTGATGTCTAGCCCTCCTCTTAGGGGGTGGTGATGGCCCTCTTGTAGTATATTGAGGGCCGTAAGCTCCGGGTTGAGGGTTGCTGTCAGCCCCTTATCGCGCCGCATAGCAAGGCCGACTTGCTGGATGATGGGGTCAGGCGCAAAGAACAGATCATAATCCTGCGGGGGAAAAACCTGTCGTGCTGCGTCTGGGCCATCGACTTCCTCAAAGGCGATAAGGTCGCTTTGGAGCTTCTCTGCATAAGCGTGTAAGGCGGCAAAATCGGCTTGCGTCCGGGCAGGGACGTTAGGCGGTAAGGCGGGGTCATTAGCGGAGCGGAGGGTGAGCCAATCCATATTCCAGCTTGTGAGTTTAAGCGGGGTAGAGGCTTGCGCGGCCGAGAGGAAGCCAAAGAGGATGGCACATAAAAAACCGCCCACGAGTGTGCGCAGGCGGTTTTTATAGTTTGTCATGATGGCATGATTAAACATCATTGGGGTTTTTATTTTTTCTAAGGATAGCGATAGCCTCCTTGACGGAATGTTCCGTTTTGGCATCCTCAGTAAGAATATAAACACGGCCCTTCTTAATATCGTAATACCATCCTTGTACATTTAGCTCCCCACGGGAGAGGGCTTTGGCAACGATGGGATGGGTCTTTAGATGTGTAATCTGCAAACGAACATTTGCTTCCGCAAGGTCGCGCACATCCTTAGGGCCGACATCTTCGGCGCGGAGGTCACTAATAGTCGCAGCGGCGGCCTCTGCATTATGCAGCCAGCGACGGACTGTCGGCATGTGATTAAGTTTATCTGGGTCGATCACCAGATTAATGAGCGCTGACATAGCCCCACAATTAGAGTGACCGCAGACGATGATGTTCTTTACCTTAAGCGCACCCACCGCATACTCAATGGCGGAGGCTACAGCTCCGACCATATTGCCATAGGCGGGGACGATATTGCCAACATTGCGGATGAGGAACAGCTCCCCCGGTTCTGTCTGCGTAATAAGGCTAGGGCTGATGCGGCTATCCGCACAGGTGATGAACAAAGTCGGTGGGGTCTGATCGTAAGCCAGACTCTGGAATAATTCCTGTTTTTGAGGATACACTTCGCTCTCGAAGGTGTGGACCCCATCCAGAAGCTCCAGCAGAGTGTTACGGTGAAAGACCATAGCGTTGTTTCGTTTCCTGGTTAAGACGCATCATACGAGGCAAGACTACCCCGCAACGGTACTATGGGGAGAGAGGGAACCCTACCCATAGGGCACCCTTAAAAAGATTTTTAATTTCCGTCTAGGTAAAAAGACCTTAACCCTCTGTAAGTTTACGGCGAATCATCTCAAACACAGCCTCAGCAGCGGGTTCAGTCCCACCGGCTTGGGCCATGTCGGGACGTCCACCGCCACCTTTACCACCCATGAGGGCAGAAGCCTCACGGACAAGGGCTACAGCATCAAAACGTGTGGTGAGGTCTTTGCTAATGGCAATGACGATGCTGCCACGCTCATTCGCCCCGGAGATTAACGCGACAACGCCGGAGGAAATCTGTTTGAGCAGCCCCTCAGCTAGCCCTTTAAGGTCCTTGGGGTTTACATCCTCCAAGAAGCGCGCTGCAAGCGTAACACCGTTGATTGTCTCGCTTGATGCCGCACCATCCCCCGTTGTTAGCTTATGTTGCAGAGAGGAAATCTGCGCATTTAAGGCTTTGCGCTCCTCTAACAAAGCTGCAAGGCGAGCGGGAGCCTCAGCCGGTGTGACCTTGAGCAGAGCGGCCATCTCGGCAAGGCGGTCCTCACTAGTGCGAATAGCCTGTTCTGCTGCGGCCCCACATACGGCCTCAATGCGGCGCACACCAGAGGAGACCCCGCTTTCGGACAGGATACGGAAAAGGCCAATCTCACCCAGACGGTTTACATGCGTTCCGCCGCAAAGCTCGATGGAGTAGGCTTGGCGGTTTTTCTCATCTTCATCCCCCATGAAGACAACGCGCACCTCGTCGCCATATTTCTCACCAAAGAGGGCCATAGCCCCGCTCTCAATGGCTTGTTCCTGCGTCATGAGGCGCGTTTCAACCGGGCTGTTTTGCCGGATGCGCGCATTAACCTCAGCCTCAATGTGCTTTAGCTCCTCCTCAGTGAGGGGGCGGGGCTGGCTGATGTCAAACCGTAAACGATCCGGTGTGTTGAGGCTACCTTTTTGGGTGACATGCTCGCCAATGTGACGGCGCAAGGCCTCATGCAATAAATGTGTGGCAGAGTGATGTCCGCGCACGGCCGTCCGGCGTGTATGGTCGATTTCGGCATGGACATCCATACCGGGCTTGAGGACACCCTCCATCACGCGGCCATAATGCACGATGAGCGTGCTGTTTTTCTTTTGCGTATCGGTGATGTCGATTTTCAAACCGGGGCCTGTGAGCGTGCCGTGGTCGCCCACTTGCCCACCACTCTCCCCATAAAAAGGCGATTGGTTGAGAAGAATAGCGACTTCATCACCCGCTTTTGCCTCGGCGAGTTCATCACTACCGCGGAAGATAGCTTGCACTTGGGCATCCGCGGTTTCACTTACATAGCCGAGGAACTCCGTCCCCCCGAAGCGGTCGCGCGCATCAAACCACACAGTTTCTACAGCACTATCGCCAGAGCCCACCCAGGCCGCACGGGCACGTTGGCGTTGCTCAGCCATGGCATTTTCAAAGCCTGCCTCATCCACTTTATGGCCGCGCTCACGGAGGACATCTTGGGTAAGGTCCAGCGGGAAGCCAAATGTGTCGTAAAGCTTAAAAGCCACATCACCGGGGAGCTGCCCTTTGCTGGAGAGGCGTCCCATTTCCTCCTCCAGCAGAGCCATCCCACGGCCAAGTAAGGCGGTGAAGCGTTCTTCCTCGCCTTTCATGGTCTCAGCAATGAGGGCTTTATGCTGGTTTAGCTCTGGGTAAGCATGGCCCATCTGTTGGATGAGCGCGGGGAGGAGGCGATAAAAAACGGGCTCCTTCGCGCCCATGAGATGGAGATGGCGCATGGCACGGCGCATGATGCGGCGTAAGACATAGCCGCGCCCTTCGCGGGAGGGGAGAACACCATCGGAGATGAGGAATGCTGTAGAGCGTAAATGGTCAGCCACAACGCGATGGCTGGTTTTAAAACGCCCATCAGCACCTTGATGCATTAACTCCGCAGAGGCCTCGATTAAAGCGCGGAGGGTATCTGTATCGTAATTATCCTTCTTACCCTGCATAACGGCAGCGAACCGCTCTAGCCCCATGCCGGTATCAATAGAAGGATGGGGGAGGTTGGAGCGTTTGCCCTCACCTTCCTCAAAGAATTGCATAAAGACGAGATTCCAAATCTCGACAAAGCGGTCGCCATCTTCATCAGGGCTACCGGGAGGGCCCCCAGCAACAGAGGGGCCGTGGTCGTAAAAGATTTCGGAGGAGGGGCCACAAGGGCCAGTATCGCCCATGCGCCAGAAATTATCAGAGGTAGCAATGCGGATGATTTTTTCGTCCGTAAGACCCGCGATTTTTTTCCACAATTCTGCGGCTTCATGGTCATCTGCATAGACAGTAACAAGCAGCTTTTCCGCAGGGATGGAGAAGCCCTTGGTTAAGAGTGTCCAAGCGAACTCAATCACTTCAGCTTTGAAGTAGTCTCCAAAGCTGAAATTACCCATCATCTCGAAGAAAGTATGATGCCGGGCTGTATAGCCAACATTATCAAGGTCGTTATGCTTCCCGCCTGCCCGGACGACTTTTTGGGCTGTTGTTGCACGCTTGAAGGGTAAGCTCTCTTGCCCGGTAAAGACGTTTTTAAAAGGGACCATTCCTGCATTGGTAAAAAGAAGGGATGGGTCATTCTGCGGCACAAGAGACGCAGAGGGTAGAATCTGATGGCCGTGGGATTCAAAATAGTTAAGGAACTGAGAGCGGATATCGTTGGTGCTGATCATGAGCCTATAGGTCCGAAGGCGGAAAGGAGGAATGCTTCCCGCATGTTAGAGGATTCCTGTCTTATTGGAAATGGCAGGATTCTTAGTCGGATTAGTCCTTCTTTTTATGAAAGACAAAATGATGACAGAAGGTGAAATTGATGAACATACCGCCTGCCGTGCCACAAAGAAGGGCGATAAACGTATAGTGGCGTGTGAGCGGCCAGAGGCTAAACAAAGCTAACACAATGCCACGATTGATAATAAAGCCTGGCAAGTTAGCGAGAATGAATCGGCCCCATTGATGGTGGATTTTATAACGTTCGCGGCAGCGGTCACGGAAGGTCCAATAGCGGTTTAGTACCCAATTATTACTAGAGGCCACAATGTAAGCAAGTAAAGCGGCAAGGCGTAAACCAAGGACATGACGAAAGAGCGACAATGTAGCCCAGTCTATCAAGAAGCCTACCGCACCAACGATGCCAAAATAGAAAAAACGTTGGAGAAGCGGATAATATTTTTGCCAATGTTGTTTGAGGAGCTGCATCGTTTATGTTGAGCACTTCATTGTGAGGAAGGTGTAGCAGGGTTAGCATAGCTTAGCCCTAGAGGTAAGGACTTTTCAGAAAGGTTTTGTCATAAAAAAGCACAACAAAAAAGGGCACCCGGAGGTACCCTTTTCTGCAACCTTAGAAGGTCGTCTATTGAGCTTTCGCCCTGAACTTACTTCAGGATGATCTCAACGCGACGGTTCTGCGGCTCACGTGTGTTTTTAGCTGTCGTAACCAGCGGGTTGGCATCGCCGTAACCGTGGATGTCGATAGCTGTAGCAGGCACGCCGAGACGGACCAGCTCAGCCTTCACGCTGTTAGCACGCTTGATGGAGAGACCCATGTTGTACTTCTCACCGCGTGGGCCAGGATGAGCAGCGGAGTTATCGGTGTAACCGTTAACTTCGATGCGTGTTGTCTGGACGTGTGTGGAAGCTTGAGCAGCCTGAGCAACGATCTCACGAGCGCGACCTGTCAGGTTGGACTTATCCCAGTCGAAGAAGACGAGGTAAGTGCGAGCAGCCTGAGCCGGCGGCGGAACGACAACATGCGGTGCAGCAGGCGGAGCTGGCGGTGCGCTGTTGAAGGCGTAACGAACACCGAAGAGGAACTGGTGGGTATAGCGTGTGCCATAACCAACGCGATCACCGCGTTCACCGTCATGATGCAGGTAGTGACGGCCGTTGGAGCCCCCCCCTGAAGAACCAGCCTGACCGATGAAACGATACTGGGTGGTCAGAGCCAAACCGGGAACGCCTGGGATGTCGTAAGCCGCACCAACGATACCCTGAGCAGCGAGGCCACCTGTGGTGTTGTTGAAGTTAGGATAGTTTGTGCCGCGGTTGTAAACCTTACGGTAGTTCTGCCACATATAGCCAGCACCGATACCAACGAACGGCGTTACTGGGAAGTTGTCTAGCCCGAACATGCCGAGGTCAATGTCATACAGAACATTGACGAACCCGCCGTAACCTTCGCTCTTACCATGAGCGTGACGTGTTCCACCATCAGCGAAGGTGCCTGTCAGACGGTTGATATGTGTCTGGTTGTAGGTACCTTCGACTTCAAGACGCAGGCCATTGCCGAAGCCATAACCAGCGGACAGATAGCCGTTAAAGCCTGTGCCGGAGTGCATTTTGCCGTAGTCTTGCGTAGCATCGCGCTTGATGCTGCGGCCTGTGCCAACGCGGGCACTCTGGTGCTGAACCAGGTTATAGCCGGCTGCCATATCGACATACGGGCCGGTGATCGTGCTGGCCATGGCGAGGGAGGGCAGAGCCACCATCGAGGTCATGGCGAGAAGTGCATTACGAATACGCATTTACTTCCTCAGTCCTTAACATTGTGTAACATACGGCCATTACGGTTGGCGGGCGTCGGAACGATCACCGTATGGAGCCATCGCGGCCGATGGATACAGACTTAGGGGAAAGAACCTTTAAAGTTAAGAGTTTTTAGTAACCTCTGTTGCGAAGAAGAGCACACTGTGTCCAATTGAACACAGGTTGATTAGGGGGCAAACCCTTCTGCGAGAAGGAGATCGCGCACATCCTCTAGAGCAACATCACGACAGGTGAAGGCTTTGCCTATACCGCGGAGGAGAACGAAAGTAATTTTCCCATCGCGGAGTTTTTTATCACGTCCCATATGCGCCAAAAGAGTCGCGGTGCTGAGATTATGAGGTAGGTCTGCCTGCCCTGAGGGCATATTGAGCTTATGGAGGTGAGCATCTAAGCGTGTGAGATCGTCTTGGGGGGCGAGTCCCATTTTAACTGAAAGGGCAAGAGCCATGTGTAGGCCGATTGATACGGCCTCACCATGTAAGAGCCGTCCATCGTAATGGAACTCTGCCTCAAAAGCATGAGCGAAGGTATGGCCAAGGTTTAAGAGGGCGCGACCGCCAGATTGGGCGGATTCCCGTTCATCGTCTTGGACGACTCCAGCTTTAAAGAGGCAAGCACGGCGTACAGCCTCACCCAAAGCTGTTGGGTTGCCTTCTAGCACGGTATGGCCGTGCTGCTCACACCAAGCGAATAGTGTGGCATCGGCGATTAAGCCCGCTTTCACGATTTCTGCATAGCCGGCAACAAGCTGGCGGCGGGGAAGGGTATCGAGCACATCTGTATCGGCTAAAACGAGGCGTGGTTGCCAGAAAGCCCCGATGAGATTTTTCCCGGCTTTGGCGTTAATACCTGTTTTCCCACCGACAGAGCTATCTACCTGGGCTAATAATGTTGTGGGAATCTGGATGAAAGGCACCCCGCGTAAAACGCTTGCTGCGACAAAACCGGCGAGGTCACCTATGACGCCACCGCCAAAGGCAATAATGGTTGTGCCACGCTCCATCCCTTGGGCGAGAATCGTCTCTATGACGTTCTCGAAGCGGGCAAGGGATTTACTGTTTTCTCCCGGTGGTACGGTGATGGTGGTAAAATGGATGCCTGCGCGGGTGAGGCTTTCTTCCAAGGGGGCAAGATGAAGGGAAGCGACCGTACTATCGGTTAAAATAATTGCGCGATTATTGGGTAGATGAGGGCGGAGGCGTAAACCAGCATCATGCAAAAGCTGGGGGCCGGTGAGTACCTCATAGCTATGGCCTGCCAATGTGACGGGAACATGGTGCGGTAATGTTGTTGTGGCGAGTTTGGTCTTCATGGTGTGTATGGCGTGTTCCACGCTTTCATCTCCGCATTCGATAATGAGGTCTGCCTCTGCGTAATAAGGGTAACGCTTTTGAGCGAGGTGATGGAGGATCGCCTCCGGGTCGCCTTTGGCTAAGAGAGGTCGGTTATGGCGATTATGGAGGAGGCGTTTGAGGAGGACAGGCATAGGGACATGCAGCCAGATGGTGCAGATATCAGCTCGTCCATGGCTGAGGGCGCGGGTTTGTGGGTGCATCCATGCTCCACCTCCGGTAGCGAGAATACAGGGCCCACCTTTGAGGAGGCGGCGTATGACACGATGTTCCCCCGCACGGAAATGGGCTTCCCCATGTTGAGAGAAGATTTCCGCGATGCTTTGACGGCTCGCTTTTTCAATTTCGGCATCAGTATCGATAAAGGGGATACCATAATATTGGGCCAGTTGGCGCCCTAGGGTTGTTTTGCCAGCCCCCATTAATCCAACAAGGACAATAATAGGAAAAGGGGGCTTATTACGGGGCACTGTGGGAGCAAGGGAGTGAGACATGAGGTGTTCCTACCACGGGTCAAGGGGCGGGGGTAAGTCCTCTTCATGGTTAAGGGGGTGATGTCGTAGGCGAGATGAAGGTGAGGAGAAGAGGGTTTTTAAAATGGCTTCTTCCCTTTATAAGCAGGGCATATCCTTTGGGGAGCGATTTTATGAAAGTCATTGTGCGTTTGATTGTGGTCTTATTGGTCCTGGTTGCGTTGGCAGGGGGAGGCTATATCTTAACGCATGGGGAACAGCCGCCAGCTCCGGTTATGGTGCATCACGACTTAACACCTCGCGCTGAGCCGAGTGTACCAGCTCAGACAAATGGAGGTACTAGCCTGCCAGAGCTCCCCCCTGTTGGAGGACACTGAGCCGTTTTTTCATGATGGTTGAATCCGCAGCGCTGATAGATTCGTTTTTGGAGACGATGTTGGCCGAGCGCGGGGCGGCCCAGAGGACGCGGCAGGCTTATCGTGCCGATTTAGAGGATTTTGCTCGTTGGTGTGCGCCGGAGTCTGTAGCTTTAGTGCCGGGGGAGCGTGTCCATGCTTATTTTGCGGCATTAGGGCGTGCGGGGCTTGCGGCACGTACGCAAGCGCGACGGCTTTCTGCTCTTAAACAATTTGCGCGCTTTTTGCTCCAAATGGGTGTGCGTGAGGATGACCTTACAGCAGGCCAAGAGACGCCACGTTATCAGGCAGGCTTGCCTCATCCGCTTAGCGAAGCTGAGGTGCAAAAACTGTTGGAGAAAGGCACGCGCGGCCATGCTGATGTGCGGCGCGACTTACTGGCCCGTGTGGCCTTAGAGCTGCTCTATACAACGGGCTTGCGGATTAGCGAACTCCTCACCCTTCCCGCGCAGGCAGTGCGTCATAAGGGAGGGATGTTGCCCATCCGCGGTAAAGGCGGGCGGGAGCGGCTTGTGCCGTTCTCTCATGCTGCGCGAGAAGCAGCAGAGGCTTTGATAGCTTATGATAGCGTGTTGGATAGCCCGTGGCTGTTCCCTGGTCGTAACCCCAAAAAGCCCTTAACCCGGCAGGGTTTTGATAAGATTTTACACGCTTGTGCGCTTCAAGCGGGGATAGACCCACAACGGGTTAGCCCGCATGTATTGCGTCATTCCTTTGCCACACATTTGCTTAATCGCGGTGCCGACCTTAGGGCGTTGCAGATGTTGTTAGGCCATGCCGATATTACTACCACGCAAATCTACACACAGGTGATGACAGAACGATTAAAGGAAACTGTTCGGCAATATCATCCCTTAGGGCAAAGGGGATAAGGGGACGGGTTTCTCGTCAGGAAATGCAAATAAGGGCTATTTTAGGCTCTCTTGGCGTGCTATCGGGCAGGGTATGCGCCAGTTCCTAGATTTTGAAAAATCAGTTGCCGAGCTTGAGACCAAGATCGGTGAACTTCGTCAGGTTAGCCGCCAAGAAAATGGGGCCGGCCTGGATGGTCTGAATATTGATGAGGAAATGACCCGTCTGTCTGAAAAGGCGGATAAGCAGCTTCGCACTTTGTATGGCAAATTAACGCCGTTGCAGAAGGTACAAGTTGCACGCCATGCACAGCGGCCTCACGCTTTGGATTACATCGAATCCCTCATGACAGAATACACCCCTCTTGCGGGGGATCGTCTTTTTGGGGATGACCAAGCTCTTATCGGGGGGCTTGCGCGCTTTCGGGGTCAGCCTGTTGTGGTGATTGGCACAGAGCGTGGCTCTGATACAGAGAGCCGTTTGCGTCATAATTTTGGGATGGCACGGCCAGAGGGGTATCGTAAGGCGCAGCGTTTGATGCGTTTGGCAGAGCGTTTTGGCCTACCGATTCTCACTTTTGTGGATACTGCTGGCGCATGGCCGGGGATTGATGCTGAGGCACGCGGTCAGGCCGAGGCGATTGCACGGGCGATTGATACGTGCCTGCAAGTAAAAGTGCCGTTGATTGCTACCGTAATTGGTGAGGGTGGCTCTGGTGGGGCGATTGCCATTGCCGCAGGGGACCGTGTGTTGATGTTAGAACATGCGATTTACTCGGTTATTTCGCCAGAAGCGGCGGCTTCTATTTTGTGGCGGGACCCGAAGATGGCCCCTAATGCCGCTGAAGCTTTGAAATTGACAGCTCATGATTTGAAGAAATTAGGGCTGATTGATCAGATTATTGAGGAACCTGTTGGTGGTGCACAGCGTATGCCTGCCGAGGCGATTGACCGTGTTGGTGAGGCCATCGCAGAGGCTTTGGCCGCTGTGAAGGCAATCCCTAAAGAGGATTTGTTGCCATCCCGCCGGGAGCGTTATTTGGAGATGACGCGCGCTCACTAACATGTGGGGCCGTATTACGCCTTATAGGGCCGCCCCTCTCATTATAGGGGCGGCTTTTTATATGTTAGGGCGGGGAGGGTCGCCTTCTAGCGGTGTGAAGCCGAGGCCTTGCAATAAGTGCTTAAGGGCGGCCCCTGCATGGGAGACGGCTTGGTCATCATATCCTTTAGCTACAAGAGCCACGCCGCGTTTTGGGCCGGCATCAAAGGGGTAAGAGCCAATATCTAGCATAGGGTAGTCATGTTGCAGGGTAGTGAGGGGCTCAGCAAGGTCGCCTTCATACACATCATAGCTATACCAGCTTACGCTGGATAAAGGGGAGCCTGCCTCTAATTGTGGGATGAGCCATGAGACCATGGCTTGGAAAATACGCGGCACCCCCGCCATGACATGGACATTGCCTAAAGAGAAACCCGGCGCGGTGGAGACACTGTTTTTAATAGGTGCTGCCCCTTGGGGGAGCCACGCCATACGCTGGCGGGCTTTATTAAAGCTCCCGGCAGGGAAAAGGGCTTCAAGCTGGCGGAAGCTTTCCTCATGGCATATCAGCGGGACGTTAAACGCCTCGGCAATGCACGCGGCGGTGATATCATCATGGGTGGGGCCAATGCCCCCGCTTGTAAAGAGGAGGTCGAACCGGGCGCGACATTCATTCACCGTTGTGATGATATGAGCAGGAATATCGGGGATGACACGGACCTCTACCAACCGAATCCCTTGATGATTGAGGGCTTGAGCAAGGACGCGCACATTTGCATCTTGTGTGCGGCCGGAGAGAATCTCATTACCAATGACAAGAAAACACGCTGTACGGGGAGCCATAAGCCTAGAATTACCTTATAATAGCCACATCCCCATGGGTTGTAGGGTGTCCTATCAGCCTAGGGACGTGATGAAGGATGTATGAACCACCCTCACTATGGGCCTATTACGGTGGTAAGAAAAGGAGTGTTCGCTATGGAGCTAGAATATCACAAACCTGTTTGTCTCTCGGACCTCCGCGCCATGCTAGGGGAGGGACCAGTTTGGATAGCGGCAGAGCAGTCCTTTTATTTTGTGGATATTCATAGCCATCGCGTCCATCGCTATTGCCTTGCAGATGCTACGCTCAAGAGTTGGAATGCCCCTAATCGGATTGGCTTTCTTCTCCCTGTCAGTGATGGCACATTTTTGGCGGGGTTGCCTGATGGGTTGCATCGGTTTGATGTTAAAACCGGGTATTTTGAACATGCGTGCACGATAGAGGCAGAGGATCCCGATAACCGCCTTAATGATGGCTGTGTAGACCAAAAAGGGCGCATCTGGTTTGGCACGATGGATGAAGGCGAGAGCCGGGAGAGTGGTGCCCTGTACCGTGTTGAGCATAAAAAGGGTCAACTTAGCGTGTCTCATTGGGATAGTGGCTATACGGTCTCAAACGGGCCAGCGCTCTCACCTTGTGGCAAGGTACTTTATGCTTGCGATAGCCCGCGCCAACGTATTTATGCGTTTGATATTACAGAGGCGGGCGAGCTTAAAAATAAGCGTATCTTCGCAACCCTGACGAAAGGGTATCCCGATGGTGTGGTGACCGATAGTGAAGGTAATCTATGGTGCGGCACATGGGCTGGTGGTCAGATTACGCGTTTTCGGCCTGATGGAACGATGATGGAGCCTATCGCTTTGCCAGTCTCTAATGTAACGAAGGTTGCTTTTGGGGGCGTGGATTATAAGACCGTTTTTGTAACGACTGCACGGAAGGGCCTAACCCCTGGTATGGCAGAGGCGCAGCCTCAAGCGGGGGGGATTTTTGCCTTCCGTACCGATATTGCTGGTAACCCCCAACATAGCTTCGCGCTGGAGCCGCTATAAGGCGGCGTCTCAGCCATTATGCCCGCTATTAGTGAGTGAGCAATTCTTGGATGTGGGGGATGAGGGGCGCATCCGCCTTTGGCATAGGATACGTCCCTAAATCTTCAGCAGAGACCCAAGCGAGGGTTTGCCCTTCCCGCCCGATAGGGTCGTTCTCCCATTGCCGGACGACATATAACACCATGAGGAGATGGAAGGTTGCGCAATCCTCACTCACAAAAGTGAGGGGCTTTAGGGCTTCTGGTGCCACAATGAGGCCCAGCTCCTCATGGAGTTCGCGCACTAAGGCGGCCTCTGGTGATTCGGGGACTTCGACCTTCCCACCGGGGAACTCCCATAATCCTGCAAAGCTTTTGCCCTCTGGACGTTGGGCAAGTAGGACCGTGCCATCATCTTTTATGAGAGCGGCTGCTGTGACGAGCAAAGTATGAGGGCGGAAAGGTGTCGTCATTCAATACTCCCATGAGATGAGCTAACTAGAGGCAGAATGAAACTAAAATGCGCCTTTTATGCCACAGGGGGAAGAGGAAAAGTTAAAAAATGGACACAATGCTTGGCGTAAGCGCAGTAGGCCGGTAAGGAAACCGGCCTGTTATGAAAGGATAAGCATCGGTTATTCTGTAACAGTGTGTGGCTAGTTTATCACCATTGGAATATGCGAGGGATTTGAGCATAGTGCGCCGTCATCTTCTTTTATCGTCTGCTGTGATGTTTATTGGCTTGGGGGGCGCGTCTGCTTTTGCACAGACAAAGCCGCATAAGTCCGCCTCGGCACATGGAACAGCAGGCAAGAAGCTGGCGTCCTCTATGGCTGCGCATCCGGCAAAGAAGGGGGCTGCGCTTGCCCAGCAAGCGGGGGCTCATGCTGCTCCAGCTCATCATAAGCCGAAATATGTTACCGCAAAAGGCGTGCAGACGCTCTCTGTTCATGCAGGGCATGTTAGCCGCGCGGCAGAGATGGTGGTGCCGAAAAGCGTGATGAAGCAATATGTCCCCGGTACCAGCCCGTATAAGGCGTTGGACCGTATGCCGGGGGTTAGTTTTACCTCGACTGACCCTTTCGGTGTGGATAGTTTTGGGGCCAATCTTTACGTCCGTGGTTTCTTTATGAATCAGCTAGGCGTAACGCTTGATGGCATCCCGCTAAATGACCAGACCTATCAATCGGTTAATGGGTTGAGCTTGGCCTCTGCTATCATCCCTGATGATATTGATAGCATCACTATGTCCCAAGGTGGGGGTGGGGTGGATGTCCCCTCGACCAACACGCTGGGCGGGACAATTCGTTTTACCTCAAGCGACCCGGCCGATAAATTGGGGGGGAAGGTTAGCCAAGCTTTTGGGAGCTATGGCTCCTATCGGACTTATGCTCGGTTTGATTCTGGACGGCTGAATGAGTCGGGGACGAAGTTTTACACCTCTTATGCGCGTACAGATGAGGGGATGTGGGAAGGGAAGGGTGATCAGTTCCTCCAACAAGTGAATGCGAAGTTAGTGCAACCTGTTGGTGAGCGTAGCAAAATCTCTGCTTTTTTTGACTGGACAGACCTGCAACAGCAAAATTACCCAGACCTCTCTTTGGGGATGATTCATAATCTGGGATGGCGTGTGCCTCATCTCTATCCTGATTACAAAAAAGCTTATCAATGGGCGCAGCAATGCAATAATAGCCCGAATAATTTTCTCGCTTATCCGGGGTCTAATGGGCAGGTCAATGCGTGCCAAATGCCGTATTATGACGGGGGGCAGCGTGAGACAAACTTTTTAGGTGGGTTGAACTTCGATTTCGCATTAACTGACCATCTCACATGGCACACAACTGTTTATGGGCATGGGCAGTCGGGTAATTATAGCTACACAGCCGCCGCCTCTGCTGCTTCGACCGACCCGGACCTCCAAGTAGCAACACCTAATGGTGTACCGCTTTATCAAGAGGTGTGGAAGAATAGCCAGCAGCGTTTTGGGGTTAATAGTAGCCTGCAATATCGTATTGCTCATCATAAAATTGAGACCGGTATTTGGTATGAGAATAATAACCAAACAGCAGGCTTATATAATTACCTAGAGCCAGAATTAGGGGCGGGGAATCCTGTTAAAGCCGTTGGGCCATATAATGTGTATGGCCCAGCTGACCGGGTATATAACTTCCGCTGGCGTACCAATGTGGTGCAGACGCATCTACAGGATATTTATAGCATCACGCGTAATTTGACGCTGACAGCGGGCTTTCGTTCTCTTATCTCCCAGACATCTGGTGGTGGGCATGAGAATGATAATTCATGGGCTGCGCTGGATGCAGGGGGGCTGCCTTCTGGCTCCTTACATGCGACAGGGGCATTTTTGCCGCATTTCAATCTTGATTGGCGGGTGAATCGCCATCATGAGTTCTATATTGATGTCTCTAAGAATATGCGTGCTTATGAGGTCTCCGGTACAGGGGTGGCAAACTCCCTCTTTTCCGTCCCGAATCAGCAGGAGTTCCTACGGCAAAAGGCGCAGAGCAAGCCTGCAAGAGCATGGACCTATCTAGGGGGGTATCGTTTTACGACCTCCATTGTGCAGCTAGATGCTACCGTTTATCACTCCACCTTAATGCACGAGCTTCTCGCTGGGGCACGCGGGACGATGTTTAACCCGATCTCTGAGGAGTTTGACTTCGGGCGTATCTCTATGACGGGGGCGAATGGGAGTATTGCCATCCGTCCATTGCCGGGCTTGGTGATTACCAATACGCTTAGCTATAATAGGGGGCGATATGAGCGTAATATTACCTCTAGCGCGGGGAATTATTATCCGCTCAAAGGTAAGAGCATCGCTAATTACCCAACATGGATGTATAAAGCCTCTATTGCCTATACATGGCATGGGTTGAACGCGCATCTTGATGCGAATTATTTCGGCCGGCGTTATTATAGCTTTATGAATGATACCTCTATTGGTGGTTATTGGCTGGCCAATACAGGGGCTAGCTATACGTTTAAGAAACTGGCTGGCGTGCGTGATGTTACAGTTAGTTTTAACGTCTATAACCTCTTAAATACAAAATATATTGCCATGATGGGTGAGAATAATAACCCACCTGTAGGGGATTATCAGTCCCTAGAGCGTGGGGCCACGCGGGAATATTTCGGGACGATTAGCGCAGCGTTTTAAGGGGAAGGTCCAGCCTGTATTATGAGAGGCTGGACCGATTGTGCTAGCGTTGTGCTGTTGCAAGCTCTGCAGCAAGGGCGGTTATAAACTGAGCGGCAACCCGGCCAGAGCGGCTCCCCCGTTGGATAGCCCATTGGAGGGCACGGCGGTGGAGGTCCTCCTGAGCGATGGGGAGGTGCCTTTCTGCGGCATAGGCATCAATGATGCTGAGATAATGCTCCTGCGTTGCCCCATACAGGCCAATCCAGAGGCCGAAGCGGTCGGAGAGGGAGAGTTTTTCCTCAATCGCTTCCCCCGGATTGATGGCATCTCCGGCTTCATTATCAATCATATGACGCGGCATAAGATGGCGGCGGTTAGAGGTTGCATAGACCAATACATGCTCTGGCCTGCCTGCAATGCCACCATCTAGGATGGATTTGAGCGATTTATAATCGGCATCTTGTGCCTCAAAGGAGAGGTCATCACAAAAGAGGATGACCCGGCGGGTGCTACAGCGCAATAGGGCGAGAAGCTGCGGGAGAGTGTGGAGGTCATCGCGGGGGATTTCGATGAGGGCGAGGGGAGGCTGGCCTGCCTTGCGCTGCTCCTCATTCACCCGGAGAAGGCAAGCTTTGACGAGGGAGGATTTCCCCATCCCGCGCGCACCCCATAGCATGACATTATTTGCCGCTAAGCCTTGGGCAAAAAAGCGCGTATTGGCCAGCACTTTTTGCATTTGCTGGTCGATCCCTTTTAACAAAGAGAGTGGGACGGTCTGCATAGCTTTAAGTGGTTGTAGGTTGGCAGTTGTGCCTTGCCAGAGGAAGATGTCGCTGCGTTCATCCTCTAATACGGTAGGGTCTGCTGGGGGTGGGGCGATGCGCTCCAAACTCTCGGCGATGCGGGTTAAAAGGGGGAGGAGTGCAGCGGAAGGCATGGTCTTTTCCTAGAATGAAGGTTGACGTGTGGTGTCGGCGCTATATGGTCGCCAAGCGTTTCTCCCTAAGATGGAACTAAACTGACTTATGAACAATCTTCTTTTCTCTACAGCCTATGCGGCTGATGCAGCAGCTAGCCCGTTTAGTGCAGCGGGATTGGTGCAATTTGCTCCAATCCTTTTGGTGTGTGTTGTGTTCTATTTCTTGCTGATTCGCCCTCAGCAAAAACGCCAGCAGAAGCTGCGTGAGGAGCAAAGCAATTTGCGCCGTGGTGACCGCATCGTGACCTCGGGCGGTATTGTGGGGACTGTGCAAGCAACCCGTGATGATTCGCAGGAAGTGGATGTGGAGATTGCCCCCGGTGTGAAGGTGAAGGTCATCCGCAGCACGATTAACACCGTCCTTTCACGCGAAGGCAAAGCGGCTAACGATTCATAATCGTTATAAACGATGCCCTAAAGAAACCCCGCCACGAGTAATCATGGCGGGGTTTCTTTTATAAATGCCGTGGGGCAGGAGGTTTAGGCCCCTTTAAGGCAGGCCTCGGCATAGTCGTAATTAGCGAGCTTATCGAGGAAGTTTGTCACATAATCAGGGCGGCGATTGCGGAAGTCCAGATAATAGGAATGTTCCCACACATCTAGCCCAAGGAGTGTACGCCCTTCATCCTCGGAGAGGGGGTTGGCGGCATTAGCGGTTTTGGTAACCTTCAGCTTGCCATCAGAGCCTAAAACCAGCCACGCCCAGCCGGAGCCGAACTGCGTTGTTGCGGCTTGTTTAAAGGCGGCCTTAAAAGCATCGACAGAGCCGAAATCCTCAACCAGCTTCTTCTCTAACGCACCGGGGATGCGCCCGCCTTTAGGGCTGAGGCAGTTCCAGAAGATGATGTGGTTCCAATGCTGGCCAGCATTATTAAAGACTGGGGCTAAAGCAGAATCTGCGTGGGAGAGGGCGATAATCTCCTCAAGGGACTTACCAGCAAGCTCAGCTTTGCTTTCTACAAAGCCGTTTAGGGCTGTGACATAGGCTTGATGATGTTTACCGTGATGGAGTTCTAGCGTTTCTTGGCACATGCCAGCAGCCGCTAGAGCGTTTTCTGCGTAGGGGAGTTTGGGGAGCTCAAAAGCCATTGTGAATCTTCCTTAGCATATGAGAGGACAGATACGCTCTGTCCCATTCATGACGACCCTTTAGCTATGGTGGCAGTGCGGGAACGTCAAGGGAGCGAGGGGGGAGATATACAAAAAAAGAGTAAAATGGTCCAAATAATCTTCTATCCGTGCGATTAAGGTAAAAAAAGACCCCGCCGAAGCGGGGTTTGAAGGGAGATTTATTCTCCATCATCATAATCATCATCGACATCAGCAGGATGACGAATAGGCGGGCGGGAGCGGTTATCGGCATTGCGCCGGGTGAAATGATGGGCAATATCCGCCAATTCTACAAAATGGTCGGTTTGGCGGCGGAGGTCATCCCCAATCATCGGGGGGGTGGTTTTAACGGAGGAGATGACCGTCACACGGACACCACAAGCTTGCACCGCCTCTACAGCACGGCGAAGGTCGGAATCGCCACTGATGATGACGATGTGGTCCAACCGTGGGGCTTGCTCGATGAGGTCTACAGCCAGCTCGACATTCATATTCCCTTTGATGCGGCGTTGGCCAGACTGGTTGGTGAACTCCCGTGCTGTTTTAGTGACGAGATGGTAGCCATTATAAGCAAGCCAATCTGTCAGGGGGCGTAGAGGGGAGTAATCCTCTGTCTCTGGCATGGCAGCGTAATAAAAAGCCCGTTGGAAGGCTGATTGCTGCTCAAACAAATCCCGCAGGGCTAGGAAGTCCACCTCAAAGCCAAGATTGCGGGCTGCATGGTGGAGGCTGGCACCGTTGATGAAAAGTGACGTACGATCGTTTTTGCGTAGAAGAAGATTGGACATATAACTCACAGTGAGATTTTAGATGGTGGGGTTATGAAGGGACGTCCCATGTGTTCAGGCTTAGACCGTCAAATATTTGTTGGTTCTATGGGGTGGTAAATCACCTTTTTTCTTTTCCTGTTCCATAATGTAATTACGATGCGATGGCATCGCGCGTGATGAAAAGGTGAAGGCTGTCACATGGAGAACGGGACCGCCCCTGCGGAGTCCCTCTTACATCTTTACGTTGCATCAATAAAGAGATTTGTGATAGTGGCACACTCAGAGTGTGAGATAGGCGGGGGTGACTTCGGCCTATTTGTGCTGGGTTGGTTTGGGCGTGCGTTGCGATTAGACCAACAACAGCATGCTGTAAATGTGGGGGGGAGCCGGTAATATGGCACGTGTAACTGTAGAGGACTGTATTGAGAAGGTTTCAAACCGTTTTGACCTCGTGTTGCTAGCGGCTCAGCGGGCTCGCGGTCTCTCCCGTGGGGAGGAGATGCAGGTCCCACGCGATAATGATAAAAATACCGTTGTTGCCCTGCGTGAAATTGCTGAGGATCATGTCAGCCTTGAAGGGCTGAAGAATGGGATTGTCCGTTCCATGGGCCATCAGCCAGAAGTTGAGCCTTCGGATGAGGAAGTGCTAGATTTGATCCCAACAGACCAGAACATCTTTGGTTTGCAGGATGTCTCCGCTGAGGAAGAAGCCGCCAATATGGCCGCTGACGAAGCTGGCTCTGGTCGGAGACGCCGCTAAGCTTTAAGGGCCTTTCCTCATAAGTTATGAGGAAGGTTTTCCTCGTGGTGATCCCAAGAGGATGAAATGGAGGCGGGGTCATGGGTGGTGAGTCGTTGCTTTCGTCTGGGTTATCAGAGGGAAAAACGCTTGAGACTGCCGATGGCCGCGCCTGTAAAGACTTTCACCCGCCTATTCATGGTCTGTTAGAGCGCATTCGGCAATATGATGCCTATGCCGACCTTGCCCAGATAGAAAAGGCCTATGACCTAGCGGCAAAAGCGCATGAGGGGCAATGCCGTGACAATGGCGACCCTTATATTACGCATCCTATCGCCGTAGCGAACATTCTGGCAGGGTTCCGTATGGACCCTGTCTCCATCATGGTTGGGTTTCTCCATGATACGGTTGAAGATACCGGTATAACGCTGGAGAGCCTAACGCACCAATTTGGTAAAGATGTTGCTGCTATTGTGGATGGCGTAACCAAGCTTACGCGTTTGGAGCTGCAATCCGACCGGACAAAGCAAGCAGAGAACTTCCGTAAGCTCGTTTTGGCGATGTCGCGTGATATTCGTGTCCTTATCGTCAAATTGGCCGATAGGCTGCATAATATGCGGACCTTGCATTATGTGCAGCGGACGGATCGCCGCCAGCGTATTGCGCGTGAGACGTTGGATATTTACGCTCCCCTTGCCGAGCGCATCGGTATGGACCGCGTTAAGACAGAATTGCAGGATGTCGCTTTTGCGAATCTGGAGCCTGATGCTGATGCGACTATTCGCGCTCGGCTGAATTATCTGCGTGGCCAAGGCGCGGATATGATTGAGCAAATACGTTGTGAGTTGCTCACTCTTTGCAAAGAAGCTGGGGTAGAGGGGGCGGAGGTTGTTGGCCGAGAAAAGACGCCTTATTCCATCTGGGAGAAGATGAAGCGGCGCAATGTCGCCTTTGAGCAGCTCTCGGATATCATGGCCTTTCGTATTCTCGTGCCTACGCGGGAGGCATGTTATGCGGCCCTGGGGGCTGTGCACGGGGCTTACCCGATGATTGCCGGGCGGTTTAAGGATTATATCTCCACGCCGAAAACAAACGGTTATCAATCCTTGCATACAGGGGTGACGCTTTACCGCCCTCATAGCCAAAAGATTGAAGTGCAAATCCGCACGCCAGAGATGCACGACCTTGCCGAAAATGGCGTGGCCTCGCATTGGAGCTACAAAGATGGCTCCCATCCTAGCGAATATGAAACGGCTGTCTTGTCTGAGACCTTCGGGGCTTACACGCGTAAGCTGCGGTGGGTGCAAGATTTGTTGGATATTTTAGAGGATAGCCAAGGCCCTGATGAGTTCTTAGAGAATACGAAGTTAGAGCTTTATCAAGACCAAGTCTTTTGCTTTACCCCCAAAGGGCAGCTTATCTCTCTCCCGCGTGGGGCGACCCCGGTGGATTTTGCCTATGCGGTGCATAGCCAGATAGGGGATCGCTGCGTTGGGGCTAAGGTGAATGGTAGGCTTGTCCCGCTAAAGCATATTTTGCAAAATGGGGACCAAATCGACATCATGACCGCACGGGGGGGTACGCCTTCACCCTCGTGGGAGCGGTTTGTCGTTACCGGCAAAGCGCGGGCGCGTGTACGGCGGTTTGTTGCCCTCCAACAGCGGCAGAATAATGTAGAAAATGGCCGTGGTGCGGTGGCGCGGGCCTTCCGTCAAAAAGGGGTGGATGGCTCTGAAAAGGTGTTGGAGGGTATTTTAGGCACCTTAAAGCAGAATAGCCTTACAGATTTATACGGGGCTGTTGGGGCGGGTCATATAGACCCGAAAGATGTTGTTGGGGCGGCATATCCCGAGCTTTCCCGCCAAGGGCGCGCCCCGCGGATTGTCCCCGGCTTATCCCCGCGTTTGGAGGAGCGGTTAGGCCAGCGGCCTGCACCACCCAAACCCCTTAATAGCCATGATAGCCCCTTGATTGAGGGCATCGGGAGTGGAATTGAGATCAATTTCGCGGGGTGTTGTCGCCCTCTGCCGGGGGACCGGATTGTCGGGATTATTGCGCCCTCAAAAGGGGTGACGGTGCATCGGCGGAAATGTCATAATCTCAGCATGTTCTCCGACATGCCGGAGCGTTTTTTGGAGATTTCGTGGAGCGATGAGGCTATGGGGCGTGTCGGGCGGGATGCCCCCCGCTATATGGCGCGGCTCTCTGTTGTGGCAGGGAGTGACCCGGCTGTTCTTGCGGCTCTTACCAATCTCGCAACGCGGCATGAGGCGAGTGTGGTGAATTTGCGGATTGTAAATCGTCAGCTCGATTTTATGGAGATTTTGGTGGATTTGGAGGTCCGTAATAAAGGCCATCTTGCCACGGTTTTAGCGAGTTTCCGCTCCGAGAAAGGCGTCCTCCAAGCAGAGCGGACGAAGGGATAACCCGTATGATTTTGGGTATTGGGGTGGATGTCTGTGCCATAGCGCGGATAGAGGGAGCCTTGGCGCGGCATGGGGAGGCGTTTTTGCAGCGTGTTTTTACGCCAGCGGAGCAATCTTACATACGCAGCCTCGCCCCTACGGCCCAAGCGGGGGCTTGTGCCAAGCGTTGGGCCGCAAAGGAGGCTTGTGCTAAAGCTTTGGGGACAGGCTTTGCCGAGGGCGTGCAGATGCAGGATATAGCCGTGGAGCGTAACGCGAAGGGTGCGCCGCTTATGAGTCTCTCTGGTAAGGCTGCGGCTCTTTTGCAAAAGCGTACGCCAGCGGGCCATTATGCTGAGATTTTGGTGAGTATGAGTGATGACGCCCCTCTCGCAATGGCACAGGTTTTGATACAGCTTGTCCCTCTAAGTTACGTAGAGAAAAGCGCAGCACGGTAAATTAACGCATGACCCCACAGGCCAAGCAGGCTATGCCGGGTGGGTTAGAGTTAGGATATAGAGAGATATGAGCGCAGAGACACCATTAGAGCCATCAGAGCAGAAGGAGAGCCTTGGGGCCTCTATTCGGCAGATTATCCTATGGATTGTGCTGATTGTGGCTGTGCGGTCTTTATTGGTGGAGCCTTTTAATATTCCTTCCGCCTCTATGGTGCCTACGCTGCAAGTGGGGGATTTTGTTGCTGTCTCTAAGATGAGCTACGGCTATTCCCGCTATTCCTTCCCGATGTCGCCTTCTTTCATTTCTGGGCGTTATTTTGCCAGTATGCCTCATCGTGGGGATGTGGCGGTGTTCCGTTATACGCAGAATACCTCCATTGATTATATTAAGCGTATTGTTGGCTTGCCGGGGGACCGGATTCGTATGGAGGAGGGGCGGCTGTTCATCAATGGGCAGGCCGTGCCAAGGCAGGATAAAGGCCCTTATAGCGTGCAGGATGAGCGCGGCTATGTGCTTTCTGGCACGCGTTATCGTGAGATGATACCACGGGAGGATGGTCACGTTGTTGCGCATGATATTTTGAAAATGCGTGACCATGACCTCGCTAATAATACGCCGGAATATATCGTCCCGCAGGGCTGTCTTTTCGCTATGGGGGATGATCGAGATGATAGCTCTGATAGCCGCTTCCAAGGGGGGCGTGAGACAGGGGCGTGTGCGGCCCCACCGGGGAATGCGTATCTCAGTGATAGTAGCGGGCATGACCTTGGATTCGTCCCTATAGGAAATCTGGTGGGTAAGGCGAAGATTGTTCTTTTCTCTGTAGAGATGCGCCATCCAGCATGGCAATTTTGGTACTGGCCTGTGGAGATTCGGTGGGGCCGCTTCTTACACGGTATCGACTAATGATGACACGAGAGGACGCTGTTCGCCTTGTGGAAGCTAAGTTGAATCATCATTTTGAGGATTCAGCTCTGCTGCATGAAGCTCTGACCCATCGCTCTGCCGTGCCTCGGAGGGCAGGGCGGAATCGGGGACAGAAGAAGGACCAAAAGGGCGTAAAGAAGCCCCGTGGGCAGGGCTCTAATGAGCGGTTGGAGTTTATAGGTGACCGTGTTTTGGGCTTGCTTATGGCTGAATGGCTGTTTGAGCGGTACCCAGAGGAGCAAGAAGGGGCCTTAGGTGCGCGCCATGCACATTTGGTCTCACGCCCTGTTTTAGCCCGCATTGCGGAGCGGATTGAACTTTCTGAGGCTATACAAATTGCCCAACATGAGGAACATGCTGGGATTCGCGAGTTAGCGAGTGTCCTTGCTGATGGGATGGAGGCCCTTTTAGGGGCGTTATATCTTGATGCTGGGCTGGAGCCTGCACGACATGTTGTCCGCCGCTTATGGGATAGGGATATTGAGCGGAGCGGCCAGCCGCATAAAGAGCCTAAAACGTTATTACAAGAGTTTTTGCTAGGCCGTGGGGAAGCTTTGCCGCATTATGAGCTGACGTCTGCTGAGGGGCCATCTCATGCGCCTGTATTTTGTGTGGAAGTGCATGCGCTAGGGCAGGTCGGTGTTGGGCAGGGGGGCAGTAAACGCGCGGCAGAAAGTGCTGCTGCAAAAGCGTTGTTACAGCAGCTAGGACGGGAGGTGGACCATGACTGAGGCTTTTACCCATCCAGAGACATTATCCCCCGCTCATGATGGTGTGGCTCGTTGCGGGTTTGTGGCTCTAGTAGGGGCTCCTAATGCTGGTAAATCCACCTTGATGAATTATATCGTGGGGACCAAGCTTTCCATCGTTAGCCCTAAAGCACAGACAACACGCTTTCGGACTTTAGGCATTGTCATGCGTGGGGCAGCGCAGATTGTGTTTGTGGATTTGCCGGGGATTTTTAAACCTCGCCGGCGGTTGGACCGCGCGATGGTAAAAGCGGCCTGGAGCGGTGTGCAAGATGCTGATTTAAGCCTTTTATTGATTGATAGCCGCATCGGTTTGACGGATGAAATCCGCGACATCATCACCACGCTAAAGGAAAGCAAACGCCCTGTCTGGTTGGTGCTGAATAAAACCGACCTCATCGCCCATGATCAGCTTCTCCCTCTGACCAAAGCCGTTACGGATGTGCTGCGGGTGGAGGAGGTGTATATGGTCAGTGCGCGCTCTGGTGATGGGGTGGATGGGTTGTTAGATGGGCTGGCCAAGGCCTTACCCGTAGGGCCATACCATTATCCAGAGGATGACCTAACGGACCTGCCTGACCGCTTTCTTGCGGCTGAGATTGTGCGGGAGCAGGTGTTTTTACAGACCCATGAGGAGATTCCTTACCATGCCACTGTGGAGACGGAATCGTTTAAAGTGCGGCCTGATGGGTCAATCCGTATTGATGTAACAGTTTATGTCTCGCGGTCTGGTCATAAAGCGATTTTGATTGGCGAGCGCGGCCAGCGCATCCGGGAGATTGGGATGCGGGCGCGAAAGCAGCTATCAGGCTTGCTTGGCGCGCCGTGCCATCTTTTCCTGAATGTGAAGGAACGCGCAGCATGGGATGAAGAAACAGCCCGTCTCCGTGCCCTTGGTCTTGCTGATCATAGCTGAAGGGCGCGAGTATCTCTTGTTCCCATAAGGTTGGCTCTGTATGAGAGGACTTAACACATATTAGGGTACCACCAGTTAGAGAGCCGTTACGATTATGAGCCCCGCCCCACAAAACCCCTCCTTCCCTTATAAACGTGTTCTCCTCAAAGTCTCCGGTGAGGCCCTTATGGGCAAAGGGACAGCCGGTGTAGACCCGGAGATGGTGGATATGGTTGCGGCCGATATTGCCGCCGTGGTCGCGATGGGAGGGGAGGTGTGCCTTGTTGTTGGGGGCGGCAATATCTTTCGCGGGTTAGCCGCAGCGGCAAAGGGGATGGACCGCGTACAGGGCGATTATGCCGGGATGTTGGCAACGGTCATTAATGCGCTCATGCTGCAAAATGCGTTGGAGAAGCGCGAGGTTGAAACCCGCGTGATGACGGCTATTCATATGGCGTCTATCGCTGAGCCTTACATCCGGCGGCGCGCTTTGCGGCATATGGAGAAGGGGCGGGTTGTTATTTTCGCTGCGGGGACGGGCAATCCTTTCTTCACGACCGACACCGCCGCGGCGTTACGCGCAAATGAGATGGAGTGCGATGCCCTCTTTAAAGGGACGCAGGTTGATGGTGTTTACTCTGACGACCCACGCCGCAATCCTGAAGCCACGCGGTATGAGCAGCTTACCTATATGGATGCTTTAGCACGTAACCTGAAGGTTATGGACGCTGCCGCTGTGAGCCTTGCGCGCGAGAATACGCTGCCCATTATTGTTTTTAACATTCATGCACCGGGTGCCTTTGCTGCGGCGATGAAGGGGGAAGGACCCTTTACGCGCATTGTTGAAGGCTGAGGTAAGACGCGCTAAGCGCGTTTAAAAGAGTGGTTTTTGAGGAAGCATGTTATGAGTACAGAATTAAACACCCTGCTAGATGACCTAAAACGCCGCATGGAAGGCGCGATAGAGAGTTTGCGGCGAGACCTCTCCGGCCTGCGTTCTGGTCGGGCTAGCCCTAATTTGTTGGAGCCGGTGCGGGTGGAGGTTTATGGCTCTGTTGTGCCGCTCTCGCAGGTTGGCTCTGTCGCTGTGCCAGAAGCGCGTATGTTAACAGTCTCCGTATGGGATGCTAGCGTTGTGTCCTCTGTTGAGAAAGCGATTCGCGATAGCGGGCTGGGGCTGAACCCTGCCGCTGAGGGCCAGACGATTCGTGTACCCATCCCTCAATTGACGGAAGAACGTCGCAATGAGATGGCCAAAGCCGCGGCACGCTATGCCGAAGGCGGACGTGTTGCTGTGCGTGGTGTCCGCCGTGATGGGATGGATAAAGCCAAAGGGCTAGAGAAGGATGGCGATATTAGCCAAGATGACCTGAAGGTCTGGACAGCTGCCATCCAAAAACTAACCGATGATTATATTGGCCGGGTTGATACGCTGCTTGCTGATAAAGAGCGCGATATTAAGCAGGTCTGATCGCTAGAGTCGTGGTGGCTTCTTCCCTCTCATCATCTGCTAAGGATGTTCCCGCCGTGCCGCGCCATATGGCTGTGATTATGGATGGCAATGGGCGTTGGGCGCAGCAGCGCGGCTTACCTACAGTGCAGGGCCACCGCGCTGGTGGGGAGGCTGTGCAGCGTTGTGTGCGGGCTGCCATACAAAATGGGGTGAAGTATCTCACCCTTTATGCTTTCTCCTCCGAGAATTGGCGGCGCTCTGGTGATGAGATCAAGGACCTTACCGGTCTGATGCAATTTTACTTGCGCCATCGCTTTAAGGAGCTGGATGAGCAAGGGGTACGGCTGCGGATTATTGGTGAGCCTGAGCGTTTTGGGGCAGCTTTTTGTAAAGAGTTACGCCGTGCGGAAGATAAAACCGCACAGAATACGCGGCTAACGCTCATTTTGGCTTTGTCTTACGGGGGGCGTGCAGAAATTGCCGCAAGTGCGCGTGCTTTGGCAGAGCAAGTAAAAGCCGGGACATTACAGCCAGAAGCGATTGATGAGGGCCGCTTTGCCTCCGCTTTGCAGACACATGATGTCCCAGACCCGGATATTGTGGTCCGTACAAGTGGAGAGGCACGCCTGTCCAACTTTCTCTTATGGCAGTCTGCCTATGCGGAACTGATTTTTCTTGATGTGTTCTGGCCGGATTTTAGCGAGGCTGATTTTGCAGAGGTTCTCCAGCATTATAAAAGCCGCCAACGGCGATTTGGGGGACGGCCATCATGACGGAGCTGCAAAAGCGTATTCTCTCTAGCCTCGTTTTAGTGCCTATCGTGCTGTTTTGCTTATGGTCGGGCGGATGGGTGTACCGGGCATTAGTGCTTCTGGTTATGATTGGTCTGGTCTGGGAGGGTGAAAGCCTGCTCGGCCAACGGATGAAAACTCTGCGTGGTGTCTTGTTGATGTTATGGCCGCTTTGCGCGGGGCTGATCGCGATCAAGGGGCAATGGTTGGCTGTAGCGTCTTTGGTGGGGGCGAGTCTTTTGTTTGGCCTCTCCACTTGCGGGCCGGTGTTGGTCTCCATCTTTGGGGGGATTGCGCTTTTATGGCTGCGTAGTCGCCCAGAAGGCTTGTATGAGACACTCTTTGTCATATTTGCCGTGATTGCGAGTGATAGTTGCGCTTATGCGACGGGCCGTTTGATTGGTGGGCCTAAGCTTGCCCCAGCGATCTCCCCTGGTAAGACCATTTCTGGCTCTATCGGAGGGATTATAGGAGCTGTGGTGATGGGCGGGGTCATTGCTCATGCTGCGGGGGCGGGTTGGTCTGCTAGTGCCTGTCTTATGGGGGGCATTTTAGCCATTGCGGCCCAATGTGGGGACTTGATGGAGAGTGCCTTTAAGCGGCGTTTAGGGGTAAAGGACTCGGGTAAGCTGATTCCCGGTCATGGCGGGTTGCTAGATAGGCTAGATGCGCTGTTACTGGCAGCCCCCATTGCGGGATTGTTTGCTCTATGCAGCGGTCAGGCAGCCTTTTGGACGCTATTTTAGACTTATTTCTTTAAGGATTTGGTGGGTGATCTGCTATAGGGCAGAGGCTTTTATGCGAGATGATGGAACAATTAAAGGAGAGGGTGTTTATGGGTGGAGGTTCTGAGCGGCGGCGGGTCAGCGTATTAGGCAGCACGGGCAGTATTGGTGTTTCTACCGTTGACCTTTTAAAAACGCAGGCAGAGTCCATCCAAGTGCGGGCTCTGGTAGGTGGGCGGAATGCGGCTCTTTTGGCAGAGCAAGCGCGTGCGTTAAATGCGGAGCTGGCCGTCTTAAATGATGAGAGCCATTATGCCGAGCTTAAAGAGCGTCTAGCCGGGACATCTACAAAGGTCGCAGCAGGGCGGCAAGCTGTGATTGAGGCAGGCGCGTTAGAGGCAGATTGGACCATGGCCGCCATCACAGGGGCGGCGGGTCTCGCCCCTACATTGGCGGCGGTGCAAAATGGGCATCAGGTCGCTTTAGCCAATAAAGAAGCCCTCGTTTGCGCGGGGGAGGTCATGCTCAAGGCCGTGCGCGATGCCGGGGCAGAGTTGCTGCCAGTTGACTCCGAGCATAATGCGATTGTCCAATCCCTCGGCGGGGCGGATATGTCTTTAGTGGAGAAGATCGTCCTTACCGCTTCTGGCGGGCCATTCCGCCGGGCGAGCAAGGAGGAGATGGCCAAAGCCACGCCAGAGCAGGCTTTAAAGCATCCAACATGGTCTATGGGGGCGAAGATTACGATTGATTCAGCCTCTATGGCCAATAAAGGGTTAGAGGTCATTGAGGCCGCACGCCTCTTTTCGCTGCCGGAGCATCAGATAGATGTTCTGGTTCATCCGCAATCGGTCGTGCATGGGATGGTGTGTTTTCGTGATGGGAGCTTTGTAGCCCAGATGGGTACGGCTGATATGCGGATTCCCATCGCTCACACATTAGCGGCCCCTACGCGGATGGAGACAAAATGCGAGCGGTTGGATTTTGTAAAGCTTGGCCGGATGGAGTTTGAGGCCGTTGATGAGGATCGTTTCCGTCCCCTCGGTCTAGCCCGCCAAGTATTGCGAGCAGGCGGTGTGGCCCCAACGGTGTTCTCCGCAGCGAATGAGATTGCCGTTGAGGCGTTTTTAGCAGGGAAGATTCGTTTCCTCGGTATTGGCCAGCTTATTGAGGCAAGTTTGCAGGCTATGCCCGAGAATCCAGAGCCAACCTCTTTGGAGGATATTTATCATTGGGATGAACGTGGTCGCGCCCTCGCCCGTGAGCAAATGGAGCGTATGAGCTGATGATGCATACCGTACATACTGTTATTGCCGGGTTGGTTGTCTTTGGGATTGTCGTGTTCGTTCACGAGATGGGGCATTATTTGGCTGCGCGCTGGCGTGGGGTGCAGGTGGATGTATTCTCCATTGGCTTCGGCCCAGTTCTGACATCATGGCAAGATCGGGTGGGGACAAAATGGCAAATTAGCCTCTTGCCATTGGGGGGATATGTTAAGCTGCATGGCTTTGAGAATCGTCCTGATGCCCCCGCTGAGGAAGGTGATGAGAACGCCTTTAACCGCAAGTCCGTCCTCTCCCGTGCGCTTGTAACCGTCGCAGGGCCGGTGTTTAATTTCTTACTGACCATCATATTATTTGCTGTTTTGCTTTCATGCTTCGGCAAACCAGAGGCAAAGCCCGATATTGGTAGCCTTGCCCCTAATGGTGCTGCTAGCCGTGCTGGTCTAAAGCTAGGTGATGAGATTACCAAGCTGGATGGGCATCGTATCCTCAGCATTGGTGATATCCAAGCACAAGTAGCGGCTCATCCGGGGGCGGTGATGCAGGTTAGCGTGATGCGGGAGGGCAAAGAGCTAGAACTCCCCGTGACGTTGGATCGTCTCACACAAGATGGGCATGAGGTCGGCCGTTTAGGTGTGGGCTTTATGTTAAAGCATGGGGCACCCTTGCCTGTTTATAAGGCTATTCCCGCTGCTTTTGGGCAAACATGGGATATGTGTGCTAATATGCTGGAAGGCATTTGGCAGATCGTCAGTGGGCAGCGGAGTGCGAAGCAGCTTTCGGGGACGATTGGCATTATTCATATGTCCGGCCAAGCGGTGGATTATGGGATGGCAAGTGCGATTGGATTTGTGGCACTTTTGTCGCTTAATTTAGGCTTGATTAATCTGTTTCCTGTGCCAATGCTTGATGGTGGGCATTTGCTGTTCTATGGATGCGAGGCTATCTTGGGTCGTCCTTTATCAGAACGGACACAGGGCTATGCGTTGCAATTTGGATTATTGCTCGTTGTGGCTCTTTTTGTCTTTTCAACAGTGAATGATCTCAGAGGGTTGGGCGTTTTTCATTGGTTGTTTGCACATAGGGGTTGATTTTTGCCCCTTCAATGAGGGAAAAGGTCATACTTGGGTAGCGTTTTATAACTGAGATAAGTGGGTCTTTAGTCATTATGTGGTTAAAGGGCTGCGATGGGTTGCGCTATGGCGTATGGGACTATGGTGAACAGCTTGCATCAAAATGATGCGGGTGGCTGTTTGTAGAACTTTGAGACGAGGAATACCGGTTTTGTCAGGATTGCGTACAAAAAGCTTTCGGCCGATGGCCGTTCGACTGGCTCTGCTGGCGTCTGTCTGTACGGCACCAACCCTGCTTAGTGCTGCACAGGCTGCGCCTTTAGGTAGCCATGGGCGTGGGCATACGCGTTCGGTGGCAAATAAGGCGGAGGCTGCTCCTGTCCCGTTAGGGGGGATGATTCAGTCTATCGACGTCCGTGGTAACACGCGGATTGAGACGAGTACCGTCCTGTCTTATCTGGTCGTACAACCTGGTGATAGCTTTAGCCGTGATGCACTCAATCGGTCATTAAAAACATTATATGCAACTGGGTTATTCCGGGATGTTACCTTGCAACGTCAGGGCAATACATTAGTTGTTAATTTAGTAGAGAATCCGGTAGTGAATCGGATCGTCTTTGAGGGTAACCACACTCTTAAGGATGCTGATTTGCGCAAAGAAATTAGCTTGCGTGCTCGGGCAGTGTTCTCAACGCAGATTGTTGCTGCGGACCGTCAGAAGATTTTGAACATGTATGCCGCCCGTGCGCGTTATGGGGCGACTGTAGTCCCGCAGGTGATTCGGTTGTCGCATAATCGTGTGGATGTGATTTTTAATATCAATGAAGCACGCCAGACCTTAGTGCGGAAAATCTCTTTTGTGGGGAATAATACCTATAGTGAGGCTGTATTGTCTCACGCTATTTCCTCTAAAGAGGCTGCATGGTATCGGTTCTTTTCCTCCTCGGATGAATATAATCCAGAGCGTGTCCGCTATGATGCCGAGCTGTTGAGGCGTTTTTATCTGCGGAATGGCTTTGTAGATTTTCATATTGTCGACTCAACGGGTGAGTTATCACCTGATCATAAAAGCTTCTACATTACCTTCACGATTCATGAAGGGCCGCGCTATAAGCTGAATAAGATTGGCGTGCGCTCTAACGTGCATCATGTCACTCCAGAGATGGTGAAGAAGCATATCGAGGTTTATAAAAACCAGTATTATGACGGCACAGCCGTGCAAGATAATGCAACTGATATGCAGGAATGGTTGCAGGCAAACGGCCATCCATTTGCGATGGTCCGTCCAGAGATTGCCCGCAACCCAGAGAAAAAGCTGGTGGATCTGCTCTTCGATATTGTGGAGGGTCCGCATGTCTATGTGGAGCGGATTGATATTAACGGGAATACCGTTACGCGTGACCATGTCATCCGCCGTAATCTGCCCATGGTCGAGGGGGATGCTTACACGCCCTTTAACCGCAAATATACGAAGATGGCCCTGCAAGATATGGGCTATTTCAGCAGTACAAATGTGGACCAAAGCCAGGGCTCTGCACCAGATAAGGTCAATGTTAGTGCTAATGTGGTGGAGAAGCCAACAGGGGAGTTCTCCCTTGGTGGTGGGTACTCGACAGATGCCGGTGTGATGGGGAATGTGGGGCTCAAGCAGCATAACCTGCTGGGGACAGGCGTGGATGCTGGCTTCTCCGGCACGGTTGCGTATTACGAGAAACAAGCAGACTTGTCTTTTACAGACCCTTACTTTTTAGGCCGTAACTTTGTTGCCGGGTTTGATATTTATACGGTCCAGAATAATTATCAAACGTATCAGAGCTATAATGAGGGCCAGTATGGTGCCTCTATCCGTCTAGGCTACGCTTATAACCGCTATCTTTCCCAATCCTGGACGTACACGGTGGTGGACCGTCATGTGGGTAATGGTGTGCCGAATCAGGATTATGCAGGCTGGCAGGATGATACGCCTTCTGTCTATGTGCGTAATGCAGCGGGTTGGTCTTTGCTATCGCAGATTGGCACGACGATTACATATGACCGGCGTGATAACCGCATGAGCCCGCGCTCTGGTTATGTTGTGAGTGCTGGTGGGGAGTTTGCTGGCTTAGGTGGTAATGAAAAATATTACCGCGTGAAGGCAAATGGTGCCTATTATGTACCGTTGGATGATTTAACAGGAACGCATAATTGGGGCCTCCAGTTTAAAGGCGGCGTGGGTTATATGCATGACTGGAGCTCCAGCGGGGATAGGAACATCGTTGATAATTTCTATCTCGGTGGTGAGAACTTGCGTGGCTTCTTGCAAGGTGGTGTGGGGCCGCGTAGCTCCCATTATCGCGCTCCGTGTCACCCGGGTACTGCGAATAATACTCTTGCCCAAGCCCGTAATGGCTTTTGCCCAGGTGCAGGGCAGGATGATTTGCTGGGTGGTACCTTCATGTACACAGCATCAGCTCAGCTGAACTTCCCGTTACCGTTTGGTGAAAGTCTCGGTATTTCTGGTCGTGGTTTTATTGATGCTGGTAGCCTCTCAGGTAAACGTGTGAAGAATCGTAACCATTATCGTAACTTTAACGACCCCTATTATACGCCAATCGGTGGTAGCACGATGACACCGCGTGTTTCAGGTGGGTTGGGTATTTCGTGGAAGAGCCCCTTCGGTTTGGTTAATATTGATGGTGCTGTGCCGATCCATCGCGAGAGGGGGGACCGCCTGTATCCGATCCGTTTTGGTTTTGGGCAACAGTTTTAAGAAAACGGAAGAGACGTTCCTTTAAACTGATATTTATTTAGATAAGAGGGTTTCATGTTGCGCTTTTCTTTGTCTTTACTCGCTGCGAGTGCTTTGGTCTTTCTTCCGCTGGGGCTAGGTAACGCGGCGGATAATAATGGTAATGGGGCGTGGTTTGTGCCTAAAGCGGCTCAGCCTTCCGCGCCACCGGCAACCCATCATCGGGCGGTGGCTCCTGTTGCACCTGTTGATGCCCCGGATATGGGGGAGGCGGAGGACGCTTCGCCTGATGGGAACGAAAGTGAAGCCCCGCAAACGCCACCTATTTTGCCTTTGCCGGCTGTTCCTTCATCGCCAGCCGTACCAAAGGAAGCTCCACCACCAGCTGTTACTTTGGGCTTGATTAGCGTGCAGGGGGTTATGCAGCTTTCCACCGCGGCTCAGGAAATGCAGCAAGTGCTTGGTGAGCGGCGTGATCGCCTAGCGCGTTTGGTGCAGAAGGAAGAGGCCGCGTGGCGTGCAGAACAGCAGAAATTACAAGTACAAGCGCGGAGCTTAACATCGGATCAGCTTCAATTGCGGGTGCGCCATTTGCAAGAGCGCAGGGCAAAAGATCAGCGTGATTTCAGCAATCAGGCGCGGATTATTCAGGAAGCGTATCAGGTTGCTTTCCATCAGATTGAACGCGTGTTGGAACAACGCGATGGCATTATTGCAAAAGTGGCTGCTGCACATGGTATGAATCTGATTCTTCATGCTGAGCAGGCGGTCTTGCATGTAGATGGCCAGGATATTACGGAGGAAGTGGCAGATCGTTTGAATAAAGTGCTGCCTCATGTCTTTATCCCTGCCGATGGTGTGGACCCGGAAGTCCTGGCAAAGTCAGGGAAAATGCCTACTACGGCGGATGAAGAACGCCTGATGCAAGCGGCCCAACAGCCAGCTGCGACAGCGCAGGCACCGGGGGCGGGCTCTGTCGTACGGCGTCACTAATTAAAGGGGGGCGCGGGTATGACGCGGGAAGGGCAGCAGAGTCAACTACCAGGTGATTCTCGTTTTTTTACGCGTTCAGGGCCTTTCTCTTTAGCACGATTGTTGGAGGTCACAGGGGCGGAAGCTTTGGGCCCTGCTACGGCGGAGACATTATTTGAGGGGGTTGCCCCTCTCCATGCGGCAGGGCCGCAGCATGTTAGTTTTTGTGATAATCGTCGTTATCTCCCATTGTTGGAGACAACGGGGGCCGGGCTGGTCGTGCTAGGGCCTGCTTTTGTTGATAAAGTCCCCAAAGGCTGTACCGCTCTGATAAGCCGCGAGCCCTATTTGCTTTGGGCCCGTGTTGCGCGCTTATTTCATCCTGCCCCGCCGGTGCAGGCTAAGTGCCATCCGACGGCTGTTATTGGCCAAGATGTCAAAATCGGTAAGCAAGTGGAGATCGGACCTTTTGCCGTTATTGGCGATGGGGTGAGCCTTGGTGATGGCTGTGTGATCGGCGCACATGCCTCGGTAGGGGACCATGTTGTTATAGGGGCAGGGTGTCGGATTGGGGCGCATGTTTCGCTTAGCCATGCCTTATTGGGAGAACGCGTGGTTTTGTATCCTGGTGCGCGGATTGGCCAAGATGGTTTTGGCTTTGCCGTTGGGCCAGAAGGGTTTGAAACCGTACCGCAGCTAGGCCGTGTTGTGCTGGGTGATGGGGTGGAAGTGGGGGCGAACTCAACCATTGATCGTGGCTCAATGCGTGATACGGTGATTGGGGCGGGGACACGCATCGATAATCTGGTGCAGATAGGTCATAACGCGCAGCTGGGTCGTTGTTGCATCGTTGTGTCGCAGGCTGGTGTCTCTGGCTCTACCGTTATTGAGGATTTTGTGACGATTGCGGCACAGGCGGGCCTAATTGGTCATATCCATATTGGCCGTAAAGCGCGGATTGGTGCGCAATGCGGTGTTATGAATGATGTGGATGCCGGTGCGGATGTGATTGGTAGTCCGGCGATGCCGTTTCGAGAGTTTTTTCGTAATGTGGCAACATTAAGGAAGCTCTCTCGGAAATGATATTCCCCGATTGGTGTTTTGGCATTTCTTTGGTAGAAGAAGCGAACATTGCGCCTCTCACCTGGTAGATGGGAGGCTGATTGCGTTCTATCACATGAAAGCCAGGAGATGAGATAGGTGGGAGAGGCGACTGAGCAAACACATCACGTGCCTGAGAGCGTAGATGTGATGCAGATTATGAAGGCGATTCCGCATCGTTATCCGTTCCTCTTGTTAGACAAGATGGAGGATATCAAGGCTGCGGAATCGGCAGTTGGCATTAAAAATGTAACGGTGAACGAGCCTTTCTTCCAAGGGCATTTCCCGGCACGTCCTGTCATGCCAGGTGTGCTTATTATTGAGGCGATGGCACAAACAGCGGCAACCTTGGTTGTGTTAACGCTCGGGAAGGCTTTCGAGGGGAAGTTGGTCTATTTCATGACGGTGGAGAACGCGAAGTTCCGCCGTCCTGTTGGGCCGGGGGATCAACTGCGCATTTATGTTAACAAGGAGCGCGCGCGTGGGACGGTGTGGCGTTTCCGTGGTGTAGCGAAGGTTGATGGCGTGGTTGTTGCTGAGGCATCGTTTAGTGCGATGATTGTGGATTAACGTTGATGCCAGCACCGGGACATCTCCCTAAAGAGACGGAGATTCACCCAACGGCTCTTGTGGACCCGCAAGCCTCCTTGGGCCAGGGGGTGTTTATTGGCCCTTGGTGTGTGGTCGGTCCGCATGTACGTCTGGGGGATCATGTCCGGTTGCATGCTTCTGTTATGGTAGAAGGCCATACCGTTCTGGAGGATGGGGTAGAGGTTTATCCTTTCACAACGGTGGGGTACCCTCCACAGGATTTAAAATATAAAAACGAGCCGACACGCTGCCATATCGGGGCGCGAACCATCGTGCGAGAGAGTGTCACAATCCATCGTGGTACCGCCCAAGGCGCGGGAGAGACCTATATCGGGCGGGATTGTCTCATTATGGCTAACGCCCATATCGCGCATGATTGTGTGTTGGGTGATGGCGTTATCATCGTCAATAATGTGGTGATGGGCGGTCACGTTACTATTGGGGAGCAGGCACGCATTATGGGCTCTGCTGCGTTGCATCAGTTTGTCCGTATCGGCCGTGGGGCCGTTGTGGGGGGGCTATGCGGTGTGGAGATGGATGTCATCCCCTATGGGAGTGTTTTAGGCAACCGCGCTCGTCTCGTAGGGCTTAATTGGGTAGGGCTGAAACGTGCGGGGGTGGAAGCTGGTGAGATTCAACAAATGCGTCTTGCTTTTCGGGAATTATATCCTCGTGCTTCTGGTGGTGAGACTGTCTTGGGAGAGCGTGTCAGTGTTGTCCGGCAGAAATATGGGCATATTGCGCGTGTGGCGGAGATGCTCCGCTTTATGGAGTCCCCAACGCGTCGCGGCTTGACCCGCCCAGGGCGGGGCGCAGCGTGGGAAAAGGATGATGAGGGGTGAGCCAGCAAGAGCGGGTTGGGATTTTAGCCGGTGGTGGTCCCTTGCCTGCTCGCGTTGCAGCGTCCGTGCGTCAGCAAGGGCGTGAGCCGTTTTTGATCGGTTTTCAAGGTTTTGTAGATGAGGCGTTGCTTAGGCCTTACCCCCATGCGGTTATGCGGCTTGGGGCTGCGGGGACGATTCTGCGTGCTTTAAGGGCGCAGCACTGCCGTGAACTTGTTTTGATAGGCCCAGTTAAGCGGCCCTCATGGCGGGCTTTACGGCCTGATGCAGAGGGGATGCGCTTGATAGGCCGGTTAGGCCGTGCCCTCTTTGCAGGGGATGATGGCCTCCTTGCCGCGATTGTGCGCTTGTTGGAGGAGGAAGGCTTTCGCATCCGTGGGGCGCATGAGTTTCTCACACCGTCATGTTGTCAAAAGGGGGCATGGGGTAGGATTCAGCCTGATGAACAAGCATTAGCGGATATAAAGCAGGCGGTGCATATTTTATCTGTGATGGGGCCGCTGGATATTGGGCAAGGCTGCGTTGTTCAGCAGGGGTTGACTTTGGCGGTAGAAGCTCTGGAGGGGACAGATGCGATGCTCCAGCGTTGTGCGGCTTTGCGGCAGGAAGGGGCGGGCGGGGTGCTCGTCAAAATGCCTAAAGCGGGGCAAGAGCTGCGTGCTGATATGCCAACAATCGGTCCGACAACGCTTGTTAATATTGCAGAGGCCGGGTTGCGTGGCGTGGCCTTCTTGCCAGAACTAACCTTGGTGCTGGATGCGGATCGCTGTATAGAAGAGGCAGACCGTTTAGGATTATTTTTTTATGGATTGGGGGAGGAGAGTCCCTCAGGAGATTAGGAAGAGAGACATATGAGCGTTTATCTCCATACGATGGTACGTGTACGAGATCTCGACCGGAGCTTAGGCTTTTATCGATTGCTAGGCATGCGGGAATTACGCCGCCTGGAAGTGCCAGAGGGCCGTTTTACACTGGTTTATATTGGCTATGGCGGTAATGAGCATGGTGAAGCGGAAATTGAGTTCACTTATAATTGGGACCAAACAGAAGATTATACTCACGGCACGGGCTTTGGGCATTTTGCTATTGGAGTGCCAGATGTTGCCGCTGCGGTGGAGGTTGTCCGCCAAGGGGGTGGGCGCGTTACGCGTGAGGCCGGGCCTATGGGCAATACAGGCATTGTGATTGCTTTTGTACAAGACCCAGATGGCTATAAGGTCGAGTTAATTGAGAAGGCTGATGCGCCTAAGCTAGCCTAAGTCCTAGTGCCTTATAAGAAACGAGTGGGCATTGTAGGATTGACAGAGCAGGGCCAGCCCCTTAAAAGCCACCCCTAAGTGGAGGGGCGTTCTTAGGTGCGTCCTGTTCTAAGGCATGCCTTTAAAAGGGTATGTTCTAAAGATTAGAGGATAGAAAGAATGAAGCGCACATATCAGCCTTCCCGTCTGGTTCGTAAGCGTCGCCATGGCTTCCGTACACGCTCTGCTACTGTTGGCGGGCGTCGCGTGCTGGCTAATCGCCGTGCAAAAGGCCGCAAGAAGCTTTCTGCTTAATTATGCAGCCGCTTGACCGTCTTAAGAAGCGGTCACAGTTTTTGCATCTGGCCCGTAAGGGGCAGAAGGTCGTATCCCCCGGTCTTATTGGGCAAGTTTTGCCGCGAGAGGGGGGTGCAGGGGTACGGGCTGGTTTTACCGTGACGAAGAAGGTCGGTAATTCCGTTGTGCGCAATCGTACCCGCCGCCGCCTGCGCGAGGCTTTGCGTGTGGTGGTAAAGGAGGGGGGCTGTCCTCCTTCTGGTGATGTGGTTTTGATAGGCCGTGCCGCAACGAGGCAGCGGCCTTTCTCTCTCTTAAAAGATGATGTTCGTAAAGTTTTCCGCGCCTTGGAGAGCAAAGGGAGGTGAGGCAGGTATTTGCTGCCTTTTTGGTAGGGTTGATAAAACTGTACCAGCTTTTGCTTGGTCCTCTTATGGGAGGGCGGTGTCGTTTTTATCCGTCCTGTAGCGCGTATGGGGAGGAATCGATCCGCCGATACGGGCCATGGCGCGGTTTGTGGTTGACGGTATGCCGTATTTTAAAATGTCATCCCTTTCATCCCGGAGGGGTAGATTATCCGCCCTGAAGTGCGCAGATACAAAGACGATGTTGCTCTGCACTCATCTTTGGGGTAGGGCAGTGCGTGTAAAAAACAGGCTACGGCTATTGTTTTAGGGATGATTTTACGCCAGTGAAGGGCCATCTACCCTTCCAGTAAATGAAAGAGCGGCTCCAGCCCGATGGAAAGTAGCAAACGATTTATCCTCGCTTTTGGCTTATCAGCGTTAATTCTGATCGGCTTTAATTTTCTTGTACCGCAGAAGGGGCATAAGGCGGATAATACGCCTCCGCAAAGCCCTGCCTCTGTTACGGCAAGTCAGCCTCCCGCTGCTACAATGCCCACAGCGCCTGTAGCAACGGCAGAAGTAGCACAGGATGACCATAAAGAGCATCGCTTAGCGGTGCGGAGTCCTGACGTGCAAGGCTCTTTCAATCTGCGTGGGGCGCGGTTGGATGATTTGGAGCTAACGCGCTATCGTGAGACCATTGCTCATGATAGTCCGCTCGTGCGGTTGCTGGATAAAGCGGGCAGCAAAGCACCGAATTATCTTGTGTTAGGTTGGCAGAATGCTGCGGGGGACAAAACCCGTGTGCCAGATGAGCATTCTCTCTGGCAAGTTGATGGCGAGCAGGAGGCTCTTACCCCAGAGCAACCCGTGACGCTTTATTGGGATAATGGCGCGAATGTGCGCTTTATCATCCATTTAGCGCAGGACCGCCACTATATGGTGACAGTGCGACAGGAGGTGGAGAATCACTCTGGCCAGCCTATCTCGCTTTATCCTTTTCAACGCGTGCAGCGTGATTATTTGCCTGAAAATACCGGTTCTTTGACAGAGTTTGAAGGTCCCGTTTCCGTCATGGAACGTGACCTGACACGGAATGATTATAAAGATATTCGCAAAGGGGCCGACAAGCCGGGGCATGTCGCCTGGGAGGCCACAGGCAAAGGTGGATGGGGCGGTATTACCGATAAATATTGGTTAACCGCCGTAGGGGCGGATCCTGCTTTGCCGGTTCGTCTGCAAGAGAGTTACGTTCCAGAGGGGGCAGGTTCTTATCGTGTAACCTTTATGCCGCAAGAGCCGATGGTCATTCAGGATGGTGCGCGGTTAGGGCAGGGGAGTTACCTGTTTGCTGGTGCGAAAGAGCCCGGATTATTGCGTTATTATGACCGTAAACTAGGTCTAGCGCGCTTTGATGATAGTATTGATTTTGGCTGGAGTGCCTTCTCCTATCTTAATAAGCCGATCCTTTTCTTGCTGCATTGGCTTTATGCCCATATCGGCAATTTCGGCCTTGCGTTGATGGCTCTAACGCTGTTGGTGAAGATTCTTCTCTTTCCCTTGGCGTCTAAAGCGGCACAATCATCAGCACGTATGCGGCTCGTGGCCCCTAAAGTCACGGAGCTACGGCAGAAATATAAAGATGACCCGGTGACGATGAATCAGAAGGTCATGGCCTTGTATAAGGAGGAGCAAATTAACCCGGTTGGGGGCTGTTTGCCGATGCTTATCCAAGCCCCTATCTTCTTCTGCTTGTATAAGATGCTGAATCTGAGCATTGATGAGCGGCACGCGCCCTTCTTTGGGTGGATTAAGGACCTCTCCGTCCCAGACCCAACAAATCTGTTTAACTTGTTTGGTCTCTTGCCGTTTGACCCAACCCATATTGTCTCCTTCTTGCATCTCAGCATCTGGGGAGCGGCATTGGGTATTACCTTTTGGCTGTTGCAAAAGCATAGCATGATTCAGATGGACCCAGCACAGGCACGGATTATGCAATTCATGCCGGTGGTGTATGTCTTTGTGATGTCGAGCTTTCCTGCTGGCCTGCTGGTTTATTATACATGGAACAACGTGCTGACCTTCCTCCAGCAGCATTATATCGAGCGGCGGACGGCCCTGCCTGTACCGTTGATGAAGCTGGGCGGGCGCGCTTTGCGTAAACGCTTTGGCAAGAAGAACGAGCCGTGATGCCACATCATATCCCTGCTCTGAGTGAGGAAGAACTTGAGGAGGGTCGGCGGCTTTTTGCAGGCCCTTGTAACTTCTTCTTCGGCGCGCAGACGATCGAGCAGCTTCCCCCGCCAGAGCGGGCAGAGGTGGCGTTTGCAGGACGCTCTAATGTAGGCAAATCCAGCATCATTAACGCTTTGACGGGGCGGCGGGCTTTGGCCCGTGCCTCATCAGAGCCGGGGCGGACAAAGCAGCTTAATTTCTTCGACCTCGGCGGGCGTCTTTCTTTGGTGGATATGCCGGGTTATGGCTTTGCTAAAGCCTCCAAAGCGGTGAAGGAAGATTGGCAGAGGACGATGTTCGCCTATTTGCGTGGCCGTCCGAATCTGGCCCGTGTGATTTTGCTGATTGATGGCCGGGTTGGCCTTAAGGCCTCTGATAAAGAGGTCTGTGCCCTTTTGGATAAAGCGGCGGTTGTCTTTCAAATCGTGCTGACAAAATGCGATGCTTTATCCCCCACGGCTCTAACAGAGCGTGTGAAGGAAGTGGAAGCCTTGGCGAAAAGCCATGCGGCAGCCTTCCCCCATATTGTGGCGACAAGTAGTACAACTGCGTTGGGTATTGCGGAATTGCGTGGCATAATAGCGCAGTTTGCTGAACCCGCTATTGGGCGTCCTTGAAAAATAGTGTCTGAGAGTGAATGGTCATGTCTTCTTCATCTTCCCCTCCTATGCCACTCCCAGAAGAATTTCTGGCGTCCGATAAATTAAGCGAGCAAGAGCAAGCGGCTATTCTTGCAGGGGCTTTGCCTTATCTGCGCCGCTATGCCGGTGATACTATCGTGGTGAAATATGGCGGCCATGCAATGGTTGAGAATGACCTTGCCGCGACATTTGGGCGCGATATTGCCTTGCTCAAGCTTGTGGGGATTAACCCCATCGTGGTGCATGGCGGGGGGCCACAAATTAACGCTATGATGAAGCGTCTGGGGGTTGAATCCCAGTTCGTAGACGGGCTGCGCGTGACAGACCGTGAGATGATTGATGTCATCGAGATGGTCCTCTCCGGTACGGTCAATAAGCAAGTGGCAGACCTTATCAGCCATGCAGGGGCCTTGGCCGTTGGGATTTCCGGCCGGGATGGGCGTTTGATTCAGGCCGAGCGGTTAGTCCATTATCGTCGGGGTGATGCGGCCCATCAGGAGGCTATAGACCTCGGCTTTGTCGGCACGCCTGTGCGGGTGGAGCCGCGCGTTCTTTATGCGCTTTTAGGAGCGGGGTTGATTCCCGTTGTCGCTCCTTTAGGGGCCGGTAAGGAAGGCGAGATTTATAACATTAATGCCGATACAGCCGCCGGGGCCGTAGCGGGGGCTGTGCGGGCCTCTCGTCTATTGATGCTGACCGATGTGCCCGGTGTTTTGGATGAGCATGGTAAGCGCATTGAGGAGCTTACCGCAGCAGAGGCACGTCGGCTTATTAAAGAGGGGCATATCACAGGCGGGATGATTCCGAAGGTGGAGACATGCCTTAAAGCCGTGCAAGCAGGGGCTAAGGCTGCGGTTATTTTGGATGGTCGCGTGCCTCATACATGCTTGCTAGAGTTGTTTACCCGCGCTGGACCGGGCACGCTCATCACGGCAGAATGAGGAAAAGGGCACGCTATTTGCCCTCATGATGGTTGTTAAAAAGGAATGAATTATGGACCACGCAACGCTGCGTAAGCATGTAGAAACTTTGTGGGAGGACCGTGCAAGCCTCTCTCCTCAAACCAAAGGGGAGGCGCGCGATGTCGTAGAGGCTGCTCTGGCCGGGTTGGATAACGGGACCTTCCGTGTTGCAGAGCAAAAGGGCGAGGAGCGTATTGTTCATGAATGGCTGAAGAAGGCCGTTCTTATGTCCTTCCGTCTTTATGAGTCCGAGCCTATGGCTCATGGCTGTGGTGGTGCCCCGGGCTTTGATAAAGTGCCGCTCAAATTTGCTGGTTGGGGCAAGGCTGAGTTCGAGAAAGCAGGCTTCCGCGCTGTACCGGGGGCTGTTGTACGGCGTTCGGCTTATATTGCGCCGGGTGTGGTTTTGATGCCCAGCTTCGTTAATCTCGGTGCCCGTGTGGAAAGCGGCACAATGGTTGATACATGGGCCACAGTGGGCTCCTGCGCTCAAATTGGGAAGAACTGCCACATTAGTGGTGGGGCAGGGATTGGCGGGGTGCTGGAACCCCTCCAAGCCGCACCGGTGATTATTGGGGATGATTGCTTCATCGGCGCACGCTCTGAGGTGGCTGAGGGCGTCGTGGTTGAGCGTGGTTCTGTTCTCTCCATGGGGGTTTTCCTTGGGGCCTCCACGAAGATTGTGGATCGCACAACAGGTGAGATTCATATGGGCCGTGTCCCGGCTTACTCTGTTGTTGTGCCGGGTACATTGCCACCCAAGACACCGGGTGGACCGTCCTTAGCTTGCGCGGTCATTGTGAAGCGTGTGGATGAGCGGACGCGTTCTAAAACATCCATCAATGAGCTCTTGCGTGACTGAGTGACCTTATGAGCCTGTCATCTTCCCTGCGGGACCCGCTTGCCCTTTTGCAGGCCCTTCTTCGTTGTCGTTCTGTCACCCCGGCTGATGACGGAGCTTTGGGCGTCGTGGCAGAGGCGTTGGAGATGATGGGCTTTACCGTCACAAGGTTGGCCTTTGGCCCTAAGGGGGAGGAGACCCCCAATCTTTATGCGCGGTTAGGGGAGGGGCGTCCCTGCCTTTGCTTTGCTGGTCATACAGATGTTGTGCCCCCCGGTGAGGGGTGGAGCAGCGACCCATTTGCGGGGGAGGTGCGCGAGGGTCGTATTTATGGCCGTGGTACAGCGGATATGAAAGGCGGTGTAGCGGCCGCTCTGGCCTCTGTAGCGCGCCGGCTGGAAGCCGGGCCTCTTAAAGGAAGCCTTGCCTTCCTGATTACAGGGGATGAGGAAGGCCCCGCGCATTACGGCACACGCTCCGTGTTGGAGTGGATGAAAGAGCAAGGGGAACAGCCTGATTTCTGCCTCCTGGGTGAGCCGACCAACCCAACAGAGATGGGTGAGGTGATTAAGATTGGCCGTCGTGGCAGCATGAATGCCGTCATCACGGTGCGTGGGGTGCAGGGGCATGTGGCCTATCCACATTTGGCAGATAACCCCACCCATCGGCTTGTGAAGATTTTAAGTGACCTAACAGCGCGTGTGCTGGACCAAGGCAATGAGTGGTTCGCGCCCTCATCTTTGCAAATTACCAGCATTGATGTCGGTAATTCTGCAACGAATGTGATACCCGCTACGGCACAAGCGCGGGTGAATATTCGCTTTAATGACCTCCATACGGGGGAAAGTCTTTCGGGCTGGATAGAGGATGTTGTGGCGTGCCATACAGCGCATGGCACGGTGGATGTCTCCATCAGTGGGGAAGCCTTTCGCACTATAGCGGGGGCGGAGGTAGAGCATCTCTCCCAAGCGGTGGAGGCTGTAACAGGGCGGATGCCGAAGCTCGATACTGGCGGGGGCACGTCCGATGCCCGTTTTATCACGTATTGCTGCCCTGTGGCGGAGTTCGGTCTCGTGGGGGCAACGATGCATAAATGTGATGAGCATGTCTCCCTCGCTTCATTGGAGGAGCTCACCCAGATTTACGGGGAGTTCATGCAGCGTTTTGGTGTTTAAGCGGGTGGGGCGTTAAGGATAGCCTGCCCCGCGCTATAGATATGATACAAGCTGCTAGCGGGCATATGGTCCGTTGCGCTGTTGCCTGCTTCATCTAGCCGGTCAATCCACCCACCAAAGAGCGTAGCAGGCGCGTATTGGGTGAAGAACAACTGGCTCATACGACATAGACGTTGATACCGCGTAGCAGGCTCAGCAGGCGCGTGTTGAGCGAGCAGACGCATCATCTCCGTTTGGGGCCAGATGCGTGTTGTGGCCTCTAGTAGGGTACCATCATCATATAACGCATCGGGCAGGAGCGGGCCGGGAACGGTTTGGTGGAGGCGGTCATAGAGCTTATGTTGGGCCTTGCGTGCAGCAGTGGCGTGCGCACCTGCTGGGGCAAGGCGATGATACTCTCCTAACAGCCAGCACCATTCGGCTTGATGGCCGGGTTCGACACGATTGCGCCCATAGGGTTCTTCTGGCGTCCAAGCGGGGGTAAAGAACTCTAACAGCGCATCTGTCCCTTGGGGGATGAAGGCGCGCAGGGCCAGAGCCAGAATAGCTTCTGCATGATGGAGAAAAACCTCCCTTTGTGAGACCTCAAAAAGGGTCAGGCAGGCTTCCAGAAGATGCATATGCGGGTTTTGGGAATGTCGCTCAGAGAGGGCAGGAATAGCGTCACGATACCCCCCTTGAGGGGATGGAAAGAGGGCATCAATCTCAGCAAGGCTTTTCTCAGCTATGGTAAGGAGGGCTGTATCCCCGCTAAGGCGATAGGCCCATCCATGGGCAAAGAGGATGAAAGCATGGCCGTAAAGGTCGCGCTTGGTGTCAGAGGGGGCAAGGTCCGGCCCTAAAGCAAAGACCCATCCCGCTTGACCATCAGCACGATGATAGCGTTTAGTGAGTTGTGCCAAACAGGCCAAAGCGCGTTCTCCTGCCTTATAATGGCCGTTTAAAGCCGCTTGGCAATAAGTCGCAACCTGACGTGCTTGGACCATCAAACGGCGATGAGGGAGGGGGATGGGAGCTCCTGCAAAGGTGAGGCGTTCGTGATACAAGCCAGCTTGTTCATCAAAACCAGCTTGGTCCCAGAGGGGCAGGGCCTTTTGGCATAACCATGCGTGCCATTGTGTTTGCTCTGTTGTGAGAGACGACATTAGGGAACGTCCTTTAAAGGGTGCGTATCATCCATGGTTTTGACGATATGGCTTGTGGAATGGCCATCTAACAGCGGAGCAAGGCAGACTCGCCCGCCATAGGCCTTGATGAAATCTCCCCCCACGACTTCATCCTCTTTGTAATCAGCCCCTTTAACGATGATGTCCGGTTTAAGGGCGGTAATGGTCTCAAGGGGGGTGTCCTCATCAAATAGAACAACAAGATCGACATGGCGTAGGGCGCGTATAACCGTTGCGCGGGCTTGCTCATGCTGCAAAGGCCGCCGTGGACCTTTGAGCCGTTTGATAGAAGCATCGCTATTGAGGGCTACAATGAGTTTATCACCTTGCCCTGCAGCATATTGCACAAGGGCAACATGGCCGGGATGGAGCAGGTCAAAACAGCCATTCGTAAAGACGACTGAAGCCCCATGACGCTTCCACGTCTCCACAATGGCACAAGCATCAGCAAGGGGAAGGTAGGAGCCATTATCGGCAATTTCCGCGAGGAGATGTTGGCGTAATTCCTCATGCGTCACATAGGCTGTGCCTAATTTGCTCACCGCAATAGCAGCGGCTGTAGTAGCCATAGTGACCGCACTGGGGAGGGCATGACCATCGGCCAACGCGCAGGCGATTGTGGCGATGACCGTATCGCCCGCGCCAGAGACATCATACACCTCTGAAGGATGAGCTTGGCAATGGAGGGGGGCGGCCTCTTGCTGCCAGAGGGTCATTCCTTTCTCGGAGCGTGTGAGGAGGATATCGCTACCTGTAAGAGGGGCTATGGCTGTGCAGGCTTGCTCAATCTCTGCATCATTATCTAAGGCCCATTCATGCCCAGTAAGGGGGTGGATAGAGGCGGTTTTTAACGCGGTGCGCAATTCTTGACGGTTGGGTGTTAAAAGGCTTGCCCCGCGATAGGCGGATATATCAGCCCGTTTAGGGTCCACTAAGATAGGAATGTCCCGTGCGCGAGCGGCGGCAATAACATTTTGCAGCACATAATCAGACAGCACACCCTTGGCGTAGTCGGAGCAAATGAGGATGCGGCTCGTCTCTAACGCGGTGAGCGTTGCAGCAATGAGGGCATCTTCAATCGCACGGGGGAAGGGGGTCAGTTTCTCTTGGTCTAAGCGCACAATTTGTTGTCGCCCGCTAAGAACACGGGTTTTGGTAATGGTTGTCCAGTGAGGGTCGGTAATAAGGCCCGTTAAGGTGATGTCCGACCATTGTGCTAGGGCCTGACGGAGTGTTTCTGCTGCAGGGTCCTTGCCTACAACCCCGATGAGATGGACCGGATGGCCAAGAGCCGCTGCATTCACCGCGACATTTGCGGCCCCACCGGGGGTTACACGCTCTTGCGTGTGCAATAAGACGGGGACGGGGGCCTCTGGGGAGATGCGATTGACCTCCCCGCTAATATATTGGTCTAAAAGCAGGTCGCCCAGAATGGTGATAGTGCGGGATGGTATAGGCTTGGACAAAATATATACCCCTCCAGAATAGCGTGACGATATTAGCCCATTTTGGTTACGAAGGGATTATCAGGATAGCCAACATCCATCAGGCATAGCCCATCAGGTGGAGCCGTAGGGCCTGCTTTGCAGCGATTACGGGCCTCTAAGGCTGTTTTTACACGCTCGGGGGACCATTGATGATGGCCAACTAACGCTAACGTTCCCACCATATTGCGGACTTGATGATGGAGAAAAGAGCGTGCTTGTGTATCAATATACACAGCCTCTCCCGAGCGTGTGATGGTCAGCTCATCCAAGGTGCGGAGGGCATCACGCGCTTGGCAAGCGACAGCACGGAAGGATGTAAAATCGTGACTGCCGAGGAGGTGATTGGCCCCCGCCTGCATCGCCTCAATATCGAGCGGGGCGCGAATATGCCAGACAAAGCCTTCCTGCATCGCAGGCCGAGCCGGGCGGTTGAGGATGGTGTAGCGATATCGCCGCCATGTTGCAGAGAAGCGGGCATTCCATCCATCTGGTGCGGGGGCAGCCTCTAAGATGGAGATAGGATGGGGTTTGAGGTGATAGCCCAGCGCATCACGCACAGCTTTGCGGCTGAGCGGGGCATCTTCTGGGAAGTCTAAATGCGCGACAAGCCCCGCTGCATGCACGCCCGAATCCGTCCGCCCTGCCGTTACGCTGCTGACCTTGCGGCCCTGTGTGAGATGCTGCGCAGCTTCTTCAATCAGTTGTTGGACGGAAAGGCCGCTCTTTTGCCGCTGCCAGCCTACAAAGGGCCGTCCATCAAACTCAACACGAATAGCCCAGCGGCTAATACCGGGGGGAGCAGCATCAAACAAAGCGGGTCCCTTTGCTAAGCGTGGTACCGCGGAGGAAGGCGTCTCGTGCCATCATGGCTCGCCCCGGTTTTTGAATTTGCTCAATACGCAAACAGCCTTGCCCGCACGCAATGGTTAAAGCGTCATCCAATATGGTGCCCGGTATAGGGGATGCAGCGGTGAGAGCAGTGGCTTCGGCGTCATCCACTAGCGTTACGGCCCCAATGCGATAGCTTTGCTCATCCAATAAGGCATAGCTTCCCGGCCAAGGGATAAAGGCCCGGATTTGCCGCTCAATCTCATGGGCGGGGCGTGTCCAATCGATATGCCCATCTTTGCGTTCTAAGCGCGGAGCGTAGCAGCTTTGGGCATCATCTTGCGGGCGAGGGGTGGGGTGCTCGGCTAAAGCACGGACGATTAAACGCCCACCACTCTCCGCTAATTTATCATGCAAGCTCCCAGCGGTATCCGTGGGGGTGATGGGTGTGGCCTCGGAGAGAATGACCGCCCCCGTATCAAGCCCTTTATCCATCTGCATAATGCAGACGCCGCTTTTTTCATCCCCAGCGCGAATGGCTGATTGAATGGGCGAAGCCCCCCGCCAACGTGGCAGGAGGCTGGCATGAATATTTAAGCACCCAAGGCGGGGAGCATTAAGAATCGCCTCTGGAAGAAGCAACCCATAGGCCGCCACAATCGCCGCATCTGCGTTGAAGGATTGGAAGATAGCCAGCTCTTCCTCATTATGGCGCAGTCTTTCTGGGGTGCGAACAGGAATGTTGAGCGCATCTGCGGCCTCATGCACGGGTTGCCGGCGCAATGACTTCCCCCGGCCTGCAGGGCGTGGGGGCTGGGTATAGACGGCCACAATATCATGGCCCGCTTTTATAAGCGCATGAAGGGCAGGGACGGCAAAATCCGGCGACCCCATGAAGATGAGGCGCATGGGTTTATCGTCTCCGTTTTTGTTCCTTCGCTAGACGCCGCATAATCATATTGCGTTTTAGCGAGGAAAGATGGTCCACAAATAAAATACCATCGAGATGGTCAATCTCATGCTGGATACAGGTGGCCAGCAAGCCCGAGGCCTCTTGCTCAATAGTCTCACCAGCTAAATTACGATAGCGCACACGGATGGATTCCGGGCGGATAACCTCCGCATATTGGTTAGGGAGGGAGAGGCAGCCTTCCTCCCGCGCGGCAAGTGTCTCAGCAGAATCGATGATTTCTGGATTGATGAGGACCATCGGGTCACGCGGTTCATCTTCGCGAGCAACATCGACAAGGACAAAGCGTTGGCTTAGGCCCACTTGTGGGGCCGCAAGGCCAATACCGGGGGCCTTATACATAGCCGAGAACATCCCCGGCAGAGCCTCACGAATTCCGGCCATATCTTCCGGTCGTACCTCATGGGCGACACGGCTGAGAACAGGTTGCGGCGCAACAAGAATTGACGTTGGGGCTATATCATCAAGATGATCAAGAAAATCTAAGTCTTTCATACGGCTATGTTAGCGGCTGGGCGGTGTTAATTCCAGCGTCTTCTTTTTATGCTTAATGAGGGAGGGCTTGCATCTTAGGGGATGGATTATCATATCATGCAGCGTGGGGGATGCCTTTGGTAGGGTCGCCTGCTTGTTATCACGTCTCGCTCCTTGAGGAGGCAGGTTCGCTTATGTCGTCAGGACGTCTTTTTACATCCCCCATGTTTTTGGGGTTTGACCATTTGGAACAAATGCTTGAGCGTGCTTCAAAAACAGCATCAGACGGTTACCCGCCGTATAATATCGAGCAGTTAAGCCGTACGGCTTTGCGGATTACCCTTGCTGTGGCAGGGTTTGTGATGGATGATTTGCAGATTACCCAAGAGGATAATCAGCTCGTCATCCGTGGTCGCCAAGCTGATGACGCGCAGGGCCGCGTGTTCATCCATCGTGGGATTGCAGCGCGGCAGTTCCATAAAGCCTTTGTCTTGGCAGAAGGCATTGAGATTGCCGGGGCGTGGCTTGATAATGGCTTGCTGCATATCGACCTCCACCGCCCAGAGCCAGAAGTGCGGATAAAGCACATCACCATCCAACAAGGCAGTGCTGAAGCCTCAACAGCAATGCCCGATATAGCCCGCCGGGAAGATGTGAGCCCAGCGCGTGATCTTTCTCCCATTATGGAGGAGGGGCCGTTTGGGCGAGAGTAAAAAGGGGACGTCTGCACTGGCTGTTGTGGAAGCAATGCAGGACCGTGCCCGTGCGATGACGGGTACGGAGCTGCGGAATTGGGGCCTGACAGAGATCGCTTATTTACGCCAGATCTCTTATGAGGGAGCCTCAATCGTGGCGATTTATGCCGCTGATGGCACGCCCGTAGCGATTGCGGAGGATGAAGCCAGCGCGGTTGATGCTATCCTCGAGCAAGATATGGTACCAACTTTTCTGCAATAGCGTTGAGGCTAGAGGGAGAAATTCTCCCCCAGATAAACGCGGCGTACATCCTCGTGAGCAACGATGGCTTCTGGCGTGCCCTCCATTAAGACGCGCCCGCTATGAAGAATATAAGCGCGGTCAATCACCTCCAATGTTTCGCGGACATTATGGTCGGTAATCAGCACGCCAATGCCGCGGTCTTTTAGGTGCGAAACAAGGTCACGAATCTCACTTACCGCAATAGGGTCAATCCCCGCTAGAGGCTCATCTAGGAGGATATAATTAGGCTGGCTAGCAAGAGCGCGGGCGATTTCTAGCCGCCGCCGCTCACCCCCTGATAGAGCAAGTGCAGGGGACCGCCGCAGCCGTGTAATACCAAACTCTGCAAGCAGGCCATCTAGCATAGCGTGGCGTTTGTCACGGTCTTTCTCTACTGCTTCGAGCGCGACAAGAATATTCTGCTCAACATTTAACCCACGGAAGATGCTGGCTTCTTGGGGGAGATAGCCAACGCCTAAGCGTGCCCGGCGATACATGGGGAGGGGGGTAATATCAGCACCATCAAGGGTGATGCTGCCCATATCGGCCTGCACAAGACCAACAATCATGTAAAAGCTGGTGGTTTTCCCTGCCCCATTCGGGCCAAGCAGCCCCACAGCCTCACCCCGTTGCACATGGAGGGAAACATCATGCACAACAGTGCGCTTTTTATAGCTTTTGGCAATGCCATGTGCGGCTAAGCCGGGGGTCTCGCTGATAAGGTCGGTATTAGTCATTGCTTGGTCTCATTAGGGACAATTAGGCCCTGTACAGGGTCGCTAGAGCCAGAGAGCATGTGGGAGACGCCCGTTTTAAAGTCCACAATTGCTTGGGAGCCGTTATTTTGGTTCTGCCCTTGGGTGACATGCACATTACCCACCATACGGGCAAGTTGCGGCCCAGCTAGATAAACCCCTCGGTCCCCTGTGGCAGTTTGTCGCTCGGTACGGACAATGACATGCCCCCAACCGTAAGCGCGGTCTAGGTTTGTGTCTTGTTGGTCAGAATTGTTAGCACTCTGCCCCTTTTGGCTGGCACGGTTAGCCGCCTTCTGGGCATCAGTGAGTTCAAAAGCTTGCATAATATCGGCGGTGATGCGTTTGCCGTCACTCGTATTGACAGTAGCATCCCCCCAGCCGATGGAGACGCGCGTATGGGGGTAATATTCCACAAGGTCGCGTGCGGTGAGGAGATGGCGCGGGCTTGTGAACTTCATGGCTTTGCCAGTCATCAGCATGACGCCTTTATCGACATCATAAAGCCCGTGATCCCCCCATCCTTGGTCCACAAGGTTATAGATATGGACATGCCCAAAGGCCTCTACACGGTAAAGCTCCATATTCCCCGTATCGCTCTCTGTAGTTTGTGCGCTTTGGGGTTTGGGGCGGAGATAACCAACCAGCGTATCTGCATCCACAGTCATATCACCACGCTGGGCACGCGCTCCACCTGTGAGGGTAACGGTCTGGCGGTTATGGTCGTAAATCTCCTCCTTCTTCCAAAAGAGATGCACAACTTGCCCGTGTGATTGGTCGGGCATGACAGTATCAGCCGCATGAGCAGAGCAAGGAGCTGCAAGAAGGGAGGTGGCGAGTGTTAACCCGGCCACTGCCAGAGGAGTATAAGAGCGAGAGAGGACAGAAAAACGCATCATGCCCTCCTTATGGGCTTTTTACGGGGTTGGGAGAAGAGGGGGTGGGCGATAAATCAGCAAAATGATTCGTCTTTCCCGCCCCGATGAACTGAATCGTATTTGTTTGTTGGTCCATAAAAGCCCCTTCAGCGTCCTGTGTGCCAAAAGGCCCCTCTGCATGGACCCAATCATGCGTGGCGACAATTTGTTGTGGCAGGTCGATATCAGCCGTAGGGCTATTCAGCAATAAGCCATCACTGCGATAAAGGACAACATGGCCGGTTAGGGTCAATGTTTGCTCATGCTGGAGGTACATCCCTATATCAGCCCTCACATGGACCCATTGCCCGTTATGGAGCATAATATCTGCCACGGGGTCGGTCATATCAATGCGATTATGCTCGCTTTGTTGGGCGATGCGCGCGGTGAGCGTGTAGGGCCGTTCATGCGAATCAATATCGTGATAAATAGCATGTTCCATCATACCGCTATCAGTATGGGTATGGCGCATCATCTCTAAGATAGCTTTATTTTGGTGGATGAGATGATTGATCTCCGGCCAAATAGCAATGCAGAGCAGCATAAGGAATGCAAAACTCGGCAACCCCCATTTTGCCCGTTTAAACAATAAGCGGCGGCGGGCCATTGCAGCGGCAGAGGGCGGTGTGCGCCGGCGCGCGAGGGCCTCTTGCCGTAATTGGGCTAGTTGCTGCGTTTTTGCTGCGCGGTCTGGGTCAAAATCATCTCGATTAGGAGGGGGAGCCTTCATGAGAGACCTGCCCGTAAAAGGTCATGAATATGGAGGATACCAAGAGGCCGGTGCTCTTCATCCAAGACGAACAAGCTGCTCACAGGGGTGGGACGGTGGCTCATAAGATGTTGCACCTCCTGTGCGCGGGCATGTGCTGTTGTGGTGAGCGGGCTGCGATTCATAATATCGGCTGCACAGGTTGCATCAAGGTCGCGCTCCAAAGCGGGGCGGAGGTCACCATCGCTGATAAAGCCACTCAGGCGGCCAGCTTCATCTAAAATACCGATACAGCCAAAGCGTTTGCGCGTCATTTCTAAAATGATAGAACGCAGCGGCATGGTCTCTTGCCCGAGAGGCATCTCATCGCCGCTATGCATAAAGTCACTTACAGGGCGTAAGCGCGCGCCTAATGTGCCAGCAGGGTGCAGTTGGTGGAAATCGTCTTGATTAAACCCCCGGCGGCCTAAAAGGGCAATCGCTAGAGCATCACCCAGAGCGAGTTGCAGCAGGCAAGAGGTCGTAGGGGCTAGGCCCATTGGGCAGGCCTCGGGTGCTTGTGGGAGGATAAGCGGAATCTGCACAGCACGAGCAAGGGTAGAATCGGGATTGCTGGTGAGGGCAATTTGCACCAACCCCAACCGCGTCGCATGAAGGAGAATCGGGGCTAATTCATCCGTCTCGCCGGAGTTGGAAAGATAGAGGATGACATCGCCACGCTCGACCATGCCGAGGTCCCCATGTGCTGCCTCAGCAGCATGGAGAAAGAGCGAGGGGGTTCCCGTGGAGGCTAAGGTCGCGTTGATTTTGCGCCCAATATGGCCAGACTTCCCCATCCCTGTGAGAACAAGGCGGCCTTTCATAGTGAGGATAGCCTCTAAAGCCGCCTCAAACCCTACCTGCATAGGCCCTTGCAAAGCGGCTTCAAGCTGCTCAAGCCCCTGACGCTCCATCAATAAGGCGTGGCAGGCTGTTGCGAGGGAGGGAGAGGTCATGAAGCAGTCGTATCAAGCGCGGTGAGCAAAAATATCCGACACATCATAGCCGAGAAGGTCTAGCTTTGCACGGGTGGGCAGAAACTCATAACAGTCCTGAGCAAGCTCACGCCGCCCTTCGCGGATGAGCATAGCTTCTAGCTTCTCCCAAAGGGCATGGAGGTACAACACATCAGAGGCTGCATAGCGGAGCTGCTCCTCTGTTAAATGCGGGTTCCCCCAATCGGAGCTTTGTTGCTGTTTGGACATCTCAATACCGAGAAGCTCCCGGCTGAGATAGGCAAGGCCATGCTTATCGGTGAATGTATAAACAAGCCGTGCGGCGATTTTTGTGCAGATGATTGCGTTAAGCGTGATGCCCAAATAATGCTGCAATACAGCGACATCAAAGCGGGCAAAATGCATCAGCTTGGTGACAGAGGCATCTTGCAATAAGGCCTTGAGATTCGGGCAATGATGATAGCCGCGCCCGCCAAGATGCTCCGGGATGAATTGGACAAGATGTGCCTGCCCATCCCCGCTTGAGAGTTGGACAAGACATAGCCTATCGCGGTGAGGGTTAAGGCCCATTGTCTCGGTATCAATCGCGACAATTTTCCCCAGGTCCAATCCGTCCGGGAGGTCGCCCTCATGAAGATGAATGGCGTTGTGCGGAGTACTCATAAAACCACCGGATTGTCTAAGGGGAGAACACATCCCCCCACATAAGCGGGGAGAAAGCCTTGGTGCCCAGAAGAAGACTCGAACTTCCACGTCCTTGCGGACACAGGCACCTGAAGCCTGCGCGTCTACCAATTCCGCCATCTGGGCTTGAGGAGGTTTCTAGGGGGAACTGGTCTTTTTTGCAAGATGGTAAAGGAGACACAAAAAGGACCGTATCGGACTTATTTATGCAGACTGCACCAATTAAGAGCCGTTCTTAGAAAGAGGTATGCAGAAAATTAGTCAGTAATGCTGTCTATTTTTCTATCCTTCATTTGTTTATGGGAAAGGTACGATATGCGGATTTAGGGATGGGGCGTAAAATGGCTGAGCAGATGTTGCAATTCGTAAAATGGTCTCAAAAACGCCCTACGAAACGCCCTGCTGCGGAGAGATGCCGGGATTTTAGGGAGATTTATGAAGGCTTTCGCTCGGACGCTGCGCGGGAGCAAGCCTCTCGCTGTTCGCAATGCGGTATCCCTTATTGCACGGTGCATTGCCCGTTAGGCAATATCATCCCCGAATGGTTGCGTTTAGCGACAGAGGGACGGTTACAGGAGGCTTATGCGCTGTCCTCCCAAACCAATAGCTTCCCTGAGATTTGCGGGCGTATTTGCCCTCAAGATCGCCTTTGTGAGGGGAATTGCGTTATCCAACCCGGCTTTAAGAGCGTGACCATCGGGGCGGTAGAGCGCCACATTACCGAGACCGCTTTTGAGGAAGGCTGGGTGCAACCACGCATACCGCGCCATGAGATAGGGCAGAGTATCGGGATTGTTGGCTCTGGCCCGGCGGGTTTAGCCTGTGCCGAGCGGCTGCGCGCGGCGGGGTATGAGGTGCATGTTTATGAGCGGCAGGAGAAGCCCGGCGGGTTGCTCATGTACGGCATCCCCGGCTTTAAGCTAGATAAAAGCGTGGTGGAGCGCCGCTGGAAGTTGCTGGAGGCACAAGGCATTATCTTTCATCTAGGCCAAGCGATTGGGCATGGTGAAGGGGCGATTGCGTTAGAGATCTTACGCCAGCAGCATGATGCTGTGTTTCTAGCGACAGGTGTGTATCGGGCGCGGCAGGTCAAAGCCCCCGGTGTGGGTTTAGCCAATGTGCTGGAGGCCCTGCCTTATCTTAAAGCCTCCCAAAGTGATGAATCCACAACAGAGAGCCTTACAGCGCGGGGGAAGCGCGTTGTTGTGTTAGGTGGTGGTGATACAGCAATGGATTGTATGCGCACCGCTATTCGGCAAGGGGCGGCAGATGTGGTCTGCGCGTATCGGCGGGATCGTGACAATATGCCCGGCTCTCGCCAAGAAGTGCTCAATGCCGAGGAAGAAGGCGCGCGGTTTGAATGGATGCTCACTCCAGAGGCCTTCTTAGGCGATGGGCATGTGGAAGCTGTGCGGCTGCGTGAGATGCGCCTTGGCGCGGCTGATGAGACAGGCCGTCGAGCCGTAGAGCCGACCGAGCAGGTGAGAGACCTTAAAGCCGATATGGTGATTTGCGCTTTGGGGTTTGAGGCAGAGCCTCTCCCCACCTTATGGGCAGAGCCAGACTTAGCGGTGACATCGTGGGGGACATTAGCTGTGGGGGAGCGTGGCTATGAGACGAGCCTACCCGGTGTGTTTGCTGGGGGGGATATTGTGCGCGGAGCGAGCTTGGTTGTGTGGGCCATTCGTGATGGGCGAGGGGCGGCAGACGCCATCATGAAGCATCTTTCTGCTTGCTCTGTGAGTGAAGAACCATCCGTTGGGGAGTGTGCTTAATGTCAGCCTCTTACAAACATTCTAAAAGCGCATCCTCTTCAGCCGAGACGGCGCAGGGTTTTGTGGCCTCTTATCAGGCGAATCTCCAACGGTTGGAGGGGTTGTACGACCCTCGCCAAGAGCATGATGCTTGCGGTGTTGGGCTGGTCGCAGCGATGGATGGCAAACCCAGCCGTGCCGTGGTGAAAGCGGGTATCGAGGCGTTAGGTAATATTTGGCATCGCGGTGCGGTAGATGCCGATGGCAAAACCGGGGATGGGGCGGGGATTCATGTCGAAATCCCGCAGAACTTCTTTGAAGATGCCATTCATAATGCGGGGGATTTACGGATTCAGGGCCGTATTTCTGTCGGGATGGTCTTTCTGCCACGTACAGACCTCGCCGCGCAGGAGCGGTGCCGGCAGATTATTGAGACAGAAATCCTCAAATTTGGGTACGGGATTTATGGCTGGCGGCAAGTGCCGATTAATACAGCCTGCATTGGCGAAAAAGCGAATGAAACCCGCCCCGAGATTGAGCAGATTATGATTCGCAATGCGCTGGGGCGTGATGAGGAGACGCTCGAGCGTGACCTCTACATCATCCGCCGGCGTATTGAGAAGGCGGCCACACAGGCGCATGTGGATTTATATATCTGCTCTCTCTCATGCCGTTCTTTGATTTATAAGGGTATGTTCCTTGCGGAAAATCTGACGGATTTTTACCCTGATTTGCTTGATGAGCGTTTCATCTCTCGTTTTGCGATTTACCATCAGCGTTACTCCACCAATACCTTCCCAACATGGAAGCTCGCGCAGCCCTTCCGCAAGATTGCTCATAATGGGGAAATCAATACGCTTTCGGGCAATGTGAATTGGATGCGCGCGCATGAGACACGCCTGAGCAGCCCTAAGCTTGATGCTTATATGGACGCCCTAAAACCGGTTGTGCAGGTTGCAGGCTCCGACACTGCGGCGTTGGATAATGTGTTCGAGCTGCTGACATTTGCGGGGCGTCATGCGCCTTTTGCTAAAGCGTTACTTATCCCCGCTGCTGCGGGAGCGAACTCGTCCCTCTCTAGCCGGGCGAAGGCGTTTTACCGTTATTGCAATGCCGTTATTGAGCCATGGGACGGCCCTGCGGCCTTATGTGGTACAGATGGCCGTTGGGTGATTGCGGGGTTGGATCGGGCAGGTCTTAGGCCCTTGCGCTACAGCCTCACAAAGGATGGGTTGCTGATTGTTGGCTCTGAGACGGGGATGGTCCGCGTGCCTGATGAGGCCATCGCACAACGGGGGCGGCTAGGGCCGGGCCAAACCCTCGCGCTCGATTTGGATGAAGGGCGTTTTTACACACCTGATGATGTGCAAGAGCAGCTCATCACACGGCAGGATTATGAGGGCTGGATTAAAGAGGGCATCCAAGACCTTGCCCCTATAATGGCACAGGTGAGTGAGCCTGAGGGCATCGACCCTGAAACACTCCGCCGCCGTCAATTAGCGGTCAACCTCACTTATGAGGATATGGAAGCCACACTTCACCCGATGGTGGAAAATGGGAGCGAGGCCTTGGCCTCTATGGGCGATGATACGCCCTTGCAGGTGCTCTCGCGCTATTATCGGGGCTTATCGCATTATTTCCGCCAAGGTTTTAGCCAAGTTACTAACCCCCCGATTGATAGTTTGCGAGAGACGCGGGCTATGAGCCTTGTGACCCGCTTGGGGAATCTGGGCAATATCCTTGCGGAGGAAGCAAGCCAATGCCGGCTTCTTCAACTCTCTAGCCCGATTTTAACCAATGGGGAGTTCCATCGCCTTCAGGAGATGTGCGGTTCGCAGGGGGCAACGATTGATTGCACCTTCCCCGTAGCAGATGGGGAGGAGGGCATGCGCGCGGCTTTGACCCATCTATGCCAACAGGCTGAGGAGGCCGTGCGCGGCGGTTGTGCGCATCTCTTCCTCACAGATGAGCATAGTACGGCAGAGCGTGCCGCCGTGCCGATGGTGCTGGCTGTAGCGGCGGTGCATGTGCATCTCATCACGCATAGTTTGCGGACCTTCACCTCCGTGAATGTACGGGCCTCAGATGTGTTGGATGTTCATAGTCTAGCGGTGATGGTCGGTGTTGGGGCCTCGACTGTGAATCCGTGGTTGGCTCAGCAAAGCATTGCAGAGCGTCTCCGCCGGGGCCTGTTTGGCAAAATGACCCTTCGCCAAGCGATGGAGCAATACCGTAAGGCCGTGGATAAAGGCCTTTTGAAGATTATGTCCAAAGCGGGGATTTCGGTCGTCTCGGCTTATCGTGGGGGCTATAATTTCGAGGCAATCGGCCTGTCGCGTGCTTTGGTGGCGGAGTTCTTCCCCGGTATGGCCTCGCGTATTTCGGGCATTGGGCTGCCGGGCATCGCGCGTAATGTCATCAAGGCGCATAAACGCGCATGGCAAGCGGCGAATATTTCACCCCTGCCCATTGGGGGACGGTATAAAATCCGCCCCGGTGGGGAGGCTCATTCCTTCTCGGCGAGTGCTGTGCATATGCTGCAAACGGCAGTGCAGGCCAATAGTTACAAGCTCTTTCGCCGTTATGTTGAGACGTTGGAAGCCCAAGAGCCTGTTGCTCTGCGTGACTTGTTGGATTTCCGCTCCACCGCGCGGCCTATTGATGTTGATGATGTTGAAGGCATCACTCAAATTCGCCGCCGCTTGGTGGCACCGGGTATTTCCCTCGGGGCTTTAAGCCCTGAAGCGCACGAGACCTTAGCCATCGCCATGAATCGCATCGGTGCGAAGTCTGATTCCGGCGAGGGGGGGGAGGACCCGGCGCGGGCGATGCCGCGGCCAAATGGGGATAATGCGTCCTCTGCGATTAAGCAGGTTGCCTCGGGGCGTTTTGGTGTTACGGCAGAATATCTCAATAATTGCCGCGAGCTGGAGATTAAGGTTGCTCAAGGGGCAAAACCGGGGGAAGGGGGTCAGCTTCCGGGCTTTAAAGTGACGGAGCTGATTGCACGCTTGCGCCATGCAACACCGGGTGTGACGTTGATTTCCCCACCCCCGCATCATGATATTTACTCCATCGAGGACCTCGCCCAGCTGATTTATGACCTCAAGCAAATCAATCCAGAGGCCAGCGTGACGGTCAAGCTGGTGGCACGGACAGGCATCGGCACGATTGCTGCTGGTGTGGCGAAAGCCAAAGCGGATGCGATTTTGATTTCTGGTCATTCAGGCGGGACAGGGGCGAGTGCCCAATCCTCCATCTATTATGCAGGCTTACCATGGGAGATGGGGTTGAGTGAGACGCATCAGGTGTTGATGCTTAATCGCTTGCGTCATCGGTTGAAGTTGCGTGTGGATGGCGGGATTAAAACCGGGCGTGATGTCGTCATGGCCGCGATGTTAGGGGCGGAGGAGTTCGGCATCGGTACGGCGGCTCTGGTCGCGATGGGCTGCATCATGGTGCGGCAATGCCATACCAACACCTGCCCTGTTGGGGTATGTGTGCAGGATGAGGAGCTGCGTAAGAAGTTTGAGGGCACACCAGAGAAGGTGATTAACCTCTTTACCCTCATTGCCGAGGATGTTCGTAATATCCTTGCACGTTTAGGTTTCCGCTCCCTTGATGAGATTATCGGGCGGACAGATTTGCTGCATCAGGTCTATCGTGGCTCGGATTATTTGGATGATTTGGACTTAAACGCGCTGCTCGTGCAGGCCGATACGGGTGGTTTTGCCCGCCATTGCACCCTAGAGGGCCGTAATGAAGTGCCCGATACGCTTGATGCGCAGATTATTGCTGATGCTCAACCACTCTTTGAGCGGCGCGAGAAATTGCATCTTCATTATATTGTCCGCAATACACATCGCGCGGTGGGGACGCGTCTTTCCTCCCTCATCACCCGCCGCTTTGGGATGGCAAGTCTGCCAGAAGGGCACCTCACATTGTCGTTGCGCGGCTCTGCGGGGCAATCGCTAGGGGCTTTTGCCGTGCAAGGGCTACGCATTGAGGTAGAGGGGGATGCGAATGATTATGTTGGCAAAGGCCTCTCTGGGGCGACCTTAGTGCTGCGGCCTAGCAAAGCCACACCTTGTGCGACAGAGAAGAACGCCATCATCGGCAATACGGTGCTTTATGGGGCCACGGCGGGGGCATTATTTGCCGCTGGGCAAGCGGGGGAGCGATTTGCTGTGCGTAACTCCGGTGCTATTGCCGTGGTGGAGGGCTGTGGCTCTAATGGTTGTGAATATATGACCGGCGGGACAGTCGTTGTGCTGGGTAAAGCGGGCGATAATTTTGGGGCAGGCTTTACCGGTGGAACAGCTTATGTGCTGGACCGGGAAGGGGACTTCCTCAAACGGGTGAATCACGACACGGTGATGTGCCAGCCCGTGACAGCACAACGCTGGAAGGACGAGCTACGCACCCTTGTAGAGCGGCACGAGCGTGAGACAGGCAGTGCCTATGCAGCGGACTTACTGCACCATTGGGATGAGATGATGCCGCATTTTTGGCATGTCGTGCCGAAGGATTATGCTCGCATCATTGGCTATGAGGAGGCGGATTTAAAAAATCTTTCGGCCTAATTTAGCCTAATGAGGTGAGGAGAGTGATAAAGGGTGTTTTCAGAGGCTGCTTGCTTGCGGTAGTCTGACAGCATGATGACATCTTTTCTCACCTCGCCTTCGTCTGTCTCAGCCTCTGGCCCGGTTGCGGCCCCACGCTGGGATTTGTCAGACCTCTATACCTCACCAGAGGACCCAGCCCTTGAGTCGGACTTCATCCGCTTAACAGCGGAGGCTCAGAGCTTTGAGACCCGCTGGAAGGGTAAACTTGGCAAAGCCTCCGCTGCGGAGCTGGCCCATGCCCTGCAAGGGTATGAGGTGATAGAGGAGGGGCTCGGGAAGATTGGCTCTTATGCTCAGCTTCTCTTTGCGGCCCATACGACAGAGGCCAGCGTAGGGCGGTTTGCCCAGAGCGTGCGTGAGCGTCTAACGGCTCTTTCGGCTCATCTGCTCTTTTTCCCCTTGGAGCTAAACCGGCTTGATGATGCTGTTTTAGAGGCTGGCTTTCAGGAGAATAAAGACCTCGCCTCATGGCAATCTTATCTGCGGGATTTACGCGTCTTTCGGCCTTATCAGCTCTCTGATGAGGTAGAGCGTGTATTGATAGATATGGCCGTGTCTGGTCGTAATGCGTGGGTGCGTCTTTTTGATGAGACCATGGCCGGGCTGATGGTCCATTTTGAGGGGAAAGACCAGCCCCTTGGTGATGTGTTCAATTACCTTACCGATAGTCAGCGTGAGCGGCGGGAGGCCGCGGCAAAGGCCATTAGTGCGACATTAGCAGCGGAGAATAAGCTGCTTGTTGGTATTACCAACACCTTAGCAAAGGATAAAGCCACAACTGATGCCATGCGCGGTTATCCACGCCCTGTGAGCAGCCGTAACCGGGCCAATATGGTGGAGGATGAGGTTGTTGATGCGCTGGTGGATGCTGTGCAGGCGGCTTTCCCGCGTTTATCGCACCGCTATTATAGCATGAAGGCCCGTTGGCTGGGGTTAGAGCAGCTGGAGCATTGGGACCGTAACGCCCCTCTGCCAGATGTTCAGGATAAACGGCTAAGCTGGGATGAGGGCAAGGCTATTGTTCATCGCGCTTATCAGGATTTTGATGAGGAGATGGGCCGTCATGCTCATAGTTTTTTGAGCAATCCATGGATTGATGCGGCAGCAGTGCCGGGTAAGTCCTCCGGGGCGTTTGCGCATCCTGTTGTGCCGTCTGTCCATCCTTATTTATTGATGAATTATCATGGCCGCCCGCGCGATGTGATGACCTTAGCCCATGAGATGGGTCATGGGATTCATCAGATGTTAGCAGGGCAGAAGCAGGGCTATTTACGCTCCAACACGCCTTTAACGTTGGCAGAGACAGCCTCAGTTTTTGGGGAGATGTTGACTTTCCAATCTCTATTGGATGGGGAGAGTGACGCTAAATGCCGCCATCATCTCCTCGCATCCAAAGTGGAGGATATGCTCAATACTGTGGTGCGGCAAATTGCCTTTTACCTCTTTGAGGTACAGGTCCATGATGAACGCCGCAAAGGGGAAATCCCTGCCGAGCGTTTAGGGGAAATCTGGCGTGATGTGCAAACGCGCAGCTTAGGGCCGGCCTTCCATTTCACCCCGGATTATGACCTTTATTGGTCATATATCCCACATTTCATTCATTCGCCTTTTTATGTCTATGCTTATGCGTTTGGCGATTGTTTGGTGAATGCCCTTTATGGTGTGTACCAGGATAGTCCCGCAGGTTTTGCCGGTAAGTATAAGGAGATGTTGGCCGCTGGGGGGACGTTGCGTCACCAAGAGCTGCTCGCTCCTTTTGGGTTGAATGCGGGTGATCCATCCTTCTGGACGCGTGGGTTGGATGTGATTTCTGGCCTTATTGACCAGCTTGAGGCCACGCCTCATTCCTAAAAGGTCATTCCCCGCCCTCATGGGCAGAGTAAAGAAGGATGATGAGCATGGCGCGTGAACGTGACATCGATAAGACCGGCTTTGTCGATAACATGCAGCGTATGTTTCAGGCATCTGGCATGGTGGGCGGTGTTGCAGTGCGCATGGCAGGCCATAAGCTGGGGCTGCGCAGCAATAAAACGAGCCATGCGGAGGAGTTACGCGCTGTTTTAGGCTCATTAAAAGGGCCGATGATGAAAGCCGCGCAGCTTCTTTCCACCATCCCCGGGGCTTTGCCGGATGAATATGCGGAGGAGTTAGCACATCTCCAATCCAATGCGCCGCCTATGGGGTGGAGCTTCGTGCAACGGCGGATGAAGGCCGAGCTAGGGCCGGGCTGGGAGGGGCATTTCCGCTCTTTTAGCCATGAGGCTGTTGCAGCGGCATCATTAGGACAGGTGCATCGCGCGGCTTTGGCCGATGGGCGCGAGGTTGCATGCAAGCTGCAATATCCCGGTATGGCCGGCGCGATGGAGCAGGATTTAAAGCAGCTTAAACGCGGTTTAGGGGTCTTTAGTCTTGTGGGTAATGCCATTAGGCAAGATGAGGTCTATACCGAGCTTGCGGAGCGGATGCGCGAGGAGTTGGATTATATTCGTGAGGCCAGCCATGTGCGGCTTTACCAGCATATGTTGGCCGATGTGCCAGAGGTTACCGTCCCTCACCCTGTGGCAGAGCTAACAACAGGGCGACTTTTGACGATGGATTGGGTGCCAGGTCGCTCCATGAAGTCCGTTTTGGCTGAGCAACGCTCCCAAGAGGAGCGCAATGCGATTGCGGTAGCGTTGTTTAAAGCATGGTACACGCCCTTTTATCGCTATGGGGTGATTCATGGTGACCCGCATATGGGTAATTTTACCGTGCGAAAAAATGGCGGGTTGAATCTGTTGGATTTCGGCGCGGTGCGGATTTTCTCGCCTCGTTTTGTAGAGGGTGTCCTTGCGCTTTTTCATGCTCTGCGGGATGGGGATGAGGAGCGCGCTTATGAGGCTTATCATGCTTGGGGCTTTAAGGATATTTCCCGCGAGCGTGCTGCGGTGCTGAATGAATGGGCACGCTTTTTCTACCGCCCTTTGATGACGGACCATGTTTGTGATGTAGGGGAGAGCAATAACCCCCAAGAGGCCCGTAAAGTGTTAGAGCGTGTTTATGAGGGGTTAAAACGGACGGGCGGCATCACCTTACCGCGTGAGTTCGTGATGTTAGACCGCTCTGCCATTGGGTTAGGCAGTGCCTTCTTACGGTTGGGGGCGAAGGTGAATTGGCACCGGCTCTTTATGGAGCTTACGCAGGGCTTCACGGTGGAAGCCCTCACAGCCCGCCAAAAAGAGGCCTTGGAGAAAGCGCAGGTTAGTCCTGCCCAGTAAAAATAAGGCCCAACGCGCTTAATGCGTGTTGGGCCTCATCATAATGCAGATTATAGCCGGTCCTTACCGGAGGAACTTCTTTAGCAATGCGCCACCAATCTCTTGGATAACATCTTGCTGAAGAGACTTGCCGAAGTTTGCGACATCGCCGCCTTGCTCCCCAGAGCTTGCCCCGTCTGTCTTTTCGCCAAGATGGCTAACAAGCCCAGCAAGCTGCCCCACAAGGTCGCCCGCATGGCCTTGACCATTTTGGAAGATGGAGGAAATTTTCTGGAGGCTCTCGGCCCATTCACCAGCTTGCTCATCGCCATTTTGGGAGGCTTCCTGCATTTGGCCGGTTAACCGGTCAATGAGTTGAAAAGCTTCCTGTGCGGTGTTGCGAAACTGCGTGTAGCTCTGCGTAATTTGTTCAATATCCATAAGGGTCAACCTTTTTAGAGACGTACATTCTAAGAAGCGGGCTCGTGGGGAAGAACCCTTCAAGAACTATTAGTCTATTCTATGGAGATGACGTGGCAAGATGAAGGTAGGTTATTTATTGCATAATCAGCATCTTGTGACGGCCGGGTGATAACCCCATTTAGGGGGCATGGCAGTCTCATCCTCTCGTAAGAAGAAAAAACCTATCGCCCCGCGTCAGACGGATTTTTTCCCTGAGCGCCAACCGGCAAAGCCAAAGCTAAAGCGGCTTGTTGTGCAGTCGGACTATGAGCCTTCTGGTGATCAACCCCAAGCGATTGCAAGTTTGGTAGAAGGGCTGGCAGCTGGAGAGCGGGACCAAGTGCTTATGGGCGTGACAGGCTCTGGTAAGACCTTCACCATGGCGAAGGTGATTGAGGCCGCCCAGCGCCCTACGCTCATCATGGCCCCCAATAAGACCTTGGCCGCCCAGCTTTATAGCGAGATGAAGCAGTTTTTCCCCGATAATGCGGTGGAATATTTCGTCTCCTACTATGATTATTACCAGCCAGAAGCTTACGTTCCGCGCTCAGATACGTTCATTGAGAAAGATAGCCAGCGTAATGAGCGCATCGACCGGATGCGCCATGCCGCCACACAAGCATTGTTGGAGCGCAATGATGTCATCATCGTAGCGTCTGTCTCTTGTATTTACGGTATTGGCTCGCCCGAATCATATGCGCGGATGAAGATTCGCCTCGTACCGGGGGAGATTATCGACCGTGACGACCTCATCCGTCATTTGGTGGAGCTGCAATATCAACGCAATGACCTCGCTTTTGAGCGTGGAACCTTCCGTGTGCGGGGGGAGCAGGTGGATATTTTCCCCATCCAGAATGAGGATCGCGCTTGGCGTGTAATGCTCTTTGGTGATGAGGTGGAGAGTATTACAGAGTTCGACCCGTTAACAGGGGAGAAAACGGCAGAGTTGGAGGAGGTAAGCCTCTATGCCAGCTCTCATTACGTCACGCCCCGGCCAACGCTGAATCAAGCGATGGTGAGCATTAAAGATGAGTTGCAAGAGCGGATTCGGTATTTCCAAAATGCGGGGAAACCGCTGGAGGAGGAGCGCATCCTCCAACGGACCAATTTTGACCTTGAAATGCTAGAGACAACAGGCGTGTGTAAGGGGATCGAGAATTACTCCCGCTATCTCTCTGGACGCAGGCCCGGTGACCCGCCACCAACCCTCTTTGAATATCTCCCCGAAGATGCGTTGCTCATTGTTGATGAGAGCCATGTGGGCGTGCCGCAAATTGGCGGGATGGAGCGAGGCGACCGCGCACGGAAGGAAACGCTGGCGGATTTCGGCTTTCGTTTGCCATCATGTTTGGATAACCGGCCTTTATCTTTTTCGGAGTGGGATGCGTTCCGCCCGCAAAGTATCTTCGTTTCCGCCACGCCAGGGCCGTGGGAAATGGAACAAACAGAAGGGGCCTTTGCTGAGCAGATTATCCGCCCCACAGGCTTAACAGACCCGATAACCATCATCCGCCCGGTAGAAGGGCAGGTGGATGATTTGTTGCATGAGGCCAAAGCTACGATTGACGAGAATGGTCGTGTTCTGGTCACCACCCTCACAAAACGCATGGCCGAGGATTTGACGGAATATCTCTCTGAACATGGCGTAAAGGTTCGCTATCTCCATTCCGATATTGATACGTTGGAACGCATGGAGATTATTCGAGATTTGCGGCTAGGCGCGTTTGATGTGCTGGTGGGCATTAACCTCCTGCGGGAGGGGTTGGATATTCCCGAATGTGCCCTTGTGGCGATTCTTGATGCGGATAAAGAGGGCTTTTTGCGCTCGCGTACTTCGCTTGTGCAGACTATTGGCCGCGCGGCCCGTAACGTGAATGGCCGTGTCTTACTTTATGCGGATAAGGAGACCGATAGCCTACGTTATGCGATTGAGGAAACAGCCCGCCGCCGTGAGAAGCAAATGGCGTGGAATGAGGCCCACGGCATCACCCCGCAAACTGTGCGAAGCCGTATTAGTGATACGCTCTTTCAAGAAGAAATCGCGGGCAAGGAGCCTTCTGCCGAGGCAGACCCACAGCTTACCCTTGATGAATTGCGTAAAAAGATGCGAGAAGCCGCAGCAGAGCTTGACTTCGAGCAAGCAGCGGCCTTTCGTGATGAGATTCACCGGCGGGAGGCAAGTGATATTGGCTTGATAGCTCCCCCCATGCCCGCCAAAGCCGCCCCCCAAGGGCCAGCCCGTAAGACGACCAAACGGACAAGCAAACGCAGAAAGAAGGATTAGCCATGTTAACCCTAAAGAGAGACGAGCAGAGCCTTACTATCCTGCCTGATGTCGGGGCCGCTTTGGTGCAATGGCAGGTGCGGGGGCATGATATTCTTCGCCCTGTCGCTAATGAGGCTTTACGCGGGCAAAAGGGTATAGCGGTGGGGGCTTACCCGCTTCTGCCTTATGTGAATCGTCTTGCGAAGGGGCAATTCGCTTTTGGGGGGGAGGCGCATCAGCTTGCTTTGAATATGGAAGGCTGCCCTCACTCTATCCACGGTAATGGGTGGGAGCATGAATGGCAGGTCTCTCATAAGACGGAGAGCCACGCTATTTTGACCTTCGAACATAAACCAGAGGATGAGGCGGCGAAGCGGGAATGGCCTTACGCGTATCGGGCTGTCATCTCGTATGAGTTACGCGCTGATGGGCTGCATATCTCTTTAGTGATGAAGAATTGTGATGAGCGTGACCAGCCTGTAGGGTTTGGCTTTCATCCCTTCTTCCATGCAACAGAGGCAGCCCGTTTAACCTTTAACGCGGACTCCGTGTGGTTGACGGATAAGACAGGCCTGCCAGAGACGCAAAAAGCCTGCGAGGGGGAGTGGGATTTCTCCAAAGGGCAGGCTTTGGCAGGGCGCGTGTTGGATAACGGTTTTGCAGGCTTTACCGGCTCTGCGCTTTTGGAGCCATCCCCCACAACGCCGCCTGTGACGATAAAGGCGGATGGAATATTCTCTCATCTCGTGGTGTTCTCCCAACTCGCTGATGACTATGTGGCTATTGAGCCTGTAACGAGTATGACGGACGCGCTTAATCGGCCTGATAGTGCAGGGCGGGGCGTACATGTTCTTGCGCCGGGGCAAAGCTGTGGGGGAATGCTGCATGTCCAAGTTGAGGCCCCACGCCGCCCGGCAGAAGGTTAGGCTGTATGGCTGGTGAGAAGATTGCGCTGCATCGTTATCTCTCCCCTCAAGGGGCTGCGCGGATGCGGGCGGAGCTTAAAGAGCTAACCCAAAAGGAACGCCCGCAGGTTGTGGAGATTGTCTCTTGGGCGGCGAGTAATGGGGATCGCTCCGAGAATGCGGATTATCAATATGGTAAACGCCGCCTCCGCGAGATTGACCGGCGCATCCGCTTCCTAACCAAAAGGCTGGATCAGGCCGTGATTGTGGACCCCGCCGCGCAGACCAACCGCCAGCGTGTCTTTTTTGGGGCTACTGTATGTTATGCTGATGAGGAGGACCGCCATTATACGGTGACCATCCTCGGTGTGGATGAAGCGCGGTTGGAGCATGGGGAGATTAGCCTGCAAGCCCCTGCTGCACGGGCCTTGATGAAGGCGGCTGTGCATGATGAAGTGACTATGCACACCCCCTCTGGCCCTGTATTGGTAGAGGTCCTATCTATCACCTATCCTCATCCGGCTTAAGTCCGGCCTAAGAGAGCCATCTGGCTTGCGCCTTTGTGACCTGCTTTGCGGAGTAATAAGTTATGGTGTCGTTATCATCGTCCTCATGCCGTGTGGCTGTGCAGATGGACCCGTTGGAGGAGATTAATATTGATGGCGATTCCACCTTCGCATTGATGTTAGAAGCCCAACGGCGTGGTCATGAGCTTTATGTCTATCATCCCACCACATTGTCTTTATTGGAGGGGAAGGGCACCTCAAGCCGCCTCCAAGCGCGGGGACGTAAGGTGAGTGTCCAGCGTAAAAAGGGGGACCATGCGGCTTTTGGCCCAGAGGAGGTGTTAGACCTCGGCAGTTTTGATGTCATCCTCATGCGGCAAGACCCGCCTTTTGATATGGGCTATATCACAGCGACCCATATGTTAGAGCATATTCATGGCACAGGGCCGGGGCGGGCATTGGTGGTGAATGACCCTATCTCGGTGCGCAATGCGCCAGAGAAGTTGCTGGTCACACATTTTCCCCAGCTTATGCCGCCAACCTTGGTTACATGGGATAAGGAGGCGATTGCCGCTTTCCGCCAGACGCATAAGGACATCATCCTCAAGCCTCTGTACGGCAATGGCGGGGTGGGCATCTTCCGGGTGAAGGAGGATGATGAGAACTTCTCATCCCTTTTGGAGATGCACTTCTCTCGCTCGCGTGAGCCTTTAATGGTGCAGCGTTACGAACCTGCTGTGCGGTTAGGCGATAAGCGCATCATCCTTGTGGATGGGGAGCCGATTGGGGCGATCAACCGCGTGCCAGCCCAGGGTGATGCGCGCTCTAACATGCATGTCGGTGGTCGTGCCGAGCGTGTGGCCCTGACAGCGCGAGATAAGGAGATCTGCAAAGCGATTGGCCCTTACCTTAAAGAGCACGGGCTTATCTTCACCGGCATTGATGTGATTGGCGATTGGCTGACGGAGATCAACGTCACCTCCCCAACAGGCTTGCAAGAGCTGGACCGCTTTGATGGCATTAATAGTGCTGGGTTAATTTGGGAATGTATTGAGGGGCGTCTAGCCTGACCTCTTTATACCCTATGGCTGGTGTGGGGGAGGTGGCGCATCACCCTCCGCATCATGCTTCTGCGGCTGTTGAGGGGGTGGCTCTGTGTTTTGCTCTTTTCCCGCTTGCGTGGGCTTTTTAGAAGGGTAAAGATTTTCGCGGAAGGGGACGGCCAGCCCGTCAGAGAAGTAGCCGTCTTTAATCTCTGTATCTTTGGGCATTTTATCACGGGTGAAGCGGTTAACCGCCCAGGGGATAAGTTGCTCTTTATAATAGACAATATAGAGACTAGCCCATACAACTAGGCAGAGCAGAGCAAGAATGAGGTTAAGATGCTTCATTATGGTAGTCCTGCACTGTAGAGTGGGGCCCTGCAAGGCAGATAAACGAATTTTTTTTCCATTATACCCCTTAGCCACCTTGTCAGCAAAGGGTGAGGAGAGGCAAGAAGGGGCAAACTGATAGGTATCAGTAGCGATCATGCTCCCCGCTTTAATTGGGGGCAGACTGTTGAGGCTGCGTTTTTTTCATGGTGTCTTCCCCTAACCCTCGTTCTTCTCTTGATGCAGATAGCGTGCGTGAGGCGTATCGTCGTTGGGCGCATATGTATGACAAAGTCTTTGGGGGTGTCTCAGCCTTTGGGCGACGCCGGGCTGTAGCTGCGGTGAATGCCCTACCAGGAGAGCGCGTGCTGGAGGTCGGGGTTGGTACCGGGCTTGCTTTGCCCTCTTATCGGGCTGAAAAACGCATTACAGGAATCGATCTTTCAGAAGATATGCTGGCTTTAGCTAAGGAGCGCGTAAAGCGCGATGGCCTGCGTAATATTGATGAACTTTTGGTGATGGATGCAGAGCAAACAAGCTTTGCTGATAATAGTTTTGACATCGCTGTAGGGATGTTTGTGGCCTCTGTGGTGCCGCATCCTGATCGCCTTTTGGCTGAGCTAAAACGGGTGGTAAAGCCGGGAGGGCATATTCTATTTGTCAACCACTTCCTAGCGCAGAGGGGGATTCGCTTACGTGTTGAGCGTGTGATGGCACGGGCCTCGCGCGCGCTAGGGTGGCACCCTGATTTTGCGATTGAATCACTTCTACCACCGGAGGATTTAGCGCGTGCGACGGTTACACCTGTCCCCCCAGCGGGGTTGTTTACCCTCGTGACATTGCCGCAAGAGCCGTCTAAAGAATAAGGTCTTCCATCCGGTTAAGGATGGTTAGATTGGATTGAGACAAGACTAAACTGGCATCAAAGACGTGACTACAAGGCCTTTATTTCAGAAAACATATTCTACCGCCCTACATCGTGAGGGGGGAAGGTTCTTCTTGCTCGCATTTTTTGCGGGCATGTTAGGGGGAAGCTTAGGGATGCCTTTCCTCCATGTGCAACCCTCTGCTGGTGTTGTGGTGGCTCATGCGTTGTTGATGACGCTTTATGTCGTCTGCCCTGTGATGTTGGGGGGTATGGCGCAATGGTTCCTCCCCAAGCTTTTAAAGGGTGAGGGGATGGCCCTCCCCACTGCCTCTCACGCCGGGTTTGTGCTTTTAGCTGTCGGTGTGTTTTTGCTGCCTGTTATGCCCTATGGGGGGTTAGCTCTTTGGGCCTTGGGGATGTTGGCTTTGGCCGTCAATGTTCTTGCCACAATATTGGAGATGCGCTCTATCACCTTTCGGGCGTTTCCTCCCCTCATTTGGGCTTTTGTGGGGAGTGCTTTGTCTGTTCTCATCGTAGCACCGGTTCTTTTGGCTTTCCTCGTGCGTAGTGGCTTTGCGGGTGGTGGGGCAACGGCTTTGCTGGCAGTCCTGCATGGTGGGGTCGAGATGAGCTTGCTGAGCGTTCCTTCTTTAGGGATTATTGTTGCAGCCCTGCTCCCTGCCAAAGCGGAACGTGGCATGGTCGCACGATGTGCCCCTTATGCTTTTGGGGTGATGGGGCTTGTGCCTGTTTTATGCTGGGCGGACCATCTATTTGGGGGGCTATCCTCTACGGCGTATAGGGTCGGGCTTGTGGTGGGGCTCGCGATGCCCTGCTTGGCTCTTTTAGGAGCGTTTCTAGGTGATATGTGGCGCGCGCGTCTGCCATCCGGCCCTGTGGCAAGCTGGGCCTCTGGTGGTTTGGTGCTGCTTTTAGCGGGCTGGATTTTGATGGTGTTGGGGGGTGTGCAGTCACTCCCCTTTGGGCTTTCAGGCGCGGCGAGTCATCAATTAGTTATGTTTGGTAGCTTATTGGCACTAGGCGCGGCATTTTATGCGTGGTGCTCTGCGGGGTTGGCGCAGCATAATAAAGGGCTGGTCTTTTTTGGCTCCCTTCATGCTTTTGTGACATTTATAGGGGCAGTCTGCTCGGTCATGCCGCAGCTTGCCCTCCCCGCGGTTATTTTGATGACGGCGAGTCTGGTCATGTTCGGCTTGGTCGCAGGGCGGCTTTGGTACGCTCTGTTAGTGGCGCGTGCCAACATTAGAGCCGAGCTTGAGTGTAAAGGGTAATCGCATCATGCAGGCATCATCCACACCATCCTCATCGCTACTAACGCGGTTTATGGCTATGTTGCGTGTAGAGGGGCAAAATGGTGATGCCGCCTTGCAAGATTGGATCGCCTTGCTCAAACCGCGGGTGATTTCGCTGGTTGTATTTACGGGGCTTGCAGGCATGGCCGTGGCCCCTAAATGGCCGTCTATCCCCGTTGGTCTTGTTATCATTGCTTGTATTTGCATCGGGGCTGGGGCGGCTGGGGCCATCAATATGTGGTATGACCGCGATATTGATGCGATTATGAAGCGTACGCAGGTTCGCCCCGTGCCAGGCGGGCGTGTAGAGCCGACGAGCGCGCTGGTTTATGCCGTGATTCTCTCCGTGGCGTCGGTTGTGGTGCTGTGGTTGGCGACAAACCTGCTCGCAGCGGGGATTTTGGCGTTCTCCATCTTCTTTTACGGCGTGATTTATACGATGTGGCTTAAGCGTAGCACGCCGCAGAATATTGTGATTGGTGGGGCGGCGGGGGCTTTCCCCCCCATGATAGGCTGGGCTGCGAGCATGGGCTCGCTAGATGTGTTGCCTGTAGTGATGTTCGCGATTGTCTTTTTATGGACGCCGCCGCATTTTTGGTCTCTCTCCCTTTATGCGTGTAAGGATTATGAGAGTGCGGGCATCCCTATGTTGCCAGTCGTAAAAGGTGCACGCCATACGCGCTGGCAGATTGTCATTTATACCGTGATTTTAAGCCTTGTCTCGCTCGTGCCGAGTGTGGTGGGTCAATGTGGCTGGTTCTACACAGTTTGCACTAGCCTGTTAGACCTCGGCTTTATCTATTACGGGCTGCGCGTTCTCTGTGATAAGCAAGATGATAAGGGTAACAGCCTGACAAAGGATAGACCAGCTCGCTATGCTTTTCGCTACTCGCTGGCATATCTCTTTTTTCTCTTTTGTGGTCTATTGATTGATAGGGTTCTTCTGGCATGAGCGATCTTAATACGACCCCCCGCCGGCAAGGCCGCCTTTTTGGCATTGTTGTTGGCTTGTCCTTTTTTGCTCTTTCCCTTTTTGTGGCAGCTCTTTACCGGCTGTAAGGTGCCCTTATGAGGGCTTATAAAAAACCCCGCATCTCACCAGCGCAGGCAGGATGCGGGGTTTTCTTTACCTATTGCTCAGCAGGTGTAAGATTACCCTGCCTGTTGGATGGCAGAGAGAATCCAATTACCGCGTCCATCGGCCCGGAGGAAGGTCCAAAGCTCTGTAATAGTTTGTGGCTCGGTTTTGCTGCCATCAAGCACTGTGCCCATACTATCGGTCGTGACATCGACAGCAGAATATTGCAGAGCAACGCTAGCGTAAGTGATATTGCCTTCCCGCCATGCCTCGGCGAGGTCCCCACGGATGAAACGTACCTGAGAGACGATATTGCGCGCCCCACGGCTTGTAAGCTCGGAGAGTTGGTTATTGAAGTAACTCACCATCTCCGGCGTGGCCATACGTTGCAGGGAGGCCATGTCCTGCGCGCTCCATGCCGCTTGGACATTGAGCAAGAGTTGTTGGAAGCTCTGATAATCCTCTGGTGTTAAGGTAACATCTTGTGCTGGTGCAGCCTGAGGTTGGTTGGGGAAGGGAGATGCTCCACCATTAGCGGGCGTAAACCCCGTTGTAGGGCCATTATTCGTGCTTGAGGATCGCCGCCATAATTTGATGACGAAGTTTATCAGCAACGCAACGAGCAGTGCTTGGAAGATAAAGCCAAAGAAGGAACCGCCACCACTAAAGCCCCCAAAGAAGCCATGCCCGCTAAGCATTCCAAAAAGGCCAGCCCCTAAGAAGCCACCGGCCAAGCTGGTCAGGAAGGGATGACGTGCCGCAAAGGGAGGGCGCATCCCACCACCAAAAGCAGGACGGTTGAAGCCACTGCCCATGGAAGGCTCTGCCGTGCCGTAAGAGGGGGTGCGTGGGGTCATGCTACGGTCCATAGGCCGTGTCCAGCTAGGGGTAACGCTGGTGCGGGGCGGTGCGCTCCATGTACGGGAGCCACGGCTGCCAAGGGAGGAGCCCATCCCAGCGCGGGCCTCAGCGGCAGGGGCGAGGGCAAAGAGCGGCAGGCACAGCACCGCTGTGGCAAGAGGGATAAGACGAATACGCATAATCGGGTTAGTCTCCAGCAAGACTCATATGGTCGATACGAATGGTCGGGGCGTGATAACCAGCCATGAGGTCGAGGTCATTGGCCGGGATAAGGCGGGCAAACATCTCAAGCAGATTGCCAGCAATGGTAATGCCAGAGACAGGCTCGGCAATCTCACCATTGCGAATCATAAAGCCAGAGCCACCACGGCTATAATCCCCAGTGAGCATATTGATGGCATTGCCCATAAGTTCTGTCAGTAACACGCCTTCTTTAATATCAGATTGCAACGCAGAGGGGGAATGGTCTCCAGGATGGAGATAGAATGTGGAAAGACCCGGCCGTACACTCCCTCCGCTGCGGATAGCCCGCCCATTGCTTGTAGGGAAGCCTAGCTTACGCGCGCAGCGGCTATCTAGCAACCAGTGGTTGAGTTGGCCATTCTCAACAAGATTTAATGGAAGAGTCGCGCTCCCTTCACCATCAAAGGGGCGAGACCCCGCAAGGCGAGGGAGGGTTGGGTCATCAGTTAAGGTGATGCCCTTACGGAAAAGGGCCGCTCCGCGCTTATCTTTAAGAAAGGAGGCCTCTTGTACAATGGCCGCGCCATTAATAGCTGCGGCGAAATGCGCTAAGAGAGAGGAGGAGACGCGTGGGGCGAATAATACGGGATAAAAGCCCGTTTTAGGCCGGATAGGGTTGAGACGAGCCAACGCATGACGGGCTGCTTCATCCCCTAAGTGAGTCGGATTGTGCAAATCGGCCTGATGCACCGCGTTATGGAAGGCATAATCACGCTGCATATGCGGACCTGTGCCTGCCACAACGCTGATGCTTCGGCTATGCCCACTGCGTTGATACTGCCCCGCAAAACCTGCGCTTGTGGCAAGGGCAATGTCATGCGTGCTGGCACTCGCTGCGGCCCCGCTACTATTTGTGATGCCCTTATGGGCGAGGGCCGTACCTTCCATTTCCTTCGCTGTGGCGAGGAGGGCGTCTATCTCTGGTGTGGGTGTGGAGTCAAAGAGGTCTAGCTTTGTGATGGCCTCTTGTGGGAGCGGGATGAGCGGATGCTCGGCTAATCCATCCTCTGGGGAGGGCGGAACGGCTTGAGCCATCGCACAAGCACGTTCGGCTAGCTGGTCGAGTGCGTGTGTGGTGAGGTCATTGCCTGACACACTGGCAACACGCCCTTGATGAAAGACACGCAAGCTGAGGGAGAGCCCCTCTGCATGGCGGATGCCCTCCGCCTTGCCTTGCCGAATCATAGCAGAGCGGTTCTGGCTCCGCATAATGAGGGCATCAGCATGGTCCGCTCCGTGATGGCGCGCACGTGTGAGAGCATCGTGAAGGGGAGTGAGGAGGTCTGTCATGCCGCCTTCAAAGCGTTATGGAGGCTATCCAGCGTTGGAATGTTGCGTGCGGGCCCCATAGTGGTGAGGGTTGGTGCCCCTTCAAAGATGGTGCGTGCCATAGCGAGAACATCGCCCTCTGTCACAGCGTCAATCTTGCGGACAATCTCCTCTGTCGAGATGATGCGGTCATGAACCTGGATTTGCCGCGCAATTTGGGCGCAACGGCTGCCTGTACTTTCCAGCGACATGAGCAAAGAGGCTTTTAGCTGCGTGCGGGCGCGATTGAGCTCCTCATCATTGATGCCATGTTGCAGATTGCGTAGCTCAGCAAGGGCGGCGGGGATGAGCTCATCGGTTTTATCTGGCCCTGTCCCAGCATAAAGGCCGAACAAGCCGCTATCAGCAAAGGGGCTAGCGAAGGAATAGACGCTATAAACCAAACCGCGCCGCTCCCGGATTTCTTGGAACAAACGGGAGGACATGCCCCCACCGAGTAAGGTGGAGAGGACCATCGCGCTATAATAGCCTTGCTCCCGATAGCCAGGGGCGGGGAAGCCCATAAGGATATGCACTTGGTCTAGCTTGCGTTCTGTCTGCTTCATCCCCCCTTTATAATGGGCGGGAACGGCTTGCGGGGGCGTATGTGTGGGGAGGTCGGCAAAATGTTTGCGGACTAATGCGACCACCTCATCATGATGGAGATTCCCTGCCGCAGCGATGACCATATTTTGCGTGCTATAATGGCGGTGCATATAAGCCATTAAAGTGTCACGGCTCATAGTAGCGATGCCGTTTTCCGTCCCGAGGATGGGGCGGCCCATTGGTTGGTCGGGATAAGCACAATCCTGAAAATGGTCAAAAACGATGTCATCAGGCGTATCATTGGCTTGGCCAATTTCTTGCAGAATAACGCCCCGCTCACGCTCTACCTCCTCTGGGAGGAAGGTGCTGTGGGTGAGAATATCGCCGATGAGATCCACCCCTAAAGGGAGGTCATTTTTAAGGAGCTTGACGTAATAAGCGGTATTTTCGCGCGCCGTATAGGCGTTGATATACCCGCCGACATTCTCAATCTCCTCGGCAATGCGGATGGCAGAGCGGCGTTGTGTGCCCTTAAAGGCCATATGCTCAAGGAAGTGAGCCGCCCCGTTTGTCTCTGCCTCCTCATGACGGCTGCCAGCGGCAACATAGGCCCCAAAAGAGACCGTCTCGACCCGTTCCATCCGCTCTGTGACGATGTTGAGGCCATTATCAAGAGTTGTACGTTTGATTTGTTCGTTCATGCAGTTTCGTGATGGTCCATGCGTGTAAAAGAATGGGATATGCGCGCTTTAATGGCCCCGATGAGCGCGCACAGCCGCTTTGACCTTGTCTATATCGTTTGGCAGGACGTCATAACGCTCCTTACGAGAGAACAAGTCGGCCAGATGAGGGGGAAGGGCTGGGTGAATCCCCGTTGCTTTTTTCACCGCATCGGGGAACTTTGCTGGATGCGCCGTGGCAGCGGCAACCATCGGCACGCCTGCCTCGCGGAAGCGTTTACCCGCAGCAAGGCCGATGGCCGTGTGAGGGTCCGCTAGATAATGGCTGCTTTTATAAAGCGCGCGCATAGTCTCGGCAGTGTGCTCATCATCCAAGGCCATGCCAGAAAAGACCTCCCGAATTTGCTCCCACGCATCATGGGGGACCGCCATGCACCCGGTTTGGCGGAACTCCGTCATAATAGCGCGGCAGCGGTTGGAATCCCGGCCTAGCATCTCAAACAATAAACGCTCGAAATTGGAGGAGACTTGAATATCCATCGAGGGTGAGAGGCTCGGCTCCACCTTGCGCTTGGTCATGTCGTTATTGAGGAGGAAGCGCGTGAGAATGTCATTACGGTTTGAGCCAACGCAGAGATGCTCAATGGGTAGGCCCATCTGGCTGGCGACCCATGCGGCGAGAATATTGCCAAAATTACCCGTCGGCACAGCAAAGGAGACAGGCCTATCCGGCCCACCAAGGGCGAGGGCTGCATGTACATAATAGGGGATTTGTGCGGCAATCCGTGCCCAGTTGATGGAATTAACAGCCGAGAGCGAACATTCCTGACGGAAGGTCTCATCAGCGAACATGGCTTTCACCATATCCTGACAATCATCAAAATCGCCCTCTATGGCGATGTTGAGGACGTTATCCTCCAACACGGTGGTCATTTGCCGCCGCTGGACCTCGGATGTCCGATTATGGGGGTGGAGGATGATGATGGAGATATGCTCTCGCCCGCGGAAGGCCTCAATCGCGGCAGATCCTGTATCGCCAGAGGTAGCCCCAACGATGGTTACATGGCGGTTGCGTTGCTTCAACACATATTCAAAAAGGCGGCCAAGCATCTGCATGGCCATATCTTTAAAAGCGAGGGTAGGGCCGTGGAATAATTCTAGCGAGAACAGCCCGTCATCCACCTCAACTAACGGGGTAACAGCGGCATGGTCGAAGGTGCCATAAACCTCCCGCGCCATTGTGCGGAGTGTATCGCGGTCTATGCTGCCTTCGGTAAAGAGGCCGATGACCTCTGCAGCAAGGTCAGCATAAGGGAGGGCACGCCAGCTTGTTAAGGTCTCACGCGGGATGTGGGGCCAATGGTCGGGCATATATAGCCCGCCATCATCGGCCAATCCGCTGAGAAGGATATCGGAAAAATCAGGAGCAGCGGCATCTAATGTGCCGCGAGTAGATCGATAACGCATGGAACCTCTATAACACTGAAATGCCATTAGGGCAGAGCAATTTCCAGAAGATGATAATGGCTATCTGCTGCTGTTGGGCCAAGCAGGACCGCCAAATGGCGTTGTGGGCTGGTTTTATCCTTTAAAACAGTGAGGGCTTGGGCATCATAAAGCCGGTCATCATGGAGGAGACGTAGCGGGATTCGGTCTGGCCCAAAGGCGAGGAGGTCGCCATGCTCAATATCAGCCATATAAAGCACATCGTGGCTATCTATCGTTAGGCCACCAAGGCTAGGGGTGCGCCGCCAATTTGCCATGCCCTCAATGCGTTCAGCTGGGCCGAGGCTCGGGTCGGTGAGTAGGTTTGTACCAATGCGATAAAGCGGCCCTGTTGGAGCCTGATAAAAAAGCCATTGGCGGTTGTGATCTAAAGCGAGGAAGCGGATATTCCCGCCTGTCTCTGCTTGGCCGCTAGCGGTGGTAACAGGCTGCCCCCGGCGCATAAGAGGGCCGTGCCCGCTCAAGGTAGGGGAGCCTTCTAACAGCCGTTGCATTTTGCCTGTTTTTAGGTCGATGATGATAAAGGCCGGGACGCCATCATCAGCAAGAATGGCGGTATCATGCGCAATACGCATCGCTGCGATATGGCTACCCGTTGTGAGAACTTTTGTAATGCTAATATGATTAAGAATAACACCAGTATCAGGCGCGAGATTGAGGAGCTCTGGCTTAGGGGCCGGCGCGACAGCCCATAAGCCTTGTGCTGTAGCAGTGACGGCACTGAGGGGGGGAAGCTCATCCATTAAGGTGGTAAGGCGGCCATCAACGGGGTCTAAGCGGTAGAGTTTGCCATTTTTGCTCAATGTAAAGGGTGTGCCAGCGGGAAGGGCTGTTAGCACAGGGGCGAGCGGTTGGCTGAGGGGGAACTCCTTTATCACCTGCGCGGGTGTTGGGACATCCTGCCAAGGGCGGTCCGCATGTGCGGCAGTACTCACGCCCAAGAGGGCGGCGGGGAGGGCTAAAGCTGAGGCCAAAAGGCGAGAGAAACAGACTTTCATAACGGGTATTTTGAGGCTTCCTGTCATTTTTGCAAGTAGTGATCGCTCAGAGCTTCTTTTTGCACATGCTTTTTGGGCCAGTAAGGTAGGGTAATACCGAGGACAATACCCATAAGTGGCGCGCTAAAGCCCCAGAGGAAGAGGCCATCTAGCCCCGCGAGGCGATAGCTTAAGGCTAAAGCGATGAAAGGGCCTGCGATATAGCAGGAACGTTGCCATGGGGTAGAGCGTGGAAGATGGCATGGGTTTTGCCGCCTATGGGGAGGCAGGCTGTTGAGATAACAGAGCCCAATGAATCCCCATAGGGGGAGGAGTATCAGGAGGGTTATCATCGTTTTGACCTCAAAATAGCGCGTTTTTTGGCATAATGAGGATGGTAAAGAAGGGCCAATAGGCACGCCCCTCCCAGACAGGCAGCAAGAGCATCAACGCTAAGAAAAAGAGCTGGGCGGCCTGTATGGAAGGGACGAGTGGCAAGGTCTAGCCCGCTTGTGCCAAGGCCTAAGAGCATCAACATCATCAATAAATGGCGGGCAGCATGGCGGCTTATCAAGGCGTAAAGAAGTGAGACACCCCATAAGGTGAAGAAAAGCCCTTCCTCCCATAAGATGGGGGGGAGGGGGGCAGGGAGCCGTGTACTCCAGCAAAGAGCAAGGGTGGCGAGGGGTAAGCCGAATATTGTCGCCATGCTCACCGCGCGATAGAGCCGTTGCCGAATATGCTGACTGTAAGTGATGGCGTGATGATGGCAGAGGTGATTTTGCTCCGATTGTAAGAACAGCCTCATGCCGGAGCCGATAATTAAGCACCCTAAAAGGCCAGTGAGCCCATAAAGACAACGTGTGACGAACCCCGCCCAGCGCAGGTTATGCACCCCGAGGAAAACGCTATGTAGAGTAGGGCATAAATTGTGAGGGGGAAGGCGCGGGCGTGAAGCTGTTATGGCTTGGCGGTAAAGGCAGAAATGCAGTGTATCAGGGGCATATAAGGCGAGCTCTTTGCCCGCAAGCATGAAGAAGCCATTGCCCTCATCACCCCATTGCTGTTGTGCGTTTTGGGCTAATTTGGTGATGAGTGCATCAGAGATAGGGGGTGATGTCTGACTATGGGCCTGATGGCGGTTTGCAGGTCGTGCTGTGTGGGAGGGCGGATTGATAAAATGAAGGAGTTTTTGGGATTGCAGCACAAGGCCAGAGCCCCCCACGATGAAAAGAATTGGTATGCTGAGCGTTCCCCCAAGGAGGTGGAGGTCCAACCATTGGCGATGGCGTGCCGCATGAGGGCGGAAAAGGAGTAAGTCAGGGAGAAAGCGGCGGAGTTGAAGCCATAAACCGCTGATGAGGGCTATCATCAAGGCCAAGCCAGCTAAGGCAGTGAGACATTGTCCCCACGGCGTAGGAAGATACAGGCTGCTATGGAGGGTGGTGAAAAAGGAGCCCCCGACAACATCCGATGTGAGGAGAGGCAAGCCGGTATCGGCAGCAAGCGCAGGGCCGCGGAAAATATGGCCATCATAATGCCATAGGCGGAAAACAGGGTCTCGTTGTGAGGGCAGTTTTAAAAAGGCGAACTGGCCTTTATCAAGCTGGGCTTTAAGCTGATGGCTTGCCTCTATAAGGCCGGTTTGGCTCATGGGAGGGGAAGAGGGGCGCAAGGCTGCCTCTGGCTGCATCCAGTTTTGGACTTCTGGCCCAAAGCAAGCAAGGCTCCCTGTAAAACAGAGGATGAATAAAAAGACCCCAAAGGGAAAGCCAACCCAACGGTGGATAACGCGCAAAATGGTGCGGAGCCTAGGGGACATAGGGGTGCGACAACATATGAATGAGAATTGTTCGCATCTTTAATGGGCTTTCTAAACGCTGTAAATGGCGGTGAGAAAGATTGTTAAAGCTTAGCAACAGAGGGAGGGGGAAGGTGAGAGTGCTGATAAAGAATCATTGCGAATAATTTTCATTTACATATAAACAGCACTCCCTGGCTCCCTTATTTAGGATGATTGAAGAGATGGTGTCTCTATTTCGTATGTCTTATAAAACTGTTGGTTTATGGGGATTGGTGGTTGGGAGCAGCTTGGCAAGCCCATCTTTATGGGCCGCGGAATCATCTCACTATGCTCCTGTTGGTAAAGGAAAGAGTGACGCACAACACCCTTCCTCCAAAGTGGCGAAAGCGAACCTAAAACAGCAACATCCTCCACAAGAGACGATCATCGTTAAAGCGCGGCGGCGTGAGCGGATGGAGGTTCAGCTTGGGGGGCAAGCTGGTGTGTTGGGGACTAAAAAGGGGTTAGACCTTCCCTTTAACCTCCGCAGCTATACCTCCAGCATGATTTTGAATCAGCAATCACAGACATTAGGTCAGGTTTTGGAGAATGACCCCTCCGTACGGACAACCTATGGCTACGGCAATTTCTCGGAAGTATTTATCATTCGTGGTCTGCCTATTTATGGGGATGATGTTGCCATTAATGGGCTTTATGGCATTACCCCGCGCCAGCTTGTCTCACCGCAGCTTTATGATTCTGTGCAGGTGATGAATGGGGCGAATGCCTTCCTCAATGGGGCGGCTCCCGGTGGGACCTCTATTGGTGGGAATATCAATCTTCAATTCAAACATGCCGGGAAAGACCCGCTATTACGCGTAACAGGCGATTATACCGGGACAGGCCAAGGCGGCGGTAATGTGGATATGAGCCGGCGGTTTGGGGAAAGTCAGCAATTTGGTGTTCGCTTTAATGCTGCTGGAATGGACGGGCAGACCTCCATCCACGGGGAGCGGCGACATTCCGTGGCATTAGGGTTGGATACGGATTGGCATAATGAGGCAGAGACAACCCGCATTACGATGGATATTAACTACCAGAATCAGAACGTCCAGCAGGGGCGCGGTGGGGTTTTGTTATCATCTGCCTTAACCTCTGTCCCCAAACCAACGGCACCGTCTCATAATTGGGGCCAGCGTTGGAGCTATGAAGACATGCATTATGTCTTTGGGATGGTGAATGTAGAGCATGACCTTAACAAGCACATCACGCTTTACGGAGCGTTTGGCGGGTTAACAGGGAAAGAGGAAGGGAATTATAGCTCTCTCACCGTGACGAACGCCCAAACAGGGGCGGGGACAGATGGCTTCCTTTATGTGCCGTATCAGGAGACGAATGAGAGTACGCGTGGCGGGGCGCGTGTGCATGTTAATACCGGGCCATTAAAGCATGAGATTAATCTTGGGGCATCCAGCTTGTGGAATGAGGTTGCACGCGCATGGGGTTTTGGGAAGTCGAGTGCGAGCAACCTCTATGCACCTATTTATTCGCCTTTGCCTGAAACGACCTTAACAGGGGGGAATGTTCATCATCCTAAAAGAGATATGATGACACGGCTTTATAGCGTGTTCTTCTCCGATACTGTGTCCTTCTGGCATGACCGCATCGCGCTGACAGGGGGCTTCCGTTATCAGAACATTATGACAAAATCCTACGGCTATAAGCAGGTTTTGACGGACCATTATGACCGTGATGCCATCACCCCTGTGGTAGGGCTTGTCATCCATATGACAAAACATTCCTCCTTTTATTTTAACCGTGTTGAAGGGTTGGCGCCGGGCCCACAGGCAACAGGGGCGAATATTGTTAATATGGGACAGCTCTTTGCCCCAGTGCGGACAGTGCAATATGAGTTCGGCGGGAAGTACGATATTGGACGGTTTAGCGCGTCTTTAGCTTTTTACCGCTTAACGCAGCCTAATAGTTATGTCCGCCCTTATGGCAATACAGGGCAAGGTATTTTCACCGTGGATGGAGAGCAGCGTAACCAAGGGATTGAGTTCAATATCAATGGGGAAATTATCAAGGGCCTGCGCTTTAATGGGGGAACGGCCCTCATTGATGCCAAACAGATGAAAGGAACCTATGAAGGGCAACGGGCCATCGGGGTGCCCGGTTATACGATCAACGGGAATATAGAATATGACATCCCTTTTGCTAAAGGGCTGACCTTAACGGGGCGCGTGATTCATACTGGCCATCAATGGGCGAATGCACAGAACACACAGCGTATTGCCAACTGGACGACTTACGACCTCGGCGGGCGATATACGTTCTTGATGACGCGTAAACAGCCTATGACATTACGCTTTGGTGTAGAGAACCTGACCAATAGCCATTATTGGGCATCCTCTTATGGTGGCTATCTGACAGAGGGGCTACCGCGGACCTTTAAAGCCTCGTTGACGATGGATTTATAAGACCAGCTTATGGAAAAGGACCATGCAGTAAAATGGCATGGTCCTTTTTAAGGGGCGGGTAAAGCTAGGTTGTTGGCTCTGCTGTTTGATGGAGGGTGTTGATTAACGCAGCCGCCAAGGCTTCTTCCTGCGCTGGGGAGGTGAGTTTATGGCCCGTTGCATCAGTGATGTAAAAGACATCCACCGCGCGTAGCCCATAGGTCATAATATGGGCGGAGGAGATATGCAGCTTCATCCGGCTGAGCGTGGCTGTGATGTTGTGCAGAAGAGCAGGCCGGTCCCGCCCATTGACCTCCACAATACTACAGCTTTCTGAGGCTTCATTATCAATAAGTACTTGCGAGGGGATATGCAGGGCCTCTAGCCGCCGTGTGAGCGGGAATTGCGCTGCCTTGAGCGTCTCGCTGAGGTCAATCTCACCATGAATGGCTTGGATGACCGTCTCACGCAAGCGGTCCAGATGCTCTTCCTCTATAAAGGCTTCCCCATAGGGGTCTTGGAACCAGAATGTATCGAGCACCATATTGCTGTTAAGCGTATGGATGCGCGCATCGGCAATGGAAGCCCCACATAACGCTAACGCCCCCGTAATGCGGGAGAATAGCCCCGGTTGATCCTTACAAAAAACAGTTAGCTCTGTAATGCCGCGCTCTGGTAGGGGGGCGATATCTAAGAGGATGGCATCATCCCGCCCTTCGGCACGATAGCGGCTAACAAGCCGTGCATGGCGGAGCTGGCTATCTCCATCAAAGCCAAGCCAATAGCCCGGGCGGCCTAACTTGATGAAATGAGCAATATCAGCAGGGGTCATGCCTTCTGCCTGCAATGCCTCTTGGACAAAGATTTTATTTTGCTCTACGCGCTCATCATCTTCTTGGGCTTGTAATCCACCCTCTAAGACATCAGCAATACGGCTATAGAGGCGGCCAAGGAGGGTCGCCTTCCACGCATTCCATGCGTGTGGGCCAACGGCGCGAATATCAATAATGCTAAGGAGCAATAAGAGCCGGAGCCGCTTGGGGGACTGGATAATATCGGCGAGGTCTAAGATGGTTTGTGGGTCATCAATATCCCGGCTAAAGGCGGTGCGGGAGAGGAGTAAATGATGCAGCACAAGCCATGAGACTGTATCGCTATCGCTAGCAGAGAGGCCAAGTTGCTGGCAAATGCGCGTGGCGAGTTGTGCGCCAATTTCGGAATGTCCGCCCCCACGCCCCTTGCCAATATCGTGCAATAAGGCTGCGAGATAAAGGACTGTTCTTTGGGTAATGGTGCGGGCAACTTTATAAGCAAGGGGAAGCTCATCAGCCATTTGCCCTTGCTCAATCAGCCGCAAAATACGGATAGATTCAATGATGTGGGCATCAACACTATAAAGGTGATAGCCGTCAAATTGTGTCCGCCCTAAAATGCGAGACCAGCCGGGGAGGAAGTGTGAGAGTATCCCCGTCTCATTAAGTAAAGGCAGCCAGAAGGTGCGTTCGTGCTCTGTATGGGCGGGGGAGGCCTCCGGTTGGGAGGGGGCGTCCTTTAGGGGGTCGCAGAGTAGTTGTAAGAAAAGCGATGAAGCCTCTGCATTCCCACATAGCGCTGCTGCGTGACGTTCAAAACGGATAAGCTGCTGGAAGGCAGCTGGGTGTAACGGTAATTGATAACGCCGGGCACAATCTAATAAGCGGAAAATAGTGATTGGCTCTTTTACCAAGATAAGCGGGTTAGGCAGGTTAAGATACCCATCAACACGTTGGAATCCCTCAGGCCCGGCTTCAATATGCGGAGGGCTTTGTTGGATTTGATGGCGCAGATAGAGAATAAGAGCCGGCTGGAAAACATGCGATAGCCGCATCACTGCGCGTGCCATGAGGAAATGATGCCGCATAAAGCGGTCCACCCCACGTTGATGGCCATGGTTACCATAACGCATCCGCGCACCAATAATGGGCTGGACGTCAAATGTTAGTCGCTCTTCATTACGCCCGGTGATGTAATGGAGGTGAAGGCGGACTGTCCAAAAGAAGTTCCATAAAATGCGTGTACGGGTGATTTCACGTTTTGTCAGCAAACCTAATAACGTGCTGATAGGCGCAAGCCCGCGTGCGTGCCGAAAGGTGGAATGTTCTGGCACGTCATAGCCTAAAGCAGCATGACCGATCCAACTAAGGACTTGGAGGTCCCGCAGGCCGCCTTTCCCTTCTTTAATGTGAGGTTCGACAAGGTAAGGTGTATCGCCAAAGGCGTGATGGCGGTCCTCTCGTTGGGCAATGGCCCCACGGATGAATTTTTTAAGGGTTGGCCCTTTTAGATAAGCATCATGCTGTTTGCGTAATGTATGGGCGAGGCCCTCTTGACCATAGAGAGGGCGGATGTCTAGGAGGGTTGTACAGGCGGTTTGGTCTGTTTTGGCCATCTCCATCGCGCTCTCAATAGTGCGGGTAGCATGGCCTACGCGCACACCAAGGTCCCAGAGAGTATAGAGCACATACTCAATAGCTTTAATGAGCTTTGGCGAAGGGGCTTCCTTAGTTAGGAAGAGGAGGTCCACATCACTAAAAGGCGCCATTAAAGCAGCCCCGTACCCCCCCGTTGCACAGAGGCAAAAGGCTTCTTCTGTATCATCATCCTGCGTATGGGCAGGTAGATTCGCATAATGGGCGAGCTTGTTGATGATATGGTCCATGAGGAAGGCGAGGCTGCGGGCTGTGGCTATACCGTTAGCTTCGCGCTGCTCAAAACGCTGACGAATAGACTCGCGCTGGGTACTTAGCTCCGCACAGAGGCGTGTGAGGGCTTCTTCCCGAGGAAGGCGAGGTTGATAGGCCACATGGTGATCAGAAGCGGACATAGGGTCGTTCCTCTCTACAGGGGCGTTTGGCCAGGATATGGTCATGACGGGGACCTTTCTTCATGTGGCGTGCCTGTTTCATGATGGTCTTTAAGCAGTTTTTTTAACTGGTAAAGAACATTATGGGCCTCTCGTGGGGAGAGAGAATCCGGGTCCAAGTCCTCAAGGAGCTGGATGGCTTCTAAGGGTGAGTCGGTGAGAGGGGCATGATGATTTTGTTCAAAAAGAGGGAGAGACGTGGCTTTTTGGTTGTTGCTGCGCTCCTCCTCTAAATGCGTTAGGAGGATGCGCGCTCGGTGAATGATAGTGGACGGTATTCCTGCTAATTTTGCAACATGCAAACCCCAGCTTTTTTGTGCAAGACCGGGGCGGACTTCATGTTGGAAGATGACCTCTCCCTTCCATTCCCGCACGGCCATTGTATAGGCCCCAAGGCGGGGGAGTGTGTCCAGTAATGCGCCAAGCTCATGATAATGCGTGGCAAAGATGGTGCGGCAGCGTAATTGGGAATGGAGAGCTTCCAACGTTGCCCATGCGATGGAAAGCCCATCCAGCGTTGAGGTGCCACGACCAATTTCATCCACCACGACAAGGGAGCGCGGCCCCGCTTGGTTGAGGATAGCGGCAGTCTCAGTCATTTCCACCATAAAGGTGGAGCGGCCACGCGCGAGGTCATCAGCGGCTCCAACGCGGGAGAAGAGACGGTCCACAATCCCAATTTTGGCCTCTTGAGCAGGGAGGGGGAGGCCGGCTTGGGCAAGAATGACCGCTAGAGCATTTTGGCGGAGGAAGGTCGATTTCCCCGCCATGTTAGGCCCGGTGAGTAAGATAGCGTGTTTTTCTGGCGGTAGGGTGCAATCATTCGCGATGAAGGGGCTATTATGGGCAGGGTTATCCTGCAAAGCCGCTTCCACCACAGGGTGACGGCAGGTATGGAGGCTGAAATCCCGCCCCTCGGTCATGACCGGGCGGCACCATGAGCCGCGTGCCATGAGAGTAGCGCATGAGAGCAGAACATCCAGCTCGGCCAAAGCAAGGCCGATTTCATCAAGGGCAGGGGTGTTTAGGCATTGCTGGGCGAGGTCGGTAAAGAGGTGGCGTTCTAATTGGTCTGCTTTTTCAGATGCTTCTAAAATAGCTTGATTAAGGGATGTGAGTTCTTCGTTGGAGAAACGCGCGAGGCTTGTCGTCCCTTGGCGGAAGCTTAACTCCTCATGCTGGCGTAAGGTACGACCGGCCGCCGTGGGGACCTCGATAACATAACCAAGTTGATTGTGATGGCGGATACGCAAGCTTGTTATGTTGTAATGCTCTGCCAAACGGACTTGAAGCTGAGCGACCAGACGACGGCTATTATCGCGGAGGTCCCGTTGATGGTCTAATTCCGCATCAAAGCCGGGGGCAATGACCCCACCATCCTCAATCTTGGCGGGGAGGTCCGGGTTTAGCGCAGCGTCTAAACGTTCGAGCAATGTGTCAGCACGGCCATAGAGTTTAGCGCCAATCTGACGGATATAGGAGGGCATAGACTCCGTTGCTAATGGGGCTAGGGCCTCGGTGACGAGGTTGGCTGTTCGTAGCGTATCGCGGAGTGCTGCAAGGTCCCGTGGGAGGGGGCGTCCGCTGGAGATACGGCCTAAAGCACGTGCAGAATCAGGGGCCTGTTTGAGGATGTCGCGTAACGTAGTGGTCAGCTGAGGGTGTTGATGCAGCCAATCCCATCCCTCTTGTCGTTGCGTGATGAGGGTGAGGTCTGTGCTAGGGCTGCTAAGCCATGACGCTAAGAGGCGTGTCCCAGCGGCCGTATTGGTCTGATTCACGCTGTTAAAAAGCGTGTGTTTTGTATCGCCATCGCGGGATTGGAGAATATCAAGGCTGCTGCGTGTGGCAGGGTCTAGCCCCATGATGGTGTCTAAACCATGGTCGATGGGTGGGGCTAAGCGGGGGAGGCCGCCAGCCTGACTACGGCGGACATAATTTAGTAATACCGCACAGGCTATGCTTTGCTCTGTACTGAAATCCCCTAACGAATCTATTTGAGCAACGTGATAAGCCTCTTTTATCGTGCGCTCTGCTGTGGCTTGGTCTGGGCAAGCCGTGGAGGGGGTGAGAAGGCCAGCATAATCAGCAGGGATGAGGGATGGCTCAGCCAAAATCTCGGAGGGGGCCAGGCGGGCAAGAAGTTCAGCAAGGGCATCTTGTGTGAGTGCGAGCATTTCCAACGTGCCGGTGGAAATATCAATCCATGCTGCGCCGAGCCGGTTTTTATGGCGTTTATCAGCGGCGGTAATGGCAAGGAGCGTGTTGGCCCGCCCAGCTTCTAAGAGTTCATCCTCTGTGAGGGTGCCGGGGGTTATAACACGGATGATCTCGCGCCGGAGCGGGCCTTTTTGGCCTTTACTTGGGGTTTCTGTCTGCTCGGCAACGGCAACGCGGAAGCCACGGCGGATGAGGCGGGAGAGGTAAATTTGTGCCGTGCCAACAGGGACGCCGCACATAGGGATAGGGGCATCATCATGCATACCGCGCTGGGTGAGGGTGATGTCCAAAGCCAGAGAGGCGGCTTCTGCATCCCCGAAGAATAATTCGTAAAAATCCCCCATGCGGAAGAAAAGTAATGCGTCAGGTTCTTGGTGTTTTAAGCTAAACCACTGCTCCATGGTCGGTGTGACTTTGCCCGTTTTTTGAGCGGGAATAGGGGGGATATGTGGCTTTTGGTTGACCATGTAGGAAAGAGAACCTTAACGAATAAGCAACAATTAACCTATTTATCTGAGAGTAACAGGGTTTCAATCAAGAATGCGACTATTTTCTCGCTCAATGATGGGAAGCATGTTGGAAGTTACCTAAAAAGACAGCGTAATTCTTTCCTTGTTATCATTGGGGGGAGAATGGCATGGTGTGTTTATGAGTACTGCACCGCAAAATCCAATTTTATTTGATGATGTTCTGCCGATGGCCCAAGGATTGCTAGAGGCCGAATGTGATGAGATTGCTAACCTCGCCAATATCGCTGCTTTGTTGTTTGAGGCGATGGCTCAAGTAAATTGGGTTGGGTTTTACGTGATGAAAGCCGGCGAGCTTGTGCTTGGGCCTTTCCAAGGGCGGATTGCTTGTACGCGGATTGCTGTTGGTAAAGGCGTGTGTGGCACCGCCGTAGCAGAGCGTGCGACCCAACGCGTGGCAGATGTGTATGCCTTCCCCGGTCATATTGCCTGCGATGGGGCCTCAGCCTCGGAGATTGTTATCCCGATTATGCGCGACGGGCAGGTTTATGGCGTGTTGGATATTGATAGCCCCGTGACGAATCGTTTTTCAGCAGATGACCAAGAGCAGCTTGAATCATTAGTCCGTTTGATAGAAGCGCACTTCGCTGGCTGAGGGCCTAGCGTTTTAAGCGTTGGAGGAGACGTGCGCGCAGCTCGGTGAGGTTTAAAACACCGAGGAGAAGGAGCAGCCCCCCATAAAGGGCCGCACTGCTGCTGATGAGCAGCATCAACATCCCTAATTTGGGTAGGGCATGCCAGTTGGGGAGGTTAGGGGCAAAGAGGGCCGTTCCACCCCATGCCCATAGCCCCATCAGCATGCCTGCCCCTAGGATACGCCCCGCGCGTGTCAGGCTTGTCATGGTGGGGAGGAAGGAGTCTCGCCGCCATAACATCCAGCCGAGGGCGAGCATATTCACGAGTGCGGCTAAGGTGCTGGCAAGGGGCGGGGCAAGATGAGCTAATGAGCGGTAAAGGAGGAGATTGAGGGCGAGATTGAGCCCTAGCGTGACGAAACCGATACGCACAGGCGTTGTGGTATCGCCTTCAGCAAAAAAGGCCGGGGCTAATAATTTCACGATGATAAAAGCGGGCAGGCCAAGCGCATACATACGCAAAGCCGCTGCGGAGTTGTGAACATCACGGGGGGTGAAGTGCCCATAGCCAAATAGGGTTGCCATAATTTCTGGGGCGAGGCTGAATAGGCCAATCATTGCCGGTAGGCTGAGGAGCAGCGCGTAATCCAGAGCGCGGTTAAGGCTTGCTTGGAGGGCAGGGCGGTCATTGGCGGTGATATGGCGCGTAAAGAGGGGGAGAAGCGTTGTGCCTAACGCCGCCCCTAAGACGCCTAAAGGCAGCTGATTAACGCGGTCGGCAAAATAGAGCCACGAGATAGAGCCTGTGGGCAATAAGGTGGCGATGATGGTATCAATCGTGAGGTTGATTTGCGTTACGCCAGAGCCAATAAGCCCCGGCATCATACGGCGGAGTAAGCGTTTTATGTCGGCTGAAAGAGTGGGGCGGACCAAAGGGGGCATGACCCCGGCGCGTTTAGCGGCCCATAAAAGGCCGGCGAGTTGGACAATACCAGAGAGGGTAATGCCCCAAGCACTGGCTGGGGCGACGCTATGTTGCCCGCAATAAGCCCCGACTAAGATGGCCGCAATCCCAACAATATTGAAGCTGATATAAGCAGCAGAGGCCGCCGCAAAATGGCTGCGTGCATTGAGGATGCCCGCCACAAGGGCCGCGCCGCAAATCAGCACCGTATAGGGCATTGTAATGCGCGTGAGCTGGACTGCGAGGGTGAAACGCTCTGCCCCAGAATGGCGGAAGCCGGGGGCGATGAGGTCAATCACCCATGGCATGAAGATTTCAGCAAGGAGGGTGAGGAAGGTGAGCCATAGCAGCAATAAGGAGAAGGCTTGCCCTGCGAGTAAGAGAGCTTGCTTGCGGCCCTGTTCTTCATAACGTGCGGTAAAGAGTGGCACAAAGGCTGCGTTAAGCGCGCCCTCGCCAAATAAGCGGCGGAACATATTGGGCAGGCGGAAGGCGATTTGATACGCATCTTGCACCGCTCCCGCACCGAGGAACATAGCAAGGAGCTGGTCTCGCACAAGGCCGAGCAGGCGGGAGAGCATGGTCCACCCGCCAACAGTGAGGAGGTTCCGCAGCATAAATTAGCGGCGTTGTGCGCTTACCCGTTGGATTTCCTCCAACAGACGGGGGGCGTGCGGGGTTGTGAGAGGGGTGAACCAGCGTTGTAAATGCCCCTCCCGATTGATAAGATATTTATAGAAGTTCCAACGCGGGCGGGAGAGGAAGCCGCCTTCTTTTGCTAACCATTGAAAGAGTGGAATCGCCGCATGTCCCTTGACGATGGATCGCGCGGCAAGGGGGAAACTCACACCATAACGCCGTTGGCAGAATTGCTTAATCTGCCCTGAATCCCCCGGTTCTTGCTGGCCAAAATCATTACTGGGAACGCCTAAGATGATAAGCCCATCCGGCGTAGAATGGCCCATCTCCCGCCAGAGTTGTTGGAGGCCCTCATATTGCTTGGTAAAGCCACATTCTGATGCTGTATTGACGATTAAAACCGGACGCCCCCGCCATTGTGAGAGGTCAATCTCTCCCCCTTCAAGCGCGGGTAGTTTGAAATCATACAGGCTGGTCATGAGGGTATATCCTGAAAGCAGCATAAGGCCATAAGGGCCGGACTCGGGGCGGCATATTATTCAAAACAAGGAGGACGGTCCAATAATTCATCACGGGCTTGATGGGGGGTCAGCTCCCCGGAGAGTAAGCGGGTGATGACATTAATAATGGGCGTATCAATTTCAAAACGGCGGCCAAGTTCGCGTAGGGTTGGGGCGGTGAGAACGCCTTCTGCCACTGTATTGCGGCGGGCGAGGATGTCGTCAATATTCTCGCCCTTACCCATTGCCACACCAAGGCTATAATTGCGTGAGCCCGCCCCCGTGGCAGTGAGGATGAGGTCTCCCATCCCAGCGAGGCCGTACATAGTACGCCCTTGCCCGCCCATAGCTTCGACAAGGCGGGCGGTCTCGGCTAAAGCACGGGTAATGATGGCAGCACGGGCATTTTCTCCCATGCCTGCCCCCACACTAATGCCCGCTCCAATGGCGATGACATTTTTCGCAGCCCCAGCAAGTTGCACACCAAGCGGGTCCGTACTGGCATAAAGACGTAAGCTCGGTGTTGTGAGGGCCTGCGTAAGTTGTGCGCTTAATGCGGCATCCTCTGTAGCTAGCGTGGCCGCGCTGGGCATACCTTGGGCGACTTCGATAGCAAAATTGGGACCGGATAAAACCGCAGCAGGGCGGCCGGGCATGGTTTGGGCGAGGACCTCCAACGGGAGGAGGAAGGTGCCTTGCTCCATCCCTTTGCAGCATGTGACGACAGGGACATGAGCAGCAAGCTGCTTTTGTAGTGCAAGGCTCGTATCACGCAGCCCCTGAGTGGGGACGACCAGCAACACAATATCCGCCTCGCTAGGCAATGAGCTGGAAATTGTAACGCTCTCGGGGACGGTCACTTGGGGGAGATGCGGCATGTTACGCGTCCCTGCGGGGACGGGGGTGCGCGTCCATAAGCTGACCTTAGCAATAGGGGCGAGGCTACAGGCGAGGGCGATTCCCCACGCTCCAGCCCCGATGACGGCAATGCGTGGCGGGGCAGTCATGATGATGGCTCCATTAACGAGGGGGAGATTGAAGCAGAAGGATGAGCAGAAGGCGCACAGCGTTCGCTTAACGGCCAACGAGGGCGTGGGGCAAGGGCAATATCACCGGGTTGCTCACCTTGATATAGGCGTTCCAAAGTGGCCCAGCCAATCATGGCTGCATTATCGGTGCAGAAGCGCAAAGGCGGGGCGAGGAAGGCGATATGATGCTCTTGTGCAATGTTCTCTAAGCGTTGGCGCAGCGTCTGATTCGCAGCCACTCCACCCGCTACGACCAAAGCTGTGACCGGTGGGACCGTAGCGAGAGCTTGCTTTACACGGTCTGTCATTACATCAGCGACAGCTTGCTGAAAGGATGCAGCAAGATCTGCGGCGATGTGTCGAGGCAGAGCCTCTCGGCCAAAGGGTTCAAGATAGCGGGAGACGGCTGTTTTAAGTCCGGAGAAGGAGAAGTCACAGCCGGGGCGACCTTTGAGCGGGCGGGGCAGGGTGTAAGCGCGGGGGTTACCCTCTTTTGCCAGTGCCTCCAAAGCGGGGCCGCCGGGCCAGCCAAGGCCAAGCATCTTTGCAACTTTATCGAAGGCTTCCCCTGCAGAATCATCAATCGTACCGCCAAGACGGCGATATTGGCCGACGCCTTCCACAAGGATGCATTGGCAATGCCCCCCAGAGACTAACAAGGCTAAGTAAGGGAAGTTTGGTGCGGTTTCTTCTGGGCGGAGAGAGGCCGGTAGGCGTGGTGTGAGGATGTGCGCTTCAATATGATTAATGCCCATAAAGGGCTTCCCGCGCGCCATGGCTAGCCCCTTGGCGTAAGAGCTACCAACAATCAAACCGCCAATTAAACCGGGGCCTGTCGTGGCGGCAAAAAGGGCAATATCGCTAAGGGCTAGCCCTGCACGCTCTAAGGTGAGGTCCACAAGGCTGGGCAAAGCTTTAAGATGGGCACGGGCGGCAATTTCCGGCACGACCCCCCCTAAGGCTGCGTGGTCCTCTTGCGAGAGGACGCTTTCCCCCAACAAGGTGCCATGACTATCGAGAATCGCGCAGGCGGTATCATCGCAGGAGGTCTCAATAGCTAAGAGGGGGGTGAGGGAGGATAGGTCGGACATAGTGCCTTATTATGCCGGATTCTCCAGAAGCATGACACCCCTTAGAAAATCGGTTATGGAGGGCAGACCATGAATGCTTCTTCTTTTTCTTCCGCTTCGCTCCAAAAGGTCGCTGCTGAGGCAGCGCGCCGTTCGCACGCGCAAACCCCGCCGGACCGCCGTAAACTCCCCTTACGAGTGGGGACGCGGGCATCCCCACTGGCCCTTGTGCAAACGCGGCATTTTTTAACGCGGCTAACGCGATTTTGCCCCGTATTGCGGGATATGGGGGCTTTTAAAGAGGAGCAGATGCAAACCTCTGGCGACCTGAATCTAAAAGACAGGCTCGCTGAGATTGGCGGAAAAGGGCTGTTCTCTAAGGAAATTCATGAGCTTCTCGCTGTAGGTGGGATTGATTTTGCCGTCCATAGTCTCAAAGACCTTGAGACGCATCTCCCGCCGGGGCTTGTGCTAGCTTGTACGATGAAGCGTGAAGATGCGCGCGATGTCCTCATGCTACGTAAGCGTGGGGTAAAGGTGGACCCGGCTAAGCCGTTTGATTGCCTGCCAGAAGGGGCCTTAGTGGGCTGTGCGTCTGTACGGCGGCAAGCGCAGATGCTCCATGTCCGGCCAGACCTCCGCTTCACCCTTCTGCGTGGAAATGTGCAGACTCGCTTGGATAAGCTGGGTGCGGGGCAATGTGATGCCACCTTGTTGGCTTATGCGGGGCTAAAACGGTTAGGCATGGAGGACCGGATTGATGTTCCTCTCTCCCCCGAGGTGATGTTGCCTGCCTCTGGCCAAGGGATTGTCGGCGTTACCGTGCGCGAGAGCGATCATGAATTACGGGAGCTTCTCTCAGCTATCGAGGACCCGGAGGCCCGCGCTGTTGCAACGGCTGAGCGTGCTTTATTGGCAGAGCTTGATGGCTCGTGCCGGACCCCGATTGGGGGTTATGCCCAGTTGAAAGAAGGGCGGTTGCATCTCTCTGGCCTTGTGGCGAGTGAGGATGGCACCTTCTTGCTACGGCGTGAGTATGAGGGTCTCCCAGAGGATGCCGCGCGGATGGGGTATGAGCTTGCTTGTGAGCTAAGGCGCGATACACCACCGGCGATTTTTGCAAAGATTGTTCAATCATAAAGATGATGCGCCGGGTTGTTCTTATCACCCGGCCAGAGCCGGGCTTGCGGGAGACACTTGCGCGTGTGCAGGCACAAGGTTGGCACGGTGTGGCAAGCCCTGTGATGCACATACAGCCCACCCCGCCTATTGCTGATTATCCCTGCCAGGCGATGTTGGTGACGAGTCGGCAGGTCCTCCCTTTTTTAGCGCATCAGAATCGAGAGCGTTTGGTCCTGACTGTGGGGGAGGCCACAGCGCGTCATGCGCGGGCGATGGGCTTTCAGCATGTCGAGGCCGCAAGTGGTGACCAAGAAGCGTTAGAGGCTCTTTGCCAACAAAAAGGCTTGCGCGGGCCGAGCCTTGTTTTGGCGTGTGGACGTGGGCGTGATGGCCAGCTTTACGGGGCAGGGCTAGTGCAGTCCTTGGGGGTGCAGCGGCTCGAGGCGTATCATGTACGGCCGGTTCCGTCTTTAAGCGATGCAGCCCTGAGGGCTCTTGCTCATGATGAGGTAACGGCCATCCTCTTTTATTCGCGTGAGACGGTAACGCTTTTTATGGAACTCTGCCCCGCAGAGCTACGCGCTGTATTACGCCATTGCCGTGCGCTTTGCTTGTCGGAGGCCATCGCAGCCCATGCCAGAAGCTATGATATATGGGGCGAGGTGGAGTTTGGACCTCCTCTTACCCTTTTGGGCCACATATAGCGGCTATGGAGGGTAAAAGGAGGCCAAGAGGCTAGGCCTTCGGTGATTATGCTTCGCCTTCTGGCTCGGGGAAGTTTTGTTCCTGCTTTGCTTGCCATAGGGCTGCGAAATCAATCGGCTGGAGAACAACCGGCGGGAAGCCCCCATCACGCGTTACATCACTGATGATGGCGCGGGCGAAGGGGAAGAGCAAACGAGGGATTTCAACCAACAGAATCGGCTCAATCAGCTCTTGGGGTGGGTTCTCTAGCGTGATGATGGCGGCATAGGAGAGCTCTGCAATAAAGACGACAGGACCAGCCGTTTGCTCACCCTCAGCAGGGGCCTCGGTGGCTTCTGCACGGATGATGAGCGTGACCTCATAGATGGATTGCTCTTCCTCAATCCGGCTGGCTTGGACATCAATATTCACACCTACTTGCGGTGGTGCTTGGAGGGAGGCAAAGGTCGCTGCTCCGCGGGGGACTTCAAAAGAGAGGTCCTTTGTATATTGCAGATTAATGGCCAAAGGCAGGGCTGGAGGGGTGTTATCCTGCCCAGCGGTAGGGCCGTTAGAAGCTGACATGGGGGGTCATCCTTGCATGATGAGAGGATTATAAGGTGATGTATGCATGCTTTATGAGGACAATCTCCCCACAAAGTAGAGGCGTCTATCGTTCTCAGGCGGTAGCATGTCTTAGGGAGAGGGCCAAGCGAGAGGGATGATCTTTTATCGAAATTCTGGCATGTTTTTAGGAACAAAAAAGAGGTGTATTTGTGCTTATCCTGTTACTAAGGAGCAATAGATGCTCTTGAGATTGTAGCGGGGGCGTCCTACCTATGAGGAATTATTGGGGGAAGTGCATTATGCCTTCCCAGCTTGGATGGATGATTTAGGACATACAATGGTGGATTTCCCCTGGGATATCGTGGTGTGGGCTGTAGTAGCTGTCATTATTGGCAGTGCTGTATTTTTTGTATTAGGGCGGCGTATGGGTGCGCAGGCTTTCCGGCGTGAGACGATCTCTTCTTCCTTAGCTGTGCGTGCCTCCAAGGAGGCTTCGTCGGCAGATGCGCTTAAGCCACCACCTTTGCCTAACCGCGTCGGACCGGAGCAAAAAGTAACAGAATATGGCATCCCAACGGGCGATAGTGCTTTAGCGCAGTCCCTGGGGCGAGTCGGTGATGTTGTAAGTGGCTTCTCAGCAGAATTTTTTCTTAAAAAAGCGGAAGATGTATTTGCACGAACAGTGAAGGCTTTCGCTTGTGCTGATCGGTCAATGCTTGCATCTGTTCTCGCCCCTGAGTTGCTAGAGCATTTTACGAAAGTGCTTGATGAACGTGCTGAACGACATGAGCAAGTGCATCTGGAGTTACGGCAGATCGAACGGCTAGAGTACATCTTTGCAACGGGGGATAAAGCAGAAGAGGGGCCGTGCCAGTTAGGGGTGCGGATTATCTCGTGGCAGGTCAGTTATTGCCGGGATGAAAAAGGGACCATCGTCGAAGGGACAGAAGCTTTGACGGAATTTAGGGATTGTTGGACCTTTGAATATGATATGAAAGGCCAATGGAAGATTGTTGCAACAAGGGCGGATTGAGCGTCTTTGGGGGCAAAAAGCCTCTCTCATATATGTGATGGGAGATTATATTGAAACAGTCCACTACTCTAAGGTGGACCGTAATGTGTCGTGGTATGATGAAACGTTCTTTTCCTTCAATTAGTGTTGTTATGTTCCCTTTACTGGTGGCTCTGGCAGGTTGTATGCCGGGTTTGCCTTCGGGGAAAATGGATGTGACATCAGCAGAGTATAGCAATCTCTCTGGTTGGGAGCGTGAAGATCATCCACGGCTTATTAAAATGTTAGCTGATGAATGTCAGCGCATTGATAAACTTCCCGCCGGGACGTTTTTAGGTGGGGCACGGACTCTGCCTTCTGGGCAGCATGTGGAAGATTGGCGTAATGTATGCGCAGCTCTTGCAGATGTGCAGAATGGTGATGATGCACAAGCGCGGCAGTTTTTTGAGACATGGTTTCAGCCTTATTTAGTCGTTAAAGGGGCATTTTATACAGGATATTATGACCCAGAAGTCCCCGCCTCTCTTACAAAAGGTGGTGCGTATCAGATCCCTCTTTATCGTCGTCCTAAAGACCTTCTCCGGGGGCGTAATGCCAATGGTGAGTTAGAGTTTGGGCATTGGGTGAATTCAGTATTCCGCCCTTATGATGACCGAGCCGCTATTGATGGTGGGTCTTTGGAGGGGAGAGGGCTAGAATTAGCATGGTTAAAAAGCCCGTTAGATCTTTTCCTATTGCAAACACAAGGTTCTGGTCGCTTGCGGTTGCAGGATGGGGGGGAGATGTTTGTTGGGTATGACGGCCGCAATGGGCAGCCTTATGTACCGATCGGGCGTGTGTTAGTACATAAAGGCGAGATGCGCGCAGAGGATGTGAATATTAAGAATATTCGCGCGTGGTTGGAGGCACATCCAGACCAAGTGAAGCCCGTCTTGGAAGCAAATCCGAGTTATGTTTTTTTCCGCCCTGTAGAGCGTAAGGCTGAGGAAGGGCCGATGGGGGCTTTTGGCGTACCGCTAACAGCGGGTCGTTCTATGGCTGTGGATAGGCGGCTTATTGGATATGGGATGCCAATATGGGCTGATATGAGCGGTAAAGGGCGTGATGGGCAGGCTGTTATATGGGCGCAGATGACGTTTGCCCAAGATACAGGGAGCGATATACGAGGGGCTGGACGGGGCGACCTCTTCCTTGGTTGGGGGCAGGAAGCTGCTAATATTGCGGGGAACATGAAGGATTATGGCCGTATGTTTGTTTTGGTCCCACGCACCTCTTTGACGCTCGCACCCAATGTTCCGGCCGGGCAGGCAACCGCTGGAGGGGGACAGACGGCCAAATGATACGTGCGCGTCGTGAGACGCTAGGAGAACATGCTTTAATCCGGGGTGATTGCCTCAGCGTGATGCGGCGTATGCCTATGGGGAGTGTGGATGTCGTAGTAACATCGCCTCCCTATAATCTTGGTCTTGCCTATCGTAGTTATAAAGATAGCCTCTCTGAAGAAAGCTATTTGGATTGGATGGAGCTTATCTGCCAAAAGATAGCCCGTGTTCTTAAAGAAGATGGTTCGTTTTTTCTCAATATTGCAGGCTCCTCCGCACAGCCTTGGTTACCTTTTGAGCTTATGGTCCGGTTGCGTGGGATTTTTGTGCTGCAAAATCATATTTCATGGGTCAAATCTATAGCCATTGGTGAGGTTACGCATGGGCATTTTAAGCCTGTAAACTCCCCGCGCTATGTTAATCGTAATCATGAACATATTTTTCACCTCACCAAACAAGGTGCAGTAGAGCTTGATAGGCTAGGGGCGGGGGTGCCCTTTACGGATAAGAGCAATATTCATCGCCGCCAACATCAAGAGGATAGGCGGTGTCGGGGGGATACATGGTTCATCCCTTACGAGACGGTACGGAGTCGTCACGCACGGTATAGCCATCCAGGGACATTTCCTGTTGCCTTGCCAGAGCGTTGTATTCGCCTGCATGGCTTGAGGCCTGATATGATGGTGTTAGACCCCTTTATGGGCACAGGCACCACCCTTATCGCCGCAGAGGCGTTAAAGGTGCGGTCCATCGGGATTGAAGCCGATACAACATATGTCCGCTTTGCGCGTAAGCGTCTGCGTGCGATGATAGAGCAAGGCCAAGAGGCGGATGTATGATGGAAGTGGGGCGGTAAGAGCGTGGCAAAGCGAGCATTAGGTGAAGATGAAGCCGCCCTTTGGCGTGCCGTGATGCAGGATGTCACGCCATTGCGCTCTCGTCAGGCTGTTAAGGCGGTACGCCCGCCTAAGCCCCCTCATAAGCCAGAGTTAAAGCAAGAGGTGGGGGAGGAAAAGCTGGTGCAGCCCGCCCCAATGGTGATGATGCAGCTTGCTGTATCGCCTGCTAAACCGCTCATCAAGCCTCGGCCTGTGCCACATGTGGGGGTACGGGCGGCTGGGTTGGATGATACACAATGGCGGCGTCTCTCACGGGGGCAATTACGTGTTGATGCACGGCTCGATTTACATGGCTATATCGTGCAAGAGGCTTTTGAGGTGTTCCATCGGTTTATGCAACGCGGCCGCGTGATGGGGTGGCGATGTGTGGAAATTGTTACAGGGCTAGGCAGCGGGGCGCGCGGCGGGACAATCCGGCAAGAATTACCCTTATGGTTGCAGCGCAGCGATATTGCGCCAATGGTGTTGGGGGTTGTCCATAGTCATCGCGGTAATCAAGGGGCTTTAAGGCTTTTATTACGAAAGAAACGTTAGGCGGTGAGAAAGATGTTATTTACCCTTGGATAAGGGCGAAGGCTCTTCTATAACCAATAGAACGCGAATGATTATTAATTGAGGCATAAAGTCCAGACCATCGAGCAGAAGCAACGATGGACCGGCGTCTCTAGTGGGTAAAGGCGTAATAACGATGGTCTCACTCAAAAGCTTCTTTAATCCTGTAAGTTTAACGATGGCTATGTTGGCAGGAGCTATGCTCCCGTTACAGGCTCAAGCGAAGGATGTGCGCGATATTACGGGGGAGGTTGTCTCTGTCCCCGACCATCCGCAGCGGATCATCCTTGGGGAAGGGCGGCTGATTTACGCGCTGGAGCCTTTAGAAGGCCGCCATTTGTTTGACCATATCGTGGGCTGGCAAGGGGAGTTCCGCGAGGCAGATACGCAGAATTACGAGCAAATGCTCAAAACCTTCCCAGAGGCGGCACATGTTGCAGTGATTGGCCGCACAACAGCCGATACGATTAGCCCAGAGAAGGTGTTAGACCTCCACCCAGACCTTGCCATCTTTAGCACAACAGGCCACGGGCCGGGGCAATCTGGCGATGTAACGGCGCGGCTTAGAGCAGCGCACATCCCTGTTTTATTTGTGGATTTCCGCCAAGACCCGGTAAAGACGACTGTGCCGAGTATGCTCATTTTAGGGCAGGCTCTTGGTCGTGAGGCCGAGGCCAAAGCCTATACGGATTTTTATGAAGAACGGCTAAAGGCCATTCGTTCGGTCGTGGAGACCATCCCAGAGGCACAAAAGCCGACTGTATTTATCAATATGCTAGCCGGGGCACGCCAAAGCTGCTGTCATACAGCTGGGCGTGGGAATATGGGTGCGTTTATCGAGGCCGCTGGTGGTCGTAATATCGCGGCATCTCTTTTGCCTGGTTATATTGGGGATGTCTCTGCCGAGATGGTTATCGCCCAAGACCCTGACGTACTTATCTTGGATGGGACACGCGGCCCCGGCCCCAGTGGTCCAGGCCTAAAGATGGGCTCTCAAGTCACGCCGGAGATGGCAGAAGCCTCATTAAATAGCCTCTTACAAGCCCCGGAGCTTGCAGGGTTGAAGGCTGTGCGGAATGGGCGTGCTTATGGCATCTGGCATACATTTTATGACAGCCCCTTTAATATCCTAGCGATTGAGGTCATGGCTAAGTGGTTTTACCCAGAGCGGTTTAAGGATTTAGACCCAGAGGCGGATCGCAGCCTTGTGCAGAGCCGCTTTACAGCTATGCCAAATAGCGGGACATATTGGATCAAGGCGCATGTCCAGTAATGAGGTAAAAAAATCGTTGGGTGATGGGTCATCTGAGGAGATGACCCGTCTAGCCACACGTTTGACGGGCATACAAACAGCTTATGTGCAGCTTACGCGCCATAGGGTGGCTCTATTAAGCGTGTTGGCTGGATTGATTTTGCTGTCACTTTTATTGGACTTCTCCTTAGGGCCAGCTGGGCTGGGGCCACGTGCTTTAGTACATGCGCTCTTTAACCCTTCCTCTGGGACAAATGGTGTAATTGTCTGGCATATTCGCTTGCCTTACGCGCTTATGGCTATCCTTGTTGGGTGTGCTTTAGGCATCGCCGGTGGCGAGATGCAAACAGTGTTGGATAATCCATTGGCCAGCCCTTACACACTTGGCGTGTCTGCGGCTGCGGCCTTTGGGGCATCTTTAGCGATTGTGCTGCATTGGCACATTCCTTATGTGCCAGAGACATGGATGGTCCCGCTAGAGGCTTTCTTATTTGCTGTTGGATCAGCTTGTTTGCTGGAGGTTGTGGCACGGGCACGTGGCCATTCCACCACGATGGTGGTTTTGTTCGGGATTGCGCTTGTGTTTACCTTCCATGCTTTTGTGGCGTTGATGCAGTTCATTGCCGATGAGGATGCCCTACAAGACCTCGTCTTTTGGACAATGGGCAGTTTAACACGCGCCGATTGGGGGAAGATTAGCGTCATGGCGGTAGGCTGTGCGGTGGTTTTGCCTTTTTGCTTCCGTGCAGCCCCAGCTTTAACGGCTCTGCGTCTGGGGGAGGATCGTGCGGCGAGTTATGGGGTGGATGTCAAACATTTGCGGATGATGTCTTTATTGCGGATTAGCGTCCTCTCAGCTCTAGCGGTGTCCTTTGTGGGGACGATTGGGTTTGTCGGGTTGGTAGCCCCGCATATTGCACGGCGACTTTTGGGGGAGGATCATCGTTTTTATCTTCCCGGTTCTGCCCTATGTGGGTGCTTGATAATGTCTCTTGCCTCCATAGCAGCGAAGAACATCATGCCGGGGGTAGTGATTCCTGTTGGGATTGTGACCTCCTTAGTGGGGATTCCTTTCTTCCTTGCTGTGGTTTTACGAAAGGGGGCGTAAATGCTGGAGATTGAGAGCCTTTGCGTCCATTATGGGCGGCGGGAAGTGCTGCACCGTATGACATTGGCCCCCATGCAAGCAGGGCGTGTTACAGCCCTTTTGGGGCCGAACGGGTCGGGAAAATCGACCTTTATGCGCGGTATTGCGGGGCTTGTTCGGGCAGAGGGGCGTATTCGCCTAGGGGGGAAGGACCTCTCTAGCCTTGCTGTGGGGGAGCGGTCACGCTTAGCGGCGTATTTACCGCAGAGCCTCCCTCCAACAGTGCATCTTCAGGTGATTGAAGCGGTGATGGTAGCGCGGCGGGCAGGCGAGGCTGTCTCGGCTGAATGTGCTTTGCGCGATAGCACTGATGTGTTGGAGGAGCTAGGGATTGGCCATCTTGCCCTCCGTTATATGGATGAACTCTCCGGTGGGCAGCGTCAGATGGTTGGTCTGGCACAAGCCTTAGTGCGCCGTCCTGCGATGTTGTTGCTTGATGAGCCCTTAAGCGCGTTGGATTTACGCTATCAGTTTGCTGTGATGGATGTTGTGAGGCGGGAGACGCGTAAACGCAATATCGTCACATTGCTGGTTGTGCATGACCTCAACATCGCTCTCCAACGCGCTGATGATGTCGTCTATATGCGCAATGGTCGCCTTGTCGCACAGGGTAGCGTGATGGGTGTTACCACACCTGAGGTTCTCGGTGATGTTTATGGGGTTGAGACCCGTCTTGAAGTCTGCCCCCGTGGCCTGCCTCATGTGCTGGTAGATGGCATTATAGGAGAGGATGCTTAAGAAGGCGCCCTCTCTATGGGAGGATTAAGGCCAGATAACCTCTGGCGGCATGGACATGAGGATAGCCTCCGTATTGCCCCCTGTTTTTAACCCAAAGAGCGTGCCTCTGTCGTAAAGGAGGTTAAACTCCACATAACGACCGCGCCGCTTGAGCTGTGCTAGGCGGTCTTCCTCGCTCCATGGGGTGAACATGCGTTTGCGGACAATGGCAGCGTAGCATTCCAAAAACGCATCGCCGACATCGCGGGTGAAGGTAAAGTCGCTTGCGAGATTACCGCTATCGAGCCAATCATAAAAGATGCCTCCAAGCCCGCGTGGTTCATTGCGATGTTTGAGGAAGAAATATTCATCACACCAAGCTTTAAAGCGTGGGTAATAAGCAGGGTCGTGCCTATCGCACGCTTGCTTAAAGGCGGCATGAAACATAGCCGCATCATCAAGAGCTTCTTGGCTCTCGGGGAACATGGGGGTGATGTCGCCACCACCGCCAAACCAGCCCTTGGAGGTCAGGATCATCCGTGTGTTGAAATGCGCTGCACTGACATGCGGGTTACAGGGATGAGCTACGAGAGAAATACCAGTGGCAAAAAAGCGTGGGTCACTCTCTGCCCCGGGGATGGATTTGCGGAACTCCGGCGTGAACTCCCCCCACACGGTGGAAATATTGACACCAACTTTCTCAAACACGCGGCCTTTCATGACGGACATAACCCCGCCGCCACCTTCAGCACGCTTCCATGATGTTTGTTGGAAGCGACCAGCCTCCGTACGCCCCTTCAATGTTGGGGCATTTTCTGCAACGGCCTTATCCTCCAAAGCTTCATAGGTGGCACAAAGCCGGTCACGTAAGTTCTCAAACCAATATTGGGCGTCTTTTGTTAACGCTGTATGAGGGAGGTCAGGTAGAGTGAAGCTATTGGAGGAAGGCATAATGATCTTCCTATTCCTCATAGAATGAAGCGATTTCTTTCATTCTATCATAGGGGAATGTCCTCACAAGACAAAAAGCCGTGTCTGCTTACTGGCTGTTCTTGATTCTGTAATTAGGAGACGCAAAACTATAGTTAGTCTGTTCTCCCATGCTGTAAAAGGTGAAGAGAGATAGAAGATCGTCTTTAACTCTTGATTTTAGGGTTGCTCTTCTGAAAAACTCTTCGTTATCTGAGAAAGGACTGTCAGCAGCTTGGTAGGGGGCTATGGAGAGCTTATCAGCCAGGCCGGGTTTAGGCAGGATGGAGTGAGGATTTATGGTTGCAGAAGATACAATCGAGCCTGTCATTGGTGTTATCGGAGGCTCCGGCCTTTATGAGATTGATGGGCTGGAAAACCGGGAATGGCGTCGTTGTGAGTCGCCATGGGGTAAGCCTTCGGACGAGCTGCTTTTTGGCACGCTGGAGGGTGTGCGATGCGTCTTTTTACCACGCCATGGCCGTGGGCATCCTATCCCACCTTCCCGTTTGAATTATCGTGCTAATATTGATGCGCTCAAACGTGCAGGTGTGACGGATATTATTTCCCTTTCCGCTGTTGGCTCTTTGAAGGAAGATTTAGCTCCCGGCCATTTTGTGTTGGTTGATCAGTTTATCGACCTCACACAAGGCCGTCCCCGGACCTTCTTTGAGGAAGGCTGCGTGGCCCATGTGGCCATGGGTGAGCCTGTTTCAGCACGAATGGCTAAAACATTAGCTGAGGAGGCTGAAAAGCTGGATATTTCCGTCACGAAGGGCGGGACTTATGTGGTGATCGAGGGGCCTCAATTCTCCACACGGGCCGAGAGTGAGCTTTATCGCTCTTGGGGGGCGTCTGTCATTGGGATGACAAACATGCCAGAAGCACGCCTCGCGCGGGAAGCAGAGATGAACTACGCTACCGTTGCGATGGTGACGGATTATGATTGCTGGCATGAGGAGCATGAGCATGTCACGGTGGAGGCTGTAATTCGGACGATGAAGAGCAACTCCACCCATGCGCGGGAGCTTGTCCGCCGCGCTATTCCTGCCCTTGGGAAGCCGCGGCCTATTTGCACAGGCCCCGGTGCGGCAGAGCGTGCGTTGGATAACGCCATTATCACCCCGCCAGAAGCACGGGATTTTGCGGCTATTTCACGCTTGGATGCGGTCGCAGGCCGTGTTTTGATGGGCTAAGTCCAGCCTGTGATGATGCAGGAATGACGCTGTAGAAAAGCCCCTCTGTTCCATTGTAAGCAGAGGGGCTTTTTCTATCTTTTTCTAGGATGAATGGGGCCTAAAATCCGTGGAGCAAGCCGCCATCAATCGGGATGCGCGTCCCGGTGATATAAGCGGCAAGCGGGCTTGCGAGAAATGCTACGAGATGGCCGAACTCCTCAGGCTGGGCATAACGGCCTGCGGGGATCCCAGCTTCTTTTTGTTTGCGAAACTCTGCGAGGGGAATCCCCGCTTTTTCGGCACGGATTTTATTGAGCGTTGCAGTGCGTTCTGTCTCAAACCGACCGGGGAGAATGGTGTTAACAGTCACGCCATCCTGCGTTACCTCACGCGCAAGCGTTTTGCCCCAACTCGCCAAAGCAGAGCGTAACGCGCTAGAGAGAACAAGATTAGGGATAGGCTCCACAATACTGGTGGAGGAAATCATAAGGATGCGCCCAAATTGCCGTTGCCTCATCCCCGGTAGATATTGGCTGACAAGCTGCATAATGGGCAGCAGCATGGTTGTGGCTTCTTGCTGCCATAGGGCTGGGTCGCACTCTGTTGCAGGGCCAAGGGGCGGGCCGCCGCCATTGCCGATGATAATATCAACTTCTGGCAAATCTGCTTTTAAGGTTTTGAGGCACGTTTGGACACTCTCTTGAGAGGCAAAATCTACACTATGCCACTGTGGTGTGATGCTTGTCTCAGCCGTGATTTTTGTTGCAGCCTGTTGGAGGGTCGCCTCATTGCGAGCGAGGAGATAAGGGCGTACCCCTTCTTTTGCAAGGGCTAGGGCGGCCCCTAGTCCCAGCCCTTGGCTACCCCCCATAATAATGGCCGAGCGGCGCGTAAGATGTAGGTCCATAATCTGGCTCCCCCTTTTAAAAGACCTTCACACCATTCATCCTCTCGGAGAGGAGCGCAAGAGGGAGATGGTGTTTGACATAGAATAAGAAAATCTAATGAATAATAGATATTAAAAGGCAATAACGATTAAAAAACATCATAAGGACGCCTCTCTCCTGCTTGACGCTGCTAGAGGGCATCACTATCTCTCATTCGCCCCACAAAATGGGGAGTTTTCTTGGTGCGCTGCTAGATTGAGCGCAATAACCCGGCTGCGCTGCTTTATGAGAAGGGCCAGCCTAGAATGGAGTGATCCATGACGAAATTTCGTCCCCTTCACGACCGTGTAGTGGTCCGTCGCCTAGATGGTGAGGAAAAAACCGCTGGTGGCATTATCATTCCTGAGACCGCTAAGGAAAAGCCAATGGAAGGCGAGGTTCTCGCTGTTGGCTCTGGTGCCCGTAACGAGCAAGGCCAGGTTGTGCCGTTGGATGTTAAAGTGGGCGACCGTGTCCTCTTTGGCAAATGGTCCGGCACTGAGGTGAAGGTCAATGGGGAAGACCTGTTGATCATGAAAGAGAGCGACATTCTTGGCGTTGTTGGCTAAGGCTGCGCCCTCTCTTTAAATCCTGTTCTGACCTTTGTTTAAGGAAGTGATATTATTATGGCTGCTAAAGACGTAAAATTTGGTGCAGATGCTCGTGAGCGTATGCTCCGTGGTGTGGATATTCTCGCCAATGCTGTGAAGGTGACACTCGGCCCTAAAGGCCGCAATGTCGTGCTGGATAAAAGCTACGGTGCCCCGCGCATCACTAAGGATGGTGTCTCTGTCGCTAAAGAGATCGAGCTTGCTGATAAGTTCGAGAATATGGGCGCGCAGATGGTGCGTGAGGTATCCTCTAAGACCAATGATGTTGCTGGTGATGGTACCACAACAGCTACAGTTCTGGCTCAGGCTATCATCCGTGAGGGGGCTAAAGCTGTCGCTGCGGGCATGAACCCGATGGACCTCAAACGCGGGATTGATAAAGCTGTTCTGCGTGTTGTGGAGGAGCTGAAAAACCGCACTAAGAAGATTTCTTCTCAGGATGAGATTTCTCAGGTTGGCACAATCTCTGCCAATGGTGAGTCCGAAGTGGGTAAGATGATCTCCGAAGCTATGGGGAAAGTCGGCCATGAGGGCGTTATCACGGTAGAAGAGGCCAAGGGTCTGCATACCGAGCTTGATGTTGTTGAGGGCATGCAGTTCGACCGCGGTTATATCTCCCCGTACTTCGTGACAAACACGGAGAAGATGACCGCTGATTTGGAAAACCCTTACATCCTGATTCATGAGAAGAAGATTTCTTCCCTTCAGCCGATGCTGCCGCTGTTGGAGAGTGCCGTTCAGTCTGGCCGTCCGCTGCTCATTATCGCTGAGGAAGTGGATGGCGAGGCTCTGGCAACCCTGGTTGTCAATAAGCTGCGCGGTGGCTTGAAGATTGCTGCTGTGAAGGCTCCGGGCTTTGGTGACCGCCGCAAAGCTATGCTGGAGGACATCGCCATCGTCACAGGTGGGCAGGTTGTCTCTGAGGAAGTTGGCATCAAGCTGGAATCTGTAACGCTGGATATGCTTGGCACAGCCAAGAAGGTGCATATCGATAAAGAGAACACCACCATCGTTGAGGGTGCTGGTGCGGCAGAGGCTATCAAGGGCCGTTGTGCACAAATCCGCTCTCAGATTGAGGCCACAACCTCCGATTATGACCGCGAGAAGCTGCAAGAGCGTTTGGCTAAGCTTGCTGGTGGCGTTGCTGTCATCCGCGTTGGTGGTAGCACCGAGGTTGAGGTGAAGGAGCGTAAAGACCGCGTGGATGACGCCCTGCACGCAACCCGCGCTGCGGTTGAGGAAGGCATCGTCCCCGGTGGTGGTACGGCTCTGGCCCGTGCAAGCTTGCTGTTTGATGATCTCTCCTTCGAGAATGACGATCAGCGCGCTGGTGCCCATATTGTGCGCAAGGCTCTTCAAGCTCCGCTGCGTCAGATTGCCCATAATGCGGGTGAAGATGGTGCCGTGATTGCTGGTAAGGTGCTGGAGCTGAGCAACTATAACGAGGGCTTTGATGCTCAGAAGGGTGAGTATAAGGACCTCGTAGCGGCTGGTATTATCGACCCGACAAAGGTTGTGCGTACGGCTCTGCAAGATGCAGCCTCCGTTGCTGGCCTGCTCATCACCACCGAGGCTATGGTTGCCGAGCGTCCGGAGAAGAAGTCCGATGATGCTGCTGGTGCCGGTATGGGTGGCATGGGCGGAATGGGTGGCATGGGGGGTATGGGCGGCTTCTAATCGCTCATTCTTCCCCATCCCGGTCATGTGGCCGGGATGGCCACCTGTCACGACAGGTCAAAAGAAAAGCCCTGTTCCTTGCCGGAGCGGGGCTTTTTTCATGCGTTGTTTTTGTGCGTTATGGGTTAAGAAACCCATTAATATCCTCCAACGCTTCAGCAAGAGGGAGCCTTTGGATGGGCACTCCCTCGGGGAAGGCGGAGAGTAAGCGGGAGGGCATGCGGCGGTCTAAAATAATGAACACGCCGCGGTCATCCGCACGGCGAATAAGCCGCCCAAAGGCTTGTTGTAGGCGCATCCGGGTGATGAGGTCGTCATAATCACCCGGCCTGCCGCCGGAGAGATGGCGGCGGCGTTCACGGTGGAGGATATCGGGCCGTGGCCAAGGGGTGCGCTCTAACACGACCATACGCAGGGCCTCACCGGGGACATCCACGCCATCGCGCATCGCATCTGTGCCGAGTAAGCAGCTATTGGTCTCGGTGCGGAAAACATCCACCAAGGTGGCGTTATTCATCGCATCAATATGCTGGGCATAGAGGGGGATGTGTTTCATCCCCAAAGGTTCATGAATACGGCGATGAACCTCTTTAAGCCGATTAATGGCGGTAAATAACCCTAACGCGCCGCCATGAGCAACTTCAAAAAGGGCTTGGAAGGCTTGCGCCTGCGCGGCAGGGCCTTTGGCGAGGTCGGTAATGATGTAAGCGCGGGTTTGATGGGCGTAATCAAAGGGACTCATTAAAGAAGCCCGCATAGGCGGCTTGAGGAAATGCGTCGTCCCTAGCCGCCTTTCAGCGCGTTCCCAGCCGTCTTTTTCATCATCATCAGCTTTGCGGTCCCGCAATGTTGCAGAGGTAATAAGCAGCCCGTGGGTGGTGCTTTGCAGTGTGCTGGCAAAGGGGATGGTAGGGTCTAACCAATGGCGGTTGAGGGCAATGTCATGCCCCTCTTGCCCAAAGCGTGCCGTGGGTAAGGGTTCGCGATGGATGAAGTCCACAAAGGTGGGGAGTGTTGGGCTGAGGGGAGAGCTTGCAAGGATAGAGCGCAACATACTAATCCACCCCTGCAAACGGGAGAGGGCACGGCGGTAGAGGCTGCGTATTGCGCCTTCCACCCGTTGTTGAAAAGCGGTGTCGAGCTCCTCTTGGTCTTCCAACGCCTCGCGAAGAATACGCAGGATGTCATCAAGTGGGGTGACAATCGCTTGCAGAGCGGTAAGGAGGGCCTCGGTTTGGTCTTTCAGAGTCGGGGGAATGGGGTGGAGGTCACATTCTTGCCGTGCATAGGCTCCATGCTCGCCTCGTGTTTGTAGGCTGATTTCTGCCAAGCGGGCATCAAGATGGGTATCAAGAGATTGGAGAAAAGCCTCTGCTGGTTGTTGTGCTGCGGCATCATCTAGGTTGGCTTCATGCTCGGCTTCCATAATAGGAGCATTGAGGCGGTTTTGCCGTGCCTCATGGAGCCGGTCGCTCCAACCGGGGCGGGGTAAGCCTTGCTGCGTGGCATAGACCAGTTTTTGGAAGGGGTCTTTTAGGGCAGGGAGAGCCTCTATGAGGTCCTCCATCCGGCGTAATAAGCCGCGTGCGCGAGAGCGGCTCCCTTCCGCACCGAGAATCCAACGCCGTAGCTCTGCGGTTTCTAACCCGGAGAAGGTGAGGGAGAAGGCACTATCGGCGGCATCGGGGATGTGATGGCCTTCATCAAATACATAACGGGAGGGGATGCCGTTTTCATCGGGCAAATTGCCGGGGGCAAGCTCTTGGGGGAGGAGGGCATTCCATGCCGCTTGGGAGAGGACGAGCGCATGATTAGCGATGACGAATTGGGCATGATGGGCGCGGCGTATGCCATGCTCAATAAAGCAGCTTTGATAATGTGGGCAGGCCGAATGGATGCACTCACCGCGCCGGTCTGCCAGCATATTTAATAAACCACGTTGAAACAGCTCCCCAAACCAGCCGGGGAGGTCGCCACCCATGAGGTCACCATCCTGCGTATGCTCAGCCCAAAGGGCGAGAAAGATAAGTGGGATAAGGCCATGTTGCTCATGCGGGGGGCGGTTAAGCCACGCATTTGTGAGGTCTTCCAAGTTTAAAAGGCAAAGATAATTCTCACGTCCTTTACGGATGACGGCTTGCTCCCGCCGCTCTATTGGGTCGGGATAGAGGCGGGTGAGTTCTTGCTCAATTTGGCGTTGTAGATGGCGTGTGTAGGTGCTGACCCATACCGCCCCATCGTTCTTTTCCGCCCATAAGCTGGCTGGGGCGATATAGCCCATCGTTTTGCCTGTGCCTGTTCCAGCCTCGGCCAACATGATGTTGGGGGCGTTGGCAATATCGCGTGGGGCAAAAGCATAGCTGGCAGCGGAGGCAAAATCCGCTTGGCCGGGCCGTGGCTCTGCCGTGTGACCGAGCAAGGTGGCGAGGCGTTTGCGGGCCTCTTGCGGGTCCACCGGTTGGCTAGCGGCTTGGGGGCGAGGCGCGCGCTCCTCCCATTGGGGGAGACGTTTCCATATTTTCAGCGCATCAATCTCTTGCGCGCGGTTGGGGGGTGTTGTGTCAGGCGATGGCGGAAGGGCCTGTGTGACGATGTCATGCCAGCTCCACCCTGCTTGCTTTAGGGAGGGAAGAAGGAGGCGAATTGTGGCAAGGTGATGAGGTGGACGCGAGGGGAGGTCATCAAGCAGCTTCTGCGCGATTTCATAAAGGCTATCAGCTTGGAGGGGCTGTGTATCCTCGGGGGCGATGAGGCCAAGCTCTAAGGCGAGGCCACGGGCGGTAGGGGTAACATTACGCGCAGGATGAATGAGAAGGAAAAGCTCCAGCAGGTCTAACCACGGGGCTGGTGGGGGTTCTGGCGGGAGGTCCAACAGGCGTAGCGTGGCCGGGCCGTGGATGAGCAAAGGCGGGGGAAGCTGGCGTAATGTGCTGCGCAGCTCCTCTAACGGTAAGTCCAGCATTTCCCCATCAGGTGTGATGAGGGAGGATAAGCCATGGCGGGCAATGAGAGCCGGGGCATCAAAAAAGGAGTGAAAAAGGCTGGGCATTGCTGCTACCATACACGCGAATGGTCTTTTCTGCGAGAGAGAAGACATGCCTCCCTCGCATTAGGATACTTGACCCGTAGAGTGTGGCTTCATAATTACCGTGGGATTATGACAAAACATTCACCGTCTTCTCAGACTGATTCGTCCCTTCCCAAGCTCTGGCCGTTTGAGGAAGCCCGCAAGCTCGCCGCCCGAGTGGCAGAGAGGGACCCTAGCAAACCGGTCTTGATGGAGACAGGTTATGGCCCCTCTGGTCTGCCGCATATTGGCACATTTGGCGAGGTAGCGCGGACAACATGGGTTCGTCAGGCATTTGAGGAGCTTACAGGCCGTAAGACCCGGCTCTTGGCGTTCTCTGATGATATGGATGCTTTGCGTAAAGTGCCGGGCAATGTGCCACAACAAGAGATGTTGGCAGAGCATCTCGGCTTGCCCCTCTCACGTATTCCTGATCCTTTTGGTACGCATGAAAGCTTTGCGGCCCATAATAATGCTCGCCTGCGTCAGTTTTTAGATGCCTTTGGCTTTGATTACGAATTCGCCTCAGCCACTGATTATTACACCTCCGGCATTTTCGATGCGGCTTTGAAGCGTGTTCTGGAGGAGCATGATCGCATTATTGAGGTCATCGCCCCTACATTGGGGAAGGAACGCCGCGCGACTTATTCCCCCGTGCTGCCCATCCATCCAGAGACGGGCCGTGTCATGCAGGTGCCCATCATCAGTGTGAATCCTGATGCTGGTACAGTGGCTTGGAAGGATGAGGACGGCAAGAGCTTTGAGACCTCTGTGTATGGCGGCCAGGCCAAAATGCAATGGAAGGCGGATTGGGCCATGCGCTGGTACGCCTTAGGGGTCGATTACGAGATGTCCGGTAAGGACCTCATCGATAGTGTGAAGCTTTCATCCAAAATCTGCCGTATTTTGGGAAAAGAGCCGCCGCTAAATCTGACCTATGAGCTGTTCCTTGATGCTCATGGGCAGAAGATTAGTAAGTCCAAAGGTAATGGCCTCTCGGTAGAGGAGTGGCTGCGCTATGGCCCGGCGGAAAGTTTGGCGCATTATATGTTCCAACAACCTACGCGGGCGAAGCGGCTTTACACCGATATGATTCCGCGTGCTACGGATGAATATTTGGCTCTTGTGCAAAAGGGCGAGCAGCAAACAGCGGAGGAGTTCCGCTCTAATCCGGTTTGGTTTGTGCATGATGGGACGTTACGCCCGCAAGATACCAGCCCGGTTTCCTTCACAGCTCTGTTGAATCTGGCTAGTGTGGCGAATGCGCGGGAGGTGGAGACGTTATGGAAGTTCCTGCGCCGTTATGATGCGTCTCTCTCGCCAGAGACACATCCTTATGTGGCGCGGTTGGTGCAACATGCGTTGGATTATTTTAATGAACGCGTCCGCCCGACAAAGGTCTTCCGTGCCCCAATGGAGACAGAGCGCAAAGCGTTGGAGGATCTTGCCGCCACGCTAAAGACTGTACCCGAGACGGCCAGCCCGGATGATGTGCAAAATGTCGTCTTTGAAGTGGGTAAGCGGTATTTTGCCAAGCCAGAGCTGCGGTCATGGTTCGGTTGTTTATATGAGGTCCTACTGGGCCAGAAGGAAGGGCCGCGCTTTGGCATTTTTGCAGCACTCTTTGGGCTGAAAGAAACCATTGCTTTGATTGATGAAGCTCTAGCGCGCCCTGTAGATGCCCATGCTGGAGAGGCTGAAGGCTAAGATGGCCGAGCATGCCGGTACGCCGCAGGAGGAGCCTGCCCAAACGCCATGCTCTGTAAAGGGTAAATGGTTAAGGCGGTTGCTTACTCGGCTGCCTGCATTGGTCGGGTTGGTGCTGTTGGTTGCTGCCATTATTGTGATGTGGCGTGAGGTGCGGCATCTTTCCTTCCCCCAAATTATTGGGGGATTACGGGCTATCCCCGCTCTTAGTTTGTGGGAGGGGGCGGGGGCTACGCTGCTCTCTTATGGGATTTTATCGTTTTACGATGGTCTTGCATGTCGCCATGTGGGGGCGGGTGTCTCATGGGGGCGTTCGGCCTTTGTGGCGTTTTGCTCCTATGTGTTGTCTCATAATCTAGGCTGCGCTGCGATATCAGGCACGGCGGTGCGCTATAGGCTGTATCGCAATTGGGGCGTATCGGGGCGAAAGATTGCCTCCATCGTTGCGTTTTGTTCAATTACATATTGGCTGGGGATGATTGGCTTAGTTGGGGTTATTTTGCTCACTCAGCCGGGCATTATCCCTTATATTCGCACGATGCCGCTTTGGGTGCCTAAGCTTGCCGGGGGTGGTTGCTTTGCTGTTTTGCTGGCTTATGTGCTCATCCCATGCTGGAAGCGTGAGATAACGCTTTATAAATGGACTTTGCCGCTCCCTACATGGCGTATCGGGCTGGGGCAGATTCTTGCGAGTATGGCCGATATGTCCGCCACGGCTTTGATCGCCTGGTGCGTGATGGGTCCTTTGCCTGCGGGATGTAACCTAACCTTTGGCGGGTTCCTCGCGATTTATATCGGGGCTTATACAGCGGGGCTTTTGGCCAATGTTCCCGGGGGCCTCGGTGTGTTTGATAGCACCATGATGCTGGCTCTCTCCCCGTGGTTTTCCATCCCCCATATTATGAGCGGCATCCTCGTTTTTCGCCTATTTTACTACATTATCCCCTTACTTGTGGCTGGGCTGATGTTCGCAGGGCATGAGTTAATGGTACGCGGGGCTCCCTTCCTAGCGCGCTTTGGGCGTGTTGTTGAGGCAAGCCAAGCGTTGCGTACGTCGGAGGGGGACTTCTCTACCATCGTGGCAACGGGCAGTCAGGCTGTATTAGGCGTAGCATTGGTGCTGTATGGGCTGCTTACGCCTCTCCCTGCGTTTCGTTCCTCTCTAGAAGGCGGGCTCATGCAAGGTGCGGCCTTTCTTCTGGTAGTTGCTGGGGTGGTGTTGATCGCCCTCTCCACAGGGCTTTCGCGCCGGGTTGCACTGGCATGGCGGCTCTCGGTGATTGTGTTGAGCGGCACGGTAGGGGTGTTAATGCTACGGCAAGCCCATTGGGCCGTGTTTGCTGTGGTGATGGCTGTGTTAGTAACGTTAATCCCGTTTCGGAACGCTTATTACCGGCAGGCTTATTGGCGGGTAGAGCCATGTTCTCCCTTTATTCTTGCCCCTTTATCCTTATGGCTTTGTGGTTTGGCAGGGGTGAGGTGGATTGCACGCCAACATCATTTAGGGCCGATTTGGTGGCGGGCGATGGTTTATGATGCCCATACAGCCATAGGCCGCTGGGTTTTGGGTGGCTCGGCTTTATGTTGTTTATTAGGGTTCGGCCTAGCTCTCCGGCGGGCACGTTTGCATGTGCAACCATGGACTTTGACGATGAGGATTCGTTATGCCTGTTTGCAAGATGCACGTGCGGCTTTGTCTGTCCCTTTGGCGCGTGGGTTATCGCCAGATGGCATTATATTTGATGCAATGGGTAAAGCTGCGTGTGCGATGACTCAATTGCAGCTTTTCTTATTGTCAGAGCCTATTTTGTTATGTCTGGGAGGCGCTGTGGGGGCCTCTAAACAACGGGCTGGGGCGATTTGGCGATTACGCGATTATGCGGTGCAAGAAGGGTGTCGTTTGGCGATTCTTCAACATGGTGCAAGGCAGGCAGATATTTACCGCTCTATTGGCTTAGAGGCGTTCTCCCTGGAGGGGGAAGAAGGCTGGTTTCTCCTTTGCCATGTAGAAGATTATCTAGCCTTACGAAAAGTCATAGGGTTTTAAACTCGCCTCCTACACCTCTCCGACGAGCATAGCTGGGATGGCTGGATATTGCTCCAAAAGCTGGAAATGATCCTCTCCTTGAGAGAAGAGATGTTCCATCAAATAGAGGCGATCAACCATCATAGGTGAGCTACGGAAGAGGTTATGACGCTGCACCCATGTCATAAGGTCGGTCGGGGCGGCGGGGTCGAGCCGTGCAATGGTCATTGCGGGGATGAAGGGGCGGCGCGATGGTGCAAAACCAGCGCGTCTTAGTAAGGTTGAGAGCTTCTTTTGGAAGGTAATGAGTGCTTGCTTGGGCGTTATCCCAACGCTGAGCGTATCTTCAACGTCCCCTAAATGATGACCGACTTCCTGCAAGGTGATGGAAAAAGGCTCCCAGTGGAGATGGGAGAGCGTGGCATCTAGCTCTTCCAAAGCATGGCGTGCGGTGATTCGACCCAAAGTGTAGAGAGGAATCATACAATGTGCAGGCGGGAGCCAGCGTACCTCATCCAGGCTGTCACGCAGCATGTTAAGTTCGTCTTGCATGGTAGCGGAGAGGGGGAGAGCGAGGAGGAAAGACATAGGGGTAGTGTAGTTTATCTTGACTTTAACAGGAAGGACCCCACATCTTGCATAGGTTGGGGATGATGTATCCCTTTAGACTTATAGTTTAATTCCGGAACAGTAGGTATCATGGCTTTCCATTCCGATTTTGGCTCCTCACGGGGATACTCGGCCGCTGCGGCGTTTGATGCTGGTTTGCGCGCTTATATGGTGCGCGTTTATAACTGGATGGCATTCGCTCTGTTTTTAACAGCCGTTACGGCTTATGCCGTGGTTCATACCTCTCTGCGGACGTTGTTTTTCCACGTGGTGCAGCGGGGAGACGAGTTTGTATTTGCCCCAACGGGCTTAGGTATGGTGGGGGTTTTCGCGCCGCTCGCTTTTGTTCTTGTGCTGTCATTTGGGGTTAATCGTCTCTCTCGCTCAACTGCGCAGATGCTTTTTGTGCTCTATAGTGTTGCTATGGGCATTAGCATGGCCTCTATATTGATGGCCTATACTGGGGCTTCTGTTGTGCGGACCTTCTTCATTACGGCATCGCTTTATGGTGTGATGTCCCTATGGGGCTATGTCACGAAGCGCTCTCTAACGGGGATGGGTTCTTTCCTAATGATGGGCCTGATTGGCCTTATTATTGCCTCTCTTGTGGCGCTGTTTATCCCCTCACAAGGGATGACAACGGTGATCTCCTTCATCGGGGTGCTGATTTTTGTAGGTTTTACGGCTTACGACACCCAGCGTATTAAGCTCTCTTATCAGAGTTACGCCTCGGCTTGGCCAGCTGAAGCATTGGAGAAGATGAGCGTGTATGATGCGCTCTCTATGTACCTAAACTTTGTTAATCTTTTTCAGTTTCTTCTTCAATTTACTGGGACGAGATCAGGTGGTCGTGACTGACTTTAGAAGAGTCGGAACATTGCATAAAATAAGAAAGGGGCAGAGCTGCCCCTTTTTTGTTGCGATTTTTTGCGATTAGGAGGATAATGAGAAATTAAAAGTCACAGACTCTATTTTATGATGTCATTGTGATGAATTATAAGAAATGGCGGATAGCCGGTCTTTTTACAAAGAAAGACTGGTACAGTCTTTTTTTTTGTTAAAATTGACCCCTTGTAATCTCGTTCATTCCGGCTGATTAAAAGTGGCGACACTGGGGCGTTTTTACGTTCCATATTTCATTGAGTACGAGGGAGGGGTCTCCCTTGTTGTCAGGATACGAACGGGAAAGGCACATATAAGATGACAACGTTCGATGGTGCTTGCGCCGTCCTGACTGTGTCAGAAAGTGTTCTGACCCCTTTGTGGCAGAATAACAGATAGAGGCAGGATCCATGAAAAGACTCTTGCGATTTTTCCCGGCGTTGCCTGCATTAATGCTGTCAGGCTGTACGGTTGATCTGCTTCAACCTGCAGGTCCGATCGGGGAAGGTAATCGCGACATGATGGTGCTTGAATGGGCCGTCATGATGTGCGTTGTGGTTCCGGTAATCATTGCGACTCTTATATTTGCTTGGAAGTATCGGGCATCTAATGAGAAGGCGGAATATTTACGGAACTGGTCACACTCAAACAAGATTGAAGTGTTTATTTGGGGTGTACCCATTCTCATTATTCTTGTTTTGAGTGGATTTAATTATTGGAGTACGCATTATTACGACCCATATAAGCCAATCTCTAAAGAGATGCTGGCTAAAGTTGGGGCACCTGATGCGAAACCGCTCCGTGTTGAAGTGGTCTCTCTGGACTGGAAATGGTTGTTCATTTACCCAGACCTTGGGATTGCTACCATCAATGAGCTTGATGTCCCCACAAAGACACCTCTGGATTTCCGGATTACGTCTGACAGTGTGATGACATCCTTCTTCATCCCCCAGCTTGGGTCTCAGATCTACAGCATGGCAGGTATGGAGACACAGCTCCACTTGCTTGCAAGCCGTCCGGGTAATTATCAGGGTGAGGCTGCTCAATATACAGGGCCAGGCTTCTCCGATATGCGCTTCCGTACGATTGCTATGCCCCAAGAGCAGTTTGATGCATGGGTGCAGAGCGTCCACAACAGTGAAAATCCGTTCGTAGCTAAAGAGGCACTGGACTCACAAAGCTATCCGAAATACCAGGCGCCGCCGGCTATCTCTAACGAGGTCGCACCGAAACCGGCTCCTGTTCTGTATTTCTCCAGCGTGCAGTCTGGGTTGTTTGAAAGCATTGTTGCAAAATACAATGTTGGCAGCAAAGCCCATGAGAAAGATAGCAAACCTATGGGCAATATGCCTATGGACATGCATTCTGACTCCCATATGGCTGCGCCTTCTAATACCGGCATGTGAGGACTGATCTAAAGATGCTCGGAAAACTTACCCTTTCTGCCATACCGTATGATGTGCCAATTCTAGTTGGTACATTTATTGGTGTGGCCGTGATCGGGATTGCCGTCCTTGCGGCAGTCACTTACTTCAAAAAATGGGGTTATCTGTGGCGCGAGTGGTTAACCACCGTTGACCATAAGAAGCTCGCCATCATGTACGTTATTCTTGGCCTTGTCATGCTTGTGCGTGGCTTTGCCGATGCGTTGATGATGCGTACACAGCTTGCCCTTGCTTACGCAGGTAACCCTGGTTATCTACCACCGCACCATTACGACCAGGTCTTTTCTGCCCATGGTACGATCATGATTTTCTTCATGGCCATGGTGATGATGCAGGCTTTGTTCAATTTTGTGGTGCCTTTGCAAATTGGTGCGCGCGACGTTGCATTCCCGCTGATTAACTCAATCAGCTTCTATATGACGTTGGTTAGTGCCATTCTCATCAATGTGTCTCTCTTCATTGGTGAGTTCTCCAATGTTGGTTGGCTCGGCTACCCGCCGATCTCCGAGTTGCAGTTTAACCCTGGCGTTGGTGTGGATTATTACATCTGGTCTGTGCAGATTTCCGGTATCGGGACGCTGCTGACAGGGATGAACTTCCTAACAACTATTGTTAAATTGCGCGCCCCCGGCATGAAGTGGATGCACATCCCTGTCTTTACATGGACAGCCTTCTTCGCGTGCATCATGATCCTGACGACCTTCCCGGTCTTGACGGTCTCCATGGCATTGCTGGCGTTGGATCGTTATTTGGGGATGCACTTCTTCACCAATGATGGTGGTGGTAGTGTTATGCTCTACCTCAACCTGATCTGGTCTTGGGGCCATCCTGAAGTTTACATCCTTATTCTGCCTGCTTTTGGTGTATTTTCCGAAATTGCAGCGACCTTCTCTGGCAAGCCTCTCTTTGGTTATGCCACGATGGTTATCGCAACGGGGATTATTACCTTCCTGGGTAGCATTGTATGGGTGCATCACTTCTTTACGATGGGCTCTGGTGCGGATGTAAACACCTTCTTCGGTATTATGACGATGTTCATCGCTGTGCCGACAGGTGTGAAGATCTTCAACTGGCTCTTCACCATGTATAAGGGGCGTGTACGCTTCGAAGGTCCAATGAACTGGATTGTCGGCTTCATGATCACCTTCTCCATCGGTGGTATGACTGGTGTGATGATGGCGATGCCTGCAGCGGACTGGGTGATTCATAACTCCCTCTTCTTGGTGGCGCACTTCCATAACGTGATTATCGGTGGTGTGTTCTTTGGTTATGTCGCTGGTCTGAGCTACTGGTTCCCGAAGGCTTTCGGCTTCAAGATGCGTGATGTATGGGGCAAATGGGCGTTCCGTTTTTGGTTCGTTGGTTTCTATCTGTCCTTTATGCCGCTCTATGTTGTTGGTCTGGAGGGGATGACCCGCCGTATGAACCATTATGACAATCCGAACTGGCACCCTTGGCTGCTGGTGGCTTGTGTTGGTGTGTTCGTTCTGGCTGCTGGTGTGGCTTGTCAGGTTATCCAATTTGTTTTTGCAGCGTTTGACGCTGTGAATAAGAAGCCGGATGCACTTGACCTTACAGGCGATAACTGGGGCTCAGGCCGTACGTTGGAATGGTCTTTGCCTTCCCCTGTACCGCATTATAACTTTGCTCGTCTGCCAGTCGTTCGCGGTTTGGATACATTCCATATCGAGAAGGAACTGGGACGCCCAGCGCCACTAGCTGAGCTGGAGCCGATCCATATGCCAAAATATTCTGCCATTGGTCCTGTTTTGGGTGCCTGTGCGCTGGTTATTGGCTTTGCGTTGGTCTGGCATATCTGGTGGGCCGTTGTTGCGGGGATGATCGTATCCTTCTTTGCGCTGGTTCATCGTAGTGCGAATTTGGATGTGGACTTCTACGTAACGGTAGAGGAGATCCGCGCTGATGAAGAAGCTTTTGCCAAGCGGCTTGCTGCTGCTCAGGCGGCAGAGTAAAGGGAGGCGATGAAAACCATGTCTTACGACACAATGCACGCGCCCGTTGCTCATAGCGAGGAGCATGAGCATCATCAGCAAGAAACCACAATTTTTGGTTTCTGGGTCTATTTGATGACAGATTGTATCATTTTCGGCACGTTATTTGCCGTCTTTGCTACACTTTGCCATCACTTTGCTGGGGGACCGACAGGGAAAGAGCTGTTCGACATCAAGAATGTTGAGATCGAAACAGCCATCTTGTTGCTTTCCTCCATCACCTATGGCTTTGCGTCCATCAATGCGCATAAGAAGAACAAAGGTGCCGTGTTGGTTTGGCTATTGCTGACCTTCATCCTTGGTGTTTCCTTTGTCACTCTTGAGATTAAAGAGTTCCATGAGCTTGTGGCTCGTGGGGCAGGGCCGGATCAATCCGCGTTCTTGTCATCCTTCTTTACGCTGGTGGGGACACATGGGCTGCATGTCACAATTGGCCTGATCTGGATGTTCGTTCTGTTCTTCCAGATTATGGGCAAGCAGGGGCTTAGCAGCCGGATGCAAACGAAACTGACATGCCTGAGCTTATTCTGGCATTTCCTTGATATCGTTTGGATTTGTGTCTTTTCCTTCGTCTACCTGGGGAGTGTTGTCTAATGAGCGAAAATCATATGACATCGCACGAAGGTGAGAGCCACGGCTCTTACGGCTCCTATATTGTCGGGTTTGTTCTTGCTGTTATCCTGACAGTGGCTTCTTTTGCCACTGTCTTGAGCAAGGCTTTCTCCTTCTGGCAGACGATTGCCATCCTTGGTGTGTTGGCTGCCATTCAGGTGGTTGTTCATCTGATCTTCTTCCTCCATATGGGGGTGAAGAGCTTGTCGCAGCGGCATAATCTGGCAGCTTTCATTGTGACTGCTTTGATGGTGCTGATCGTGATTGCTGGTTATCTGTTTGTTCTCTGGGATGCCCAGATGAATATGATGCCCAGCTAAAAGCTGCGCTATATCTCTTTGAGATGAGAAAAGCCGGTGGGGGTAACTCCACCGGCTTTTTTATGGCTATATTTTATAGGGCGATTAAAAAAATACCCTGAAAGGAAGGAGACCTCTCAGGGTATTATACGACGACCTTTAAAAAGAAGGGTTAGTCTTTATGAGGCTCTTCAGAGAGCATCTCGCGCTTGCCTTCTTTGCCGTTCCATTCTTCACAATCGGCTGGAGGGGTGCCTTTTTGGGTTATGTTAGGCCAAATGGAAGAATATTTGGCGTTAATCTCCATCCAGTCCGCAGAGCGTTCATCACTATCGGGGAAGATGGCTTCTGCGGGGCATTCAGGCTCGCAGACGCCACAATCAATACATTCATCGGGATTGATAACGAGGAAGTTCTCACCTGCGTAGAAGCAGTCAACAGGGCAAACTTCCACACAATCCATAAACTTGCAGCGCACGCAGTTTTCTGTGACCACATAGGTCATGATTGCCGTCTCCGGTTTGGTGTTACAGGCCAGCCGAACGGCCCCTCTTAAATATTCCAGCACAGATATGCCGAATGATGGGGGGCTTTTGCAAGTCTATTGTCAGGAATTACCGCTCTTTTCCTCAAGTTCTTCATAGAGAAGGGCGGCTTCTTTAGCGGGGCCGCGCCGCTCGCCAAGTTGTATAACGCGCCAAATACAGACCTTTTCGTCCCGGTGGGGGGAGGCAAAACTCACAATATCGCCAATATGGAGGTGTGCGTGGGTTTTGTGCGTTCTTTGGCCATTAATGCGGACACGCCCCTTGCGGATGAAGGCAGCACAAAGGCCGCGCGTTTTGGCAAGCCGCGTGTAATAAAGCCAGAGATCTAGCCGTTGATGTGGCTCTGTACTCATGAGGAGGGGCGCATAGCCCAGTTTTGGAGGGCAGCAAAGGGGGAGTCGGCCACGGCGCGTTGGGGCTTGCGGGCCTTTTTTGTGCGCGTTGGGGCTGTTTTATGTTTATGCGGGCGTCCTAGAATAATGAGGGGCGCAGCAGGCCCATAGCGTGTTTCCTCTAAAGCTTGTGGAGGATGGTGGGCAATGCCAAGCCCTTTTAGGAGGGCGGGGAGAAGGGCGGCTTTCACCCCAAGGGAGGAGGCGAGCGTGGGGGGAATGAGCTGGTTATGGCGGGGTGGTTTGCCATGAGGGCGAAGGAGACGCAGGAGCGCGTCTAATTTATCGAGTCGTATATGGACAGGGCCGGCATTCTGCCATCCGGGTGGTGGGGTGGGATAATCTGCGGTGGGTAGGCAGATAGACCCGGCATGAGGGATACGATACTCCCGTCCATGCCAGATGGTATGAAGCAGGCTCATCATAGGGAGATAGGCTGGTTTAAACAGGCGTGGGCAGTAAATAAATTGCTCCCCAATCTGTACACCGTGATGATGGAGGAAGCGTTTTTCTTCGCGCGAGATTGCGCGGTCCTCTGGCAAGGTTGGTGTTGTGCCGCCATCTTTACGCAAACGATACGCTAAACCGCGTAATGAGGCCGTCTTTTGGAGGTGCGCTTCCATCTGAAAGAAGGGGGCGAGTGTTTTGCGCAGCAGTGCGTTGACGAGCGTATGAAGATGTTCCTGTACTTGGCGGCTCTGATATGTATCGCGAAACTCCCCCGGTAGAAGCTGGCTATGGGGGCTAAAGAGGTCCTCGCCACGGGTCAGGCTGGCGATATGCGCGCCTTCCCAATGGATATGCCCAGCCTCCGTGATGTGCAGAGCGGTCATCTCTTGTTGGAGGAAGTAGCGTATCCGCGCGGGCATTGCGTGGTGGAGGGCACGTTTGCCTGCTTTGAGGAGTAATGCACTCTCTTGAGGGTCCGCCGTGGCGTCCAGATTCATACCAAAACCGGTGATACGACCAATCTCATGGCCTTCCACAAGGATGCGATTTTGGGGCGTTATGGCATAGAGGGCCTCAACACGTTGCCCGGTGTCCGAGCGGCGGAGCAGGGCCGTGGCACGTTTATTGACAAAACGTTCTTTCAGCCTCTCATGTAATGTATCAGAGAGACGGTCCTCCACTGTGCGGCAGCGATCTTGCCAATGGCGGCTTTGGGGCATCCAGCCTGTCCGAGCGGCGATGTAAGCGCAGACACGCACACCAGAGAGCCTGTGCATGAGCGTATCCATATCGCCATCAAGCCGGTCAAGCCCGCGTAATTGGCCTTCCATCCACGCAGGGGGGATGCGGTGATGTTTTAAGAGGTCGAGAAATAAACGGCCACAAAGGCGGGTATGGCTACCATCACCAAGCTTGCGGAAGTCTGGTATCTGGCAGACTTCCCATAGGAGAGTTGTGGCCTTTGTACCGCGTGCAGCAGCGCGAATATCCTCCATCTGCATCAAGCCGGTGAGGACATCAAGGTCCGAAGCTGTGCGCCCGGTGATGAGGCCGGGGCGCGGGGGTTTACGCATCAAGCTGTGATACAGCGTTTCAGGAGAGCTATAATCTAGGGCCGTTTGCCGCCAATAAAGGGCGCGTAATGGTTCAAACTTATGGTCCTCCACAGCCTTGATGAGCTCTTGGCTCATAGGTGGGCAAGAGCCCGTGGTGCCGAAGGTGCCATCACGCATCCCACGGCCTGCTCGCCCGGTGATTTGAGCCACTTCTTGCGGGGTTAGAGCACGGGAGGCAAGGCCGTCAAACTTATGCAAGGCTGCAAGGGCAACATGGTCCACATCCATATTCAGCCCCATCCCGATGGCATCAGTCGCTACGAGATAATCAACATCGCGATTTTGATAGAGGGCGACTTGGGCATTGCGTGTTCTAGGGCTGAGGCGGCCCATAATAATCGCACAGCCCCCGCGCTTTTGGCGGATGGCCTCGGCAATGGCGTAAACCTCCGTGGCGGAGAAAGCTACAATGGCAGAGCGCGGGGGTAAGCGTGTGAGATTCACCGGCCCTATATTGGTAAGGTGGGAGAGACGGGCGCGGGTCTCAATCGTAATGGAGGGGATAAGCTGTTTGAGCAAGCCGCGAATGGTCTCCGCACCGAGGAAGAGCGTCTCCCCCGTCCCTCGCGCATGGAGGAGGCGGTCGGTGAAAATATGCCCGCGATCAGGATCCGCAGCGAGCTGGATTTCATCAATAGCGATGAACTCCACTTTGCGGTCCAGCGGCATTGCTTCCACTGTGCAAGAGAACCAACGTGCATGGGGAGGGATAATCTTTTCCTCCCCTGTGAGGAGGGCGACATGGCGTTCGCCTTTTAGTTTGACGAGCCGTTCGTAATTTTCGCGCGCAAGCAGGCGGAGGGGGAAGCCGATAATCCCACTCTGATGCGCCATCATACGGGTGAGGGCGTAATGGGTCTTACCGGTATTGGTCGGCCCTAAAATCGCATGAATAAGCCGTGGGGGCTGGCCCGCCGCAGGCATAAAGGAGGAAGAACGTGCTGTCATGGGTGGAATGATCTTGCGTGAATGCGATAAAAGCAAGACATTCTCTATAAGAGTTTTTTGGTGGAATGGTTTTTATGTCTAATGCCCCTTTTTTGCCCCTGTGCGCTCCCTGTGATGGGGAGGAGACGTACCCGCTTCATATCGTAGAAGCGGGGGAGTCTGCTGCGCTTTCCGCTCTGTTAGGGCGTGATGAGCCTTTTTTGCGCGCGCAAGGCTTTGAAGGACGTGCGGGGGATTTTACCCTTTTGCCGGGTAAGGAGGGGATTGCCGGAGCGGTATTTTGCATCAAGCCTACGGCAGGGCCTATGCCTTATGGGGCTTTGCCAGCAAAATTGCCAGAGGGGCGTTGGGTTCCGCAGTTTCATCCGCAGGTTCAGGGGCAAGACACAAGGGCGGCTTTGGAGGAGCTCATTCTTGGCTTCTGCTTAGGGGCGTATCAGTATCATCTAAAGGGGGCTGCCCAACATACCCCCAAAGCGCAGCCTAAATTATGCATCGCCGCAGAATATGGGCGCGAGGCGCGTCTCCTTGCGCGGGCGGCGTGGCTGGGGCGTGACCTGATTAATAGCCCGGCGAATCTGATGGGCCCTGCGGAATTAGCGGCGGCAGCCCGTCACATGCTGGAGGAACGTGGGGCCTGTGTTGAGCTGATAGAAGGGGAGGCATTAAGACAAGCGTACCCATGCCTTGCCGCTGTGGGGGCGGGCTCGGACCGGGAGGCTGTTGTGGTGGTCGGGCAAAAACCCGGGCGGAGCAAAGCAGCCCCGCGCCTCTCTTTAGTGGGTAAAGGCGTGTGTTTTGATACAGGCGGTTATGACCTCAAGCCCGGCTCCTCCATGGCGAAGATGAAGAAGGATATGGGTGGAGCGACATTGATGCTCGCCCTGGCCTGCGCGATTATGGAGGCGGAGCTAGATGTCGCTTTGGAGATTCGCCTTGGTTGTGTGGAGAATAGTATCTCCGGCCATGCGATGCGGCCGGGGGATGTGTTGACCACGCGGAAAGGGCTGCGGGTAGAGGTCGGCAATACGGATGCAGAAGGGCGTTTGGTTCTAGCTGACCTCTTGACAGAGGCCGCAGAGAGCCAGCCGGACCTCATCATAGATGCCGCAACGCTTACCGGGGCTGCGCGTGTGGCTTTGGGGCCAGATTTACCCGCCCTTTTTAGTAATGATGATGCATTAGCGGCGCATATTCTTGCCGCTGGGCGTCATGCGCATGACCCGCTTTGGCAGCTCCCATTATGGGCTGATTATGATGAATGGATGGATAGCCCCATTGCTGATTGTAACAATCTTTCCTCTCGGCCTATGGCCGGGGCGATTACAGCGGCGTTATTCCTCCAACGCTTCGTCCCAGAGGGGCAGAGATGGGCGCATATTGATACTTATGGATGGAATGATAACGCACGCCCCGGCCGGCCTATGGGGGGTGAGGTGCTAGCTTTAAGGGCGTTGTTCCGTGCGGTTTCGGAAGGTTTCTAAAAAGTAATGATTCGTTATAGCGTGTATAACTGGCTGTTTTTATTCATTTTTAATGAGGTTTGTCTTTAGGAATAGCAGCCCTGCGTTGGGCGTGGTTGTTATTTCGATACATAAGCGTCACAAATTAGAATAGGACTAAGTAGAAATCGCAAATATGATGTATCCCACCGGCCAGCGGGGAGGGCGTATATGCGCTAACTGGCAGAGGGTAAGTCGCGTTGTAAAAGGGCGAAAGAGAGTTTTTATGAGTCGAAATGGCGATAACCGCATGTTGCAGCTTTTGCGCGATACGATTGTGTCCACCGTGCGCGGTGATGGGCCGGATCTTTCTGCGCGGCAATTATCTGTGTTTTTGAGTTGTTATTTGGATGATGGGGCTCATACCGTTCGGGGCTTAGCACAGTCTTTGAATGTTTCTAAACCCGCTATCACCCGTGCGTTGGACCGGTTGAGCGAGCTTGATTTAGCACGCCGTAAGGTGGACCCGTTGGACCGCCGCTCCATTCTTGTTCAACGGACGTTGAAAGGCTCTGCCTATCTGCGTGGGTTGCGGGATGTGATGGAGGAAGCCTGCGGGGAGGAGATTATCCTCCGTAAAGCGGCTCGTCCGGCTGTAGCATCCTTCCAAGCGCGTCGGGCTGGGTAAGTATCCTGGTGGGGGCTGTTCCCTTTTTGGACCTTCCTGCCCAGCAGCGGCGTCTTGGTGCGGCGTTGCGGGAGCGGATGGAGCGGGTCTTAACCCATTGTCGCTTCGTAATGGGGCCGGAGGTTGTAGAGCTTGAGGCGCGTTTGGCTCTTTATGGGGGGGCGCGTCATGCTGTGGCTGTCTCCTCCGGTACAGATGCGCTTTTAACCGTCCTCATGGCGGAGGGAATTGGGCCGGGGATGGCGGTGTTCCTACCTGCTTTTACATACACGGCCACGGCAGAGGTTGTTCTGTTATTAGGCGCGAAGCCGGTTTTTGTGGATGTGGAGGCGGATAGCTTCCAACTTTCTCTTGCCTCCTTGCAGGCGCGTGTTGCCGCGGTAAAGCAAGCGGGAGAGGTGGTGCCAAAGGCGATTATCGGGGTTGATTTATTTGGCCAACCTGCCCCGTGGGATGCGCTAAAGAGTTTTGCCACACAAGAGGGCCTAACCCTCATTGCGGATTGCGCTCAATCCTTTGGTGCGGCCTATAAGGGGCGGAAGTTGGGGCATGAGGCCATGGCTACGACTCTGTCTTTCTTCCCATCTAAGCCGCTAGGTTGTTATGGCGATGGCGGGGCTATCCTTACTGATGATGATGATAAGGCGGCTCTTTACCGCTCCTTGCGCAGCCATGGGGAGGGGCAACAACGCTATGAGGTGCAGCGCATTGGCCTTAATGCGCGGTTAGATAGCCTGCAAGCGGCGGTTCTCTTGAGCAAGTTGGATGTGTTTGAGGAGGAGCTGCAACGGCGTGAGGCTGTGGCACGCGCTTATGATGCAGGCTTGCCCTCTCTCATCACCTCACCTGCACGTGTGGCAGAAAGCCAGAGTGCATGGGCAGTCTATTGTGTGAAGCTACCCTCGCTATCTTTGCGTGAGTCTTTAAGGCAACATCTCACACAAGCGCAGATTGCAACGGCTATTTATTATCCCAAACCATTGCATCATCAGCCAGCCTATCAGGCGTGCCATGATGGGGTTCCTTTACCTGTGTCGGAATCGTTAGGGGAGTATGTCTTGGCCCTGCCAATCCATCCTGACCTTACCGATGAGGCCGTAGATTATGTGATAAGAGAGAGTCAAACATGGGCGAGAGAGCAGCATGAAGCAGAATGACGAATATCTTCTTATGTTTGCGGCGATTGTGATTATTCCTGTTGTGGTGATTTGGTATTTTGCGTGGCCTATTTTGCGCCCGTGGTCCCTCCCAACGGTTGTTCATGGCACGGTAGAGCAGGCTCAGCAGCAGCGCAGCCTCACTGAGGATGAAGTAAAGGCGATGAATCTTTGGGTGCAACAGTATCGGACAGGCTGGGGGGTCTCAGGTGAGGTTCCCCCTAAGAATATGCCCGCGCTCGCTGTGTATCAGATGAGCAGTGCAGAGGGCCGCTTTGTCATTCTCTCCGCATGGCATTTTAAGCATGGGGATGATGTTGTGGGGATACAAACCCGACCGGGGGGCGCATATAGGATGCGCTCCTTCGATCGTGGGACCCTCCACTTGCCGGGCCTTCCTTAAAAAGGAGGCCTTGCTTTCCTCAGGTGGAGGGAGGCGGGGTGGGTTTATCTTTTTCCTTTTGTTCGGTCTCTTGTTTGTTAGCAGCTGCTTTTTCTTGAGCGTTTTGGGCAGCCTCTTTGGGGGTGAGTTCGTTTGTCTCCAATTGGGTTTTGGTGGCATCTTCCAGCGGGGGCATGGCTTTATCAAAAACAGCGAGGAGGGCTGCGGTGATGGGGGAAGCCAGCACGAGCCCCGGCACCCCAAGGATGGAGCCAAAAACACTTTGGGAGAGGATGGCTAGTGCAGGGGGCATATGGACTGCACGCCGTTGGATGAGCGGGGCGAGGATATTGCCTTCACAAAATTGGATAACGCTATAGAGGATGGCCACGAATAAAACTTCATGCGTGCCAAGAGAGAGGCTGATGAGCAAGGCAGGCACCGCCCCTAAAATCGCGCCGATATAGGGGATGAAGTTGCACAACCCTGCGACAACGCCCAAAGCGAGAGCGAGGGGCATCCCGATGAGATATAGCCCAATACCGGAGAAAAGCCCTACGGCGAGCATGTCCAACGCTTGGCCTGCGGTCCATGCCCATAAAGTATTGCCTGCGCTATAGAGGAGCGTGCGTGTGGCTTCGCGTTGGTAAGGGGGGATGAGACGGAGGAAGCCGTTGATGTAAAGAGATGGTGAGACGGCAAAGTAAAAGGCGGCGATTAAAACAACAAAAATCGTACCGATTAAGCCAACCGCGCTGCCGAGCAACCCGGTCACGGAGCCTGCAATTCCAAAGCCAAAACTACTGAGAGAGGCCGTTTTGTCGTTCCCGCCGAAGGAGGCCGGTAAATGGTCGAGCACCATCTGGCCAATTGTGGTTTGGGAGAGGTGGGAGCGGAGATCGCTTGATTGCACAACAAGAGCATTCTTCAGGCTGATGAATTGCTCCCCCATAGAGGGGCCACTGCTCCAAACAAGAGCAGCAAAAAGCCCAACGATACTAAAGGCCACGATGCTAATTGCGATTGTATAAGGGATGAAGGGTAAGCGACGGCGGAGGATACGTGCAAGCCCATGCAGAACAATGGCCATTAATACGGCTGCGAAGAGAACCGCTAAGACCTCTCCCATCAACCAAACAGCCAGCATAATGAGAGAAAGACAAAGCGTGAGACGCATAATGCCATAAATGCGGTCCAACGCGGTGGTGGGTGTTTGTTGGGCTGCGGGAGTCGGCGGGCGGTTGAAGAAGAAGGGCATGGGCATAGGCGTCCTGCAACGGGCGGTGAGTTGGTGTGCTATAATGTGGGTTATTTAATGGTGGGTCAATTTGTGGCTTGCTCTAATTCGTCTTGGGCTTCTAGCCATTGTAGTTCGGTCTCCTCTTGTTTTTGGCGGACAAGGGCGAGGTCGCTATTTAATGTGGCGATGTCTCCAGCGTGGTTTGCTTGGTAAAGGGCGGGGTCTGCTAATTTCGCTTCAAGCTGTTCTTTGGCTTTTTCCAAGCGGGAGAGGCGGGTTTCCAGCTCCCGAATCTTACGGCGGAGGGGGGCAAGCTGGCGGGTTTGCTCTTTGCGTTGGGCACGTTGTTGGTTTTTATCAGGCGTTGTGGCGGCTTGTGCGCCGTGTGCAGCGGGGGAGGAGGCTTGTCGCGTTGCCTCTAAAGCGTGTTTAGCGCGGGCCTCTAACCAGAGGCGGTAATCACTCATATCTCCGTCAAAAGGGGTGATAGTCCCGTTTGCGGCGATCCAAAGCTGCTCAGCTACGGATTCGACTAAATGACTATCATGGCTGATGAGGATGACGGCCCCTTCAAAAGCACTGAGAGCGCGGATGAGTGCATCGCGGGCATCGAGGTCTAAATGGTTGGTTGGCTCATCTAATATGAGTAGATGAGGGGCGTGACGTGTGGCAAGGGCGAGGAGGAGGCGGGCTTTCTCCCCACCAGAGAGGTTGCGGATGGGTGTTTCGGCACGTTCAGCATCGAGCCCAAAACGGGCTAGTTGGGCACGCACTTGCGGGGGTGTGGCATCTTTTAACGTGCGGGCCATATGTTGGATGGGGGTTTCATCCACAATAAGCTCATCTGTTTGATGTTGGGCGAAATAACCAACCCGCAAGCGTGATGAAGGCTGAAATACCCCTCCCATAGGGATGAGCTGACCGGCGAGTAATTTGGCGAAGGTTGATTTGCCATGCCCATTTTGCCCCAGTAGGGCGATGCGGTCCTCACTATCAAGCCGTAAAGAGAGATGGTGAAGAATCGTGCGCTCCCCATATCCGACAGAGACATCCTCTAATGTGAGCATGGGAGGCGGGAGCGGGCCGGGGTCGGGGAAGGTGAAATGGGTAGGGGTATCCTCCACGACTGAATCAATTTGTGGCAAGCGGGCGAGGGCTTTTAAGCGAGATTGCGCTTGTTTGGCTTTGGTCGCTTTGGCACGGAAGCGCGCCACAAAGGCTTCCATCTTCGCACGTTGGTCTGCCAGTTTTTCCGCTTGGCGATTTTGTTGGAGCTTCTGCTCGGTGCGGATTTGGACAAAACGCTCATAGCCGCCGGGGGTAAGGGAGAGCTTTTTTTGCTCTAAATGGGCAATGGCTTGCACGCTGTTATCTAGTAACGCACGGTCATGGCTGACAATTAACGCTGCACCGGGGAAGCGGCTTAGCCAATTTTCCAGCCATAATGTGGCTTCAATATCCAGATGGTTTGTTGGTTCATCAAGGAGCAGAAGGTCAGGGGCGAGGAATAAGGCACTGGCAAGGGCAACGCGCATCCGCCAACCACCGGAGAAGTCATTGACCGGGCGATGTTGGGCCGCTTGGTCAAAGCCTAACCCGGCGAGGATTGTACTAGCACGCGCTGGGGCAGTATGGGCATCAATAGCGAGTAAGCGCTCATGCACATCAGCAAGGCGGGTAGGGTCAGTTGTGGTTTCGGCCTCGGTGAGGAGGCGGGTGCGTTCCTCATGGCTGTTAAGAACGGTCTCTAATAAGGACAGCTCGCCAGAAGGTGTTTCCTGCTTGACCCGCCCCATCGTGGCACGGCCAGAGAGGGTAATGCTGCCGCCATCTGGGGCGATGTCCCCGGCGATGGCCGCCAGCAGCGTGGACTTCCCCGCTCCATTATGGCCGATGAGCCCGATGCGTTTACCCGGCTCAATAGTGAGGGAGGCTTGCTCTAGCAGGGTACGGCCTGCGATGCGTAAGGTAAGGTCGGTGATGGAAAGCAGGCTCAACGCACACACTCAGCAGGGAAAGATGAAAAAAGATGGCTCTAACCCTATCAGGAACTGCTTTTTTCCTCTAGGGGAAGTTGGAGATAGAGGGCTCTTTATAAGGAGGGACTTATGGCTCTGGAACGTACATTATCCATCATCAAACCGGATGCAACACGCCGTAACCTGACAGGCAAGGTGAATACTGTTTTTGAGGAAGCTGGCCTGCGTATTGTAGCCCAAAAGCGTATTCAGCTGACAGAGAAGCAAGCCGGGGCTTTTTATGAGGTCCATAAGGAGCGCCCCTTCTTTGGGGAGCTTGTGTCTTTTATGTGCTCCGCGCCGGTTGTTGTGCAGGTGCTAGAGGGCGAGAACGCCGTGGCGCATCATCGTGAGGTGATGGGCGCGACCAACCCCGCCGAGGCGGCTGAAGGGACTGTGCGTAAGCTTTATGCTCAAAGCATTGGTGAGAACTCCGTTCATGGCTCTGATAGCCTTGAGAATGCTAAGCGTGAGATTAGCTTCTTCTTTGCGGAGACGGAAATCCTGCCCTGATGAAGCAGTGGAGTTAGCATGATGTTTGGACATGCTGTGAAGGGGAGCCATTATGGCTCCCCTTTTTTATGCTTGGCTTTTAGGTGTGGCGTTGTGTGATGAAGTGCTTGAGCGTTTCGGGATAGAGGCGGTGTTCTTGCTCCAAAACGCGGGCGGCGAGGGCATCAGCATCATCATGGGGCAGGACAGGGACGCGCGCTTGGGCAAGGATGGGGCCTTCATCCACCCCATCGGTGACGAGGTGAATGGTACAACCATGCTCTTTAGCACCTGCTTTTAGGGCGGCTTCATGCGTATGGAGGCCGGGAAACGCAGGAAGCAAGCTGGGATGAATATTAATCATCCGCCCCTGCCATTGCTGGACAAGCCAAGGGGTGAGAACGCGCATATAGCCTGCAAGGCAGATTAATTCCGCACCAGAGGCCCGCACGGCTTCATCTATGGCACGTTCATGCGCCTCACGGTCCTTCCCATAGTTTTTATGGGGGATACAGAGCGTTTTAATCCCTGCCTTGCGAGCGGTGTCTAACCCAGCGGCATCGGCCTTATTGCTTAGAACAAGGACAATTTTAGCTGGGAAGTCCGGGCGGGCGCAGGCCTCCATTAACGCGAGCATATTACTACCGCGCCCGCTAATGAGGATAGCGATGGGGGTTTTCGTCACCATAAATCGCTTCAATCCAGATTTAATGGCGCAGTGAGGCGGAAAGCTGTGGTGCTGCGGACAACACGGCCAATCAGCATGGCGTCTTCATCCAGCTTTTCCAATTCCGTCATGAGTTTTTCGGGTTCGCTGGTGATGAGAACCATACCAATCCCGCAATTAAAGACTTTGAGCATTTCATCTTCAGATACAGGGCCTTGCTCGGCAAGCCATGAGAATACACCGGGGAGTGGCCAGCTTTGCCCATCTACTTCCACACCGAGTCCTTCTGGCAGGACACGTGGCAGATTGCCCGGCAGGCCACCGCCTGTGATATGCGCGCAGCCATTGAGGAGCTTCTTCTCATGTAAGGCAAGCACGGTTTTGACATAAAGCCGTGTGGGGGTCAGGAAGGCTTCTGCCAAAGTTTGCTTTGGTGAGAAGGGGGCGGGGTCCTTCCAGCTTAGACCAGAGGACTCCACAATATGACGAACGAGGGAGAACCCGTTGGAATGTACCCCAGAGGAGGGCAGAGCGATGAGACTATCGCCCTCGCGAATGGTGGCAGGTAACATAGCGTCACGCTCTGCTGCCCCAACGCTGAAGCCGGCGAGGTCATAATGGCCTTTGCCGTAAAGGCCCGGCATCTCCGCTGTTTCCCCCCCAACGAGGGCGCAGCCACTTTCCTTACAGGCTGCGGCAATCCCTTTAATAATCCGCTCTGCCACGGAGACGGAGAGATGACCTGTTGCCATATAATCAAGGAAGAAAAGCGGCTGTGCCCCTTGGACGATGAGGTCATTAACGCACATAGCGACTAAGTCGATGCCGATTTCATCATGCAAGCCGCTCTCGATAGCGAGGAGGAGCTTTGTGCCCACGCCATCTGTACAGCTGACGAGGACAGGGTCCTTTAACCCAGCGGCTTTGGGGTCAAACAGGGCACCAAACCCACCAAGCCCGCCCATAACACCGGGGCGATTGGTTGCCTTGGCCGCGGGCTTGATGGCGTCAACCAGAGCATCTCCGGCTTCAATATCAACACCGGCGGCTGCATAACTTGCGCTGGAGGGGGGAGGGGTCTTGGTCATGGAGAGAGGCTATCCCTGCTGGTTGATGCTGGCCTCTTTATAGAGCATCCTGCACGAAGACGGAATGTAGGGCGTATGAAATCATTTAAGCGAATAGGCTGAGAGGGCATATATGGGGGAAAAGAGAGAGCCGGACACGCCCCTTAGCGTACAGGCACAACTTGCGTTGGACTTGCAACAAGGGCGGCATTTTTCAGCAGAGCGTTTTATTGCGGGGGGCTCTAACGCTTCAGCACGGGCGTGGTTAGCACGGCCTCAATGGCCAGAAGGGCGGTTGTGGCTATGGGGGCCTGTGGGTACAGGTAAGACGCATTTGCTCCATATATGGGCGGCAGAACAGGAAGCGATTCTGTTTGAGGCAGCGTCACTGTCATGCGATCACGAGGGTGCGTTGCGTGTTGAGGGGCGTGTTTTAGAGGCTGCCATTGCCCCTTTAGCCATTGATCATCTGGAAAACTTAAAAGATGAAGTTGCCTTGCTGCATGTACTTAATCGTGCTCATGCGGCAGGGCAGCGTGTGTTGATGGCCTCGCGTTATCCTCCTGCACGGGGTGATTTTGCCCTGCCTGACCTTGCAAGCCGGTTGCGCGCAACTGTTACAGCGGGTTTGGAGGAACCAGAGGATGATGTACGGGCGACCTTATTGTTGTCTCTATTAGCGGAGCGTCAGCTTGTTGTCCCACAATCGGTGACAGATTGGCTATGGCGGCGGCTCCCCCGGACGGGGGGTGCGTTGGTACAAGCCGTACAACGTCTTGATAAAGCAGCGATGGCGCGAGGGAGTGCGATTACACGGATGTTGGCAGTGGATGTGCTTAAAGACCTATTAAAAGAGGAGGAGTAATCGGTACGATCAATGCTGCTATATTTAGTTTGATGGAAGGTAAATAAAATCCTCCAGAAGGATTGCTATGTTGGAAGAATGGTTGTTGTAATGATTTTCACGTTCAGGTGTCCCCGTCGGGATGCTGCTAAGACGTTTGGAGGAGAACTGACGTGACTGACAGAGCCGATTCCACACATCATGAGGGATATGCAGCGGCGAAGGGTCTGCATAAATATCACCATTTAGCGTTTATCAATAGGGAATTGTCCTGGTTGGATTTTAACCAGCGTGTTCTGGAAGAAGCGGAAGATCTGTCCAATCCCCTTTTGGAGCGGGTGCGTTTCCTCTCCATTAGTGCGGGGAATATGGACGAATTTTATGCTGTTCGTGTTGCTGGGTTGATAGATCAGGTCCATGATGGAGCTACGAAAAAAAGTGTTGATGGTCTGACACCGACACAGCAGCTAGAGACGGTGCGTTACCAAGCATGGTGTATGCAACAAGAGCAGCAGCGCATTTGGCACGGCTTGCGTGCGGAATTGGCCAAAGAAAATATTGTCATCGAGTCGATCGATAAGCTGCATCATCTTGATAAAGCATGGTTAAAGGAATATTTTGAGGGACAGGTTTACCCTGTCCTGACGCCGGTGGATTTAAATCCAACACATCCTCTGCCATTTATTCCAAGTGGGGGGCAGGCTTTGGTGCTGCGTCTTAGGGAGACTGATTCGCACAAGCACAAAGCAGATGGTTTAGTTGTGATGCCGCCACAGCTTCCGCGTTTTATCCGTTTGCCGGATAAGCAGGGGGTCATCCGTTTTATAGCATTGGAATATGTGATTGCTCATTTCTCCAAGTCGCTTTTCCCTGGGATGCATAGTGTCCCTACAGGGATGATGCGTATCGTGCGGAATTTGGACGTTGAGCTTGAGGAAGATGCAGAGGATTTGCTCAATAACTTTGAGAATGCGGTAAAGGAGCGCCGACGTGGTGCGTGCATCCATTTAGAGGTGGAAGGGACTATCCCTAAGCATGTCATCCGTAAGTTGGGGTTAGAGCGTGATGAAGTCGTCTTGTTACCCAAGATGGCTGGTATGGGCGATGTGAAACAGCTTATTGTGTCTGACCGGCCGGAGCTGCTTTTTCCCCCCTTTCATGCTGCTATGCCCCAACGTGTGGTGGATCATGGCGGGGATTGTTTTGCCACTATCAAAGAAAAAGATTTGGTGGTTCAGCATCCTTACGAGAGTTACGATGTTGTTGTGCATTTCCTCCAACAGGCGGCGCAAGACCCAGATGTTATTTCCATTAAGCAGTCTATTTATCGGACATCGCATGATAGCCCGATTGTTCATGCGTTGATTGCCGCTGTTGAAGCAGGTAAGTCCGTTACGGCCGTGGTGGAATTGCGTGCTCGGTTTGATGAGGAGGCCAATATCCGTCTAGCGCGTGCACTGGAGACACGGGGTGTGCAGGTTGTTTATGGTCTGGCTGCGTATAAGACCCATGCGAAGATGATTCTCGTTGTCCGGCGGGAGGGAGAACGACTGCAATCTTACGCTCATTTTGGGACGGGGAATTATCATCCTAGCACGGCGAAGATTTACACGGATATTTCCTTCTTTACGTGTAATCCTGTGTTGGTGGAGGATGCGGCCCGGCTTTTCAATTATACAACGGGCTGTGCGGAACCTCATTTGCAAGCTCTTTGCTGCTCTCCTCTGACGATTCGTCCTAAATTGGAGGAGCTAGTCCATGCGGAGATGGAGCATGCTCGTGCAGGGCGTCCAGCGCAGATTTGGCTGAAAATGAATAGCTTAGTGGACCCGCAATTGATCGAGCTGCTCTATGATGCCTCACAAGCGGGTGTGTCTATTAAGGCAGTGGTACGGGGTATTTGCTGTTTGCGTCCTGGTGTGAAGGGCCTTTCTGATAATATTGAGGTCCATTCCATCGTCGGGCGTTACCTGGAACATGCACGTGTCTTTGCCTTTGGGAATGGCCAGGCGCTTCCTTCAGAGAGCGCTAAGCTGTATATCTCCTCGGCAGACTGGATGAAGCGCAATATGGATCGGCGGATTGAGGCGATGGTTCCCATTACTGACCCTGCTGCCCATGCTCATATTCTCAATCAGATCATGGTTGTGAATTTGCGTGATACATTGCGGAGTTGGAAGATGACCCCAGAGGGTAAGTGGGAGCGTATGGCTCCAGGTAGTGAGCCTCTTTGTGCCCATGATTATTTCATGGCTCATCCCTCTCCTGCTTATGGGGCGGCGAGTGCCCCTGTAGCACCTGGGTCTCGTGCTGGGGCAGCAGTACAGGAGTCGTAAGGATGGTAGAAAACACAGCGCAACGGGGGACTGCTCGTCAGTCCCGCCGGGCGGCGATTGTGGACCTCGGTTCTAACTCGGTACGGATGGTCGTGTATGAGGGGGTCGCGCGTAACCCCGTTCCCATTTTTAACGAGAAAGCAACATTGCGGCTTGGTGCCGGATTAGAGGCAACAGGCTTGCTAAGTGAGGAAGGCATCGAGCGCGCGCTGGAGGTTTTGGCTCGTTATCAGGTTATTGGCCAGGCGATGGGGGTGCAGCCCTTTGATGTCTTGGCAACAGCGGCCGTACGGGATGCGCGTAATGGGGCAGAGTTTGTCCGAGCGGCTCAGATGCGGATGCCTGGGGCACGTTTTCGCGTCCTAAATGGGGAAGAAGAAGCTGATTATTCTGCCACGGGGGTCTTGTGCGCATTGCCGGCGGCAGATGGTATCGTGGCTGATATTGGCGGAGGCTCTTTAGAGCTGATTCGTGTACGTGATGGTGCCTATTTTGATGCTGGAACAACGCCTCTTGGGGTGATTCGTCTTAGAGAACGCTCGGAGGATGATTTAGAGAAGGCCGCGGCGATTGCGCGTAAAACATTGGCCGATGTCGCGTGGTTAGAGGATGCGAAGGGCAAGCCGCTTTATTTAGTCGGTGGGGCGTTTCGTGCCTTAGCGCGTTTGCATATGGCGCGGACGGATTATCCATTGAATATGGTCCATCTCTTCTGTCTTAACCGCCAAGAGGCTGTCGAGATGGCTGAATGGATTACAGGGGCCAGCCGTAAGCAGATGGAAAAGATAGGGAATGTCCCCCGCAAACGGATGGTGGACGCTCCTTTTGCTGCACAAGTGCTGTTAGCGTTGCTCGATAAAACGGATGCGCCAGAAGTTATCTTCAGTGCAGAAGGGCTGCGTGAAGGGTGGTACATGCGCGAGGTTGCCGCTTGTGTAGCCGATGAAGAGCCGATGGAGGCTCTTGCAGGCGAGATGGCAGGGCGATTAGGGCGGAATGCATCCTTTGCTGGGCCATTACATGCGTGGTTAGCACCGGTCTTTTTATTTGGGTTGGGATGGAAGGACGACGCTTTCCTTTCCTTACAATTTAGATTGGCTTGTATGGTCTCGGATATTGGCTCCTATGACCATCCGCAATATAGGGCGGAGCAAACATATCGACGGCTTTTATATTGTCACGGGGTGGGTTTTTCGCATGAATCGCGCGCCTTTCTTGCCCTCGTGTTAGCTGGACGATACGACATGGACCGGGAAAGCCCTGTTCTAGAGCCGTCGCGTCGTTTGTTGAGTAAGGAATATTATGAGGCGGCTATTCGGTTAGGGCAGGCATTCCGGCTTGTTTATATGCTCTGTGCAGGCACGGAAGTGTTGCTGGAGGAGACGCATCTAGCCTTAAAGGATGAGGATCAGCTGGTTCTTAATCTACATGGTAGCCGTTTGCGCTCTGGTGGTAATGCTGTATCGCGCCAGTTGAGCCGGTTAGCTGAATCTCTAGGGGTGGAGGCTGATTTGCGTTAGTGCCAGTGGTGAATGTTACGCCATCTCGTTCGGCCGTGGTTCTTCTAATGGGAGGGGCCACGGCTTTGTTATGTGGGGTGATGTTGTGTCTTTTTTATTGGCATTATCAAAGTGGAGCTTTGTGGCGTATTGTCCAACATTGTGCGGTGGATGCGGCGCATCGTCCTTGTACTATATACAAAGCGAAGGATGGTTATGCCGTGCTAAAAGCACGGGAGGGACAGGGGCAGTATCTTCTTTTACCGACCCAACCTATACGCGGCATTGAGGCTGATCCTTTATTACATGCCGACACGCCACCTTATGTGCAGCAGGCATGGGAGCAACGTCATTTTGTTGCGTATGCTTATGGTATTCCCATAGCTGATGAACGATTTTTATTAGCGATTAACTCTCGTTGGGCACGAAGCCAAGAGCAGCTTCATATTCATATAGATTGTATGAGGGAGGATGTACGGCAAATACTGGCCCACATACCGCGTGAGGCTCGTGCGGGAGAGGTGCGTCTCTTGGGGCATATGTACCGGTGGTGGCGTGTCCCCACCCTAGAGCCGCCTGCGTTGCAAATGGTTTCTTTTTTCCCAAAAGGCGCGGATGAAAGAGAGCGCGGTCGGTATGGTGTGGCAGTTATTGCCTCGCAAGGGGCGTTTCTCTTACTCCGTAATCGTGCTGGAGGGATGGGCTGGGGGTATGCTGAGGAGCTGCAGGACCATCAATGCCGCCCATAACGGGTTGAGAGGGTTTAATGCGGCTGGCGCAGTGGGGCGAGCAGACGGTTGAGGTAATCTAGCTCACTTTGCGGGCGTGTGCGGTCTGAAGCGCGGCGTTGGAGCTCACGTTCAATATCATGGGCACGGTTATTTTCATGGTCAGGTATATGCGCATCCGAGTCAGGGCTATCATCTAGCTTCCGCCCGAGCGGGTCTCGGTTTTGAGGTTGTTTTTCCTCCTCTGGCTCGTCATTATCCTGATCTTGCCCCCCATTAGGGTCATCTGTGGGGGAGGTCCCTACGCTGCCATTAGGGTCCTCCGTTGGGTTAGAAGAGGGTGGGGGGATGAAGCCGAGATGACCTTTGGCCTGCTTCTGCATTTCCGTTTGATTATGCTTCATCTCATGACGTGCTTTGGAGAGATCATCCAAAACAGTTTGGATGGCTTTGATACTGATATCATCCTGCCGATTTGCCAAATTATGTAGTACAGGCCCCATATCTGCTTCGGCTTTTACAAGATTAGGCATTTTCTTTTTTGTTAAGACTTCACCGCGTTTATTTAAGATATGGACAAGGTGGCGTAGGGCATATTGCGTGGCATGATCCTGCCTACGGTCATCAGCGTGGTTTAGAAGGGCTGTGTGCTCAAGCGGAGTGGTCGGAGGCGGAGCCGCGTCTCGTGGGGCCATGCCTAATTGATTGAGTAATTCTGCCGTGGACATCTGAGAGACGTCCTTATGTTGCTCTGTTGTCATCGGGGATGATTGCTCGGCAGCGAGGCGTTTTTGGGCATGGTTGAGCAGGTTTGTCTCTTCCCGGATAAGGTCGCGTAGGGCCATACGTTGGCTTCGTGCTTCTGCTTGGGCCTGCATAGAGGCTGCGAGAGTTTGCATGTCTGGCAACGTTGCTTGGCGCATTTGTTCAGCAGGCTCTAGCATAGCTTGGAGATGGTCTAAAGCTTGTGGGATATGCCCTGCTAGCGCGTCAGCTTGCACTTGCCCGGCAAGGCGTGTCCAAGGCATGCCGTTTCCATCAGGCATAGGCATAATGAGTCCGTTGCGGTTCGCTTTTTGAAAGATAAACGCCAGATGCTGGTCTAGGGCGTCTTTAAGGCGGTCCAACTCGTCATGTAAGGCGTTTTGCTCATGCAGCGAGGGGGGGATAGGCTGCTGAGCCAAAGCGCGTAAATGCAGTTGTACCGCATTTTGTAATGCGCGGACATGGAGCATAGAGAGGGCAATCATTTGCCCATCATGCTGGCGATCCTCATTATATAGTGCATCAAACCAAAGCTGCTCAATAACATCTGCTGTGGAGAGACCTATGCGAATTTGGTTTTGCAGTGCGATGAGGGGGAATGCAACATCGTTAGGTAAAGCGAGGTCTGTGAGTAGCTGGAGCGTATGGGCTGTTTGGGTAAGGTCATCTTGCCCGCTGGCAAGGCGTAACCGCAAAGCAAGCAGGGCGCGGCTAATGGGGTTGTGGAAGGGACGATGTCCTAGCTTAAATGTCTGAGTTGCGGAGCAAGCCCATTTGCCAGAACTGCTTTGTGCGCAGAGCCGGCCTACGACGTGCAATCCTGCAAAGGGGTTTTTTGAGAGATCAAGTCGCGTGGTGGTGTTAGCTTTAAGGGTATGAGGTTTTAAAGGGAGTGGAATAAGTATTTCATGCGCTTTATCTGGGGCATGAGAAGGGGGGATGATGGGATGTAGCTGTACATTTAGGGCAATAACGCCATGCGGTTGGGAGACAGCCCAAGGGATATTGGTGTGCCAATCATCTTTGTCTTGTGTACCAGCTTTGCCATCCCAGCGTATGTCAGGGGGGGTATCGCGGCTAATTTGTACTGACCAACGGCTCAGTATCCGGCCACGATAGGTTAAAATGAGTGTGTGGCTGTTATGGAGGGTGGCCTCAACCTGCCATTCTCCAGAAGGAAGATGGCTATAATGGGCGTGAACTTTGCCGCGTAAGGAAGGGCGACTTGCTGCGTCCCCTACAAGGATATGCAGCATTGCACCTTCTGGTAGGGAGAGTGGGGGCATGTGTGGGGTAAGAAAAACCGGTGCCCCAGGCGCATAATGCGGTTGATTGATCCATGCTTGGAGGGAGGGGAGCGGTGCAGCATCGTCATCATGGCCGGGGAGGAAGCCTGCTTTTAGGCGTAAGCCTAGTTGTGGCCCTGCTAGGGCTGCGAGGCTAGCAAGGCTGATAAGAAGCAAAAGAGCGGTTAGTCGCTCACCCCAATGATGGAAGAAACGCGGCGGACGGAGGGAAATGGTCTCTAATGCCGTAAGCAGCCTTTGGCGGTGGAGAGCCCATATATACCCTGTATGATGCTTTTGCTCATCAGATAATGTGTCAAGAAGGGCGGGTCGGTCTGTCAGAGCTGCGAGAGGATGAAAGGCGAGCCCAGCATCGCGGGCAATGCGTTGGTCGATCGCCTCCATTGAGGGAGGTGGCTCATGATGAAGGGCGTATCCCACCCAAAGAATCATCCCCCCAAAGAGGATGAACTCTAGCACAAAATGAAGATAATCCGGCAGGGATTGCGGAAGGTGGAGGCAGGCAGCACACCCCCATAGCCCGATAAGCAGTACAAGCCAGCGCAGATAGTGCCACACACGCTCCACCTGCAACCGGCGGGCGGCTTTCCGCTTGAGGCGCGCAAATTGGGGGGGGAGGAGTTGGGCCTTCACGAGCGTTAGGGGCGGGCTAACCAGCTAGGGACAACGTCTTGTGCGAGAAGCTCATCAAGCGTTTGGCGTTTACGGATGACGGCCTCTTGGCCATTACTAATCATGATTTGTGCTGCAAAAGGACGAGAATTATAGGTCGAGCTCATCACTGTGCCATAAGCTCCTGCATCTAAAAGGGCAATAAGGTCGCCTTTTTTAAGAGGTGGTAAGGTACGTTGACGGGCGAAAATATCGCTGCTTTCACAAATCGGGCCAACAACATCAACGCGTTCTTCAAGCGTGTCTGTAGGTGGGGCGTGTAAGGGTAAGATACCATGCCATGAATCATACATAGCGGGGCGAACAAGGTCATTCATCCCGGCATCAATGATGACAAAACGGCGCGCTGCCTCTTTAACATCAATAACGCGCGCAAGCAGCACCCCCGCCGGGGCTGCGAGCCAACGGCCCGGTTCGATATGAAGGTGAACGTCCAATCCCCCCAATGTCTCGGCAATGACCTTAGCCCAGAGCGCAGGCGGGGGAGCGTCCTCACCACGATAGGCGATGCCAAGCCCGCCGCCGCAATCAATATCGGTGACAGATAAACCATCTGCGCGGAGGGTCTTAACGAGCTCCGCAATGCGTTCATACCCTTTGCGGAAGGGGGCTTCCGCCAGCATTTGGCTACCGAGATGGACCGCTAGACCGACAAGCTCCACCCCCTTCATCTCCTGTTGTGTGCGGCGATATAAGGCAGGGATGAGGTTATAAGCGATGCCAAACTTATCTTCAGCGCGTCCGGTTGTGATTTTACTATGGGTTTGGGCATCAATATCGGGATTAACGCGGAAGGCAACGCGCACACGTTGTTGAAGGGTCTCGGCAAGGTGGTTGATGCGGGTTAGTTCTTCAATACTTTCGATATTGATTTGGCCTATGTTTTGCTGGATGGCATAGGTCAATTCGTCATCAGTTTTACCGATTCCCGAAAAGACGATATGGCGCGCTTTCATCCCCGCTGTAAGGGCGCGCTTTAGCTCCCCCCCGCTGACAACATCCGCGCCAAAGCCACATTGTGCGAGGACGCTTAAGCAGGCTTGATGATCCTGCGCTTTTACGGCGAAATGATAGCCCATAGATAGGCCGCGCTCGTTAAAAGCGGCCTGCACGTTATGCGCACGTTGGCGCAATGTGTCGGCACTGATAACCCAGCTTGGCGTACCATAACGCTCAGCAAGGGGGGCTAGGGCTGTTCCATCCATCATTAAACCCTGCTTGTTGTCATAATGCAGGTTGGGATGAGTCGCGAGGAGGCGATGGAAGGTCGGGTCTGAAGCTGTGGACGTCATGCCTGCATGATTACAGACCAGTAGCGTAAATGGGAAGATGTCTCTTGTAGGGAAAGACCTTATCTTTGGTGCAAAGAGCAGGGAGAATGCTCTGTTTTTGAAATTATTTATTTAATAAAAGAGATTAGTCTTTAGGAAATGCAGAGATGTTAGCCTCTCAAAAAGGAAGGGTATTAATATATTATGAATAAAAGAAAGATATTAGTTACATTTGCGGGTCGTAAGGACCGTATGGGACTTTTAAAGAAGCATGTTTCGTCCTTATTAGATGCGGGGTTGTTGGATGAATGGCATGTTTGGGATTTTACAAGGACGGAACAGGACCGTGCTTATATTTCATCACATTATGGTCCTGTACGTTTTTTAAGGCCGGAAGCGGGGTATCATTCTGTTGGGATGATAGAGCGTGGTGCAGAGCGAGATTATTCTTTTATGGCGGCATCAGATGTGCATGTCGCTATTAAAACAGCCGGGCATGATCAATTTTTGGAATATGTGATTGGGGGGTGGCAGAATCGTGGCTCGATGATTCGGCAGTTAGATGAGGCGGCTTTCTCAACTTATGAGCGGGGGGAGGGGCAATGTCTGCATCAAGCTAGTACGCCGTCTGTTTTATGTGGGCAGCTTAAAGATAAGCTACGGGTTTATCTGACGGATGAGGGTAAGCTTGGTGTCACTGTTTCTGGCTATAAATTCCCAGAACTGCCCTTGCGGGGTGATATTGGGAAGGTAGAGATTTTTTTACGTGGTGGGTTCGGAAGCTCAATAGAACGTCTCAATCTATCAGAAAAAGTGAGCCGCTTTATTGGGGATAAAGGGTGCCAGAAGCCATATTGGCAGGCTTATCAATATTATGTGGAGCGTTATGAGGCGTATAAAGAGGCCATTTTCTTAAAATGTGATGATGATATTATTTATCTGCAAGAAGAGCGGGTGGCTGACTTTATACGCTGTATTGAAGAGCGAACCGATAAATTCCTCATCTCAGCCAATGTCGTGAATAATGGTGTCTGTGCTTATCTTCAGCAACAAGCCGGGCATTTGCCGCAGGCTCTTGGGGCTTTTGAAAATCCTGAACAGGGCTTTGGAGGGACCTTATGGCAAGATGGGCAAAAAGCTTATAACTTGCACCGTCATTTTATAGCGCAAGGTAAGCCTTCTTTTCCGTTAGGGGAGGCTTTGATGGATGTGGAGGCGCGTCTTTCCATCAATTTCATCGGTTGGCGGGGAGAGATGTTGCGTTACATGCAAATAACGCCGCAAGATGACGATGAGCATATGCTAAGCGTTGTTCTGCCACGGTTTCTTGGTAAAAAGGTGGCGATTTTCTCGGACTTCATGGTCAGCCATCTCAGCTTCTTCCCGCAAGAAGCCGCTGTGAAAGCTGATGAAATCATCAAGCTGTATGATACTGCATAAGGAGATTGGTGCACCCGGGAGGACTCGAACCTCCAACCCCCAGATTCGTAGTCTGGTGCTCTATCCAATTGAGCTACGGGTGCAATGCCCGATTACACCGGGGCATGAACCACTGGTGCACCCGGGAGGACTCGAACCTCCAACCCCCAGATTCGTAGTCTGGTGCTCTATCCAATTGAGCTACGGGTGCGCTGTGTTGAGGAGGCTTCTATCCGGTCTTGTAGGAAGGTGCAACCCTACTGAAAGGCTTTTTTATATATTTTCAGTAGGGTTGGTGGTGGGATTTAGCGGCGCGTTAAGGTGATATGGGCGTGGCAGCGTGGGGTTGTAAAGTTCCCGCCAATGGCTGTCCCGACCGGGTAACCCTCAAAAACCTGCCGATAGGGTGTGTTGTTCATCCCTTGGTCAACGAGTTCTGCATGATAGCTTTGTTGGCCTTGCTGATACGTGCCGCGCAGGACGGAGGATGTCATACCGGGGTTAAAGACAATATCCTTCCCACGGATGCGCAGAGAAGAGACATTCTTTGTAGGGCAGATTCCTTCATCCGTAACAAGCTTACCCACCCATGTGCCATATGGGTCATGCGCAGGGTCTGGCAGGGAGGAGCAAGCACCAAGGAGGACAAGACCAAAGAGATAGGGGAGAGGAGTAAGACGCATAGGCAAGACTCGAAATTGCATTTTTAGGATAAAGCCGCTGGAAAATAAGGATGACCTTGGCGGCCTGTCGTCCTATAGAGATAGCACGAAATGACTATTGTGCCATATCCAGCAGGCGAGGCCCGGACCGTGACGCAGAAAAGCGCAGAGACTCTTCACCATCTTGATGAAACCCTCCATGAGGACCGTATCCTGATTTTGGATTTCGGTAGCCAAGTGACCCAGCTCATCGCCCGGCGCGTGCGGGAAAGTGGCGTTTATTGCGAGATATGGCCTTTTACCTCCACATTGGAGAAGATTCGCGCTTTTAACCCGCGTGGGATTATCCTCTCTGGTAGTCCCGCTAGTGTGCGTGATGATAATGCACCAACCCTACCAGATGGTGTGTTGGAGCTTGGCCGCCCTATTTTAGGAATCTGCTACGGCCAGCAAGTATTGTGCCACACACTTGGCGGGCGTGTGGAGACGCATGATCATCGTGAGTTTGGCCGCGCTTATATTGATGTCGCGGAGGAATGTGCGCTCTTTCATGGCCTGTGGGCACAAGGTGGGCGTGAGCAAGTATGGATGAGCCATGGGGACCGCGTTACGGCTCTCCCCCCCGGGTTTAAGGCCGTTGCTTATTCCGAAGGTGCGCCATTTGCCATCATCGCTAATGAGGAACGGCGAATCTATGGCGTGCAATTCCACCCGGAGGTTGTTCATACCCCCCACGGGGCGGAGCTGATTCGCAACTTTACGCATGATGTGGCGGGCTGTTCTGGCACATGGACAATGGCGGGTTTTCGTGACCTAGAGATTGCCCGCATCCGCAAGCAGGTGGGTGATGGCAAGGTGATTTGTGGCCTATCTGGTGGGGTGGATAGCTCTGTTGCGGCGAAGTTGATCCATGATGCGATTGGCGATCAGCTAACCTGCATCTTCGTGGATCCCGGTATTTTACGGGCCGGGGAAGCGGATGAGGTGGTAAAGACCTTTCGAGATCGCTTTAACATTCAGCTCGTTCATCGGGATGCTTCCGACTTGTTCCTCGGTGAGTTGGCAGGGGTTACGGACCCGGAGGTAAAGCGTAAGACCATTGGCCGCTTGTTCATTGAGGTGTTTGAGCAAGAGGCAGCGAAGCTGGGGGGCGCACAATTCCTCGCGCAAGGGACATTGTACCCGGATGTGATTGAGAGTGTCAGCTTTAATGGTGGGCCATCTGTGACGATTAAGTCCCATCATAATGTGGGTGGCTTGCCAGAGCGGATGAATATGGAGTTGGTTGAGCCGCTGCGTGAACTCTTTAAGGATGAGGTGCGTGCTTTAGGCCGTGAGATTGGCGTGCCAGAGCATATTGTGGGGCGGCATCCCTTCCCCGGGCCGGGGCTGGCTATTCGCATCCCCGGGGATATCACGCGGGAGAAGCTGGACCTTTTACGCAAGGTAGATAGCATCTATCTGGAGGAAATCCGTAAGGCTGGCTTGTATGACGAGATTTGGCAGGCTTTTGCTGTCCTGCTGCCTGTGCGTACAGTCGGTGTGATGGGTGATGACCGCACTTACGACCAAGCTTGCGCCTTGCGTGCCGTCACTAGCACGGATGGCATGACGGCGGAGGTCTATCCTTTTAGCTTCGAGTTCCTCAACCGTGTTGCAGGGCGCATCGTGAATGAAGTCCGCGGTATTAATCGCGTAACTTACGACATCACCTCCAAACCCCCAGGCACGATCGAATGGGAGTGAGCGGGGCATAACGCCGTGCAGAGGGGTGTTTTATGTCTTCCAACCCTGCCCCGCTTTTCTGGCAGGGCAGGGTTGCTCTCTATAAGGGCATTTTTTGGGGGAATGAGGGTGAATACGGCTTGCCCAAATGCTCATCCCTTGGCAGGGATAAGGGGATGAGAGTGTTTGTTCCTTTTTCCCACAAGTTATTTAAGCAAGGGGTTGTGCCCTTTGCGGTGGTGGCCTTGTCACTTGGGGGGCCTGCTTATGGGGTGGGGCAGGAGCAAGACGAGTCTCAAAAAAACCATCGCGTTCATCACCATGGCAAACATCATGCAGGGGCGCAGGCTCATGCAAAGGGAGATGTTGCCGTTGGTAAGGGGCACACCCGCGCAACAAAGCATGGGAGTGTCCATCATCGTGCGTTGGAGCGTAAGGCGGCCGCTGCTGCAGCGGCGGCAAGTGCTGCAAAAGCTGCTCATTCTGCTCCGCCAGCCGTGCCCGATAATATAGGGACGGAGACGAAATTGCCGCTCCCACGTTTTGCCTCTATGCGGGCGGACCGTGTGTATATGCGGCGTGGCCCAGGCGAGCGGTACCCGATTGATTGGGTGTATCATCGTCGTGGGTATCCGGTAAAAATTGAGCGTGAATTTGGCGTCTGGCGTCTTGTAGAGGACTCAGATGGCCAGAAGGGATGGGTCCATCAGGTCACACTGCATGGCAGCCGTTCCTTCCTTATACCTGGCTCCTCGTCCTATGATGAGGATGCGTCTAAAGTTTCGATCACGGGGCATGCTGATTCTCGTATTGTGGCCTATCGGTCCGCGGGAGAGGTAGCACGGGGTCAGAATCGTGACGTCCCGCTGATGAGCTCGGAGAAGCCTGATCATAAGATTGTTGCCTTGCTAGAGCCTGGCACGGTTGGAAAGATTAAGGCTTGTCCACAGGGTTTATCATGGTGTCATGTTACAGTCAGGGGCTATGACGGGTGGGTTGAACGCCGCCTGTTATGGGGGCTTCTACCCGATGAAATCATTCAGCCTGACTGACCAAATGAAAAGTCGAGGAATGTTATGACAGCCAACATCCATCATCGCCGCACGCGGATTGTTGCGACCCTCGGGCCGGCTTCACAGACTGCTGAGCAGATTCTTAATCTTGCTAAGACTGGTGTGAATGTTTTCCGCCTGAACTTCTCCCACGGTGCTCATGATGAGCATGCCGCCCGCCACAAAGCTGTGCGCGAGGCTGAGGCCAAGCTGGGGCGTCCTCTGGCTGTTCTGGCGGACTTCCAGGGCCCCAAATTGCGCGTTGGCGTGTTTAAAGACGGGCCGGTTGAGTTGAAGGTCGGGCAGAAGTTTAACCTAGACCTTGATAAGGCTCCGGGTGATGCTCATCGCGTTAACTTGCCACACCCAGAGATTATCTCTGCTATTGATGTCGGTCATCGTCTGTTGCTGGATGATGGTAAGCTGGCCCTGCGTGTCACTAAGAAGAACAAAGACTCTCTGGAGACTGAGGTCCTCGTTGGTGGGAAGCTTTCCGAGCGTAAGGGCGTGAACGTCCCTGACGTTGCTCTGCCAATCCCTGCTCTGACAGAGAAGGACCATAAGGACCTTCAATTCGCCCTTTCCATCGGGGTGGATTTGATTGCCCTCTCCTTCGTGCAGCGTCCGGCTGATATTCAAGAAGCACGCGACATCGTTAAGGGCCGCGCTTGGATCATCACCAAGCTGGAAAAACCACAAGCTGTTGAGTGCCTTGAGGAAATCATCCGTCTCTCTGATGGTCTGATGGTGGCTCGTGGGGACCTTGGTGTGGAGCTGCCTGCTGAGGATGTGCCTGTGATTCAGAAGCGCGCCATTAATGAGGCACGCCGTCAGGGTCGCCCGGTCATCGTGGCAACACAGATGATGGAGAGCATGATCTCCAGCCCAGTGGCAACGCGCGCAGAAGTCTCTGACGTTGCAAATGCCGTTTATGATGGTGCCGATGCTGTTATGCTCTCTGCTGAGAGTGCGGCTGGCTCTTTCGGGCCGGAAGCTGTGGCAACGATGGTGCGTGTCACCTCCCGCGTGGAGCAGGACCCAGAATGGCGCGCCCGTATGGACCGTATGCGCCCGGTTGCTGAGCATACCATCCAAGGGGCACAGGCTAAGTCTGCCTTTGATGTAGCGCGTAATGCGCGTGCGGAGGCTCTGGCTGTGCATACAGAGAATGGCCGTAGTGCTGTGCTGGTCTCTCGTGAGCGTCCGCATGAGCCTGTTGTGGCTCTGACCAACGCGGAGACATCACGTCGTCTCTGTGTGGTGTGGGGTGTGTTCCCGAAGGTTGTCTCCAGCAAGGATGATGTGAAGGCTGTTGGCGAGTTCGCTAAGAGCGGTGAGCATGTTGTTCTGCTCGACAGCTCCAAGAACCTGCGTATTGTTAAGGTCTAATCCCTACGGATTGCAGGTTATCACCTCTGATGGTTTCAGTCGTCAGAGGTGATGAGACTAAAAGCCCCCGGCAGGGTTCATCCTCTGCTGGGGGCTTTTTTATAATGGGGTCGTTATAGCGTGAGGGCGGTTAGTTTTGGGGCTCTGGCATCAAGCCGCGCCGAATATGCCGCCCGCGTTGGAGGTTTTGCATTATGGCCTCGCTATCATCTTCTTGAATGGCTTTAACCATGCGATGCGCATCTTCCTCAAACCGCTTAAATGTGGCGAGGAGGACATCTTTATTGGTCAGGAAAATATCGCGCCACATAATCGGGTCGGATGCTGCAATGCGTGTAAAATCCCGAAAGCCAGAGGCCGCATATTCTAACACATCAGTTTGTAGGTCAGCCGAAAGCCGGTCTGCCGTGTTGCAGATAGTAAAGGCCAGTAAATGCGGCAAATGGCTCACAATGGCACATACTTGGTCGTGATATTGGTCGGTCATTTGCCGTGTGCGTGCCCCACAGCGGTGCCAAAAGGCCTCCATAAGCGCGATGGCCTCCGGTGCAGTGCCGGGGGGTGGGATGAGGAGCGTCCAACGGTCCTCAAATAAGGTGGCAAAGCCAGCATCCGGGCCGGAATATTCCGTCCCTGCCATAGGATGGGCAGGGATGTAGCTTACCCCCTCGGGTAGGAGAGCGTGTATCTCTGGCCCTAAGCTGCTGCGTACAGAGGCGACATCACTTAGAATAGAACCGGGCTTCATATGGGGGAGGATAGTGGCGGCAACAGCTCTAATAGCCCCTGTTGGGATGCACAGAATCACAAGGTCAGACTGCGCCGCTGCCGCGATGAGGTCGGTTGTGGTCTCATCAGCGATGTTCAGCGCGGTCACGCGGTGGAGAACAGCCTCTTGGCAGTCCGCAGCGATGAGCTTTTGGGCGAGCGTGCCTGTTTGTCGGGCGCGGCGGAGGATGGAGGAGCCAATTAATCCCGGCCCAATGATGGTTATGGTCTTAAGGAGAGGGGGGGTATCAGCCATTTAGGAACGCCGCTTTAAATGCCGGAACTCATAGAGCTGCCATAAGAGTAGGACAGGGATGCCGATGACAATATCCCGCCCACGGCGTAGTAGGGAAATGCTCATGGCGATGTCGGCATTAATACCAAAGAGATGCCCTAAAGCAACATAACCAGCCTCTTGCACACCTAAAGAGCCGGGGATGAAAAAGCCAGCAGACATAATCCCGCAGACAACACCTTCAATCGCTAACGCATTGAGAAAGCTGCAATGCGCGCCAAGGAGAATGATGGAGAGCCACGTCATAAAAGCACTGCCCACCCAGCAGAGAAGGTGCATCCCTGCGCCTAGTCCGATGCGTGCCGGGTTACCCCATAAGCCTTCCATATAGGATTGGAAGTTCTCAGTATTATCGGCAAGGACATCGCGCCATTCTGCGGAGATATGTTTGGCAAAAAAGCGTGCAAGGGCTTGCAGGGCGTTCCCGCTGCGTTGCTGTGTCCAAATAAAACCAGCCACCCCGCAGGTGAGAAACACCATCCCAATACCAAGCGGCCACATAAACCGCCCCGCATCGGCCTGACCAATCAGGCATAGGAGGGCGATGATGATAAAGACAATCTGGCCCAAAACTTCGGTTGTAATATCGACAATATTTGCGGCAATGCCTTCCATCCAGCTAATGGGCTGCTCATTGGTGGTATGGCGGGCATGGCCAGCGGTTGTGGCACGGATGCCAAGGAGCATCCCGCCGAGTTGGGAGAAAGGCAAGCAGGCCGCTGCGGCATCTCGTACAAAACGTGAGGCGGTTAGCCGGGTAAAACTAATATCGGGGATGCTGCTCTTCCATGCGAAGCCGAGAAGAAAATTGACAGCGAGTTGGCAGAGAAGCAGCAGAAAAAAGCCCGAGAGGCCAATTTTAGCAAGGCTTAGGAGAATCGGATGTATCCCAGCCCGCAAGGTGAGGATGCAAAAGAGGGTAATTCCTGCCAGAGACAGGATGTAGGGGAGCATTTTCTTCAAGATGGCCGCCGCAAGTCAATTTAGTTTGACCCCTTCTAGGCTACTCTGGGGGGAAGGTCCAATCAGAGGGGGCTTTACCGGCTATGCAGTGGGGGCTTATATCCCTCAAGATAATGCTGGTAGGAAGGAAAGAGCGGTTATGGCAGAAGAAATCACCCTGATTACCGGTGCGACCGGCTTTGTAGGGTCCGCTGTGGCACGCGTTTTGCTAGAGCGCGGGCATAAGCTGCGTCTTTTTGTCCGCCATACATCAGACCGCAGCAATGTAGCGGACCTGCCGGTGGAGTTCGCTGTTGGGGACCTTTCCGACCAAGCGAGCATGGAGGCTGCGTTGGAGGGGGTATCCTATCTCTTTCATGTCGCAGCGGATTATCGGTTATGGGTGCCTGACCCTGATGCGATGATGCGCGCGAATGTGGAGGGTACGCGTAAGTTAATGCTCGCGGCTAAAAAAGCAGGTGTAAAGCGGGTTGTTTATTGTTCCTCCGTTGCAGCTCTTGCCACGGCTCGCAATGGGGTGCCGGCTACGGAATCATCCCCTGTGACGGAGGATCAGATTGTTGGGGCGTATAAACGCTCTAAATATCGTGCAGAGCAAGAGGTCTTGCGCCTTGTGCGGGAGGAAGGGCTGCCCGCGGTGATTGTAAATCCCTCCACCCCAGTCGGGCCACGCGATATTAAGCCAACTCCAACAGGGCAGATGATTCTTGATGCTGCTACAGGGCGTATGCCCGCTTATGTGGAGACGGGGTTGAATATCGTCCATGTGGATGATGTTGCTGAAGGCCACGTCCTTGCTTTTGAGCGTGGGACGATTGGCGAGAAATATATTCTCGGCGGGGAGAATATCATGCTGGGGGACCTCTTTGGCATGGTAGCGGAGATTGTGCATAGAAAGCCCCCGCGCATCCAGCTCAAGCAATCATGGTTATATCCTGTTGCCTGTGTGTCGGAGCTATTAGCGCGCAGTTGTGGCATAGAGCCGCGCGTAACACGGGAGATGCTGGTGATGTCTAAGAAGCTGATGTTCTTCTCCTCAGAGAAAGCAGAGCGCGAGCTAGACTACCGTCCCCGTGCGGCGCGTCAGGCCCTTACGGATGCGATTGCGTGGTTTAAAGCCCATAAATCAGGGCAGTTTTCAGCATGATAACGGAGTCAGGCGGGGAGGGTTATATGCAAGAGCAAGAAGAGGCACGCCTGTGGGGGGCGCATGATGTTTCATCCTCAAAAGGGATGAAGGATGAGAACTTCCCGGTCGGGTCATTCCTCATTGCCCCGCGCGTGAGGCCGGCTGTCCATGCTTATTATCGTTTTGCGCGCATTGCTGATGATATGGTGGATAATGCCGAACTTTCTGCCACGCAAAAGGTGGACCGGCTGACAGCGTTGCGGGATGTCCTTTACGGGCGGCGGCGTCCGCCTGCTGGGCGTGCTGATGGGTGGAGTGCCGTTGTGCTACGCACTGTGCTGCAAGAGCATGGCCTACCTTTGGAGGTGGGGGGCGATTTAATCACCGCTTTTATTATGGATGCTGAGAAAGCCCGTTACGAGCATTGGTCGGAGCTTTTGCATTATTGTCGTTATTCCGCCAATCCTGTGGGGCGGTTTTTGCTGATGCTGCATAAGGAGAGTGAGGCGACATTCGGCCCTTCCGATGCGCTTTGCACGGCGTTGCAAATTGTCAATCACATGCAGGATGTTAAGGGTGACCTTAAAACGCTGAATCGGTGTTATGTGCCTTTGCCTTGGTTGGCGGCAGAAAATGTGGGAATAGAGGACCTCCTCCTCGCGCGGAGTAAGCCGGGTGTGCGGCGCGTGTTTGACCAAATGCTCGCCCATGTTGATGCGTTAAATGAGGAAGCGGCCCGCCTGCCTGCTTTGGTAAAGGATCGCCGGATGCGCTTAGAGGCTGCGGTTATTGTTGCTTTATGCCGCCGTTTGAGCGCACGTTTACGCCATCAAGACCCGATAGCAGAGCGTGTAGCTCTCACCAAACTAGATGGCCTGCGCGCATTAAGCTGGGCGATGCAGTATATCCGTTGAGTTCTTTTAATGTGTAGCTCTTGGCCTAATATGGCCTTTAAGAGTAAGACAGACTCACGCTAATGTTAGAAAAGTAAGAGGAAGGTTATGGTCTCCACTCATCACAACGTGCCTCAAGGTCTGCCTTGTGCTCCATCGGACCTAAATTATGTGGAGGAGATCGTTAACCGTTCTGGCACATCCTTTGGTCGTGGGATGAAGATTCTACCCCCTATAAAGCGCGATGGCATGTATGCGATCTACGCTTTCTGCCGGCTGGTGGATGATATTGCCGATGGTGATATCCCTCTGGATGACCCAGCCTTCGTTTTGGAGGGGTGGAAAGAGCGCATCGCTGCTTTGTATCAAGGCCATACAGAAGATGCGTTGGACCGTGTCCTTCATGCCGCGATTGAGCAATTCGGTTTGCAGCAAGATGATTTCATCGCCGTGATTGAGGGGATGAAGATGGATTGCGGCGCGCCCATTATTGCGCCTGATGAAGCCACGTTGGATTTATATTGCGACCGTGTGGCCTCGGCTGTGGGGCGGCTTTCTGTTCGCATATTTGGCACGCCAGAGCCAGAGGGGGATGAGCTGGCTTATCATCTGGGGCGTGCGTTGCAGCTTACCAATATTTTGCGGGATGTCGCAGAGGATGCTTCCCGTGGGCGGCTTTATCTTCCTGCTGAGCTTTTGCAGCGTTATGGCGTTCCTGCTGACCCAGCAGAGGCTCTTTATGCTGTCGGGCTAGATGGGCTGTGCCGGATTATCGCAGGGCGGGCGGAAGACCATTTCCGCAAAGCTTATGCGGTGATGGCCCGTTGTCCTGCGGCAACGGTACGGCCAGCGCGCATTATGGCAGCCTCATACCGCGTGACCTTAGCTGCACTCCGGCGGCGTGGTTGGAGTAACCCAGAGGCGCCTTTACGGGTCTGCTCGGTATGGAAGAAGCTTTCCATGCTCTTAGCGGCCTTTGGGGTCTCGCTGTGAGCCATGTTCACATCATCGGTGGGGGGCTTGCTGGCCTTTCTGCCGCGGTGGAGCTTGCCCCCCAAGCGCAGGTAACACTTTATGAGGCTGGCCCTGCCTGTGGTGGGCGGGCACGGTCCTTCCATGATAAAGCGTTGGATTGCGTGATTGATAATGGCAATCACCTCATTCTTTCAGCAAATCCCTATACATTTCGTTATTTGGACCTTTTAGGTGCGCGCGGTACGTTAAAAGGGCCGGGGAGGCCGCTTTTCCCGTGGTATGATTTAGAGGCGGACCTCTCTTGGGTCTTGCGGCTCTCTAAGGGGCGGATTCCCTTTTGGTTATTCCGTAAAGAGCATCGCGTGCCGGGGATGAGATGGGGGGATTTGATGGCCCTTCCGCGTTTGATGAAGGCTGATGACGATATGTGTGTGGGGGAATGTCTCTCACCAGGGGCATTGTCGCGCCGTCTGTTGGAGCCTTTGGCGGTCTCTGCGTTGAATACGGATATTGAGCAAGGAAGTGCCCGCTTGCTGGGCAATATCGTGCGGCAAACCTTAGCTAAGGGAGGGGCGGCATGTTGCCCTTGGACGGCTGCGCGTGGTTTGTCAGAAAGTTTCGTCACTCCGGCTATGGCTTATCTGGAGAGCTTTTATGCCCAAATATTAACGGGGACGCGCGTATCCGCTTTGCGGGAAGAAGGAGGGCGCATTACGGCGTTAGAGACATCTGGCGGGGAGGTTCCCCTAGGGGCTGAAGATGTCGTTATTCTCGCTGTACCGGCCCCTGTGGCTACGGGGTTGATGCCCTCTATTACCGGCCCTGATGCGTTTGAGAGCATTGCTAATGCGCATTATCGCTTGGCAGAGCCGCTTAAGCCCCATGCGGCATTGCGTGAGGCAGGCTTTATGGGGCTTGTCGGCGGTGTGGCGGAATGGGTCTTTCTGCATGATGAGGTTTTGTCTGTCACAGTGAGTGCGGCGAACCGTTATGCAAGCTGGCAGAATGACGAGATGTTAGCCCATATGTGGCAGGAGCTTCAACAAGCGTTAAATCCTGCTTTACAGCATCCTCTGCCAGAGGTAATGCCCGCTGCACGGTTGATCCGTGAAAAACGGGCCACCTTTGCAGCCACGCCAGAACAGGATAAGAAGCGGCCTGAGGCAAAAACCTCATACGCTAATCTTGCTCTTGCGGGGGATTGGACGGATACCGGCCTGCCTTCAACGATTGAAGGGGCTATTAAATCTGGTCTTGCTGCAGTGGATGCGTTGGGTTTTCGTTCGGCCGTGAGTGATGTGGCATAAGGCCGATATTGTGGAAAGTGGAGGAGAGATTCAGTGAGCGCGACGTTGTCCCGTCATAAAATTGATGCCACAGCGGTGGAGCAAGCGGTTAAGGCCTCGCACACCGCTTTGGGCAAACGTCAAAAGGAAGATGGTCATTGGGTCTTCGAACTAGAGGCTGATGCCACTATTCCTGCTGAATATGTCTTGCTGCGGCATTTTCTCGACCGGATAGATGAGCCTCTTGAGCAAAAAATAGGCGTGTATCTCCGGCGTATCCAAGGGGTGCATGGGGGCTGGCCTCTTTATACGGATGGGAAGTTCGACCTCTCAGCGAGCGTGAAGGCCTATTTCGCCCTCAAGATGATTGGCGATGATATTAATGCCCCCCATATGCGCCGGGCGCGTGCGGCCATCCTCCAACATGGCGGGGCTGAGCGGAGTAACGTCTTTACGCGGATTCAACTCGCTTTATATGGGGAAGTGCCGTGGCATGCCGTCCCTGTTATGCCGATAGAGCTGATGTTACTGCCGCGGAAGGCCTTCTTTTCCGTCTGGAATATGTCTTATTGGTCTCGCACGGTCATTGCCCCGCTTTTGATTCTTGTGACGCGTAAACCAGTAGCGATTAATCCGCGTGGTGTGCATGTGCAGGAGCTATTTAAAACCCCCCCAGCACAGGTGAAGGATTGGATACGCGGGCCTTATCGCTCCATCTGGGGGCGGCTCTTTACCTATCTGGATAAAGCGTTGCGTCCTGTTGTGCCGCATATTCCACGCTCTATCCATGCAAAAGCGATTCGGACGACCATTCAATTTGTGGAAGAACGGCTTAGTGCGGGTGGGTTAGGGGCTATTTACCCCGCCATGGCCAATGTTGTGATGATGTATCGGGTCATGGGCGTGCCTGATGATGATCCACGGGCTGTAGAAGCTTGGCAAGCTGTGCAAGATTTGCTGGTTGTGAAGGACGATGAGGCTTATTGCCAGCCGTGCGTCTCGCCTGTGTGGGATACGGGGCTTTCTGGCCTTGCGATGATGGAGGCGGCGACAGGCCCCAAAGCTGTACAGAATGCCGAGACAATGGCTGCTTTGGAGAAGGCGGCGTCATGGTTGCGTGAACGGCAGATTCTCGATGTGAAAGGCGACTGGGCGATTAATACGCCGCATCTGCGCCCGGGTGGCTGGGCCTTTCAATATAAAAACGATTATTATCCTGATGTTGATGATACAGCCGTTGTCGGGATGTTGCTGCATCGGATGGACCCAGAGAAAAACGCTCCTGCGATTGAGCGCGCGCGGGAATGGATTATTGGGATGCAAAGCAGTAATGGCGGCTGGGGGGCGTTTGATATTGATAACGACCTTGAAGCTCTCAATCACATCCCGTTCTCAGATCATGGTGCGTTGTTGGACCCGCCAACGGTAGATGTCTCAGCACGTTGCATCTCCTTCCTAGCGCAGTTGGGGCACCCAGAGGATAAGGCGGTTATCCGTAAGGGGATCGACTATATTCGCAAAGAGCAGGAAGCCTCTGGTAGCTGGTTTGGCCGGTGGGGAACGAATTATATTTACGGGACATGGTCTGTATTATGTGCCTTGAATATTGCCGGTGTCCCTCATGATGACCCGATGATTCAACGCGCTGTTGCGTGGTTGGAAAGCGTGCAGAATGATGATGGCGGCTGGGGTGAGGATTGCGCCAGTTATGAGGGGGCTCCGCAAGGGGTGTATAAGGAGAGCCTACCAACCCAGACAGCATGGGCTACCCTTGGGCTTATGGCTGTTGGGCGGCAGGAAAGCGAGGCTGTGCAGCGCGGCATGGCCTATCTTACCCAAGCGCAAGATGAGGCTGGGGAATGGCACGAGGCCCCCTATAATGCTGTTGGCTTTCCTAAGGTCTTTTACCTGCGTTATCATGGCTATAAGCAATTCTTCCCGCTTATGGCTTTGTCGCGTTATCGCAATTTGGCCTCTAGTAATTCGGGCCGGGTGGAGTACGGCTTTTAATGCTCGGCATTATTGTGGGATTAGCGCAAGAGGCCCGTTTGGCTGAACGCTATTTCCCTCATGCGAAAATCGCCCTTAGCCACGCGCATGAGGCAGGGGCGAAGCGGGCGGTTGCCTCCCTAAAAGAAGCCGGGGTGACGGAGCTGCTCTCCTTTGGCTGTGCAGGTGGGTTGGACCGAGCCTTAAAGCCGGGGACGATACAGCTTGCCGATTACGTTTTTGTTGAAGGGAAAAAATACCCGACCTCCCCAGCCTTAAACGCGCGTTTTGGGGCGGGGCAGGCGGTCATCGGCGGTGGGGTGTATCATAGCCCGATTATGCTCGATCGTGCGGCTGAAAAAGCCGCCTGCTTTACACGCAGCCAGTGTTCTACAGTGGATATGGAGAGCGGGTTAGTGGCACAAGCGGGCCTGCCTTTTGCCGTGCTGCGTGTTGTGTGTGATGATGCGGGGCGAGACCTTCCTCCTGCAGCGCGCGATGGGCTGCGTGAGGGGCGCATTGATATTGCTGCGTTAATGGGGTCCCTAATACGCCATCCGCTGCAAATTGGTGCGCTTATCAGTTTAGGGCGCGATGCTGCTCATGCACGGCGTGTTATGGAGCGGTTTTTACAAAAAATAACATCCTAGCCTCAGCGGCAGCGCGGGAGGCTTGTTTTCTGTCCCTCCCTCGCTTATAGGAGAGCTATCTTCCCTCGTAAGGGGGAGGTGTATTTCGCACGCATAGCCCGCAATCACCTGGTGTTCCCGTTAAGGGAGCGTTGCTATGCGGAGGTTTAACCAGAGTTAGAGAGATTTTACGATGGCAATGCCACAATTCACAATGCGTCAACTGCTTGAGGCTGGTGTTCATTTCGGTCACCATACCCGCCGTTGGAACCCTGCTATGGCACCGTATCTTTTCGGTGTGCGTAATCAGGTTCATATCATCGACCTTCAGCAGACTGTACCGCTGTTGGACCGCGCTTTGAAGCAAGTGCGTGACACGGTTGCTTCTGGTGGGCGTGTCCTATTTGTGGGGACAAAGCGCGCTGCAGCGGATCTCGTGGCAGAGGCAGCACAGCGTTGCGGCCAGTATTACGTGAATCACCGTTGGCTCGGTGGTATGTTGACGAACTGGAAGACCATCACCGGTTCCATTAAGCGTCTGCGCGGCATTGATGAGATGCTCGCTGGCGATACAACGGGCCTGACGAAGAAGGAAATCCTCGACATCACCCGTGATCGTGAGAAGCTGGAACGCTCCCTCGGTGGGATTAAGGATATGGGTGGCCTGCCGGACCTTCTGTTTGTGATTGATACAAACAAAGAGAAGCTGGCTGTTGAGGAAGCCAATAAGCTGGGCATCCCCGTGATCGCTGTGCTGGATAGCAACTCCGACCCTAAGGGTGTGACCTTCCCCATCCCCGGTAACGATGATGCTATCCGCGCTATTGCAACTTATTGCGAGCTGATTTCCGGTGCTGTGCTGGATGGTATCTCTGCCGAGCTGGCAGCATCTGGCCAGGATATTGGGGCTTCTGCGGAGCTGCCAGTGGAGGAGACTGCCGCTGTAGAGAAGGCCGAGGCTGCCGCTCCGACAGCTGGCTGAGCTGTATAAAGTAAGCGTAGTATCTAGCCCTATGTGGGATGCTACGCTGCCTATGTGCGTATAGAGAGCCGCACAGCCGTGGGGTCCCCGTGGCTGTGCCGCTTGTTATTAGAGGTTAGAGACTATGGCAGAGATTACAGCAGCAATGGTGCGCGAGCTGCGCGATGCAACAAGTGCCGGCATGATGGATTGTAAAAAAGCCCTGACCGAAGCTAAGGGCGACATGCAAGCCGCGATTGACTGGTTGCGGAAGAAGGGCCTCTCCCAAGCCGCAAAGAAATCCGGCCGTGTGGCGGCTGAGGGTCTCGTTGCTGTAGCGGTTGAGGGCAAAAAGGCTGCTCTGGTTGAGGTGAACGCGGAGACGGACTTCGTTGCGCGTAATGATGCCTTCCAGCAGGCTGTGGAAGATATCGCCAAAGTTGCGCTGAAGGTCGGTGATGATTTAGAGGCTGTTAAGGCCGCTAAAATGCCGTCTGGTCGTACAGTGGCTGATGAGCTGACCCATCTTGTCGCAACAATCGGCGAGAATATGACCCTCCGCCGCGTGAGCGTGCTGAGCGTTCCTTCTGGCGTTGTGGCGAGCTATGTTCATGGTGCGCTGCGTCCGGGTGTTGGCCGCATCGGTGTGTTGGCTGCGATTGAGGCTCCTTCCGAGAGTGAGGCTCTGCTCACATTGGGTCGTCAGATTGGTATGCATGTTGCAGCCACCAGCCCGACCGCTCTGGATATTGATAGTGTGGATGCTGCTGCTGTGGCGCATGAGCGTAAGGTGCTGGAGGAGCAAGCCCGTAACTCTGGCAAGCCAGAAGCTATCATTGAGAAGATGGTCGATGGGCGCATCCGTAAGTTCTATGAGGAAGTGGTTCTTCTGGAGCAAGTCTGGGTGCATGACGGTGAGAGCCGCGTGAAGGAAGTTGTCAAAAAGGCTGGGGCAAAGCTGGTCGGCTTTACGCGCTTTAAACTCGGTGAAGGCATCGAGAAGGCTGAGACAGACTTCGCGGCTGAGGTCGCTGCGGCTTCTGGCCAAAAGAAATAAACCTTATTAGGGGTTTATGATGAGAAAAAGGCCTCCGTTACTATAGCGGGGGCTTTTTTCATGTTACGGCCCTAAAAGGGAGGGACGTATGGAGTGGGAAGAGCCAGCGATTATTTTGCGGTTGTCCCTCCATGGTGAGAGCAGCTTACGTGCTACGATATTGACGCAAAAGCGTGGTATGTATCATGCGTTGGTGCATGGGGGACGCTCTCGCCGGCAAACGGGTTTGTGGCAAGAGGGCAGCCTTATCATGGCCCGCTGGAAAGCCCGCCTGCCAGAGCAGCTAGGCTATTTGACGGCAGAGCTTGTTAGGCCCAGCGCGTCTTTTCTGTTGGATTATCCCCTCGCTCTAACCTTGCTGAGCAGTGCGTGTAGCCTTTGTAGCGAGGCCCTTGCAGAACGTGAGCCGCATGAGATTCTCTTTTCCTCTCTGACGCATTTTTTAGGGGCTTTAAGTGTCTCCCCAGCTCAACCGCCTGTTGCGCTCTATTTGCGGTGGGAGCTGCTTTTGCTGCAAGAGCTCGGCTATGGCTTAACGCTGGATCGCTGCGCGGTTACGGGGGCGAGTGAGGGGCTTGCTTATGTCTCCCCCCGTACGGGGCGCGCTGTGAGTGAGGAGGGTGCAGGGGAGTGGAAGGATCGACTTCTCCCTCTGCCGTCCTTTTTATATGACGAGGAGGCCGAAGGCCGCGCAGCAGATTGGCTAGAAGGAGCCCAGCTGAGCGGTTATTTTCTGCAACGGGCCGTTTTTGCGACGCATCACCGCCCACTCCCTGCCGCGCGGGAGAGATTAATGACCGCTTTACAGCGGGCTGTTGCCGCTAGCAGCACTGGACATGAGGGCAAAGAGCGTGTCTAACCTAGGGTGCCATCATAGCGAATGAGAACGAGCAGGAGAATTTATGACGGGGGACCACGCCGGGCATATTGAAGATACACGGCTGGCAGAAGCGTTGAGCGAGCGTTATCTGGCCTATGCGATGTCCACTATCACATCGCGTTCCCTGCCGGATGTGCGCGATGGTCTTAAGCCCGTGCATCGGCGTTTGCTCTATGCGATGCAGCAGCTCAAGCTAGACCCAAGCTCTGGCTTTAAGAAATGCGCCCGCGTGGTGGGGGATGTGATTGGTAAGTTCCACCCCCATGGTGATGCCTCCGTTTATGATGCGTTAGTCCGCCTAGCGCAGGATTTTGCTGTGCGTTATCCCTTGGTGGAAGGGCAAGGCAATTTCGGCTCGATTGATGGCGATGGTGCAGCAGCCATGCGTTATACAGAAAGCCGAATGACAGAAACCGCGCGCATCATGCTGGAAGGTATTGGCGATAATGCGGTCGATTTCCGCCCGACTTACGATAATGAGGACCAAGAGCCTGTTGTCTTGCCGGGGTTGTTCCCCAATTTGTTGGCTAATGGGGCGGCGGGGATTGCTGTGGGGATGGCCACAAGCATCCCCCCTCATAACGCGGCGGAACTTTACCAAGCCGCACGTTTATTAATTGAAAAACCAGATTGTACCATCGCGGAGCTTTTAGAGCTTGTCCAAGGGCCGGACTTCCCCACGGGAGGGCTATTGGTGGAGGACCGGGAGACGCTCATCCAAGCGTATGAGACAGGCCGGGGGAGTCTCCGCATCCGGGCGCGTTGGGTTGTAGAGAAAGGCCGCGCTGGGGCATGGAGCATCATCGTCTCGGAAATCCCCTATCAAGTGCAAAAGGGTAAGTTGATCGAAGATATCGCCAAGAAGATGGAGGAGCGTAAGCTGCCCCTTCTGGCAGATGTGCGGGATGAAAGCACAACGGATATAAGATTGGTTTTGGAGCCCAAAACCCGTAATTGTGCCCCAGAAGTGCTGATGGAGACGCTCTTTAAACATACGATGTTGGAGAGCCGTTTTAGCTTGAATATGAATGTGCTGAGCCAAGGGAAGATCCCCGGGGTTTTGTCGCTAAAAGCGGTATTGCAGGCATGGTTAGAGCATGTTCATGAGGTTTTAATCCGCCGGACGCAGCACCGTTTGGATGCGGTATTGAAGCGGCTGGAGATTTTAGAAGGGTTTTTAAAGGTCTATTTAAATCTAGATGAGGTTATCCGACTCATTCGGGAGGAAGATGAGCCAAAACCCGCTTTGATGAAGGCGTTCTCCCTCAGTGAATTGCAAGCCGATTATGTGTTGAATATGCGTTTGCGGTCTCTGCGGCGTTTGGAAGAAATGGAGATACGTAAAGAGTGGGATGGCCTTGGGAAGGAACAAGCCACGTTGGAGGCCCTTTTAGGCTCTGAAAAACGCCGTTGGAGCCGGATCGGTAAAGACCTCCAAAAAATGCAGGCTCTTTTTGAAGGGGGAGCTTATGGGGCTCGCCGCACCATTATAGGGGAAGCCCCTGCAACTATTGATACGTCCGCCGCCCTTGCGGTGGAGCGGGAGCCTGTGACGGTTCTACTCTCGCAAGAAGGGTGGATCCGTGCGGTAAAGGGGCATGGGCATGATGTAGCGAATCATCGCTTTAAGGAAGGCGATGGGCTGGCTTATGCTGTGGAATGTCAGAGTACGGACCGCCTGTGCATGATGGCAGCAGGAGGCCGCGCTTTTACGTTAAAAGTGGCAGACCTGCCGCGTGGTCGTGGTTTTGGCCAGCCGGTGCGTACTTTGGCAGACCTTGCCCAAGAGGACCAACCGGTGGCTCTCTTTGCATTAGGTGATGATGAGAGCCGCTATATGCTGACAAGCAGTGATGGGCGCGGGATGCAGGTTTCAGCCGGGAATCTCGCAGCTGAGAAGCGGACAGGGCGGCAGGTCTTTAATCTGCGCGATGGGGCTGTGGTGCAGTATGTCCTCCCAGCGGAGGGAACCCATGTTTTGTGCCTGACAACCAATAAGCGCGCGCTGATTTTCCCATTGGAGCAAGTGGCCGAAGTGGCAAAAGGCGGGGGAGTGAGTTTGCAAAAACTGGCTGCCGGGGCAAGTTTAAAGCAAGTCCGGCTCTTTTGCCTTGATGAAGGGCTGATATGGCAAGATGGCCAACGGGCACGCTCGCCAGAGGATTTATCACCGCTTGTGGGGCGTCGTGGGAGTGCTGGCCGGGTCGCACCGCAATGGATGTTACGGCGTTAAGAGAGGGGGGCGGCCCTATATGGCATCGTTCTTTTCAGTCTCTTTTTGGCTTGGTGCGCTGCATATTGCGTTCTCGCTCGGTATTACAGCGCATGTGTTGCTAACAAAACGGGACACGGCCGCTGCGACAGGGTGGATCGGCATTTGCTGGTTTATGCCCTATATGGGGCCTATCCTATATTTATGCCTCGGTATTAATCGGGTGCGGCGGCGCGCGCAAAAATTGCGGGAATATACTAGCCCGGAGGAAACCGCCTTCCTCGCTAAATGGACGCATGATGCTCAAGATAGTTTCATGAATCCGTTGATTAAGATGTTGGATGGCTTGACGGGCTTACCCTTATTGAAGGGGAATCAGGTTGAGTGTCTTCATAATGGTGACCAAGCCTACCCGCATATGTTGGAGAGTATTCATCAGGCGGAGCGGTCCATCCTCTTATGCTCTTACATTTTTCGGTATGATAAAATTGGTCGCCAATTTGTAGATGCCCTTGCCACAGCGCAGCAGCGCGGTGTTGAGGTGCGTGTGTTGGTGGATGGGATTGGCAGTGGCTATCTCTATAGCCCCATTATCAAGCAGTTGCGACAACGTCATATACGCTGTGCGCGTTTTATGCATTCGCTATGGCCGTGGCGGATGCCTTTTGTCAATTTGCGGGATCATCGTAAGATTTTGGTGGTGGATGGCCGTGTTGGCTATATGGGCGGGCTAAATATTGGGGATGAAAATTGCCTCAATAACGCTACCCACCGCCGTATGCCGGTGGCAGATACACATTTCCGCCTAGAAGGCCCCGTTGTACAGCAGTTATCAGAAGTCTTTATTAAAGATTGGGCGTTTACAACGCGGGAGGAGCTGGACGGCGAGCGTTACTTCCCAGACCCCGTTGCAGCAGGGGATATTCCTGCACGGGTTGTGACATCTGGGCCGGATATGGAGGTGGAGCTTATAGAATATACCATCCTCCAAGCCATTATTTTGGCACGGTATCATGTTTGTTTCATGACGCCTTATTTCATCCCCGATGATCGTTTTGCAACAGCGTTAGAATTAGCCGCACTGCGTGGTGTGGTGATTGATATTGTTGTGCCGCATAGAAGTAATCATCCTATCACCGATTATGCGCGTGATGCATGTTTGCGGCAGTTGGTACAGGCTGGTTGTCGTGTTTGGTTAGGTGCGCCGCCCTTTAATCATTCCAAATTAATGACAGTCGATACGATGTGGAGCTTTGTCGGTAGCGCGAATTTGGATAGGCGGTCATTGCGGCTCAATTTTGAGAGCAACATAACATTGCATGATGAGGCAACCGCCGCTCATTTGGAGGGCTTCATCCTAGCCCATTGTAACGACAGGCTTACCTTGTCGGATATTGAGGTATGGCCGTTGGTGACAAGGTTGCGTAATGGGGTATGTCGGCTCTTTCTCCCTTACCTTTAAGGGGGAGAAAGGTTTCCACTTCATCATGAGGGTAAAGGGTGACGGCAATAGGCCGGTGGTCCGAGCCAAAACGGGGATAAGCGCGATGGCTTAGGGCTGAGAAGCCACGTGTTAGGCAGCGATCCAGTCGGAGGGGGACTTTATCGAGCATCCGATGTGTTTGTTCACGCGGGCCGACATCTTTAAAGCCACGGAGCATAGCAGGCCCAACTTGGTTAAAATCCCCCATAATGATGGCGCGCTCTGAGAGTTCTTGCCGGATAAGGCGTAGCTGGCGGCGGTTGAGGATGGGGCCGTGGGAGAGATGCACATTGGCGATTGTAAAGGGGCCGAAGCCAATATCAAACTCCAATAATTGTGCCGAGCGATGAGCGACTAGCCCCGGTTGGAGCATGTGCAGCCGGGGCGGGGTTTGGAAGGGGAAGCGACTCCAACAAGCTGTCCCATGCACACGCCCCTCGGAAGCGAGGCGGCTATAATGACCACCAACGAGGTCTGGTAAGCGGTTTGTAAAAGGGCGACATTCTTGCATCAGTAAAATATCAGCCTTGGTTGTACGCAGTAGCAGGCGAATATCCTCTAGCGTGGCTCCATCTTCATGGAAGAGATTCCAACTAACGAGCCGAAGATAGGAGGTAGAGGGTATTGTCGAATCCTGCATGAACATGGCCTGAATCCTAGCAATGGGAACCACCATTCTATACTGATTTGGGGTGTAAAAGACAGTATGAAGCGCATTGGGTAGTTTAGATATAGGCGGCACGCTATAAGAGATGGCATGAATCCAGCAAGGGAGCTGTGCCGGTGGGTATGGAAAAGACACCATCATCTGAATCATCAGAGCGCATTATTGGGGCTGGTTGGCAGAAATTAGCGACCTTTTTAACCCATGCAGGGCGGCAAAAGCCGGGGCGCGATGGTAGTTTTGTGAATCCACCTATCGAGCGTGGCTCTACTGTAGTGTTCCCCACTGTGGCGGATATGGAGGCCCAAGGGGCACGGGCTTATGAGCATGAGCTTGTTTATGGGGCGATGGGTAACCCCGTTCAGCATGAGTTAGAGCGCGTTATTGCTGCGCTAGAGGGCGGGCAGCATACGCAGGTTGTTAATTCTGGCCTAGCTGCTTGCACAGTAGCCTTGCTCGCTTTTTTAAAGGGCGGGGATCATCTCTTATTACCCGATTCGGTTTATGGGCCGACACGGCGTTTTGCGGTTAATTTTTTGGCCCGCTTTGGGGTGGAAACCAGCTTTTATCCCCCGCGTGCGAACGAGGCTGAATTGCGGGCTTATATGAAGCCTCATACAGCGGTCATCTTTGCAGAAAGCCCCGGAAGCCATACATTTGAGGTCCAAGATATTCCCCTGTTAGCGCGGATGGCACATGGGGTGGGGGCACGCTTATTGCTGGATAATACATGGGGGATTGGGGCGTTTCAGCCTTTTACCCATGGGGTGGATGTGTCCATCCAAGCCTTGACGAAATACCCCGCAGGTCATGCCGATGTGATTTTGGGGGCGATTACGGTTCAAAAACCAGAGGATTGGCGGGCCTTGCGCCGTGCAGCGATTGAGCTTGGGGCCTGTGGCGCACCAGATGAGTGCTGGCTGACGTTACGCGGTTTAAAAACGATGGCCGTGCGTTTGGCACAACAAGCCCGCTCTGCCTACGCGTTAGCGCAATGGTTGGAGAGCCGGCCAGAGGTTGCTTGTGTGCGTCATCCTGCTCTGCCTTCTTGTCCTGGTCATGCGTTTTGGAAGAGGGATTTCCAAGATGCAAGTGGGCTATTTGGTGTGGAATTAGCAGCGGGCATCACGCAAGAGGCGATGATTGCCATGCTGGATGGGCTAAAATTGTTCAGCATTGGTGCTAGTTGGGGCGGGTATGAGAGCCTCGTTCTACCTACCTCAGGCGGTTTAACGCGCCATCATGAAGAGGGCTTCCCCAGCGGGGCGGCCTTTCGTATCCAGGTGGGGTTGGAGGCTGTGGAGGACCTTCAAGCCGACCTTGCTCGTGGCCTTGCAGGATTGGCGGTAAAATAGGCTTTTATGGCGGGTGTTAAAGCGCATTACGGTAAGAGAGAGCCTCGGCCACGTGCTGTTTTTGTACGGTGGTGGCTGCGTCTAAATCTGCAATGGTGCGGGCTACGCGGAACATGCGCGTAATACCACGATGAGAGAGTTTCATCCGTAGGGCGGCTTGCTCGGCAAGGGTACGGGCTTCGTCCTCAAAGGCGAAGCCTTCTGGTGGCATAGCAGCATTACACGCCCCTTGCCGGGCGATTTGGCGGTCATAAGCTTGTTGGACACGCGCGCGTACTTCTGCACTGCTCTCACCCGTAGGGGCGCGGCTGATCTCTAGTGGGGAGAGGGAGTGGATATGGACGCATAAATCCATGCGGTCCATCATCGGGCCGGAGATGCGGGCAGTGTATTCTTGCGCACAACGAGGGGCTTTTTTACAAGCGCGTTCGGCATCATGAACATAGCCGCACCGGCAGGGATTCATCGCCGCGATGAGTTGGAAACGCGCTGGATATTGCGTATGCCGTGCCGCGCGGGAGATGGTTACTTCCCCTGTTTCAACAGGTTGGCGCAAACCTTCCAGACAATTACGGGGGAACTCGGGGAGTTCATCAAGGAAAAGAACGCCATTGTGAGCGAGGCTAATATCGCCGGGCATAGCTTTAGGACCGCCGCCAACGAGGGCAGGGAGGGTCGTGTTATGATGCGGTGCGCGATAAGGCGGGCGGTTGATGAGCCTACCCGCCGGTAATAGCCCGCTAATGCTATGGATGCGGCTCGTCTCTAGCATTTCAGCAGGGGTAAGCTCAGGCAGGATGCTCGGTAGGCGGCTTGCTAGCATGGATTTGCCAGAGCCCGGCGGGCCAGACATCAGCAGGGAATGACGCCCCGCTGCGGCAATCTCCAACACACGGCGTGCTTGCATCATGCCCTTAACATCTTTGAGGTCCGGCCCGTAATCGGGAGGTTGTGGCGTGGGTGGAGGCTCTGGCGGGAGGGGTTGTTCTTTGCGAAGATGGCCAATGAGTGCCTTAAGGGTCGGGGCAGCAATAATGTTAAGCTCTGGATGGCCCCAACGGGCTTCTGCCCCTTGAGAGGCCGGGCAGATTAAGCCACGCTCCTGGCTGACAGCCGCTAATGCCGCACAAAGAACGCCCCTAACAGGGTTTATCGTGCCATCTAAGGCGACTTCCCCTAAGGCGGTGAGCGGGGCTGTGGCCTCTGGTGGGATGACGCCCATCGCGACAAGGACGCCTAGCGCAATAGGGAGGTCGAAATGCGCGCCCTCTTTGGGGAGGTCTGCTGGTGTGAGATTAACAAGGATGCGCTTAGGGGGGAGGGCAAGCCCCATAGCGGAGAGGGCAGCCCGTACACGCTCGCGTGATTCCGCAATAGCGCGGGCGGGCATACCAACGATGATGAAAGACGGTAACCCGCTGGAGATTTGCACCTCCACCATGACCGGCAAAGCATCAATCCCCATAAAAGTGAAGCTTTGGATGCGGGCAAGGGAAGGAGGCGTAACCGCCATAACGCTAGGATTCCGTCATATAGGGGCTTGTGGGACGATACCCCGCCATCATAGGCGTATTCATGATGGGCGGGGCTGATAGAGAGGCGAGGCCCCTTTACGCGCTCATGAGCGGGCGGATAGAGCGGGCCCGTAACGTCCCTTTCAAACCGCGAAGCTGCTCGAGCAGGGCTTTCTCCAATGTGGGGATGTCCTGCCCCGGCTGAGCCTCAGCCTCGGTGACGACATAGCCAAGCTCGCCATCTGTTTGGAGGAACTGCGCTGTGAGGTTGCAGGCCGACTTCGCAAAAATATCGTTGATTTGCCCTAAAATACCCGGCTGATTGGCATGGACGTGCATAAAGCGCATCCCACCGGGGCGTTCGCCAAGCTGTACTTGCGGGAAATTGACCGCCCCGATGGTTGAGCCAACATCGGAATATTCCACCAGCTTTTGGGCGACTTCCACACCGATGCGCTCTTGTGCTTCCATCGTGGAGCCACCAATATGAGGGGTGAGCAACACATTCTCTAGCCCTTGCAGCGGAGTGGTAAAACGCTCTTGGCTGCTTTTTGGCTCGACAGGGAAAACATCAATCGCAGCCCCCATCAAATGCTTATCTTTGAGCGCGCGGGCGAGGGCCTCAAGGTCCACAACCGTACCACGGGCATTATTGAGGAGGATGGAGTTAGGCTTCATCGCACGGATTTCTGCCTCGCCAATCATGTCCTTTGTCTCCGGTGTTTCAGGAACATGCAGGGTGACAATATCGGACTGGCTTAGCAATTCCTCCAATGAGGCAACGGCGATGGCGTTCCCATGGGGCAAGCGCGGGGCAATATCGTAATAAAGTACGCGCAGGCCGAAGGATTCCGCTAAAACAGAAAGCTGAGAGCCGATGGAGCCATAGCCAACAATGCCGACTGTCTTGCCGCGTACTTCCCATGCATTGGCGGCGGATTTCTCCCATCCACCTTGATGGCAGGCTTCCGAGCGGGAGGGGATGCGGCGGAGGAGCATCACAATCTCGCCCATGACCAGCTCCGCAACGGAGCGCGTATTGCTAAAAGGTGCGTTAAAGACAGGAATACCGGCCATGCGCGCGGCATTAAGGTCCACCTGATTGGTCCCAATGCAGAAGCAGCCAATCGCCATCAGGCGGTTAGCAGAATGGATAATCTCGGCTGTAAGGCGTGTACGACTGCGGATGCCGACCATATGGACGCCATCAAGAGCCTCTTTAAGGGCATCACCCTCCAAAGCCCCTTTTAAGCGGGTAACAGAGGCATAGCCTTGTTGCTCTAGGTAATTAACCGCACTGTCATGAATCCCTTCCAACAGAAGGATTTTAATACGGTCTTTAGCGAGGGAGAGGGTCATAGCGGGTAACCTCATCATAAAGGCGGGTGCCAACATGAGCGCGGCACGAAAGGAATCGTTCTTTATCTGTAACGGACAGCGCGTTAAGAGGAAAGGGCTTCTATCGCCTCCTGATGGAGGGTTGGGTTGGCACAAGCGAGGATAGTGCCATCACTTTCTAGTGTTAAAGCATTGCCTGCCCAATCTGTTACGCAGCCACCGGCCCCCGTGATGATGGGCAAAAGAGGCCCCCAATCCCACGGTTTGAGTGTATCTTCTGCGATGATGTCGATATGACCTAAACAGAGCAGCCCGTAAGCGTAAGCATCACCACCCCATGAGGTCCGGCGCGTTTGTTTTTGGAGTTTTTGGAAGCATTGATATTGCGCAGGGCGGAAGATTTCTGGTGCGGTGCAGGAGAGTTCAGCCTCATGGAGGGGGACGTGCTGACATGTGCCGATATGGCCGGGCATGTGAGGGGCGTCATAACGGCTGGGTGCGCCTTCAACCCCTATCCAGCGTTCATTGGTTATTGGTTGGTCGATGAGCCCTAAAACAGGGCGGCCTTTGTAAAAGAGGGAGATTAAACTCGTAAAGCTGGGGCGGCCTGTCACAAAGGCGCGTGTGCCGTCTATAGGGTCTAAGACCCAGAGCCATTCATTATCTATCTGGCCAGAGTGTCCCGCTTCCTCTCCTAAGATGGCATGATGGGGCACATGCTGGGTGAGGAGGGCCCGCATAGCAGCCTCAGCCTCTTGGTCAGCTTTGGTAACGGGACTGTCATCCTCTTTGGCATGAATAGCGAGTGACTGCCGAAAATAGGGAAGAATGACCCGCCGCGCGGCCTCGGCGCATTGTTGGGCGAGGGGAAGATAGTCAGAAAAAGCGGGGTGGGACATAGGGCGGATATGCCTTTATTCTTACGGAGTAATTGACGAGACGCAGGGAGCGCGGCAATCAAGGACTCATGCGAGCGATTATTGTCATCCCCTCCAGAATTGCCTCTACGCGGCTTCCACGCAAGGCTTTGGCTTTAATTGATGGCGAGGTGATGATTGTTCATGTCGCCCGGCGTGCTGTGGCGGCTGGGTTGGGGCCGGTTTTAGTCGCTGCGGGCGATGATGAGATTAGCGCGGCTGTCTCCCATCTTCCCGGTGTGGAGGTGGTTTTAACAGATCCCGCTTTACCCAGTGGCTCGGACCGTGTGCAAGCGGCGTTGGCTGTTTATGACCCTCACGAACATTACGATTCTGTCGTTAATCTCCAAGGGGACCTCCCTTTGATAGACCCCCAGATGATTGCAAAATCATTGCGCCCTTTAGAGGATGAGCAGTTTGCAATTGGCACCTTAGTGGCCCCTGTGCAGAGCGAGGCTGAAGCTAAAGCCGAGTCGGTTGTGAAGGTAGCCTGTGCGTTTCAGCATGATGATGCTGTAGCGCGGGCCTTATATTTTTCGCGCTCTGTGATTCCGTGGGGGGGTGGGCCTTTATGGCATCATGTAGGGGTGTATGCATGGCGGCGTAAGGCTTTAGCGCAATTTGTGAGATTGTCGCCTTCCTTGTTAGAAAAACGCGAACGTTTGGAGCAATTACGCGCTTTAGAGGCTGGCATGGCGGTCGGCTGTGTGCAGGTGGCTCATGCTCCGTTAGGTGTGGATACAGCCGAGGATTTAGCGCGGGTCAGGGCGCATCTGGGGGAGAGAGCATCATGCCGGTAATTGCATTTCAGGGCCGACCGGGTGCGTATTCCGACCTTGCATGCCGTGCAACCCGGCCGGGCTGGGTTACCCTACCATGCCGCAGCTTTGCCGAGACGATTGAGGCCGTGCGGGATGGGCAAGCAGATGAGGGGCTTTTACCATGTGAGAACTCTCTTGCTGGGCGTGTGGCGGAGATTCATGCGCTCTTGCCAGAGGCGGGGTTAAAAATTGTTGGGGAACATTTTCAGCGCGTGGAGCATTGCCTATTAGCCGTACCGGGGGCACGGCTTGAGGATATAAAGCGTGTTCATACCCACCCTGTAGCGATGGCACAGGTACGCGGCTTGCTTGCTTATTATGCGTTGGAGCCTGTGACGGAGTTTGATACAGCAGGCGCGGCGGAGCTTGTAGCTGGCTGGGGGCGGAAGGAAGATGCAGCCATTGCGTCCTCCCTAGCGGGGGAGCTGAATGGGTTGAATATTCTGCAACGCAATGTTGAGGATGCTGCCCATAATACAACGCGCTTTTACCGTGTTGCCCTGCCAGATTCTGTTACAGATGCTATGGCTGGGCAACCGATGATGACGACATTGCTTGTCCATATTCGGCATGTGCCGGGGGCTTTATGTGATGTCTTAGCGTGTTTTGCACGTTATGGAGTCAACATGACGCGGATTGAGAGCTATATGCTGGGGGGCTCTTTTGAGGCGTCTCGTTTTTTGATGGATATAGAAGGTGCGGTGGAGGAGCCAAAGGTGCACCATGCCCTCACCGCGTTGGCAAAGGTAAGCGAGGGCCATCATATTTTGGGGAGTTACCCACGGAGTCCCTTCCGTGATGAGATGTGACCTTCCTCCCAGAGGGGAGGATGCTTATAATGGCGGCATTATTTGTTGTGATGATTGAGAGATGAGGGCGGAGAGTATCATTATGGCGCAGACGATTAATCAGCACTATCGCGGTTCTTTGACCGCCCTTATCACCCCGATGAAGGCGGATGGCACGCTTGATGAGCAAACGGCTGCTCGTTTGATTGAGCGGCAGATTGAGGGGGGGACCACGGGGCTGATCCCATCAGGCACAACGGGGGAGAGCCCCACATTATCCCACGCTGAACATGGCCGGGTTATCGAACATTGTGTCGAGGTGACTAATGGGCGCGCCTTGGTGATGGCTGGTGCAGGCTCCAACAGTACGCATGAGGCTGTGGGGATGGCCCGTCATGCCCATAAAGTAGGGGCAGATGCGTTGTTGGTTGTCGTGCCTTATTACAATAAACCAACGCAAGAAGGGCTTTATCGGCATTTTATGACGGTGGCAGATGCGACTCCCTTGCCGCTTTGGCTTTATTGCATCCCCGGTCGTTCGGTTGTGGATTTAACGCCAGAGACTGTAGGTCGCCTTGCTCAGCATCCTAATATTGTGGGGACGAAGGATGCCACGGCGAATCTCACACGCCCGATTGCGGTGCGGCGTGTTGCAGGGGCAGCGTTTAATCAGCTTTCTGGTGAGGATGGGACGATTTTATCCTTCCTTGCGGCAGGTGGGCATGGCTGCATTAGTGTGACCTCTAACGTAGTGCCGGAGCTTTGTGCGCAGCTTCATCGGCTTTGGCAGGAAGGGAAGGTGCAAGAGGCGATTGCGCTGCAAGATAAGCTTATGCCGTTGCATGATGCTCTTTTTGCTGAGACAAGCCCTGCCCCGGCAAAATACGCGCTGTCTCGTTTAGGCCTTTGCACTCCGACTTTGCGTTTGCCGATGGTTGAGCCGCGTGATGAGACGAAGAAGCGGGTTGATGACGCTTTACGTTCGCTTGGGTTGTTGGGTTAAGACGCGGATATGGCAGCGAGTAAGAAAAAGACAAAAGGCGGGCTGATTTCGCACGGTATTGCCGCGCAGAATCGTAAAGCCCGTTTTAATTACTCCATCATAGAGACTGTGGAAGCCGGACTGGTGCTAAAAGGGCCAGAGGTAAAAAGCTTGCGGATGGGGCGGGCTACATTGTCCGAATCTTATGCGGTTGAGCGCGAGGGCGAGCTTTGGCTTATTAACTCCTATATTCCAGAATATCAGGGCGGAGTGTTGTCCCGCTTTGATACACGGGCACCACGGAAGCTTCTGCTGCACCGTAAGCAATTAGCCAAATATATTGGGGAGGTCACAAAGGCTGGGGCGTCTCTTGTGCCGTTAGATATTCATTTTAACGCGCGCGGTGTGGCTAAAGTAACGCTTGGCCTTGGGAAAGGGCGGAAGAAAGAAGATAAACGCCACGCGATTGCTGATAGAGACTGGCAGCGCGATAAAGCGCGCCTGCTGCGTAATAAAGGACGTGGTGAATATTGATATAAAAAACCCCACAGCATGCAGGCCGTGGGGTTTTTTATAAGGTGGGAGAGGTTGTAAAGGCACAACCTCCCTTTTCCTTTGCTTATTCAGCGGAGAGCTGTACAGCCTCAGGGCCTTTATGGCCTTGGACAACATGCATCCCAACAGCTTGACCATCAGCTAAGCTACGCAGGCCGGACCGCTCCAAAGCAGAAGCGTGGACAAATACATCCTTACCCCCAGCTTCTGGTGTGATGAAGCCAAAGCCCTTGGTGGTGTTGTACCATTTTACAATCCCACGCATTTCTTCAGCTTGGGAGAGATCTGGTGCAGGGTGGAAACGCTCGCGCTCTTGCCGCATAGGCGGTGCGGAGTGGCGGGGGGCTTCCTCTGTTGCAGTGCTGGCATCAACAGAGAGAACCTCGGCGACTTGGCGGCCTTTAGGGCCTTGGCCAACGCGTACAACAACAGTTGTGCCCGGTGCAGGCTCGCCATGGCCAACAGTATTTAGCGTATTCGCGTGGAGGAAAACATCCCCGCTACCATCGCTTAGCCCAACAAAACCGAAGCCACGCTCGGAGTTGAACCATTTAACTGTCCCGGTGATTTCGGGGCCTGTGGGGGTGATTTGCGGGCCACCACGGCCGCCACCGCCACTACGGCGGGGGCCACCACCAAAGCCACCACGCGGCGCATCGTAACTGCCACGATCGTCAAAATAAGAGGGCTGGGTCATAAAATCGCGGTCAAAGCCGCCGCGGCGAGAGGAAAAGGAGCTGCGGTCGGATCTATTATTTCTCAAGGGTCTCGTCCCGTACTGGGGGGTCATCAGGGAGGGAGCAGTGTTCTGCTGCCCTCAGGGGTCTTAAAATGGAGCCGCTTTTGTGCGTTCCATATGTGACGGTAGCATGTTTTTTCACTTACGCCATACGAAAAAGAAAAAACCGTGAAGATTTTTCAATTTCTTTATTTTGTGTGTTTTGATGAACGCGCTTGTTTAAAAGGAAGATAAGGCAGATTTTATAATGAAGCATGGTTATCATTCAGTATTCTATAAATAAAACTGATTTATCGTAATGTGCGTTAACCAGCTGCCAATAAACGTCCGGGAGTTGCGCGGTCAAACAGGTGGAGGAGGTCTTGCAAAGCGGCTCCGCGTGGGCCTTGTAAGGTGGGGTTACGCGTTAGCTCACGCTGGCTATCATGGCGCATAGCGGTGAGGAGCAAAGCAAGGCGTGTGGGGTCGGCAAGGCGAAAGCCCGGTAAGCCAGATTGGCGGCTGCCTGCAAGGTCGCCCCCACCACGGATGCGGAAATCCTCATCAGCGATGAGGAAGCCATCCTCAGTATCGCGTAAGAGGGAGAGGCGTTTTTTCGCGGTGAAGCTGCTCTCCTCACTATGGAGGAGGAGGCAGTAAGATTGTTGTGCCCCACGCCCCACCCGGCCACGGAGTTGATGAAGCTGGGCAAGGCCGAAACGCTCAGCTTGCTCGATGACCATAATCGTTGCATTGGGGATATCAACGCCGACTTCAATCACCGTTGTGGCAACAAGGAGGCGTGTTTTGCCTTGCTCAAAGGCGGTGAGGGCCTTTTGGCGTGTCTCAATATCCTGTTTGCCGTGGGCAAGGCCGATGATGGGGCCGAATCGTTTGGTGAGTGAGGCCCAGCGTTCCTCCGCTGCGGCGGCACTTTGGCTTTCACTCTCCTCAATAAGAGGGCAGACCCAAAAGATTTGTTTTCCTTGCTCTAAGGCGCGCTTTATCCCTGCGAGAATATTATCCAATAAGCCCATATTATGAACAGTCGTATGGATGGGTTGGCGTCCGGCGGGTTTGCTATCCAGCCGGCTAACGCCCATCTCGCCCCATTCTGTGAGTTGAAGTGTACGGGGGATGGGGGTGGCTGTCATGACCAGCACATCAGTTGCAGGGCCTTTTGTGGCGAGCTTCATACGCTGCTCCACCCCAAAACGATGCTGTTCATCAATGACAGCAAGCCCGAGGTCAGCAAAGATGACACCATCTTGAAAGAGTGCATGCGTGCCGATGGCGATTTTAGCATGACCATCGGCTAGTTTGGCTAGGGCAATCCGCCGGGCACGCCCTTTGATGGAGCCACTTAAAAAGACAAAGGGCACAGGGCAGAGGGCTTCAAAAGTGCTGGCATGTTGCTGAGCGAGGATTTCGGTCGGGGCCATGAAGGCCGCTTGCGTGCCGGCCTCTACAGCATGGAGCATGGCCATCATCGCGACAAGGGTTTTCCCTGCCCCTACATCACCTTGTAAAAGGCGCATCATCAGGGTGGGTTGGCTCATATCAGCGGCAATTTCATCCATGACACGGCTTTGGGCTGCGGTGGGGCGATGGCCAAAACGTTCCAAAAGCTGTTGGCGGAGTGTGCCATCTCCAATAAGGGCACGCCCCTCGCGCGCCTGCGCTTGTTGGCGGGCCATCCCTAAGCAAAGCTGGTCAGCGAGGACTTCATCAGCGGCAAGGCGTGCGCGTGCGCGCTCTAAAAGGGGGGTGGGGTCCCCTTGTTGGGAGAGGCTTTCGGGCAGATGTAAAGTTTCTAATGCTGTTTTGAAGGACGGCCAGCGATGTTTTGGCAGGAGGGGGGCATCTAACCATTCGGGGAGGTCATCGGGGATGAGGGCCAAAGCGGCCTTCATGGCACGGCGCACGGTGGAGGGGAATAATCCAGCCGTTAAGGGCCAGACAGGCTCTAACCACGGGAAGTTATCTCTCTTCTCCCACGCGATGATATGGTCTGGCCGGGAGAGTGTGAGGCGGTCATGATAATGTCCTACTTTACCAGAGACGAGAATCTCCGTGCCTTCAGGGGGGAGGAATAGTCGTCCTTTTTGGAAGAAGGTAATCTCCAACATGCCCGTTTCATCATGGGCGGTGAGGATAGTTGGTTGAGAAGGCCGTGCAGGACGGCGAATGTCTAAGACGCGGACATGGCTTGTGAGTACGTCTCCCGTTGGGAGGGCGCGTCCTTCGGCAAGGGTCATTATTTTTCGGCGGTCAATGAGCTTTTCTGGCAGGGTAAAGAGCAGGTCAATCACCCGTTTGCCGCCGCTAATTTTGCTTAATAATGTGGCATGGCGTGCTGTGAGTCCCGGCAAGCTCGTCAGCGGGGCCAAAAGCGGGGTAATCCGCAAAGAGGGAGGGGCAAGGGGCATAGCGTGTAAACGGCTTTTGTGCTGACAGAGGGCCGAGGGAGCGTTATAGGGTAGCAAAACCATCAGATAATAAAAATACTCTTATCTCATGAGGGGAGCCTGCTTTGATGCACGCTGAAGATTCTGCCATGGCGTCTTTTGGTCCGACTATCTGGGGTGTGCCAGATGGCGCGGTGGCGTTTTTGCTGCGTCAGCGTTTGTCAGAGCATCAAGGGACGATTGTGCATGTCGCTCATGATGATGCCGCTTTAGCGTCCCTGGCTGATATGCTGAGTTGGCTTGTGCCAGAGGTAATGGTGCTGCGCTTTCCTGCGTGGGATTGCCTACCTTATGATCGTATCTCGCCTAATCCGTCCATCGTTGCAGAGCGTACAGCAACCTTAAGCCATTTATTGGAGCCCGCACCGCCCACAGGCCGGATTGTGCTGACGACAATCCATGCGATGATTCAACGTGTACCGCCGCGTGCCGCTTTTGCGGGCCAGACACTCCACATCAAACGTGGTGATATGGTGGAGGCTAATCACCTTGCTGAGCAGCTGGTGGGGAATGGCTATAGCCGTGTTGATACCGTGATGGAGCGCGGCGAATTTGCTATGCGCGGGAGCATCTTCGACCTCTATCCCGCTGATGCGGGGGAGCCTGTGCGGCTCGATTTCTTCGGAGATGAGGTTGATAATATCCGTAATTTTGATGCTGCAACCCAGCGTTCGACAGAGGCGCGGGAGGGGTTCAGCCTTACGCCCGTGTCGGAATATGCATTGGATAAAGCCAGCCTAAGCCGTTTTCAGACAGGATGGCGGGATGTGTTTGGCAGCGGTGCGATGGAGGATGTGCTGTACCGGCAATTATTGGAGGGACGCCGGGCCAGCGGGGCAGAGCATTATCTACCGCTTTTTCATGATGGTGATGGCCATCATATGGAAACTTTGTTGGATTATCTGCCAGATGCCGCGGTGAGTTTTGAGCGTGAGACGCCAGAGATTCTTATCGCCCGGTTGGAGATGATTGCCGACCATTACCAAGCGCGTTGCGCGGCGGGGCATGAGGGGGAGCTGCCTTACCGGCCCCTACCGCCGCATCGTTTATATCTCAATCGCCATGGGTGGGAAGGGATGTTGAAGGGCCATCCCGCCGTCCTATTATCACCCTTTGCGCGCCCTGATGGAGCTGAGGGGATAGAGGCGGGCTATAAGCCGGGGCCTGTTTTTGCCAGCATGGGCGGCGCGGGGCGAGAAGGGATTTTTCAGCAATTTGCAACCCATGTGCAAGCATGGGCGAAAGAGGGGCGGCGCACTTACCTAACGGCATGGAGCAATGGCTCGCGGGAGCGGATTGCGACCCTCTTACGCGATCATGATATTGCGTGTGAGAGCTTTGAAGGCTGGCCCGAGGCCGCAGCTATGGCGCGTGGGGCGGTTGGGCTGGTTGTTCTGGGGCTAGAGCGTGGCTTTACGGGGGGAAGGGTCGCCTTTGTCTCCGAGCAAGATTTATTAGGAGAGAGGTTAGCCCGCCCACCAAGGCGGCGGCGAAAGGGTCAAGATTTTATCACCCAAATTGGCGAAATTGCCGAGGGTGACCTTGTCGTCCATGAGGAATACGGCATTGGGCGTTATGTTGGGCTAGAGACCGTGCGCGAAGGGCGTGTAGCGCATGATTATCTCTCCATCCTTTATGATGGGGAGCAACGCTTGCTTCTGCCTGTGGAGAATATCGACTTGCTTAGCCGGTTTGGCTCCGAGCAAGGGACGGTGCAGCTTGATAGGCTAGGTGGGACATCATGGCAGGCGCGTAAGGCGAAGATGAAGACACGCCTGCGCGAAATGGCCGGGGAGCTGATTCGCACCGCAGCGGCACGGGCGATGAAGGAGGCCCCCATCATGGCTCCCGCAGAGGGGTTGTGGGATGAGTTCTGCGCGCGCTTTCCTTTTATGGAGACGGAGGACCAATCGCGCGCGATTGCCGATGTGTTGGAGGATTTAAGTAGCGGCAAGCCGATGGACCGCCTCGTTTGTGGGGATGTCGGCTTTGGTAAGACAGAAGTCGCCTTACGCGCGGCGTTTGTCGCAGCTCTTTCTGGTATGCAAGTGGCTGTCGTGGTGCCCACAACCTTGCTCGCACGGCAGCATTATCTTGGCTTTAAACAGCGTTTTGAAGGGCTACCTGTGCGGGTAGAGCAGCTCTCACGCATGGTGAGCGCAAAAGAAGCCACAAAAGTGCGCGATGGGTTGGCTGATGGCACGGTGGATATTGTCATCGGGACTCATGCGCTCCTCTCCAAAGCAGTGTCTTTTGAGCGGCTAGGGATGCTGATTATTGATGAGGAACAGCATTTCGGCGTGGCGCATAAAGAGAAGTTGAAAGCCATGCGCGAGGATGTCCATGTGCTGACCCTCTCCGCAACCCCGCTTCCCCGCACGCTTCAGCTATCGCTCTCTGGTGTGCGGGAGATGAGCCTGATTGCCACCCCGCCGACAGACCGGCTCTCGGTCCGTACCTTCATCACGCCTTTTGATAAAGTGATGATTCATGAAGCCATTCAGCGAGAACGCTTCCGCGGGGGGCAGATTTTCTGCGTTGTGCCGCGTTTATCGGATATGCGGCATATGGCAGAGCGGCTTAAAGAGATTGTGCCAGATGCCCGCATTACCGAGGCGCATGGCCGCCTCACCCCCACCGAGCTAGAAACGGTGATGACGGAGTTTTCGGAGGGGAAGTACGATATTCTGCTCTCCACCAATATTGTGGAAAGCGGCTTGGATATGCCGCGTGTTAATACGATTATCATTCACCGGGCGGATATGTTTGGCCTTGGCCAGCTTTATCAGCTTCGTGGTCGTGTAGGGCGGGCCAAACAGCGTGGTTATGCCTATCTGACATGGCCACAAACGCATGTATTATCCTCCTCTTCCATCAAACGCTTAGAGATTATGCAGACGTTGGATTCCTTGGGGGCAGGCTTTACGCTCGCCTCGCATGACCTCGATTTACGCGGGGCGGGGAACCTCTTAGGCGATGAGCAATCAGGCCATATTCGGGAGGTGGGGATCGAGCTGTATCAACAGATGCTGCAAGATGCGGTGACGGATTTGCGGCGGATGCGTGATGAGAGCGATGAGGAGGATATAGGCTGGACACCGAACATCATTCTCGGTTTGGCTGTCCTCTTGCCGGAGGATTATGTAAAAGACCTGCCTGTTCGGCTTGGTCTATATCGCCGCATCGCCGCTTTGAAGGACGAAGCTGATGTGGATGCGATGCGGGTAGAGCTGGTGGATCGCTTCGGCCCGCTGCCCCAAGAGGTAGAAAATCTGCTTGATGTTGTGATGATTAAAAAACTCTGCCGCGATACCGGGGTGGAGCGGCTGGAGGCTGGCCCTAAAGGCATGGTGCTTCAGTTCCGCAAGAATAAGTTTGCTAATCCAGATGGGTTAATCCGCTGGGCTGCGCGGAATGAGAAAGCCGGGGTGAAGATACGCCCGGACCATAAGCTTGCGATGGTGCGGGAGATGACAAACGCCGTACGCATTAACATGGCGCGGAAAATCCTCGCTTCTCTGGGTAAATTGCTGGAGAAAGCGCACCAGAGTGATGCGGCTTGAAACATCTCTTGGAAGGGAGCGGGATAATCAAGGAAATCAGAGTTCATCACGGAAGCCAGTGGCGATGACGTAAAGCTCGCTCGATTCCTTACGGGAGGCAGGCGGTTTGACGTGCTTTACAACGGCGAAGTTGCGCTTCATCAGGTCTAGCATCTCTTTTTCTGACCCCCCTTGGAAGACTTTTGCAATAAAGGCGCCGTCCTTAGCGAGGATTTTTAAGGCGAAGTCGAGAGCATTTTCAGCTAAGGCCATAATGCGGATATGATCAGTTGCAGCATGGCCTGTGGTGTTAGGTGCCATATCGGACATCACAAGGTCTGCACGCCCGCCAAGCATGTTTTGGAGCCGCTCTGGCATGTCGGCTTCCATAAAATCCCCTTCGATGATGTCGGCCCCCGGTACGGGGTCCACTGGTAGTAAGTCCACCCCAATGACCTTAGCCGCCCCGCGCTTAACGGCAATCTGCGCCCAGCCCCCCGGTGCGGCACCCAGGTCCACCACGCGGCTACCGGGTTTGATAAAGTGGAAGCGGTCATCCATCTCCAGCAATTTGAAGGCCGCGCGGGACCGCCAGCCTTGTTGGCGTGCCGCACTGACGTAGGGGTCATTTAATTGGCGATTGAGCCAGCGTTGCTGGGCAGGGGTGCGCCCACGGGCTTTGCGTAGTTTGACGGTCTGCGTCCGTAAGGTTTGGGAGGCAGAGGCATCATCGGCGGGGTCGCGCGTGCCGGGTGTGCGTGAGTGACGCAAGGGCTTGCCGGGAACACGTTTTGCGGCTCGCTCTTTAGCAGGGCGGCGGGATGAAGGAGGCGTATCTTTTGGGCTCATAATGCGAGAAGATAAGCCCTTCCTCCATATCTGCAAAGGCCGCTTCGTCTTTTTGTTGCTGTAAGAGGCTTTTTGCTTGTAAGGGGCTGGCAGAGACATTGTGTTAGCCGTTGCACTAGAGAAGATAAGGGCATTTTGTGAGACAATTTTACGCCGCCTTTATGGTTGCAGCCTTCGCCTTATGTATAGGGGCAGGCTTAGGATATTGGCAGACAGCGAGCCTTACCGGGGTGCTTATGGGGGTAGAGGCTGTAGCGATTCTAGCCCTGATGGAAACTGCTGAATCCATGGATAATGCGATTGTCGATTACGGTATTCTCAAAACCATGTCTCCACAATGGCAACGCCGTTATATGAGTTGGGGGATGCCGATTTCAGTTTTAGGGATGCGGTTTCTTTTCCCCATTCTGCTTGTGGCTATTGTCGCAGGGCTTTCCCCGTGGCAAGCGGCGCGTTTGGCGGTGATGGAGCCGCAGCGTTATGCCCATATCATGCTCGGTGCGCGGGATATGATTGCCTCTTTTGGTGGGGCATTCCTCCTCCTCATCGCGCTGAATTACTTTTTAGATGATGATAAAACCCATCATTGGGTTACATGGGTGGAAAAGCCAGTAGCACGGCTTGGTGGGGTCCCCGCCTTGCCTGTGGGGGTGACATTAGCGGTGCTGATGGGGGTAAGCCGTTTGATGGGCCCCGGGCATGACCCGTTAGCCTTTCTCTTTTGGGGCTGTGGGGGGATTGTTGCCTATATATTGGGCAAAGAAGGTCTCGTCTGGTTGATTGGTGAGCCCGGTGCGGCCCCCCTTATGATGAAGGGCGGCTTGCTTAGCTTCCTCTACCTAGAGTTTATTGATGCGAGCTTCTCCTTTGATGGTGTCATTTCGGCGTTTGCTATTACGACAGACCCTATCACAATCGCCCTTGGCCTTGGTGTGGGGGCCATGTTTGTACGGTCTATGACCCTCTCCATGCTGAAAACGAACGCTTTGGCAGAGTATGTTTATGTAGAGCATGGGGCGTTTTATACCATCCTTATTCTGTCTCTTTTGATGCTATGTGGCGTGTTGGTCTCTGTGCCAGAATGGATAACGGGGCTGGTCGGGCTATTATTGATAGGCGGGGCCTTTTTGGCGAGCATAGCCCAGAGGCGTTCGGGCTGATGGGATAGATGAGGGGGGGGAAAAACGTGCCTGCCCTCTTGCGCCTGAAAATGAATGACGTTAGAAACCCGACTGCATACACCGCCTTGGGAGATAGTTTAGCGGTAGAACTACCGGCTCTGACCCGGTCAGCCCTGGTTCGAATCCAGGTCTCCCAGCCAGTTATCTTAGCTTAAATGATGCACAAGTTCGCTTAACATACGCTTCAGATTTGCGTATCAGCGTATGCCGCTGTAAGGGAGGGCTCCCTTCTTCAAGGTTGGAGCATGGCACGATATGGCTGCAAAAATCTCATCTGATTTAATAGCGCGTTATGCGGGCAATCTGCCGCGTTATACCAGCTACCCAACCGCTGTTAGCTTCACTGATGCTATTGGCCCGCAAGATGTGGCAAGCTGGCTAAAGGCTTTGCCGGCTGAGCAATCGGTCTCGCTTTATTTTCATGTCCCTTTTTGTGATGAGCTATGCCGCTTTTGTGCCTGTAATACGGCTGTGATGCGGCAGGAGGAGGGACGCAAGGCATATGGGGCGTTATTGCTAGAGGAGATGCGCCGCGTTATCGCCCTGATAGGGCAAGGCCGCCTTGTACGGCATCTTCATTTTGGGGGAGGGACGCCGACAACCTTACCGCAGGATGTTTTGCGGGAGGTCATGGCCGCTGTGCGTAGGGCGTTCCAGATAGCTCCAGATGCAGAGTTGGCTATGGAGATGGACCCGCGTCATGTTCCAGAGGGGATGTTGCCACTCTTGGCGGAGTTGGGGTTTAATCGCATCAGCTTTGGAGTGCAGGACCTTAACCCACGCGTACAAGAGACATGCGGGCGCGTACAATCTTATGAGCAAACTCTCGCCTGTGTGCAGCAAGCCCATGCTGCCGGGGTGCATGGGGTGAATATCGACCTCATCTATGGTCTGCCTTATCAAACGGTGGAGAGTGTGAAGGACACCGCCCAACGCATTGTGGCCATGCGACCAGATAGATTAGCTGTTTTTGGTTATGCTCATGTCCCGTGGAAGCAGAAACGCCAGCAACTCATCCCTCAGGAGGCCTTACCCGGTACGGAGGAGAGGGTTGAGCAAGCGGCGATGATTGATCACGTCTTGGTAGAGGCGGGCTATAAGCCCATTGGGCTAGACCATTACGCCCATCCAGATGATGCAATGGCGCGCGCTTATGAGGCCGGGACACTGCATCGGAACTTCCAAGGCTATACGATTGATTCCTCACCTGTTTTGCTGGGGATGGGGGCCTCGTCTATCTCCATGACGCCAGAGGGATATTATCAGAATATCCCCTCCACAGCCGCTTATGGCCGTGCTTTGAAGGAGCAAGACGGCTTGCCCATCGCCCGCGGTGTCTTTCGCACACAAGATGATCGTTGGCGGGGGAGGGTGATTGAGACCATCATGTGCCTCTCTGCTGTGGACCTTACCCCTTATATTCCAGAAGGGCAGGCTCTAAGTCAGGCTTTTGCTGCGGAGCTAGAGGCGTTACGCTCTTTTGAGGAAGATGGGTTGATTCACTGGCAAGGGAATCACCTTAGCCTGACAGAAAAGGGCAAGCCTTTCCTCCGGCATGTGGCAGCGGTGTTTGATGCACGGCAGAAAGAGCTTGCCGCAAAGCAAACAGGCCAAGCGACGCCGCGTTTTTCGGCTTCATTGTGAGATAGAAGGGTCATAGTGGCGGATTTTCTTTGCCTCCCTTTGCAGAGTGCGTTATGAGACCCTGCCAACGGCTTAAAACCTATCAATAGGGTTAGGCTGACCGAGTTGTATCGACACAGGACGCACGAGCGAGGGCGTAGGCAGCATGACAGACTTCCCACAAGAGAGACTTTATAACCGAGTGCGTGATGCCTTGGCCTTTGATGATGTCCTTATTGAACCTGTTGAATCCTCTGTTCTGCCGGGGCAGGTCAGCACAAAGACACGTCTTACCCGTAAGCTTAGCCTGAATATTCCACTTCTTTCCTCCGCTATGGATACAGTGACGGAAGAAGAAATGGCTATTTGCATGGCCCAGCAAGGCGGTATGGGGGTTATCCATAAAAACCTAACGCTGGAGGAGCAGGCTGAGCAGGTCCGCCGTGTGAAGCGTTTTGAGGCCGGGATGGTGGTTAATCCCGTAACAGTTGGGCCGGACCAAACCCTGCGGGAAGTCCATGAGATTATGGCCCGCAATGGGATTTCTGGCCTCCCAGTTGTGGAGAAAAGCGGCAAGCTGGTTGGGATTTTGACCAATCGTGACATGCGCTTTACTGCTGATGAGACAACACTTGTCCGCGATATGATGACCCATGAAGGGTTGGTGACGGTTAAGCATGGGGCATCGCCTGAGCAAGCCCGCCAACTCCTGCATGACCATCGGATTGAGAAGCTCCTTGTTGTGGATGATGCAGAGCATTGCGTGGGGCTGATTACCGTTAAGGATATGGATAAAGCAACGACCCATCCTTTGGCGGTAAAGGATGCTGAGGGCCGGTTGCTCTGTGCGGCGGCTATCGGCGTAGGGGAAGATGGCCTCCGCCGTGGGGCTGCCCTTGTGGATGCGGGGGTGGATGTGCTGGTGGTTGATACCGCCCATGGCCATTCCCGCGGTGTGTTAGAAACTGTTGCGCAATTACGGGACCGTTATGCGGATGTGCAGCTCATTGCGGGGAATGTCGCGACACCAGAGGCTGCACAAGCTTTGATTCGCTCCGGTGCAGATTGTGTAAAGATTGGCATTGGCCCAGGGTCCATCTGCACAACGCGTGTGGTGGCGGGTGTGGGTGTGCCGCAATTCTCTGCGGTGTTGGAGACAGCGGCCGCCTGTCATGAGCTTGATGTCCCCGCTATTGCCGATGGGGGGATTCGGACCTCTGGCGATATCGTCAAAGCCATTGGGGCGGGTGCGGATGTTGTGATGGTTGGTTCCATGCTCGCAGGATGTGAGGAAAGCCCTGGTGAGAGCTTCCTTTATCAGGGGCGGACCTATAAAGCGTATCGTGGTATGGGCTCCATGGGGGCGATGGCCCGTGGCTCGGCGGATCGTTACTTCCAAGGGGAGGTACGCGATACGCTCAAGCTGGTTCCAGAGGGGATTGAGGGGCAAGTGCCTTATAAAGGCCCGATGGCAGCGGTGGTGCATCAGCTTGTTGGGGGGCTGCGGGCTGGTATGGGTTATACAGGCTCCGCTACCGTGGCAGATTTGCAAGTTCGGGCGAAGTTCCGCAAAATTACGAATGCTGGCCTGCGCGAAAGCCATGTGCATGATGTGACCATCACGCGGGAAGCACCGAACTATCGCCTGTAAGGTGATTTTTCCCTTTCCTGAAGGACGGAAACAGGGTAGGCGGGGGCCATGACCCCCGCTGCTCGTCTCTCTGGTGCGATTGATCTGCTTTGTGCGATTCAAAATGCGCCTCATCGTCCGGCTGATGCCGTGGCTAATAACTTCTTCCGCGAACGCCGCTATATTGGTGGCGGGGATCGCAGGGCTATCTCGACCTTAGCGTGGGATGTGCTGCGGGCGTGGCGGCGGCTGCATTGGCATTTACGGGCAGAGTTACGGTACCGGCATGAGGATATTTCCCCACGGCTTTTATGCGCGGCGATGCTGCATTTTGTGGGGCAGCCTTTATCCTCCATTCAGGCGTTATTTAGTGGGGAGCGTTACGCGCCAGCCCCATTGAGTGAGCGTGAATATGCGATGCTGGCGGCATTAGAGGGCCAATCCATCACAGATGAGAAACAATCCCTCCCTGTCAGGTTGGAATATCCTGATTGGTTGCACCCTTATTTAGAGCGTGATTTCGGTGAGCGATTGGAGGAGGAAATGCGTGCCCTCATGGGGGCTCCAACGCTCGACCTCCGCGTGAATCTGCTGAAAGGAACGCGTGAGGAAGCCTTGCGCCGCCTTAAGCGGGAAGGGTTTGATGGGCAGCCAACGCCTCTCTCCCCTTGGGGGATTCGCCTTGAGGGTCGCCAGCCCATTACCGCTGCGGCACCTTTTCGGGATGGTCTGGTAGAGATTCAGGATGAAGGAAGCCAGCTCATCGCTGCGGCGGTTGATGCTCGCCCTGGCGAGCGGTTGCTTGATTATTGCGCTGGTGCGGCGGGAAAGACCTTAGCCATTGCCATGACGATGGAAAATAAGGGTCAAATTGTCGCATGTGATGTCTCCTCTATACGGTTGGAGGGGGCTGTAAAGCGGTTGCGCCGGGCGGGTGTGCATAATGTGACGCGCCATCTCCTCAAAGAGGGAGATAAATGGGCCAAACGGCGGGAAGGACAGTTTGAGACGGTATTGGTCGATGCGCCTTGCTCTGGTACGGGAACATGGCGGCGTAACCCTGATGCACGGCTGCGGCTAAGTGAGACGGATGTACAAGAGCTTTGCGTAAAGCAAGCCGCTATTTTGGATATTGCCGCACGGCTTGTTCGCCCCGGTGGGAAATTGGTTTATGCCACATGCTCTCTCTTAGGAGTGGAGAATATCCAGCAGATAGAGGCCTTCCTTAAAAGACGGGCTGATTATCAGCCCCTCCCTTCAGCGCGGCGGTCTTTATTCTTGCCAGAGAGCTTGCGCCAAGATTCTGCCTTTGCCCTTACCCCCCATAGCTATGGGACAGATGGCTTTTTTGTTGCGGTGATGGAGCGTAGCGCACAAAATTGAGCCTCTTACAGCCTCATTAGCGTGATGGCGGAGCTTTTCTGCCATGGAGCGTTTGTGTATTTATTGTGAGAATGGCTGATATTCGGCTACGCGCAATGGAGGAAATACGCTCCCTATGGCCTATGATGTTCTCTTTGGTGTGGTGCTAACATTTGGGGCTGGTATGTTGGCGCAATGGGTGGCGTGGCGTCTGCGCCTGCCAGCGATTGTGTTGCTGTTTGCTATGGGGCTTCTTTTTGGCCCTGTGCTAGGCTGGTTGAACCCCTCTGCGACATTAGGTCATGCCTTTCGCCCGCTTGTCTCCATGCTGGTCGCCTTGATCGTGTTTGAAGGCGGCCTTGCGCTGGATATTCGTCAGTTACGCGAGGCTGGGCAAGGGGTTGCACGTTTGACGATGGTGGCCTTGCCTATCAACTGGCTCTTAGGCTCCATAGCCGCACATTATGTTGCACGGCTGGAGTGGGGGCCGTCTTTTCTCTTTGGGGCGATTATCGTGGTGACGGGGCCTACGGTCATTCTGCCTTTGCTACGCAGTGCCAAGTTACAACCGCGTGTTGCTGCCTTTTTACGGTGGGAAGCGATTGTGAATGACCCGCTAGGGGCTATTCTTGCTGCGGTTGTGATGCAGGTTATGTTGCTGCATCTCGACCTGCATAAACAGATGCTCTTTGTCCACACTTTGCCTGATATGGTTGTGGCGGGGGCTTTGTCTGTTGCTGCGGGGATATTGCCTGCTTATTTGCTCAGCTATCTCTTTACGCGGGACTTAATGCCAGAGCTGTTAAAGGTCCCTGTCATTCTAACACTGGCCCTGATTATTTTTGAGGCTTGCACATTGGCGATGGAAGGTGCGGGGCTAATTGCCGTAACCGTTTTTGGCATGATGCTGACCAACCTACACCCGCCGGGGATGAATGAGCTAAAACGCACAAAAGAATCCCTTGTCGTGCTGATGGTCTCTGTATTGTTCATCCTCCTCGCGGCGGATTTGCATCGTGGGGTTCTGGCACGGCTCTCGGTCCCGATTTTATTGTTGACCTTAGTGGTGTTGTTTGTGGTGCGGCCACTGGGGATTTTCCTCTCCACATTAGGCACAACGATGAGCTGGCAAGAGCGGCTTTTTGTGGGCTGGATTGCCCCGCGCGGTATTGTTGCAGCGGCTGTGGCTGGGGCTGCGGGGATTAAATTGGCAGAGGCGGGGTATCCTTCGGCAGAGTTGGTGATGCCTGCGGTGTTTGCGGTCATTGCTGTGACGATGATTTGCCATGGCTTCTCCCTCGGTCCCCTCGCACGGCGGCTACATCTGACACTTTCTAACGAGCCCGCTTTGGTCATTTTAGGCGGTAATGCGTGGTCAACGGACCTTGCTGCATGCTTGAATGAGGAGAAAGTACCCGTCTTGCTTGTTGATACAACAGCGCAAGAGCTTATGCCGGCTGCACGGCGCGGCGTGCCTGTTTTAAAGACGGAACTTCTCTCCGCAGCCGGGCAAGAAGCCTTGGAGGAGCGGCCCGCCGATTATCTAATCGCGACAACAGGGGATGCGATTTATAATGGCATGGTCTGCGGGCATTTAGCCCCTCATATGGGGCGGGAGCGCGTTTATCAGGTCAGCCCCGGTGTGGCACGGCTGGACCTCTATCGTGGTCTCTCGCGTGATGCGCGTGGTAAAGTACTGGGAGAGCCGGGGTGGAACTATACGTTTTTTGATACGTTATTTAGTCGTGGTTGGCGATTTGTTAGTTACATTGTAACGGAATCAACCGTTGAATTATTGGAGAAAGAAGAAAATCGGCTTGAATTACTCATTGTTCGTCGTGGTACAGGGATATTTATACGATCAGCAGAAGATCGCGCAAAGACGATCCCCGTAGTAGGGGATTTAGTGGTTGCTATGGTCTCGCCCGATGGTCAAGAAGCCGTCACGCTTGCAAAAGAGGATGCACAGCTACGTGAGGAGGCATAGCCTTCTGTTTTTAAACGGATTAGGGTAGTGTTGGTTGTTAGTTGCAGTGCTATGCTTTTCAGGCTTCCTTTTTTTGGGGAATGGTAGAGGCGGTGCAGTAACTGAACTGTATTTATGAACAGGATTTTTGAGACATGAATACTCGTCACTCAATATTAATTGTTGACGATGATGATGGTTTAGGTTCCGTCTTAGCGGCTCAGTTGTCAGAGGGAGCGGCTTATCGGGTAGAGCGCGCAACCACGCTTGCTCTTGCAGAGGAAGTATTGGGTCGTTCTGAGGGGCGGATTAATATTGTCTTGTTGGATGTGAATCTTCCTGATGGCGATGGCCGGGAATTTTGTGCGGCATTACGTAAAAAAGGCTTAGCAATCCCTATTATCATCATGACAGGCTCTCATGATGAAGATGATGTCATTCGTGGTCTTGATGCAGGGGCGAATGATTATGTCGCTAAACCCTTCCGTGTAGGGGAATTACAAGCGCGGGTGCGTGCCCAATTACGCTTGTTCGAAAATAGTGAGGACGTTGTTTTTGATATTGGTCCTTATGTGTTTCGTCCTGCAAATAAACAGCTTTTGGACCAAAAAACAGGGCGGCGTATCCATCTGACAGAAAAAGAAACAGCCATTTTAAAATATCTCTACCGTGCTGGGGGGCAGCCAGTAGAGCGTGATGTGTTGTTGCATGAGGTCTGGGGATATCATGCCTCTGTAACGACCCATACATTAGAGACCCATATTTATCGCCTTCGCCAAAAGATAGAGCCTGCTCATGGCCGAGCTGGGATTTTGCTGACAGAGGGTGGGGGCTATTGCCTTAACCCTAATTTGTAAAGGCGCTCTTTAAAGCAGGCTGGTCCTATCATGTTAGGTCAGCCTGCACTCTTTATAGGGTGGTATTGTTAGAGGGTGATGTCCATCATGACCGGGGCATGGTCGGAGGGGGGTTCCCAATCGCGTAGCGCGCTGAGAACGGTGATTTTTTGCATGTTGGGGAGAATATCTGGCGTGGTCCAGATATGATCTAATCGACGTCCACGGTTAGATTTCTTCCAATCCCGGTTGCGATATGACCACCATGTATAGAGTTTTTCTGGCTCTGGGATGGCAGTACGCATGGCATCTTTAAAGCCTGTGTGCATCCAGTCTAACAAGCCGGATGTCTCAATGGGTGTATGGCTAACAATTTTGAGGAGCTGTTTATGGCTCCATACGTCATGCTCTAGCGGGGCGATGTTTAAATCCCCCACAAGGATGCTTCTTTTAGGAGGGTGGGCTGTAAACCACTCTTTGGCTTCTTTTAAAAAAGCGAGCTTATGGGCGAATTTTTCGTTCTCGTCTGGGTCTGGTATATCGCCACCAGCAGGGACGTAGAAATTATGAAGATTCACCGGGCCGGAGTCTGGATGAAGGCGCGCAGCAACATGGCGGCAATCCATCTTGCCGCACCAATCAGGTGCATGAGGTAGGGCGGGCTCTAACGGTATGCGTGATAGAATCGTCACACCATTATAGCTTTTCATCCCGCGATAAAGCTGATGCGGGTAACCCAGGGCCGTTAACGCCTCTTGGGGGTAGAGCGGGTCGGGGACCTTAGTTTCCTGAAGGCAGATGACATCAGGGGCGTATTCTTCGCTCAGACGCGTTAAGAGGGGCAGCCGGAGGCGAAGTGAATTGATATTCCATGTAATAAGACGCATGGCTTTTGATCCCTCTTTAAGCGGAAAAATTCAAGTATGATCTTGCGATTACGGCGCATTACGCCACATTGAAGCGTATAGCGAAGGAAGGGGCCTTATAGATGTCTATTTTCATCATGGATACGCATATTGATATTCCGTGGGAGGAAAAAACGGCGGATGGCCTTCCCAGTTGGCACAAGCGTGACCAAGCTGATTGCGCCCAGCGAGATGTAGAGCGGCGGTTTACGGTCCCCAAAGCGAAAGCGGGCGGGTTAGGGGCGGCTTGTTTGGCAGCCTATACACCACAAGCAGGCCTTGATGAAGCTGGTCATGCGGCGGCATGGCGGCGGGCGCAAGCTATGTTAGAGGCAATAGAGGATATGGTCCCCCATTATCTTGAGGGACAGGCGGCTCTATGTCACACAGCCGCGCATATACGGCAGGCGGCGCAAAATGGCGATGTCGCGCTCATCCCGGTGATGGAGAATGGTTATCCGATAGGAGAGGATGATAGCCGCATTGGTTGGCTCGCTCAGCGTTATGGGGTGCGTTATATGACCCTTACCCATAATGGGCATAATCTCTTAGCGGATTCCGCAGTGGTACGAGAAGGCCCAGAGGAAGCGCATGGCGGCTTATCCTCGTTGGGCCGCCGTGTGATTCAACAGATGAATCGTCATGGCATGTTGGTGGATGTCTCACATGCATCGCGCAAGACGATGATGCAGGCTGTAGAATTTTCCGAGGTGCCTGTTTTTGCGAGTCATTCTTGCGTGCGGGCTTTGTGTGACCATCCGCGTAATCTGGATGATGGGCAGCTAGATGCGTTGAAGGCGAGTGGTGGGCTCATCCAAATCACAGCCATGGGGGCGTTTTTAAAACGTGGCGGTGGTGGCACAGCGACGGATTTTGCGAAGCATGTGCTGTACGTTATCCGCCGGATAGGTGTGGAGCATGTTGGTCTCTCCTCCGACTTTGATGGCGGGGGCGGCATAGAGGGCTGGCAGGATGCTGGTGAGACACCTCAATTGCTGCAGGCTCTACGGGACCAAGGGTTAGATGAGAGTGAGCTGCAAGCCGTGGCGAGTGGCAATATGTTAACATTGCTTGAAAAGGCAGAACGAAGAATGACGAAGAGTCAAACATAAATTACTCTTTTCAAGTGGATGTTATCGCATTTTGTCCACTCTTTTTTTCAGAAACGGGATTGACAGTTATATTGGGAAGAAAGGCGGAAGCAGACGTGTTACGTTCTAGAAAACCTTTTATAAATCCTTATTTTTCAAGGGGTTATTTTTAGTGACCAAAAAATAGGCAATCTATTGAAAGGAAGAGAAACTCTACGATGCGGCGTTTTACCCTTGGGGTATTCACAGCTTTTTCCACAGGAATAGTGGATGAGTTTGAGAGGCTCCGTAGAATTAGGAAAAATCAGCGGAAAAATAAGAGATATGGCTGAAATCCCTCAAGGTGTGGCTGCGATTCGTAAAGCCTTAAAAACGATTCCTGATACTCCAGGCGTTTATCGTATGCTCGGGAGTAAAGGGGAGGTCTTATATGTTGGTAAGGCGTTAAATTTAAAAAAGCGTGTTACGTCTTACACGCTTCTCTCTCGCTTGCCCGAGCGTATCCGCTTGATGGTAACGCTTACTGTGGGGATGGAGATTGTTGTTACGCGAACAGAGGCTGAGGCTTTGTTGCTGGAGGCCAATTACATCAAGCGGATGAAGCCACGCTTTAACATCCTCTTGCGGGACGATAAATCTTACCCTTGGTTGTTGCTGAGTGGGGACCATACCTATCCCCGCTTGATGCGCCAAAGAGGGAAACCGGTAAAGGGAGCAACTTATTGGGGGCCTTTTGCGTCATCTCGTGCGGTGGATCAGACGATCCAGGTTATTCAACGGGCTTTTATGCTGCGGACATGCACCGATAGCGTGTTTGAATCCCGCACCCGGCCTTGTTTACTCTATCAAATCAAGCGTTGTTCTGCCCCCTGTGTGGAGCGGATTAGCGCGCAGGAATATCAAGCGTTAGTAGAACAGACAAAAGAATTCCTCAGCGGTGGGGGGCGGGAACTACAACAACGCCTCACAAAAGAGATGGAAGAGGCGGCTGAGGAGATGGCTTTTGAGCGTGCTGCTTTGATTCGGGACCGTATCCGCGGCTTTGCGAATCTTCGAGCCTCAGGTGCGATTAATCCCATTACTATTCGAGAGGCAGATGTTGTGGCTTTGTGGCAGCAAGCGGGACAGAGCTGCATACAGGTTTTCTTCATCCGGGGCGGACGAAATAATGGGAACCGCGCTTTCTACCCACGTCATGCGGAGGATGCATTCGCAGCTGATATATTGGCGGCTTTTTTACTTCAGTTCTATGAAGATAAGCAGCCTCCTGCTCAGATACTGACAAACATCATCCCACAAGAAGAGGCGTTGCTTACAGAGGCGCTCACGTTACAGCGTGGGCATAAAGTACAGCTACTCCAACCGCAGAGAGGAGAGAAAAAGGATGTGCTAGATCATGCCATCCTTAATGCGCGTGAAGCGTTAGAACGCCGCTTAGCAGAAACCGCAGGCCAGGCCATCTTGTTGCAGAAAGTGGCAGATTTATTTGGGTTGCCCGCTCCACCAAAAAGAATTGAGGTATACGATAATTCTCATTTGATGGGCCAAGCCCCTTATGGGGCAATGATTGTTGGTGGGCCAGAGGGATTTGTGAAACGAGCTTATCGGAAATTTTCTATTCGTGGCCCCATTGCCCCTGGTGATGATTTTGGAATGATGAAAGAGGTTATGAGTCGGCGTTTTGCACAGTTAAGTGAAGAGGATGCGGGGTGTGAGACATGGCCAGATTTATTGCTTATTGATGGTGGTAAAGGGCAGGTACGAGTTGTAAAAGAAATGTTAATTGAGAGAGGTCTTGCGTCCATCCCAGTCGTTGGGATTGCTAAAGGGGTGGATCGTAATGCGGGGCGGGAGTGGTTTTTTGTTGAAGGACGAGAGCCGTTTCAATTAGCTGTTAACGATGCTGTCTTATATTACTTGCAACGTTTACGAGATGAGGCGCATCGTTTTGTTATTACAACCCATAGGGCGGGCCGTTCAAAAGCGCTGACTCATTCGGGGTTGGATGACATCCCGGGGATTGGGCCTGCCCGAAAGAAGGCGTTGTTGACACGTTTTGGGTCTGTTCGGCAAGTGCGACAGGCCGTTATAGAGGAGTTAGAACATGTACCAGGAATTAATCGTGAAATGGCGCAGGTCATTTATGGATATTTCCATCCAGAATGGGTAAGAGAACAGAGTGACATCTCCTAAAAACCCTGACCGAGATATATGTTGGGGCATGACCTGCCGGATAGAGATTTGTAGTGATTAACCTACCCAATCTTCTTACATTGTTCCGTATTCTTGTTATCCCGGTTTTGATTGGATGTCTCGCCGGTGGTGGCTTATGGGCAGATATTGCGTTTTTTCTCTATGTTGGGGCATGTGTGACGGATTATCTGGATGGGGCCTTGGCACGTCGGCAAGGGTTGACCTCAGATTTAGGTCGTATGATGGACCCTATTGCTGATAAGCTTTTGGTAGGGGGCTTATTGTTGGCTCTGGCAGGGACGGGGGGATTGCGGTTTTGGTCCCTTTATGCGGCTATTTTAATTATGCTGCGAGAGATTTTAATTAGTGGTTTGCGGGAATATATGGCGTCTCAGAATCAGACAATCCCATCGACCCGCTTGGCGAAATGGAAAACAGGGATGCAGATGGTCGCTATAGGTTTTCTCATCCTCGGGCAAGGGGTTATTAATTCTTTTCATGATATAGCCCGATATTTCGGGGTGATTGGCGCGGCATTGCTTTGGTTGTCTGTAATTCCTACCCTTTTGACAGGGACGGGGTATCTTAAAGCAACCGTGGCACGGATGCGGGTATAAATGGTGGGACATCAGTTAGATAAATATAAAGCCCAGATAGGGGCGCATCGTCTCCTCCTCTTATCGGAGGATGTTTATAGGAAGAGATATGCGCCTCAGATGGTAAAGGGCAAAGAAGATAAAATAAAGCGAGCGAGCCTCCTTATCCTCTCTGTTTTGACAGCAAGTTGCACAGGCTGGGACAGACATGCAGGGGAGATGTTTAATCCTTTAGGTAATCCTAATTCACCTGATGCACAGAGTGAGGTCGCCCGGCGTGTACGTGGCGAAGTGGTCAGTACGACGCCTATTTTACCTGAGGAAGGTGATATTTGGCCTGGTCAGCCAGACCCAGTACCTAGCTTGCAGGATGTTAGTCGCTCTAATAGTCATTTTATTGATAAATGGCATCAATTAAGACCGCAATTAGAAGCAGATTTGCAGCATCAACTTGCCGATGGGCAGGGCATAACGGTTGGGGAAGGTGTCGGCAAGCGTTATGGTTCTGGCAAGGTTGTAATGCCGCTTGATAAAACCTTGCCGTCGCATGTGCAGGATAATGCTTCCGCTTATCTGGAGCCATTGGATGAGCAGGAGGCTGCTCAATCTGCCAAAGCGCTCAAGAGTGTGAATCATACCGTTTCAGCTGCGTCTCCTGCTACGATTCCGCCGCAGCAAGAGGGGCATAAAGAGAACGTTGTTGCACAAGCCCCCTTGCCGCCGCCTGCTTTGATTGTTGTCCCTCCTTTACCACAGGCTGAGCCCGTTAAGAGGCCGTCTTTGGTGCCTCAAAAAGAGGTGGCAGCTCAAGCAACGCCGGCACCGCAGCCGCCTGCTAAGACGATGCCGTTTGCCTCTGCGCTGCCTGTTTCTAGGCAGCATGAGGCTGTCATTCCGCACCGTGAAGAAGTGGCTGTGCGTAAAGCTACCTTACCGCCGCCTGCTTTGATTGTTATCCCTCCTTTGCCACCGGCTGCACCAGTTAAGCGACCATCTATGGTGCCTCAAAAAGAGATGGCAGCTCAGGCAGTACCAGCACCGCAGCAGCCTGTTAAGACGATGCCGTTTGCCTCTGCACTGCCTGTTTCTAGCCCGCATGAGGCCGCTATTACGCACCGTGAAGAAGTGGCTACACATGAGGCTACCTTGCCACCGCTGCCCTCGATTGTTGTTCCCTCTGCGCCAGAGCCGGTTGCGGAGAAGGAAGTGCCCCGGCAGGATAGAAAACCGACAGTGGCTCCGCCTCCGGCTCGTTCTGGTCGGTATAATAATGACGTTGCTGCTGTTTTTGCAGCGGGTGGAGGGGCGTTACCTCTGCATGAATCCAATAAGAATACCGTTATTAATGGCCTGTCGCATAATCCGCCTGCCGTCTCTGTGATTCCTGAAGAGATGTACAGCTCTACACCTTCTGTTGGTCAAGGGAATGATTTTGATGAGGGGGTTGGCGGTGCTAAATCGTCGTCCATCCCTCGTCATCATGAGCAAGTGGCTGCATCAGCTGAGGCGATTGCCCCGGGGACGGTGTCTATTCCTAATGGGGATGGGACGTTCACGCTTATTCGTCCAGATGGTAATATTAAGGTGGTTCATGAGGTACGAGGGGCCTCTCTTCAAGAGAGTGCCAAACAACCAGCGCGGTATGAGCGGGATTCTACTGTAATGCAGAGGCCTATTCCGATGCCGCATTATAGGCCCGCAGCTGGGCCTCAGCAGGCCAGTCGATATGATTGGGAGGGCGATGTCATCAAGCTCTCCGAGACAGTTGGGGTGGCTATGCCTCATGCTACGTCTGGGCGGCGTCATCCGTCCCATAAACATGCTGGAATGGGCGGGAAGAAAGGTTCAGCTCGGCATCATGTTGTGCATGATCATTATGATTCGTTGGATGATTTTGGTGATAAATAAGAGAAAGACGGTGATAGGGCGGGAGAAAATGATGATAATCCGTTTTACTGAGAGAACTTCCACCAAAAAGGCTTGACCTGGAAGGCGCAAGGTATCATTCTCCCGTCCAAGTATTAGGGGATATGCTGCTCTTGAGTAAATGGTAAAGCGGCATCCCATCATGGCAGCAGTCCGAGGGTAGTATGGCCAAGACAAATGTTATTATGATTCGTCTCGTTTCTTCCGCAGATACGGGGTATTTCTACGTCACGAAGAAGAATGCACGTACAGCAACAGGCAAGATGGAAGTGCGTAAGTACGACCCCGTTGTGCGCAAGCATGTTGTCTTTCGTGAAGCAAAGATTAAGTAATAAGGCGGCATCGCGTGATGTAAAAAAAGCGGCCTTTGAGGGGCCGCTTTTTTTATAGATGATATCTCATCATGCTTTTTAATAAAGCGGGTGCTTTTCTCCGTATGGGATGACAAGATCATCCTTGAGGCTGCTATTGAGCATTGCGCGACTGCGCTCATCTAACATATCTGGGTCCAAAGCTCTTTCATTAAGGGCGAGCACACGCCGCCGCCAGATGGTTTGTTCTTTGTGAGCGTCAGCCAAAGCGGATTGTGCTTCTGTTTGTAATGTTTTTTGGTGCTGATACGCTTTGATCCCAAGGTCCCCATGCAGGGCATTCCATAGAAAATAAGCAGTTAGTAGTAGGAACAAGAGGGGAGCGCAGATGGTACTCATACCACGCCGCAAAAAGATGATCATCCCCGCTCTCCTAACATCGTTTATGAATAAGGTAATAACGTCTTATTCTATGAATCTTTTCTAAAAGAGGCAAGGTCTGAAGCAGAGTGAAAAAAACCCCGCCTTTAAGGCGGGGTTTTTCTTAGACCGACGGTCTGGCTGAAGATTATTTACGTGTCTTCAGGATGCTGCGACCAGCATATTGTGCGCTATCACCAAGCTGCTGCTCAATACGGATTAGCTGGTTGTATTTCGCCATACGGTCAGAGCGGGACATGGAACCTGTCTTGATCTGCCCTGTGTTCACAGCAACGGCGAGGTCAGCAATGGTGCAATCCTCTGTCTCACCAGAGCGATGGCTCATCACTGTTGTGTAGCCAGCGCGTTGAGCCATTTCCACAGCACGCAATGTCTCTGTCAGAGAGCCAATCTGGTTAACCTTAACGAGCAGGGAGTTAGCAACGCCCTTCTCAATGCCTTCAGCAAGACGCTCAGGGTTTGTTACGAATAAATCGTCACCAACGAGCTGAATCTTGTCGCCGAGACGCTTTGTAAGCTCCTGCCAACCTTCCCAGTCATCCTCAGCAAGACCATCCTCGATGGAAACAATCGGGAACTTCTTGGTCAGGCCTTCCAGATAATCGACCATCTCGCTGGAGGAGAAGCTCTTGCCTTCACCCTTCATCTCGTAACGGCCGTTCTTGTAGAACTCTGTGGAAGCGCAGTCCATAGCAAGGGTAATGTCTTTACCAAAACTATAGCCAGCATCTTTAACGGCTTTCTCGATATAGCCGAGAGCATCTTCTGTGGAGTTCAGGTTAGGTGCAAACCCACCTTCGTCACCCACATTGGTGTTCAGGCCATTCTTGTGCAGCTCTTTCTTCAAACAAGCGAAGATTTCAGACCCCATACGGATAGCTTCCGCAACGGAGGAAGCACCGACTGGCTGGATCATGAACTCCTGGAAGTCGATAGCATTATCAGCATGCTCACCACCATTGATGATGTTCATCATCGGGACGGGCAGAACATGAGCAAATGTGCCACCGACATAGCGGTATAGCGGCAGGTCCAGCTCCTCAGCTGTAGCGCGGGCAACAGCGAGGGAAACACCGAGGATGGCGTTTGCACCCAAGCGGCCTTTATTTGGTGTGCCATCCAGCTCAATCATGGCTTTATCAATGGCAATCTGGTCTTCAGATTCCATGCCACGTAGCTTATCGGCAATCTCTGTGTTAACAGCGTTGACAGCCTTCAGGACGCCCTTACCGTGGAAGCGTTTTTTGTCGCCATCGCGCAGCTCCACAGCTTCGTGGGCACCGGTGGAGGCACCAGAGGGAACAGCAGCGCGGCCGGTCACACCGGAGGCTAGTTCAACATCTACCTCAACAGTCGGGTTACCACGGCTGTCCAGAATTTCGCGGGCAATAATATCAACAATTGCGCTCAAGGGACTTCTCCTGACTCTATGCGGCGGAGCCTGCACGGCCTATCATCAGGCGCGAAGCAACATCCGCTTCCACCCTATTTTAGTCTCAAAAACCGGGCCTGAGGTCAATTAAGATGCGACAATTTCCTGTCACGGCAGCCATGCTTATTGTGCTTGGCGGTGTTCTGCCTTTGTTAATGGGCGGCTGGCTCTTTTTGGCAGGGATTGTCATGCCTCTACCGCATTTAACGCTTGTTTTGCTTGCTTATGGGGGCTGTCTCTTACCCTTTTATGGGGCGATGAATTGGGGTTTCTTAGCCTGCAAGCCCACCATCATCCTCCCAAAAGGGGAAAGCCTGCGCGATAAGCGGGCGATTCTTTTAGGAGGTTTTGCGTTTTTATGGGGATGGCTGGCCATGGGTGTTGGGGCCTCTGGCTCTTTAAAAATAGGTTTTGCGCTGGAAATAGGGGGCTTTCTCAGCCTCATCTTATTAGAACGACTCGCAAACCGGCATGGTGACTTCCCGCCCGGTTATTTTCTGGTACGGGTGATTAGCAGCATTTTATGCGTGATTGGCTTCACGCTCGCGCTTCTTTCTCCGCAAGGTCAGTTCTGAGAGCCTTGCTTTACCAAACGGTCTATGCCGATGAGCGGCTCTAACAAAGCGCGCATATCGGCAAGGGGGATCATCGTAGGGCCATCACTAGGAGCGGTATCAGGGGTCTGGTGCGTCTCGATGAATAGCGCACTCACTCCCGTTGCAACAGCCGCACGGGCGAGGGGGGCGACAAACTCCCTCTGCCCACCAGTTGCATGGCCTAACCCACCGGGTTGCTGGACGGAATGAGTGGCGTCGAACACAACAGGATAGCCCGTCTGGGCCATAATCGGCAGGGCGCGCATATCGTTAATAAGCGTCCCATAACCAAAACATGTCCCGCGTTCACAAAGGAGGATGCGGTGATTGCCGGTGGATTCCAGCTTTTCAACGATATGTTTCATATCGTAGGGGGCGAGGAACTGCCCTTTTTTTACATTCACAACCTTGCCGGTTTTTCCCGCTGCGATGAGGAGGTCCGTTTGCCGACAGAGAAAAGCAGGAATCTGGAGGACATCCACAGCTTCTGCTACGGGGGCACATTGCTCAGGGGCGTGGACATCAGTGAGAACGGGGATTGAAAAATGAGAGCGAATATCGGCGAGGATTTTAAGCCCCTCTACTATTCCTACACCACGCGCAGCGCGGAGGGAGGTGCGGTTCGCTTTATCGAAGCTGCTTTTATAAATGAGCTCAATACCCAACTCACGGCAGAGCGTGCTTAACGCCTCCGCCATGAAGAAAGCGTGGTCACGCGATTCGATTTGGCACGGCCCAGCAATAAGGCGAAAGGGCTGATCCTGCCCTAGGTTGAATGTCCCTAAAGGAACATTCACGCCTTATCCTCCCGTGTTTGATGCTCTTTTTTGGCCGCCCCAATAAACCCGCTAAAGAGTGGGTGCGGGTCAAAGGGTTTAGAGAGCAATTCTGGGTGATATTGCACACCGATGAACCAGGGATGGTCAGGATATTCAACAACTTCAGGCAGAACACCATCAGGCGACATGCCAGAGAAGCGGAGGGAGGTTTTCTCCAGCACTTCACGATAATGAACGTTCACTTCCCAGCGATGGCGATGGCGTTCGCGGATGTCGGTTTTACCGTAAATGGCCGCCACGCGAGAGCCCTCGACCAGCTTAGCCGGGTAAGCACCTACGCGCATAGTCCCGCCCAAATCGCCCCCTTCACGGCGGCGGAGTAGCTCTGTCCCACGGGCCCATTCCGTCATCAGCCCGACTAGCGGTTCTTCTGTAGGGCCGAATTCGGTAGAGGAGGCTTTTTTCAACCCGGCGAGGGAGCGGGCACATTCGATAACGGCCATTTGCATCCCAAAGCAGATGCCGAGGAAGGGGATACGATTTTCCCGCGCATAACGCACGGCATTGATTTTCCCCTCCGAGCCACGCTCGCCGAACCCACCGGGAACGAGGATGCCATCCATGCCGCGTAGCTGGTTTTCAAGTTGGGTGGGGTCTTCCAGAGTTTCCGCATCAATCCAGTTCATATGGACGCGCACATCTTGGGCGATCCCACCATGGAGCAAGGCTTCGGCAAGGGATTTGTAGCTATCGAGGAGAGCTGTGTATTTACCAACAATCCCGATGCGTACTTCCCCTTTAGGCTCGCGCACACCACGGACAATCTTCTCCCAGCGGGAGAGGTCTGGTGCGGTATCATGTGGCAGGCCAAAATAACGGAGGACTTCGCGGTCCATCCCTTGTTCATGATACGCAATAGGGCAGGCATAGATTGTATCGACATCCAAAGCCGCAATCACAGCTTCAGGACGAACATTACAGAAGCTGGCAATTTTTTGCCGCTCTGTTTGCGGGATGGGTCTATCGGACCGGCAGAGGAGAATCTGCGGTTGTAAGCCAACATTTTGTAATTCTTTGACAGAATGTTGCGTTGGCTTGGTCTTTAACTCTCCCGCGGAGGGGATATAGGGCAGAAGGGTGAGATGCACGCACATCGTGTTCTCATGGCCCAAATCATTCCGTAATTGGCGAATCGCCTCTAGGAAGGGCAGGCTCTCAATATCGCCGACTGTCCCGCCAATCTCGACAAGGACGAAGTCATAGCCATCCGTATCGGAAACAACGGCCTCTTTAATCGCATCGGTAATATGCGGGATGACCTGAACTGTAGCCCCAAGATAATCGCCGCGCCTCTCGCGCGCGATGACGTTGGAGTAAATCCGCCCCGTTGTGGTGTTGTCGGAGCGACGAGCATGTTCCCCGGTGAAACGCTCATAATGGCCGAGATCAAGGTCTGTCTCAGCACCATCATCGGTGATGAACACCTCCCCGTGCTGATAAGGGCTCATCGTGCCCGGGTCAACGTTGAGATAAGGGTCCAGCTTCCGAATGCGGACTTTATGCCCACGAGCTTGGAGGAGGGCAGCCAGAGCTGCCGAGGCGATACCTTTACCGAGGGAGGATACAACCCCACCCGTCACAAAAACAAAGCGCGTCATGGGAGGCCCTTATATAGCGAAGAGGCAGGGAAGGGGAAGTAGATTATGGCTTAACTTCCCCTAAAAATTAGTACCTTAAAAATTAGTGAGCAGGTGTTTGCTCACCTTGTGTTTGTTCTTGCGTTTGTGTGGGAGCAGCAGGAGCCTGCGGCGTAGCTGCTTGTGGCGTAGTTTGCGCTGTTGGCTGAGATACAGGCGGATGAGCGAGAATATCACGCCCATTGCTCGCCCCAGAGGAAGCCCCGCGATTTAAGATGGCAAGGACTAAGCAAAGAATCATAAACAGGCCAGCTAGCACCGCCGTGCTACGGGTGAGCAGAGTCGCTGTGCCACGCCCAGACATAAAAGAGCCAAGCCCCTGACTATTGCCAACGCCAAGACCACCGCCTTCGCTACGCTGAATCAGGATAACGCCGATAAGGGCTAGGGCAACCAGAACAGTGAGGATAAGCAATAATGTGGTCATTCAATCAGGGTCCAAAAGTTATGAGGTCAGTTGAGGTGTGGTGGCCTCAGCCGCAGCGGTGATAATATCTAAGAAGCTTTGCGCCTCCAAACTAGCACTGCCGACAAGCACCCCATCTAAGGCCTCAATGGACATAATGGAAGGTGCTTGAACAGATGTTACGGACCCGCCATACAGGACCGGGACGCGAATGTCATCTGTCATGAGCCTCATCGGCAATAAAGCACGGATGAGTGTTAACTTCCTTTGTAGTTCTTCATGGGAGGGGGTGATCCCGCTCCCAATGGCCCAAACAGGCTCATACGCGACGATTCCGCGGAAGCCGCGCGTCAGGGAGCCCTCAATCTGGCTAGCAAGCACACTTGCCGCACGGCCTTCGTTACGTTCAGCAAGATGCTCGCCAATACAGACAATCGGCGTTAATCCCGCAGCGGTAGCGGCTTTGACCTTTTGGCGAATCACGGCATCTGTCTCACCATGATTTTGTCGCCGCTCTGAATGCCCAAGGATGACATAATTTGCCCCTAGGGCCTTGATCATTTGTGGAGAAATATCCCCCGTAAAAGGACCAGAGGAAGCCGGGTAACAATCTTGTGCCCCTAAGGCAAGCTGATCATCGGGCAGAGCGACCTTACTAAGTACGTCATGCACCCCAGAGAGCTGCGTGAAAGGGGGGCAAAGGATGGTATGGAGATGGCTAGGGGGAGGTGTCTTTTTTAACCCTTGAGCAACACCCTCTGCGAGTTCTAGGCCATATTCGTGGCGGGCCTGCATCTTCCAGTTCCCAATGACGAATTTGGGTACAGTGGTCATTCCGCTCTCCCCCGGTTCGCTGTGGCCTTATTCACGCGGTATCGCGTAAAAGATGGCCGTGGCGTGCTGGTCAATTTGTCTCAGCATCTCTATGCTAGGGCAGCTTAGCGGGTTTTTCCGCTTAACGCCATTCCACCATTAGATAAGTGATACGCGCTTTCGATGATTACTGCTCTGCGTCATTTCCTGGTTGACTCTTGGTTAGGGCGGGTACTCGCCTTGTTAGTCTTTGCCTCCTTCGTTGTTTTAGGGGGAACATTTTTTGGTATAGGCGGGGGGGCCGGTTTGGGGGGAGACGTTGTGGTACGCATTGGCGGCCATAGCGTGACGCCTATGGAGCTCCAGCAAGCTATACAACGGCAGATTGCTTATGCGATTCAACAAAATGGTGGCTCCCCAGAGATCCTTAAAGCACCGCAAGCGCGTGAGGAGCTAGGGCGTGCTGCGTTGCGTACCCTTATCCTTACACGAGAGGGGGAAGTGGCTGGCCAACGCAATGGCTTAACCCCAAGCGATGATACGATTCGGGCGGTTGTATTTTCTATGCCTGTCTTTCAAGACCCAACGGGTAAGTTTGACCCGCAGAAGATGGAAGCTGTGTTGAAGGGCAACCAACTTGATCATCAGAGCTTGGTAAATGAGACGCGCAATATGCTTTATGGCTCTGCAACAACATTCAATTTTGGGCAGGGCATGGTAGCCCCTACTGCACAAGTCGATTGGATGGTGAATTTCTTCACCCATGGGCGTGTTGTGGATCTGATTCGTCTGCCTTTCTCCTTGGGAGATGTCGCGACCCAGCCGACAGATGAGCAATTAAAGCGCTATTATCAGAATCATCTTTGGCAGTTTCATGTACCAGAATATCGTCATGCGCGTTTGGTCGTGATGACGGCGGGAAGTGTGGCAAAAACACTCTCTGTTTCTGATGAAGATGTAAAAGCTGCTTACGATCAAAAAATGAAAGATCCTGCCGAGGCAGCGCGGTATAATAGGCCAGAGTTGCGCACGGTGGAGGTTCTTGCGGTAACGGATAAGACCCTCGCTCAGAAAATTGCAGCAATGTGGAAGAAGGGTGCCTCTTGGGAATCGCTGCAAAAGCAGCATCCGAGTGCGATTCCTGCCTCCTTGAATGACGCCCGGATGACGGACTTCCCAGATCCAATGTTAGGGAAGGCCGTTTTTGCGACAGGGGCTGGGGTGGTTTCTGATCCTATTCAGACGGCAGCTGGATGGAGTGTGGTTCATGTCGTCTCTGTGAAGCCTGCTTATCAGGCTAATTTTACTGACATGAAGGACAGTCTGCGGGAGGATATTGCTAACGCCCGTGCCGTGCCTCTGCTAAAAGAGCGTACGCGGAGTTTGGAGGAGGAAGTGGCGAAATCTGCCACTCTAGATCAGATTCCTGCGGATATTGGGGCATTCCCCTTAGCAGGCACAATGGATGAGAAAGGCAATATTCCCGGCGGGGAGCCGGCCCCTTTGCCTGGTGATGCTGCTTTGCGTGAGGCGTTATTACAGCAGGTCTTTAGCCAAAAGAAGGATGAGCCTCCTCATATTGTTACCCAGCCTGATGGGAGTGCTTTTGCGGTCTTGGTGGATAATATCGTACCAGCCCACCAAGGCAGCTATGAGGAAATGGGCGATAAGGTCAAAGAGGCATGGCTGGATGATGCGCGTAAACATGCGATGGAGCAACGTGCAACCAGCCTGTATCAGCATGCTAAAACGGATGGCTTGCGCCGTGCTGTGGATGGCCAGAGCGAGGCGTCCCTTCTGCAAAAGGATGAGCATTTCTCTCGCCTTCAGCAACGGCAGGATGTCCCAGCGTTGATCCTGCGTGCGGCTATGGAGCAGAAAGAGGGTGAGACCGTTATGCTCCAAGAGGGGGATGCTTATTGGCTGGTGAATGTGACGGGTAGTTATGAGGAATCGCCAACGTTAACAGCCTCATTGCGGCAGAATATTATGACCCAAATGGCAGAGGCCTATCGGGCTGATCTGCGTGAGACATTGGGCATGTCTTATACGCGTTCTGCCCCGCCACGGCACTTTAATGCAGGCTTGTTTAATGACATTAATAATCGGGTCTTTAGCAGTGTTTCGGGAAGGTTGGGGCAGTAGTGTGTAAGATTCTTCATAGGGTAGAAGCGGCAGACCTCCTCACACCACTCTCGGTGTTTTTGCGTCTATCTCGTTTAGCGGATGATCCCTATCGTCTCTTTTTTGAGAGTGTAGAGGGTGGGGCTGCACGGGGGCGTTATTCCATCATCGCTTTGCTGCCCGATACGGTTTGGCGGTGCCAAGATGGGCAGGCCTTTCGGGATGGCAAGCCGGAGGCAGTAGCCCCACTGACCTCGCTTAAAGCTTTGTTGGATGAAAGCCGGATGCCCTTGCCAGAAGGCTTGCCGCCGATGATTGGCGGCGTCTTTGGGGTGCTGGGTTATGATATGGTCCGGCAGATGGAGGATTTGCCTAATCCCCCGCCTAATGACCTAAACCTCCCCGAAGGGGTGATGATTCGTCCGCGGCTTTTTGCTGTATTTGATACAGTGCGGGATGAGTTGATTTTAGCCACACCGCTGCGTGAGGGGAGGACAGAGCAAGATGGTGAGGCTTTGCTAGCCAAAGCAGTGGAGGCCTTGCGTCAACCTGTAGCAGACCCTGCCGAATCCCTCCCTGAAGGAACGACACTGGCGGAGCCTGTCTCCAACATCACGCATGAAGCTTTTTTGCAGAACGTCAAAAAAGCGCAGGATTATATTGCGGCGGGTGATGCCTTCCAAATTGTGCCAAGCCAGCGTTTTACAACGCCCTTTCCCCTTTCTGGTTTGGCATTATATCGCAGCTTACGGCGGATTAACCCCGCACCATTCTTATTTTTGATGGACCTTGGGGGCTTTACGCTTGTTGGTTCCTCCCCAGAGATTTTGGTGCGGATGCGCCAAGGGGTCGTCACGGTGCGTCCTCTGGCAGGTACGCGCCCGCGTGGGCGGGACCGCGCGCATGACCTTGCTTTGGAGAAAGAACTTCTTGCCGATGGCAAGGAGCTTGCCGAGCATCTTATGCTGATTGACCTAGGGCGTAATGACGTTGGCCGCGTAGCGCAGCTTGGCACGGTAGAGGTGCCAGAACGCTTTGTGGTAGAGCGTTATAGCCATGTCATGCATATTTCCTCCACTGTGACGGGGAAGGTGAAGGCAGAGTGCGGTGCGTTGGAGGCTCTCTCGGCGGCTTTCCCAGCGGGGACGCTCACAGGGGCCCCAAAGATTCGCACTATGGAGATTATTGATGAGCTAGAGCCAACACGGCGAGGCCCCTATGCTGGGTGTGTTGGTTATTTTGGTGCGGATGGGGACATGGATACCTGCATCGGCTTGCGTATGGCCTTGTTGAAAGACGGGCATATGTATGTACAGGCCGGTTGTGGTGTCGTGGCTGAATCCAACCCCGAGGCGGAGTATCAAGAGACGAGAGCGAAGGCACGTGCGCTCTTTAGCGCAGCAGAAGCAGCGATTGAGCAAGCGGTGCATGTAGGGCAGCAAAAGCATTCTGCTCCGAGGGGGATGTAAAATGCCGCGCGACACCTCATCTGAGATAACAGCAAAATGTGCTGCGATTGAGGAGACAGCCAGATGATTTTGTTGATTGATAATTATGATAGCTTCACCTTCAATCTGGTCCATCATTTTGGAGCCTTGGGGGTGGAATGCGCAGTAAAGCGGAATGACGCTCTCACAGTCGAGCGCGCTTTAGAGATGAAGCCCTCTGCGATTGTGCTATCCCCCGGTCCTTGCTCACCTGATGAAGCGGGGATTTGCTGCGCGTTGATCGAAAAAGCAGCGGGTAAGGTGCCTGTTTTGGGTGTTTGTCTCGGGCATCAGGCGATAGGGCAGGTCTTTGGGGCGGATGTTGTGCGGGCAGATGTGCCAATGCATGGCAAGATTAACGCCATTCATCATGATGGAAGTGGGGTTTTTGCAGGGTTGTCTAACCCGGTGGATATGGTGCGCTATCATAGTCTAACGCTAGACCCAGCGACTATTCCTGCTTCGCTTATCGTTAATGCCCGGACAGAAGATGGGGTAGTGATGGGGGTGCGGCATCGGGATTATCCCATCCATGGTGTGCAGTTCCACCCAGAGAGTATTGCGTCTAATTCCGGGCGGGAATTGCTTGCGAATTTCCTTCGGCTGGCCAATGTTTTACCACAAAGCAAAGCGGCGGTAGGTTGATGGCACGGCAGGGGAAGCCCTTCGCACCTTTCTTGAGTAAAGCTGTTGCAGGCCAGTCATGGAGCATCGAGGAGGCCGAAGCTGCCTTTACGCTCATTATGGAAGGGCATGTCTCGGAGATTGAGCTTTCTGCGTTCTTGACGGCCCTTTATATGCGTGGGGAAACCTCCGCTGAGCTCTCTGGTGCGGTACGAGCTGTGCGGCGTACCATGCAAGCTTTAAAGGATGTTCCAGAGGATGCGGTAGATGTCTGCGGGACGGGGGGAGACGGGTTGGGGACGTTGAATGTCTCCACTGCGACAGCCTTTGTTTTGGCAGGCCTGGGTGTGCCTGTGGCGAAACATGGGGGGCGGGCTTTATCCTCCCGTGCTGGAGCGACTGATGTGCTGGAGGCACTGGGCATTCCCGCCGAGGCTAATCACGCTGTGCAGGAGACGCGTCTGCGAGAGGATGGTCTTGCATTTCTTGCCGCCCCTTATCACCATCCGGCCATGCGGATTGCCGCCCCAGTGCGAAAAGGCTTGGGCTTTAGGACGTTATTTAATCTACTTGGTCCATTATGCAATCCTGCGCGGGTGCGGCGACAGTTGGTTGGCGTGTTTGATGAAGCTTGGTGCCAGCCTGTTGCTCAGGTTTTGGGCGAGTTGGGCGGTACGTCCATTTGGGTTGTGCATGGCCACACGGATGAAGGTGGCATTGATGAGCTCACTTTAGCAGGGCCCACGCATAATGAGGTGTGGGAGGCGGGTCAGATATTTTCTTTTGACATCACGCCCGAGATGGCAGGCTTACCCCGTTATGAGATTGCAGCCCTCAAAGGTGGGGACGCACAGGTAAATGCGCAGGCGATGAAGCGTTTATTCGCCGGGGAAAAAGGCTGTTATCGGGACACTGTTTTGTTAAATGCCGCGATAGGCCTACATGTCGCAGGGCGTGGCAATTTGTTAGAGAATGGTGCGCTTTCCGCCCCCGCATTGCGGCGCAACATTGCCCAAGCGGCGCGTTCTTTGGATGAAGGACAAGCGCAACAGGCTTTAATCCGCGCTCAAAGGGGTGTAAGGGCAGAGAGTTGAACGCGGATACCGTTCCTAATTTGTTTTAAGGTAAAGATTCAGGACGATCATGATTTTCTTGCCACAGCGATCGATGGCTGTTTTTGCTCCTGTAGAGGATGGTGGACAATCGCCAACATCTGAGTCCCCAGCTGGGGGTGATGCAGCAGAGGCCGCTAAACCGGAAGATGCTACTCCACCCTCTGTAGGCGAGGGGGATGGTACCGCTGCGGAGAGCGGGGCTAGCGTGTTGGAGCGCATTTGCGCGCGGACTCGCCTTGATGTCGAGCAACGGATGCAAGTCCTGCCTCTTAAGGAGATCGCGGCGAAGGCGAAAGAGGTCGCCATGCCGACCCGTGGTTTTGGGCAAGCCTTGCAACATATCACAGCTGATAGACGTGTTGGGCTGATTGCAGAGGTGAAGCGGGCTTCTCCTTCTGCGGGTGTGCTGCGGCCAGATTATGATCCCGCTCAGATCGCTCTATCGTATCAACGGGCAGGGGCGAGCTGTATTTCTGTTCTAACAGAGGGGTCGTGCTTCCATGGGAGTGCGGAGGACCTTAAAGCTGTGCGGGCAGCATGTAGCCTACCGATTTTGCGGAAGGACTTTATTTTAGAGCCCTGGCAAGTGCATGAGAGCCGTTTGATTGGGGCAGATTGCATCCTTTTGATTATGGCTATCTTGAAGGAAGAACAAACGGCCGAGCTTATCGCTCTCGCGCGAGGGCTGGATATGGATGTATTGTTGGAGGTCCATAATGAGGAGGAGCTTAACAAGGCTCTTGCTTATGATAGCTTCCTCATCGGTATTAATAACCGTAACTTGAAGACGTTAAAGACGGACATCCAAACAACATTAGACCTTGCCCCGCAGGTACCGCCTGATCGTCTTGTTGTCTCAGAGAGTGGGATTGCTACATCGGAGGATCTAACCAAAGTCGGAGAGGCGGGGTGCAGCGCTGTCCTTGTGGGGGAATCGCTTCTCCGTGAAGAGGACCCCGGCCTTGCAGCGCGTCGGTTGTTAGGTTTCTAAAGAGTACCATTTTGGTATAAAAATAACTCAGCTTGGTGTGAAATGCTGGCATTTTGGGGGGAGTGTTGTTACAACTCCGCTCCATTGTAAAATTGCAATCCTGGGAGAGTGTCATGGGTTCTATGACGGATGCGCCGAACCGCCAGAATGGCCCGGTGCTATCGAAGGAGGAAATGGAACGTGCTTATAGGGAGATGCTCCTTGTACGCCGTTTTGAGGAGAAAGCCGGTCAATTATACGGTATGGGGCTGATTGGCGGGTTCTGCCATCTCTATATCGGTCAAGAGGCCGTTGTCGCAGGGATTGGCCTTGCGATGAAGAAGGGTGATCGTTCCATTACCTCTTATCGCGATCATGGGCAGATGCTCGTTGCTGGGATGACAGCGCGTGGCGTGATGGCCGAGCTTACGGGTCGTTCTGGTGGGTATTCCCACGGGAAGGGCGGCTCTATGCATATGTTCTCTAAGGAGCAAGAGTTCTATGGGGGGCACGGTATCGTTGGCGCGCAAGTGGCGTTAGGGACAGGCCTTGCCCTTACCAGCGCGTATAAAAAGGACGGGGCTATCTCTATTGTGTATTTTGGGGAGGGTGCCTCCAACCAAGGGCAGGTTTATGAGAGTTTCAACCTTGCCGCTCTGCATAAATTGCCGTGCCTTTATGTGATTGAGAATAACCGTTACGGCATGGGGACATCGATCGAGCGTGCCTCTGCCTCTAAGGACCTCTCAAAGAATGCTACCCCGTGGGGGATTCCATCACGCAAAGTAGATGGGATGGATGTCGCTGCTGTTTATCAAGCAGCAAAAGAGGCCATGGAGCATTGTCGCTCTGGCAAAGGGCCTTTCTTGTTAGAGATGGAAACATATCGTTACCGTGGGCACTCCATGTCTGACCCGGCGAAATATCGCCAGCGTTCGGAGGTGGATGAGATGCGCCAAACGCGTGACCCGATTGAATCGTTAAAGGCGGAGATGATTAAACAGGGAATTGATGAATCGTTCTTCAAAACTGTGGATCACGACGTGAAGGCCGTTGTAAAAGACGCAGCCGAATTTGCCGAAACAAGCCCAGAGCCGGATGCTTCCGAGTTGTGGACTGATGTTCTGGTGGGAGAATAAGCCATGGCCTCTCCAATTCTTATGCCCGCTCTTTCCCCTACAATGGAGGAAGGGACTCTGGCCCGTTGGGTTAAAAAAGAGGGTGATGCTGTTCGCTCTGGCGAGGTTATCGCAGAGATCGAGACTGACAAAGCCACGATGGAGATGGAAGCTGCCGAGGATGGCGTGCTAGGCCGTATTCTCATCGATGAAGGTACAGAGCATGTGGCGGTAAACACGCCTATTGCCGTTCTGTTGGAAGAAGGCGAGGATGCCTCCGCAGCGGACGGGCTGGACCTTGGTTCAAAAGCCAAACCCACACCTAAGGTGGAGAAGATTGTCCCCAACGCGGCGGCATCTGCTCCGCAAGGCCCTGCTCAACGCTCTACTGCTGAGCTTGTCGAGCCTGAATGGGGTGAGACAGCAGACATTACAGTGCGCGAGGCTTTGCGTGATGCGATGGCTGCGGAGATGCGCCGTGATGAGGATGTCTTTCTGCTAGGTGAGGAAGTCGCCCAATATCAAGGGGCTTACAAGGTTAGTCAGGGCTTGTTAGATGAGTTCGGTGAGAAGCGTGTTATGGACATGCCCATTACCGAGCATGGCTTTACCGGTATGGCTGTCGGGGCGGCTCTCTCTGGTGTGAAGCCGATTGTTGAGTTCATGACGATGAACTTTTCCCTCCAAGCGGTGGACCACATTATCAACTCCGCAGCGAAAACGCGTTATATGTCCGGTGGACAAATGTCGTGCCCGATTGTTTTCCGTGGGCCGAATGGGGCAGCGGCGCGTGTAGGGGCGCAACATTCCCAATGTTTTGGCAGCTGGTACGCGCATATCCCCGGCCTTAAAGTTGTCGCGCCATGGTCTGCGGCGGATGCGAAGGGGCTGCTTCGTGCTGCTATTCGGGACCCGAACCCTGTCGTGGTGCTGGAGAATGAGATTCTCTATGGCAAGAAGTTCCCTTGCCCGGTGGATGAGGATTTTGTTCTGCCCATCGGTAAGGCTAAAATCGAGCGCGAAGGGAAGGATGTCACCTTGGTGGCATTCTCCATCATGGTGGGTGTTGCGCTAGAGGCCGCAGAGCAGCTTGCCGCTCAAGGCATTGAGGCTGAGGTGATTAACCTCCGTTCGCTCCGTCCGCTTGATACGGAAACGATCATCAAGAGCGTGAAGAAAACCAACCGGATTGTCTCGGTTGAGGAAGGCTGGCCTGTAGCGGGTATTGGCTCCGAGATTTGCACCATCGCGGTGGAGCAAGCATTTGATTGGCTAGACGCCCCGCCAGCGCGTGTATGCGGGTTGGATATTCCTTTGCCTTATGCTGCGAATTTAGAGAAACTGGCCCTGCCTAAGCCTGAGTGGATTGTTGAGGCTGTGCGTAAGCAGTTGGGAGACTAAAACCAATGGCAACCAATATCTTAATGCCCGCTCTGTCTCCGACTATGACAGAAGGGACGCTGGCCCGGTGGGTGAAAAAGGAAGGCGATGCCGTTCAGTCCGGTGATGTTATTGCCGAGATTGAGACTGATAAAGCCACGATGGAAGTCGAAGCTGTGGATGAGGGGATTCTTGGTAAAATCCTCATCCCAGAGGGGACGGAGCATGTGGCAGTAAAGACGCCCATCGCCATCCTTGTGGAGGAGGGAGAAGCTGTCCCTGAGGCTCCTGAAACCGCACCTGCTGCGGCGAAGGCTGAAGCCCCTGCACAAGCTGAAAAGCCCGAGCCAGTGGTGATTTCTTCTTTTGACCCGGCTCAACAAACATCAACGCAGAAAGCGGATAAAGGGGAGCGGATTTTCATCTCCCCCTTGGCCCGCCGTATTGCGAAAGAAAATGGTGTTGATATTGCCAGCCTCACCGGGACAGGGCCGAATGGCCGTATTCTGCGCCGCGATGTGGAGAAAGCAAAAGGGCAGACATCTAGCACCACTGCATCATCTGCCACAGCGGCCCCAGCAGCGGGCTCTGTTGAGCGTGTAAAACATTCCGGTATGCGGAAGGTTATCGCCCGCCGCTTGACGGAATCTAAAACACAAGTGCCGCATTTTTACGTCTCGGTGGATATTGAGCTTGATGCGCTCTTGGCCCTACGCAGCCGCCTTAATAAGGCTCTTGAAGCTGAAGGCTGCAAAATCTCTGTCAATGACATGATGATTAAGGCCGTGGCTTTGGCGTTGAAGCAACAGCCGGGCCTGAACGTCCAGTTTACCGAAACCGAGATGCTGCATTTTGAGGATGTGGATATTTCCATGGCGGTTTCCGTGCCGGATGGGTTGGTGACACCGGTTATCCGCCAAGCTGATCGCAAGAGCTTGAAGGAGATTAGCCAAGAGGCCCGCAGCCTTGCGACCCGTGCGCGGGAGGGCAAACTTTCCCCAGAGGATTACCAAGGCGGGACATTCTCTATCTCCAATATGGGGATGTTTGGGGTGAAAGATTTCGCTGCGATTATCAATCCACCGCAGGCGGCTATCTTGGCTGTGGCATCGGGTGAGAAACGCGCTGTGATACGCGATGGTGAGCTTGCTGTTGCAACGGTGATGACGGCTACTCTCTCGGTGGATCATCGTGCGGTCGATGGTGCCCTTGGTGCGCAATGGCTTAATAAATTGCGTGACCTTATTCAAAACCCTTATTCACTGGTGCTGTGATCATGTCTGACCTTTTTGATCTTATTGTGGTCGGCGGCGGTCCGGGTGGCTATGTGGCGGCTTTGCGGGCTAGTCAGCTTGGGATGAATGTCGCTTTGGTGGAAAGTACCCATATGGGGGGCGTCTGCCTTAATTGGGGGTGCATCCCTACCAAAGCTCTGTTGCGCTCTGCGGAGGTTTACCACAGCCTAGGGCATTTGAAGGAATATGGGCTTTCGGCCAGTAATCCTTCCTTCGACCTAGAGGCGATTGTAAAACGCTCTCGCTCGGTAGCGGAGAGAATGGGCAAAGGTGTGGCTCATCTCTTAAAGAAGGCGAAAGTTAAAACCTTTGATGGCCACGCTAAATTAGCAGGCCGTGAGGGTGAGGCGCATAAAGTCTCTATTACAAAAAATGGTAAAGAGACTGGCCAGATTCGTGCCCCGCATGTCATTTTGGCAACTGGTGCGCGGGGACGGCAGCTACCGGGGTTGGAGACAGACGGCAAGCTCATTTGGGGCGCGCGTGAGGCGATGACGCCAGATAGTCTACCAAAGCGTCTCTTGGTTATTGGCTCAGGGGCGATTGGGATTGAGTTTGCGTCCTTCTATCGGGATTTGGGCTGTGAGGTCACGATTGCCGAGGTCGCAGAGCGTATCCTCATGACCGAAGATGCCGAGATTAGCGCACAAGCGCATAAAGCGTTTGAGAAGCGGGGTATGACCATCCATACAGGGGCAAAAGTTGGCCCGCTGAAGAAGGGTGCTAATGAGGTCTCCACCACTATTGAGACAGCGAAAGGCAAGCTGGACCTTACGGTGGACCGTGTAATTTGCGCGGTCGGTATCGTGGGGAATGTGGAGGAGCTTGGCCTTGAAGGCACCAAGGTGAAGGTTGATCGCTCCCATATTCAAACAGATGAGTTCTGCCGCACGGCAGAGCCGGGCATTTATGCCATTGGTGATGTGGCGGCTCCACCGTGGCTTGCTCATAAAGCAAGCCATGAAGGGGTGATTTGCGTGGAGAAAATCAGCGGTCGCTCCCCAGAGCCGCTCCATATTCGCAATATCCCCGGTTGTATTTATGCACGCCCGCAGGTGGCTTCTGTGGGGCTTAGCGAGGAGAAGGCAAAAGCCGAAGGTTATAAGGTCCGCGTGGGGCGGTTCCCCTTCTTAGCGAATGGGAAAGCCGTTGCTATGGGTGAGCCTGACGGCATGACCAAAACGGTTTTTGATGCTGAAACGGGCGAATTGCTAGGGGCCCATATGATTGGGGCTGAGGTCACGGAGATGATTCAAGGCTATGTCATCGCCCGAACGGGTGAGTTGACCGATGCCGAGTTGATGGAGACGGTGTTCCCCCATCCAACCATCTCTGAGACAATGCATGAGGCTGTCCTCGCCGCTTATGAGGGTGCGCTGCATATTTAGGAATGGCTCAGCGCATCGTCATTAATCATCAAAAAGACCGGATGGCCGCTTTGCGTCATCCAGAGAAGGTGCACCGGCCCGATAACCCTATCCAGAAGAAACCTTCATGGATTCGGGTGCGGGCTCCGGGGAGCAATCCGGTCTATGATGAGACGCATGGCCTCATGCGGAAACATGGCCTGACGACAGTATGTGAGGAGGCTGCATGCCCCAATATTGGGGAATGTTGGTCCCAACGCCATGCGACTATGATGATTATGGGGGAGATTTGCACGCGCGCTTGTGCGTTTTGCAATGTTACGACAGGTCTCCCGCATAAATTGGACCCAGACGAGCCGGCTCATGTCGCGGAAGCTGTGGCGAAGTTGGCGCTCAAGCATGTCGTTATTACATCGGTGGATCGTGATGATTTGCCCGATGGGGGGGCGCAACATTTTGCGGATGTCATCCAAGCGATTCGTGCTCTTGCGCCAGAAACAACGATTGAGATTTTAACGCCGGATTTTCTGCGTAAGCCGGGTGCGTTAGAGGTGGTTGTTGCTGCACGGCCGGATGTGTTTAACCATAATATTGAGACCGTCCCGCGTTTATACCCGGGGATTCGACCGGGGGCGCGTTATTATCAATCTATTCGCTTATTGGATGATGCTAAGCGGCTTGATCCATCTCTTTTTACGAAATCCGGCATGATGTTGGGTTTGGGGGAGGAGAAGATGGAAGTCGCGCAAGTGATGGATGATTTTCGTATTGCGGATGTCGATTTCCTAACATTAGGGCAATATTTGCAACCTACGGTTAAACATGCCGCGGTTAAAGATTTTATCACGCCAGAGCAATTCGCTGACTATGGGGCTATGGCGCGGGCGAAGGGCTTTTTGCAGGTTAGTGCATCCCCTCTCACGCGCTCCTCTTATCATGCGGATCGTGATTTTGCAGAGCTACGCGAAGCCCGTGCGCGCCGTTTAAAAGGGGAGAGCTAATGCCAACACATGCCGAGCAAAGGTTAATTCCTTACTCTAGCGAGCAGCTCTTTGACCTTGTGGCGGATATAGAGAAATATCCGGAGTTCCTCCCTTGGTGTGTGCGGGCTGCTGTGCGCTCTCATTCTAAGAATGAGTTATTGGCTGATTTGACCATTGGTTTTGGCCCTTTCCGGGAGACTTATACAAGCCGTGTTCAGTTAGATCGCCCTCATCAGATTACAGTAGGGTATGAGCGCGGGCCTTTTAAGCATCTCAAAAATATATGGCGTTTCACCCCTGAGGGAGAGCATTGCCGTGTTGATTTCTTTGTCGATTTTGAATTTCGCTCTCGTTTATTAGGCAATGCTATTGGGATGGTTTTTAATGAGGGCGTCCGCTTGATGGTAAAAGCCTTTATCACGCAGGCAGGCAAGGTTTATGGCCCACCGCGCGGTCAGCTTTGACTTCGGCTTTTTACGGTAATGTGCAGCCTGTCATAGGCTATACTAATTTAATGTAATAATTCTTTTATATAAGAATGATTGTCCTAAGCGCTTATCCATTCTAGGATACCCTCATCATCGTAACAAAGGATGATTTGAGGAGGATTTTATGAAGAAACTATCTCTTTCCGCTATCGCTCTGCTCGGTCTGACAGCGGCTGCTGCCCCTGCTTTTGCGGCTGATGAGTCTGCTGCTCCGGCCCACCATGCGCATCACGCTGGTGCTCATCACCATCATCATGGCAAAAAATGCAACATGAAGCATGGTCAGAAGAAGGAAGATGGTAAAGCTCCGCAGGCTACTGATGACCTGAACAGTGCTTCCTTAGAGAAGTCTCAGCCTTCTGCAGCTCCGGCGGCTCCTGCTGCACCGGAAGCTCCTGCTGGCGCACCGTCCAACACGGGCGTTTCGGATGCAAATTCGAAGCACTAAGCCGGTGTGATACACTGGATATAGTGGGAAAAAGCGGCTCTTTATGGGCCGCTTTTTTTTATGGGCTTTTTTGATAAGGCGCCAGCGCGTAAAGGGAGAGATCAGCCTCAATATGTTCAATATATAAACGTGTCTCCTTGAAGGGGAGTAATAGAATCCAGCGTAGCAATATATCTTCATCATCCAGGGTTGGTGTTTGTGGGCTATTCATTTGGGTTTGCCAGCGTTGGGACCGTGTGGGGCCAGCGTTATAGGCAGCTAATGTATAAGGAATAACATTTTCAAATCGGGCGAGCATATCTGCTAGGTAATGACTGCCGATTGTTAGGTTGATTTCTGGGTCTTTTAGCGCCTCTGCCGTTATTAATGAATAAGGGAGTTGATGTTGGCGGATCACTTGCTTGGCAGTAGGCAAGAGAAGTTGTGTCAAACCAATAGCATGACGGGGACTAATGGCACTGGCATCCATGCTGCTTTCCTGCCGGACTAAGGCGGGGAGGAGTCCATATGGTAGTGTGGTGGTTGTCTCAAGGGGTAAGGGCGGATACCCTTCGGGATAAAAGCTAATCCCTAATCGTGTTAGTTGTCTGGTGGATAGAACAGCTATTTTAGGTATGTGGAGGGACAATGCGAGACGGGCAATGTCGGCCTGTGCTGTATGGTCGGCCATTGTATGAGCTTGGAGATAAGCAAGGATAAATGTAGCATTAGATACATCTCCATCCTGCGATAATTGTGTACAGGCATCCACTAAATCTGTTCGGGCTAGGGTATGTCCTGTTGGTGATGCAGGCTGTTTGGCAAGCTCTTTTGCTAAGGCTGTCAGGAAGGTGGGGCTGCGTATATTAGATGCTAAGAAAGGCGTATGCGTTAGATGCGCTAAAGCGAGTTGACCATAAAATGTTGTGGGGTATTCACGCGCCTTTTTATAAAATTCAAGAGCAGAGTGAGGGTGCGAATTATCCTCCTCTGTACGGGCTAGCCAATAGAGGCCTTCAGCGCGTTTATTAAGGTCTGTTTCTTCACTTAACGCTTTAAAATAAGGGCGCGCTTGCTCTGGGTTATGGAGGAGGGTTAGGGCAATATAGCCCATGAGAGTGCGCGTCTCAGCTGTTTGTTGGTAAAAAGGCGTCGCCTGCAAAATGGTGAAGCTAGTTTGTGCGCTCCCCGGGTTTTCCGTACGCAGTAATGCTCGGATAAAATTAGTTTGTTCAGTTTGCCACTCTATAGCGGTGAGTGGGGTAGGGAGTATGTTATCCGTATTTATGGGTTTTGAGAGCCAAAGTTGCGTAGCTTCATCTAGTCGGTCATGTAAGCGTAGATATTTTAAACGGTAATAAATAAGAGTGGGATCAGGGTTTGCCGCATTAGCTTGATATAACTCATCCGCGTCTGGCATAGAAAATCGATTGGCAAGACGTGTATAAAAGAGAGAGTGCCATTCTTCTGGTGTTCGTTGGATTTGTTGTTTTGCTATCTCTAAAGGGCCTGAATATTCTAGTTTTGTGTAGCGTATTATTTCATCTTCAGGGGTGAGATAGGGGGCAAAATGCTCGACAAATAGTTTTGCCTCTTCAGGATTTATAACTTGCTCGCGCCAGAGCCTTCTTGCTTGAGGTGCCACGTCAGAGAGAAACGGTGCGCAGCTGATCAGGAGGTCCGTACGGCTGATAGGACGTGAGGGGCAAAGGGTTCGTCGTTCTTGGGGATCAGTTGTTACGAGGAGTGCGTGCTCGTAGCGACTTTCGATTCGTTTTTGTAATGGCCAATCTGGTTTTTGAGATAGGAAGGCAGCATAGCGCGTTGCAGAATACGTGTTGCCATCTGGGGCAATTAATGCTCGCCATTCCTCAAAACGAGAGGAGGATTGGCTCCAAGCATCCAAGGGTAAGGTAAAGATGAAAACGAGGCAAAGCTTGCTCCATTGCCGCAGTAAGTATGTCTTATCAAAAAAGAGGGAATGAAACATCGCGAACACCATGAATAAGAAGGTGGATGCTTAGGCCGATCATAATGACCAACCCCACCCATTCTAACCAGCGTAATTGCAAAAGGCGGGCAGGGGCCATCATGACACCGAGGGTTATAGCGATGATGGAAATAGCAAGGCCGCTAATAAGGATAGCATGGTGGTGAATCGAAACACAGGCAACGGCGAGGATGTTATCCAACCCTAAGGCGAGGTCTGCAATAATAATTTTGGGGATGGCTTCTATTAAGCTGGCTGAATGTGAGCTGTCATCGTCTGGCGTGGGTGATGTGAGCGAGCGAAACAAAACCCAACTTGTCCAGAGGAGGAGTAGGGCAGCGATAATTTTTGTAAACGAAAATACAAGGATGTCACTTAGGATGAGCGTAAGACCAATGCGTAAAAAAGCCGCTAAGGCCGTCCCAAAGATGAGTGCTGTACGCCGGTAAGCGCGAAGGCGTTTTTTGGCTAAAAGAGGATGATTTTGTCGCTCAATATCTAGTAGTGGTGGCCTGATATGGTCGATGATCCGTTTTAGGATCACCACATTATAACCACTTAGTGCCAAATTCAGGATGATGGTGAGGCAGACCATCATAATGAAATAAAGAGGAGCCGACATGGTCATGATTTCACTTAAGCCGCATAAATGGAGTGTTAGATGTTCATCTATAAACAAAAAACTTTTTTAACGTGAGGGTAGATGATGCATTTAAAGAGGCTTTAAGCGTTTTTCTGCATTGCTAGCGGTGGGAGAGGTTTTATGCTCTGGGCAAAAGGGGCAGTTTTAGGCTAATCAGGGGATAATTGCCCTTCTAGCAGGAGTTATAACATGGTCCCCCGCTATTCGCGCCCACAGATGACAGCCATTTGGTCCCCTATAAACCGGTATCGCATCTGGTTTGAGATTGAGGCCTTGGCGTGTGAGGCTTTAGCGCGCCGGGGGGAGATTCCGGCAGAGGCAGCTAAAGTTATTCGCACAAAAGGTGATGCCGCGATGGCCGCTTTTAGTGAGGCTGATGTAGCGCGGATTGATGAGATTGAGGCAGAGACACGCCATGATGTGATTGCCTTTCTCACATGGTTGGCGGAGAAAGTCGGGCCGGAGAGCCGTTTTGTCCATATGGGGATGACATCTTCGGATGTGCTGGATACATGTTTGGCGGTGCAACTAACACAAGCAGCGGATATTTTGTTGGAGGATATGGATATCCTTCTCGCTGCCCTGAAGAAGCGTGCTTTTGAGCATAAACACACCGTTACGATTGGTCGTAGCCACGGCATCCATGCCGAGCCGATAAGCTTTGGGCAAAAATTGGCGGGCCATTATGCTGAGTTTGCCCGTAATCGTCGTCGTCTGGAAGTTGCGCGGGAGGAAATTGCCGTATGTGCTATCTCCGGTGCGGTAGGGACATATGCCCATATCGACCCAGAGGTGGAAGAATATGTTGCCTCTCATCTGGGGCTAAAGGCGGAAACGGTTTCTACACAGGTAATTCCGCGGGATCGCCATGCAGCCTTTTTCTGCGCTTTGGGTGTGATTGCTAGTGGGATTGAGCGGCTTGCTACAGAGGTGCGTCACCTCCAGCGCTCTGAAGTGCGTGAGGCGGAAGAATTCTTCCATGCTGGGCAGAAGGGGAGTTCGGCCATGCCGCATAAGCGTAACCCCGTTTTGTCCGAGAATCTCACAGGCTTAGCACGGTTGGTGCGCTCTTATGTTACCCCGGCGTTGGAAGATGTGGCTCTGTGGCATGAACGCGACATTAGCCATTCTTCTGTAGAGAGGAATATCTGCCCCGATGGGACTATTGTGTTGGATTTCGCTCTTGCGCGCCTTTCTGGCATGATGGAAAAATTGGTCGTCTATCCAGAGCAAATGCTTGCCAATGTTGAAAGCCTGGGTGGGGTCGTTCATTCTGGTGAAGTCTTGTTGGTGCTAGCGCGTGCTGGTATCTCGCGTGAAGATGCGTATCGGATTGTTCAGCGTGCTGCTATGGCAACTTGGACAAAATTAGGCACGCCAGAAGGTCGTACCTTCCGCGAAAATTTGGAATCTGATCCAGAAGTTGCAAAGCGTGTTGAGGCCGCTGTGTTGGATGACGCGTTGGACCCCGCTCGTCATTTGCGGGCGGTGGATCAGGTTTTTACGCGAGTGTTTGGTTAAGGGGATGTTATGGAGAGAGCCTCAATTTAAGGGCGAGGCTCGTATAAGGGTATTTCTTGTGATATAGGGGGCCGAAATGGCTTTATTATAGGCCCATTACGTAAGGATGAAGAGGCATGGCTCGCCGTCGGCAGATTTATGAAGGAAAAGCCAAAATTATCTTTGAAGGGCCTGAGCCAGGAACAGTGGTTCAGTATTTCAAAGATGATGCAACGGCTGGAAATGGTGCTAAAAGCGGCATTATTACTGGTAAAGGCGTCCTGAATAACCGCATTAGCGAGTATTTAATGTTGCGCCTTGGAGCGATGGGCATTCCAACGCACTTCATCCGTAGTTTAAATATGCGGGAACAGCTCGTCCGAGAGGTTGAGATTATTCCGCTAGAAGTTGTCGTGCGGAATGTCGTAGCAGGCTCTCTCTCGAAGCGTTTTGGTTTGCCAGAGGGGGAGCGTCTACCGCGTACTTTGGTAGAATATTACTATAAAAATGACGCCTTAAATGATCCTCTCATCTCTGAGGAACATATTATCACCTTTGGCTGGGCTCATCCTCAAGAACTGGAGGAGATACAAGCGTTGGCCTTAAGGGTGAATGATTTTCTATGTGGATTATTTACAGGTGTAGGGATCACATTGGTAGATTTTAAGCTGGAATTTGGTCGTCTTTGGCAAGATGATGAGATGCGCATCGTTTTGGCCGATGAGATTTCACCAGATAATTGTCGCCTTTGGGATAGTCAAACGCAGGAAAAAATGGATAAAGACCGTTTCCGCCGGGATATGGGTGGCGTTGGTGAGGCCTATCAGGAGGTGGCTCGCCGTCTTGGTATTTTGCCAGAGAACGGGCAAACAGAGAGCGTATCTACGGAGGGTGTGCAGTGAAGGTCAGAGTTTTCGTTTATCTGAAAAAAGGCGTCTTGGATCCGCAAGGAAAAGCGGTGGAGCACGCTTTGCATTCTCTCGGTTTTAATAATGCTTCAGATGTGCGGATCAGCCGTGTGGTTGACCTGCACATAAAAACAACTGAGGCAGAAGAGGCAAAAAAACAGGGTGAGAAAATGGCTCGCGCTCTGTTGGCTAACGAAGTGATTGAAGATTTTTATGTGGAGGTAAGTGCGTGACATTCATCCGTAATATGGGGTTTATTTTAGCCCTAGGGATTGTCTCCTTGTTGGCAGGGCATACGGCCCAGGCGCAACGTATCTCCACAGTTTCGGGCGAGGAATTGGCACGGAGCTGTGCAAAACAGTCGCGTTTTGCAGCGTGTAGTGCCTACCTTGCCGGTATCACAGATGGTGCCTCATGGTCACAGAGCTTTGGCTTGTTGCTAGGTTCTGCCCCGTCGCCTGCTTTTTGTATCCCAGCGCAGGTTAAAGGGGTGCAGATTCGCTCCTTAGTGGTAGGGTGGTTAGCCGGGCATGATGTCGCTCTTACACAGCCCGCAGGGCGTGGCGTGTTCCAGGCGTTGCATGATAACTATACGTGCCCTTCTGGTGTTGCTGGGTTGTATTCTGAGAAGCGGGCGCAAGCGCAGCGTATTTCCTCTCTGCCTGGCAAGGGATTGGTGGCGTTATGTAGTCATGATGCCGGCCTGCCTGCCTGTAATGGCTATCTTGCTGGGACTATGGATAGTGAAATCTGGTCGCGGAATTTTTCGACCGTGGAAGGCGCTCATAAGCCACTTGCTTTTTGTGTCCCTAAAGAGATCAGAATGGCACAGCTACGCTCGCTCATCGTTGGCTGGTATGCGGGGCATGAAGATGCGTTGGATGAGCCTGCTGGTCGTGGTATTTATCGCGCGTTTCATGATAACTATCCTTGCTATTCTGCCATTTCGGCAGGGGATAACAGATGAAAATAGGTATAGTCGTTTTTCCTGGCACGAATCGTGAACGGGATATGGCACAAGCGTTTCAGGTGGCTTCTGGGCAGGCGCCAGAAATGCTCTGGCATCAGCAAGACAATGTTGATGGGTTCGATTTAATCGTCCTGCCAGGGGGCTTTAGCTTTGGCGACTATTTGCGTAGCGGGGCTATGGCGGCACATTCTCCTATTATGCGGGCTGTCCGTCAGTTTGCGGAAAAAGGCGGCTATGTCCTGGGTGTGTGCAACGGTTTTCAGCTTTTAACAGAGGCACAAATGCTCCCCGGGGCTTTGTTGCGTAATGCTGGGATGCGTTTTTTAGCGCAGGATTGTCATCTCAAGGTGGAAGGGCGCGATAGTGTTTTTACCGCAGGATGGAAGAGCGGTGCAGTTTTTCGTGCGCCGTTAGCGCATGGGGATGGCAATTACACAGCAAGCCGGGATGTCTTGGACCGGCTAGAGGGTGAGGGACGTGTGGCGTTTCGTTATTGTGATGCTGCGGGTCGTGTGAAAGATGATGACGAGCATATCAACATGAATGGGAGTGCTCGTTCTATTGCCGGGGTTTTGAGCGAGAATCGTCGTGTATGTGGGTTAATGCCGCATCCAGAAAATCTGACAGAAGAGATTTTGGGCGGGACAGATGGTTTACCCCTGTTTAGTGGGATTTTGGAGGCTCTGGGCTGATGACAGCTGCATCTGTTGACCTTGATCTAGCGCGCTCTTTTGGTCTTAAAGATGACGAGTATGAGAAGGTACTGACCATTATGGGACGCACGCCAAGCCTTACGGAGCTTGGCATTTTTTCTGTTATGTGGTCGGAGCATTGTTCTTATAAATCGTCACGTTTACATCTTAAAACGCTTCCGACTAAGGCCCCCTGGGTTATTCATGGTCCTGGCGAAAATGCCGGGGTCATTGATATTGGGGATGGCTTGGCGGCTGTATTTAAGATGGAGAGCCATAACCATCCTTCGTTTATCGAGCCATATCAAGGGGCAGCGACAGGGGTTGGGGGCATCCTGCGTGATGTTTTCACAATGGGTGCGCGCCCTATTGCGAATTTGAATGCCCTACGTTTTGGCGACCCCTCCCATAAAGACACAAAGCGCGTTGTGGATGGTGTGGTGCGCGGCATTGGCGGTTATGGCAATTGCATGGGGGTGCCAACCGTTGGGGGCGAGGTAAACTTCCATCATTCCTATAACTGCAACCCCCTTGTTAATGCCATGACCGTTGGTTTGGCTCGGCAAGATCGTATCTTCCTCTCCGCTGCGGCGGGGGTGGGGAACCCTGTTGTTTATGTCGGGTCTAAAACAGGACGTGATGGCATCCATGGGGCGACGATGTCCTCCGCGGAGTTCGATTCCGAATCCAGCTCTAAAAGGCCGACTGTCCAAGTTGGGGACCCCTTCACAGAGAAATTGTTGCTTGAGGCTTGTTTGGAGCTCATGGCAACGGATGCTGTGATTTCCATTCAGGATATGGGGGCAGCAGGTTTGACCTCTTCTGCGGTGGAAATGGCCAGTAAGGGTGGGGTTGGGATTGACCTAGACCTAGACCATGTGCCCCAGCGTGAAACGCATATGCAGGCTTATGAGATGATGCTCTCTGAAAGTCAGGAACGTATGCTGATGGTGCTGCGGCCTGATCGGACAGAGGAAGCCCGCAAGATATTTGAGAAGTGGGAGTTAGATTTTGCGATTGTCGGTAAGCTGACAGATAGTGGTCGGATTACGGTGCGGCACAAAGGGGTTGTAGAAGCTGATATCCCACTGGGCCCCTTAGCTGATGAAGCCCCGATTTATGACCGTCCCACGGTCGTGTATGAACGTCAGCCTCCACTTCCTGTGCCTGCTGATCCATGTGGAATAAAGATGGCCTTATGCCGCCTTGTGGCTAGCGGAAATGGGGCGTCTCGTGCATGGATTTGGAATCAGTATGATAGCGGCGTAGGCGGCCAGACAGTAAAACGCCCCGGTGGGGCTGATGCGGCGATTGTACGGGTCGAGGGAACGAATCGTGGCCTCGCAATGACGACCGATTGCACCCCGCGTTATGGGCAGGCGGACCCTTATATTGGTGGTGCGCAAGCTGTGGTGGAAGTGTGGCGTAATATAACTGCCACTGGGGCAAAGCCTTTGGCGATGACGGATAATCTTAATTTCGCCAGCCCAGAAAATCCACGCATCATGGCGCAGTTTGTCGAGGCTGTAAAAGGTATCGGCGATGCTGGGCGCGCGTTGGACTTCCCTGTCGTTAGCGGGAATGTCTCTCTTTATAACGAGACGCGTGGTGATGATGGGAGCGTCACAGCCATTCAACCTGCCCCTGTGATTGGTGGCGTTGGTGTGCTGGAGGATGTGTATAAAGCTGTTGGTCTTGCCTTCCCAGACGCAGGAGAGATTCTCCTCATTGGGGAGACGGAAGGCACGCTCGGGCAGTCTTTATGGTTGAAAGAAATTCTCAATCGTGAGGAAGGTGCGCCTCCTGCGATTAATTTTGAAGCCGAGCGGCGGAATGGCGATTTTGTACGCGGCCTTATTCAAGAAGGCTCCGTAACAGCTTGTCATGATGTTTCCGATGGTGGTTTACTTCTTGCTGTGGCTGAGATGGCTATGGCCGGTGGGGTAGGCTGTACTCTTGTTGCGCCTCCTACGGATATAGCTGCTCATGCTTATTGGTTTGGGGAAGACCAGGCGCGTTATGTTTTAGTAACGACACAGCCCGATTCTGTGATAAAGACGGCTCAAGCGCGGGGGATTCCTGTTCATCGTTTGGGACGTATAGGCGGCGATGCGTTGAAGATTGGTGCGGATGTCTCAGTGTCAATTTCGCATTTGAGAGAGCTGCATGCGTCTTTCTTCCCGCGCTTTATGGGGGATATGCGGGATGATGCGCCGGTTGTGCATTTAGATGAAATATCCTGAGAGGCTTGCCATGATGACAGCGGAAGAGATTGAAAAAACCCTTCGGACGGCTTTCCCTGGCGCGCAGATTGTGGTTGAAGACCTTGCAGGCGATGGAGATCATTTCGCCTGTGAGGTTGTGAGTGATGTATTCCGTGGGTTATCACGGGTGAAACAGCATAAGCTGGTTTATGACGCCTTCGGGGATCGTGTGGGGACAGAGCTACATGCTTTGGCCGTTAAGACGCGGGCTCCTGAGTGAGTGGAAAGGACAGATAAGATGAATGATGCTGTTTTTCAGACGATTCAGGCATTAGTCGATAAAAACCCTGTCATGCTTTTTATGAAAGGGGATAAGCAGTTTCCGCAATGTGGTTTCTCTGCGCGTGTTGTGCAGATTCTGAGCCATATTGGCGTTGAGTTTGAGACGGAAAATGTTTTGGAAAATCCTGCAATTCGGCAAGGGATCAAGGATTTTTCACAATGGCCGACAATTCCTCAGCTTTATGTAAAGGGTGAGTTTATCGGGGGCTGTGATATTGTCACAGACATGTATCAGAGCGGTGAGCTGGAAAGCTTACTCGTGGAGAAAGGGTTGCTAAAGAGCGAGGGATGATCGCGACGAGGTGGTTTTTCTAAATAAATGTTAAGGAAGGCGGGTTTTTGTTGCTTTCTTTTTTTTGACATGATTAGAGTAACCATCATTTTGGTATGAGAGCTGGCTCTGCTGGATAAGGCGGAGATATAAGAAGAGGGCGGAAGATGAAGAAATCCCGAAAAGGGGGCGCTATTTTAGGGCTCTTTGGGTTGGCAGGGTTGGCTGTAGCTCCGGCTCATGCTGAGCGTGTGTTGACTGAGCATGAGGCAAGTAAACTAACCTTTGATGCTCTTATTGCGCCGCCTTCGGCATTTCATCATGCGGTCCGTCATCTATCTCATGGTCGTGCTACAGGGGTTCGTTTGGCGTCTAGCCGGCATCATAATGGTGCGACAGTGCGTAACGTCTCTTATTACAGTCATGTCGTTGTGAAGCATCATAGGAATCTTCATCATCGGCGTGGGTAAAATTTTCTTTTCTACCGCCGTGTGATCCGCTCTAAAGCCTCATTGAAGTAATTCGGTGAGGCTTTTTTGATGCTTTAAGTAAGTCGTAGAGCATCCTGGATATGGTCAATCTCACCAGCTACATCCATGATGATGACGTCAAATCGGCTATTCTCCCGTTGCCACTCTGGATGGGTTTCAATGACGAGTTGAAACGCCCGTAATAACCTTTGGCTTTGACGTGTGGAAACGGCGTAACGGGCTTCGCTTAGGGTTGTACGTTGTTTGACTTCAATGGCGAGCAAGTAATCATCATTGGCTGCAAGCAGGTCAATTTCCCCATAAGCTGTGCGATAGCGGCGGGCTAAGATTGTGAAGCCTTGGTGATGGAGATAATCTTCAGCTAATTTTTCCGCCTCAAGGCCTGCCTTATGGGCAAGGCTCCCCCGTCTCCTACGGAGAGGAGAGGGGGAAAAGCGTGGCTTAACGACCACGCAGCAGACGCGCTGCTTCAACAGCAAAATAGGTCAGGATGCCATGGCAGCCAGCCCGGCGGAACGCGATGAGGCTTTCCAGAATAGTTTTTTCGCGATCTAGCCAGCCATTCTCAATAGCGGCCATAATCATGGAATATTCGCCAGAGACTTGATAGGCAAATGTCGGCACGGAGAATGTGTCACGTACCCGGCGGATGATATCAAGATAGGGCATCCCGGGTTTGACCATCACCATATCCGCCCCTTCGGCTAAATCCATAGCGACTTCCCGTAGGGCTTCATCGCTATTAGCCGGGTCCATCTGGTAGCTCTTTTTATCACCACTCAGTAGAGCGTTGGAGCCTAGAGCATCTCGGAAGGGGCCATAAAAGGCAGAGGCATATTTGGCTGCATAGGCCATGATACGCGTTGTGTGGAAGTCATGTTCATCTAAAATGCTGCGGATGGCTTTAACGCGGCCATCCATCATGTCGGATGGGGCAATAATATCAATGCCAGCCTTCGCTTGGTTCAAGGCCTGATGGCGTAGAACATCTACCGATTCATCATTGAGGATGTGACCATCCTTAATTAAGCCATCATGACCGTGGGATGTGTAGGGGTCCAAGGCTACGTCCCCTACTAAAGCCAGGTGAGGGTAAGCCTGCTTTAAGACGCGCGCGGCTCGGCACATCAGATTATCAGGGTTAAGGGCTTCCTCACCAGTTTCACTACGTTTTTCCAACGGTGTAACGGGGAAGAGGGCGACAGCGGGGATGCCAAGCTCCACAGCGGGACGCACATGCTCTACTAATAGGTCTAAACTGACCCGTTCCACCCCTGGCATGGCCTTTACTTTTTGGCGTTGTTGTTCGCCTTCACAGATGAAAATGGGCCAGATGAGATTATCAACATGCAGATGTGTCTCGCTTACCAAGCGGCGTGTGGCATCGTCAAAACGATTACGACGCAAACGTGTATGGGGGAAAGAGCTTCTTACCATAATATGTTTGTACCTTTATCTTCCTAATGGTGTGAATGACGAATATGGCTACGATGCAATCCGTAGCAAAGATAGACGCCCATACCAATTAGCAACCATACGACAAGCCTGATCCATGTCATGAGGTCCATAGCGAGCATGACAGCACCGCAGGAGATAATCCCTAAAATGGGAATGAGGAACGGCCCGCCGGGGGTGCGAAAACGCCGCACAGCGTCAGGCTGACGAATGCGTAGAATCATCACGCCCAGGCAAACGATGATGAACGCCAATAATGTGCCGATGGAGGTCATCTTCCCGAGAATATCAATAGGAAGGCACGCGGCGAGAAGGCTTGCCACAATAGCGGTGATGATGTGGGAGCTCCACGGTGTACGGCTACGCTCATTAAGTTTTGAGAAGAGAGGGGGGAGGAGGCCATCTTTTGCCATGGAGAGGCAAATACGGCTCTGCCCCATGAGCAAACCATAAATAACGGAGATATATCCAAAGGCAATACCCAGTGTAATGATACTAGAGAACCATGACATATGAAGACTATCAAGGACGGTCGATACAGGGTTCGGGTCATGCAGCATGGCGCGGTAATCAACAACGCCGACAATAACAAATGAGAAAATCATATAAATGACAGCGGAGACTATAAGGCTACCAAGAATACTTAAAGGAATATTGCGTTGTGGGTTTTTACTATCCTGCGCTGCGGTAGAGACGATGTCAAACCCAATATAGGCAAAGAAGATAAGCCCTGCTGCGCGCATAACCCCACTAACACCAAAATTGCCGAATTGCCCGGTATTGGGGGGAATGAAAGGATGGAGGTGAGTGCCTCTAATATAAGGCAAGCATACGGCCGTAACGCTACCAATGATAACGAGTTTGAGGATGACAATAGAGAGGTTAATTTTGCTCGAGATTTGTGTCCCGTACATGAGCAACGCCGTCACGGCCCAGATGATGAAGACGGCTGGTGCATTAAACCAAGCATGTACAAAATGACCATCGGGCGTCATAACAGCCGCCCCCGTTGGGGCGAGAAAGCGAGGGTCCAGATGGATGCCTAGCCCGTGGAGGAGAGCGGCAAAATAGCCCGACCAGCTGGCGGCAACGGTGGAGGCGTTAACGGTATATTCGAGGATTAAATCCCAGCCGATAATCCATGCAATGCCTTCGCCCATGCCCGTATAAGCGTAAGTATAGGCGGAGCCCCCTTCGGGAATCATTCCAGCGAGTTCCGCATAGCAAAGGCCAGCGAAGGCGCAGGCGATGGCCGCGATGAGGAAGGAGAGCGTGACAGCAGGGCCAGCATATTGCCCCGCCGCAACACCTGTCATCGAGAACAGACCGGCCCCTACAGTCACACCCACACCAAGGGCAATTAACTGCCATAAGCCTAAGACACGGCGTAACCCTGTTTTGGCCGTGATGGTGTGAGCGATTGGTTTTGTACGCCAGAAGGGCCTGTTCATGAGGCTTGCTCCACGTTGTTTAGATCAATCAGAATGAGACGAAGTAGGGTGGTGCCCTACTCTCAGGTGACTATGTTTTATGCTATAAGCGAAATAAACAACGGCACCAATGGCTAACCAGAGAATAAACCGCATCCATGTGACAAGACTCATGGAGAGCATGACACTACCACATGAGAGAATGCCTAAGCCGGGGATAAGCCATGGCCCACCTGGCAAACGGAAGGTACGTGGGGCATGGGGTGCCCTAAAGCGCAGCGCAATAACGCCCGCGCATACGATGATGAAGGCCGCTAACGTACCGATAGAGGCCATATCAGCAAGGATATTGATGGGTAAGCAGCAAGCGAGTGCCCCGCTAACGAGGAAGCTCAGCATATGGCTGGGTACAGGGGTATGGCTCTTGGGGTTAAGACGGCGGAAGAAGGCGGGTAATAGACCATCTTGTGCCATAGCGAGGAGGATACGGCTTTGGCCCATTAACAACCCATAAAGGACAGATAAATAACCGAGGCAAATCCCTCCCTTAATGAGCAAACCTAACCAAGGAAGGTTGATGACATCCATAACCGTGGCAACGGGGCTCGGGTCGTTTGCAAAGCGGTGATAATCCACCACACCAACCAACACAGCCGAGAAAGCCACATAGATAATCGTGCAGATAATCAAGCTGCCCAAAATCGCAAAGGGCATGGATTTTTGCGGGTTTTTGGTATCTTGTGCGGCGGTCGAAACGATGTCGAAGCCGATATAAGCGAGGAAGGCCATCCCTGCGGCACGCATAACGCCGCTAAAGCCAAAAATGCCAAACTGACCTGTATTAGGGGCAATAAAGGGATGAAAATGCGCCATATTGATGTGAGGCAGCGCGGCAATAATCATCCCAACAAGCACACAGAACTTGATAGCCACGACAAGGCCGTTCATCCGTGCTGATTCCTTCACCCCACGGGTGAGCATAAAGGTGACAAGCCAGAGGATGAACAAACAAGGGGCGTTAAACCATGCATGCGCTGTTTGCCCATCGGGGAGGGTAACAAGTGTCATGGGCGGGTGGAGGAGGCGAGGGTCTATGACGACCCCCCAGCCCTTGAGGAAGGAGACAATATAGCCCGACCAGCTAGAGGCAACAGCCGCTGTGCTGACGGTATATTCCAAGATTAAATCCCAGCCGATGACCCACGCCACAACCTCCCCCAAGGCAGCATAAGCGTAGGAGTAGGCGGAGCCACCAGAAGGGATCATGCCAGAGAGTTCGGCATAACATAAGCCTGCAAAACTGGCGGCAATACCAGCGATGAGGAAGGAGAGCGGTATAGCCGAGCCAGCATAAAGGCCAGAGGCTACGCCCGTGAGGGAGAAAAGCCCTGCACCTATAGTGACGCCAACCCCGATGGCAATAAGTTGCCATGTGTCGAAGACTCGTTTTAGTCCGCTGGCCTCGACGGAAGAGGTAATAGTTTTTTTACGCCACAGGGATGACTTCATGGTGGGGGTACTCTCATCGTCTCTCTAGTTCATGCCTCGCTTCTATGGAAGATTATTATAATTTTCTACCCTTAAAGGGAAGAATTGTTGCGTAATTTGCTCTTGCGGATGCCGTAAGCGAAATAAATGATAAACCCAATGGCCAACCAAATGAGCAATCGCGCCCAGGTGAGTGGGCTCATGGAGGCAATAACAACCCCACAGGTGATGATCCCTAAAAAGGGGATGATAATTGGCCCACCGGGTACGCGGAAGCTGCGTGGGGCATTGGGGGCACGTAGGCGCAGAGTCGTCACCCCAGCACAGACAATGACAAAGGCAAGAAGCGTGCCGATGGAGGTCATCTCGCCCAAGGTGGCGATAGGGACGCACCCGGCGAGCAGGGCGGCGGCGCAGGCGGTAATGATATGGGCTGTCCAAGGGGTGCGTGTCCCATGGTGAACACGGCCTAAAAAGCTGGGGAGGAGGCCATCTTCTGCCATATTCATAGCAATACGGCTTTGCCCAATGAGGAGGCCGAAAAGGACAGAAATAAAACCGAAGGTAATGCCGATTTTTACCAATACAGCCATCCATGGCATGTGGATTTTATCCATAGCGGTGGCAACAGGGCTTGGGTCATGGGCGAGTAAACGATAATCAACCACGCCTACAAGAATAGTTGAAAAAACAATGTAAATGACAGCACAGGCCAGTAGGCTGCCTAAAATACCGATGGGCATATTGCGTTGAGGGTTGCTGGTATCTTGTGCGGCGGTCGAGACAATATCAATGCCGATATAGGCAAAGAAAGCCATACCCGCAGCGCGCATAATGCCGCTGACACCAAAATGCCCGAAACTTCCCGTATTTTGGGGGATAAAGGGGTGGAAATGGCTGACATCGACAAAGGGTGTGCAGACAGCAATAAGCCCAACAATGACCAAAAGCTTAATAAAGACGACCAGCGCATTCAGGCGGGCAGAAAAATTCGTCCCCCGCATGAGCAAAAGTGTGATGATGAAAAGAATGAGCATTGCTGGAAGGTTGCACCACGCATGGGTGGTTTGGCCATTAGGCAAGGTGAGGGTTGTGAGAGGCGGATTAAGGAGGCGGGGGTCTATGAGGATGTTCCAGCCTTTAAGGAGGGAAGTGATGTATCCAGAAGCGCTAGAGGCCACTGCCCCAGCACCAACGGTATATTCCAAAATCAAATCCCAGCCGATAATCCATGCGATGATCTCACCAAGGCCAGCATAAGCGTAGGCATAAGCCGACCCGCCGGCGGGGAGCATCCCGGCAAGCTCGGCATAGCATAGCCCGGCAAAACTTGCGGCAATAGCGGCGATGAGGAAGGAGATAACCACCGCAGGGCCAGCATTTTGCCCAGCGGCCACACCGGTGAGGGAGAAAAGCCCAGCCCCAACCGTAACACCAATGCCCATCGTGATAAGCCGCCACGGGCCGAAGACACGCTTTAACCCGTTAGGGTGGTTTGTGGGGGGCGTAACTGGTTTTCTCTGCCAAAGGGGTGTGGTCATGATGGCCCTCACAGTATTTTTTGAACGTAATTATCCCGCAACGATAGACGCGCTTAGCTCTCACGCCTATAAAAAGGAAGAGTTTTTTTGCAGAGAGATGCGTAGCGAATGTCCGACAACATCAAAAAATCCACCCTCCATTCCTTCTATCATGCGCCTTTGAAGGAGCGTGATGCGGAGGTTAGCGCGATTCTGAATGCCGAGTTGGAGCGTCAACAAGATGGTATTGAGTTAATTGCCTCGGAGAATATGGCGTCTTTTGCAGTGATGGAGGCTCAAGGCTCTGTTCTGACCAATAAATATGCGGAAGGTCTGCCCGGTCGCCGTTATTACGGTGGCTGTGTTGATGTTGATAAGGTTGAGAATCTTGCCATTGAGCGTTTGAAGAAGATTTTCGGCGCGGAGTTTGTCAATGTGCAGCCTCACTCTGGGGCTAATGCGAATCAGGCCGCCTTTATGGCATTGGCTAAGCCCGGTGATACCATCCTCGGTATGAGCCTCGCAGCGGGGGGGCATCTTACCCATGGTGCCGCGCCGAATTATTCCGGCAAATGGTTCAATGCGGTGCAATATGGCGTGCGCGGAGAAGATGGTCTGCTCGATTATGAGGAGATGGAGCGTCTGGCTCGCGAGCATAAGCCGCGCATCATCGTAGCGGGCAGCTCTGCGTATCCGCGTGTGATTGACTTCCCTCGTTTCCGCAAGATTGCTGATGAGGTCGGGGCTTATTTGATGGTCGATATGGCCCATTTCGCTGGGCTTGTAGCGGCTGGCCTTTACCCAAGCCCGGTTCCTCATGCAGATATTACGACCTCCACAACGCATAAAACATTACGCGGCCCGCGCGGTGGTATCATCATGACGAATGATGCAGACATCGCGAAGAAGATTAACTCGGCGGTGTTCCCGGGCCTTCAGGGTGGCCCTTTGATGCATGTGATTGCAGGTAAGGCTGTAGCTTTTGGTGAGGCTCTGCAAGAGGAGTTCAAACATTATCAGCAGCGTGTGCAAGCTAATGCGCGGGCTCTGGCTGATGAGCTGTTGAAATGTGGCTTCGACATCGTAACAGGTGGGACCGATACGCATCTCGTTTTGGTGGACCTGCGTCCTAAGAAGGTGACTGGCAAGAAGGCGGAAGCTCTCATGGAGCGTGCTGGCATTACCGCGAACAAGAACGCCGTACCATTCGACCCAGAAAAGCCTTTTGTGACCTCCGGCGTGCGCCTCGGTAGCCCGGCAGCAACAGCCCGCGGCTTTGGTGAGGCGGAATTCCGCCAAGTGGCACGTATGATTGATGCGGTGCTGAGTGCCGATGAGGAGGATGAAGCAACATTCGCCCGCGTGCGCAAAGAGGTGAAGGAGCTATGCGCTCGCTTCCCAATTTATGATCGTGCCTCTGCTTAAAAGGGCTGGTAGCCTGCTTCCCTATGGTCGTGATGGTCGCCATTCGGCCATAGGGGGATGGGTTTAGAGCGTCTCGGTCGTGATGATGCGGATGCGGTAATTGATATGTTTTTCAATATCGCGTAGGCGGGCGCGTTCATCAAATGTCGCGAAGGTTACGGCACGGCCTTGCTTTCCTGCCCGGGCTGTACGGCCAATGCGATGAATATAAAGCTCTGGCGTTTGAGGCAGGTCCATATTGATGACGAGTTGAATATCATCAATATCTAGCCCACGGGCTGCTATATCGGTTGTTACGAGGATGGCTCCAGCCTGCTCTTGGTAACGCTCTAACGTCTTTTTCCGCTCGCCTTGGGTTTGTCCACCATGCAGGGCGATGGCTTTATATCGTGCCTTCCTCAACAATTTGGCAACAGAATCAGCCCGCTGTTTCGTTTTAGTAAAAATAATGGTGCGGCCTGTTTTCCCGTCTTTGAGGTGGGGGGTAGTTTCCAGTAGTTTTTGCAGGAGTGGCTCTTTTTGGTCATCTGTGATGAAGAGGGCTTGCTGGCGAATACGCCGCGGCGTGACTTCTTCTTCTCCCGGTTCGACCCGGATAGGGTCTTTTGTTACGCGTTTGGCAAGAGCCATGACAGGCGCAGGCAGGGTGGCTGAGCAAAAGACCGTTTGGGGACGGTCAGCAATATAGGGGACAAGGGCCGTCATACTGGCTGAGAACTCCTCATCTAAAAGGCGGTCTGCCTCATCTAGCACAAGATAGAGAATATGCTCTAACGATAGGTCGCCTTTCTCCACAAAATCGAGCAAACGGCCATGAGTGGCAACGATAATATCGGCCCCTTGCGCTAAGGAGAGAGCTTGTTGCTCGCGTGGGACACCCCCGCAAATCACACGCGTTTTGAGCGGGAGTTGACGGCCCAACTGGCGGCACACTGCTGCGGTCTGCATGGCTAAATCGCGCGTTGGCTCTAAGATGAGGATGCGCGGGATAGAGGGGGTAGAGCCATCCTCTTTAAGATGAGCAAGTTTTTGGAGGGCAGGGAGAACAAAAGCGGCGGTTTTGCCCGTCCCTGTTTGGCCGGGTAACAGAACATCCCGCCCTGCCAGAAGGGGCGGAATAGCGTGCTGTTGAATCGCTGTCGGTTTTGTCATGCCCGCTTTTTGTGCAGCATGTGTAAGAGCATCGGAGAGGCCAAGGGTGGTAAAATCACTATGGGTCATGGAGGATAGTCTTGCTAGAGAGAGGAAATGATGATGGCCTAATACCCGAGGGAGCCTTTTCACAATGCACGCCACGATTATTGCCGAGGATTATGCCGGGATGCGCTCACAAGGGCGAGGCTTGGCAGAAAGGGCGGGTTTCTCTTGGGATTTTCAGCCTGTTATAACACAAAAAGATTCATGGGCCCTTCGCTTACCCGTTCGGTTTTGGCCGCGTTCTTTGGGTCTTTTTGCACCATTTCATCTATCCTCTGCAACCCGTCTCATTATTAGTATCGGGGGGAAGGGCGGGGTCGCAGGGGCGGCTCTGGGGGCGCATTATGGCCTTCCTGTCGTGCAGATTCAGCACCCTAGAGCGCGCCTTTCCCCCTATGCGTTAGTGATTGTTAATGAGCATGATAAGCTTAGCGGGCCGAATGTATTATCTATTCGCACGGCGTTGCATGATGTCACCCCCGCCCGTTTAGCAGAGGCTGCACAGCGCTGGCATAGTCCTATCCGTGCAGGGGCGGAGAGGGTTCTAGGGGTTCTTCTTGGCGGCTCTAATGGGCGGTATCGTTTTGAGGAGAGTGAAGCCGCAGCTCTTGCTGCACAAATTGCCCGCTTTATACGCAAAACGTCAGTTCGATGTGTTATCACGCCATCGCGCCGTACCTCCCCTAAGGCTCTTGCTTTTATGCGTGCGCATCTTCAGCCTTTAGGGGCTGTGGTGATGGATGGCGAGGGGGAGGAGAACCCTTATATGGGCTTGCTCGCTTGTGCTGATATTTTAGCTGTAACCCAAGATAGTGTCTCGATGATTTCAGAGGCGGTGGCAACAGATAAACCCGTATGTATTTTGCCGCTAAAGGGTAGGTCTTCACGCATTGAGAGTTTTGTAAAGACCTTACAAAAAGCGGGACGTGTTCAGTCCTCCTTAGATTTAACATCATTTATGCCTTCGCACCATCTTGACGATACGTGGTTAGCGGCGGAAGAAGTAAGACGACGTATTCAGCTCGATCAGAAGGGATGACTTCATGTTGGACATTAAAACTTTTGGACCGCAGGGCGGTAATGTCCTCTATAAGGCTCTCTCTCACCCGCTGATTGTTGAGGAGATGAAAACGCTGGAGGCGGCGTTAAAAGGCAAGAGAGTTGCTTTTTATGACCCTGATAATTACGCCCCTACGTTATGTGGGCTTTATCCCGCTATTCAACCGGCTTTGATTTTAACGCATGATAGTGAGCAAGTTGGTCAGGCTGATGGCCTAGGCGGGCAGAAGTGCGCCATTGTCCATGCGGCTAATTGTGATGTGGATGCCATCCTCGCTTTGTCATTTGAGGATGCTAAAATGCATTCCCGCCTTGGGGCATTTATAGGGGCTATACCGCTTTATACATTGGGTATAGCGCGCCTGCCAGATATGTTCTTTCCCTATAAGCGGCCTTATTTGGATAAATGTAATTTCGCAACTAATTTTGCCTTTTTCCGCGAGACAGAACATTTCAGCACCCGCTTAGTCACGGCGAATTATTGGTCTAATTACGGGGCGGAGTCTTTACGCTATTGGCTCCGTCTTTACGATGAGCAGGGCCTTATTCTGGCAGAATGGCATCATGATGTAGAGAACCCCGCCGCCGGTGTGGTGATTGATAGTCAAGAGGTGAGGGAGCGCTTCAATCTCCCTCATTTTACAGGGCAGCTTTTCATCCATGTGATTGGGGCAAAAGGGCATGATGTCGTAAAATATGCTCTTGATAGTTTTGGTCGCAAAGGTGACCCGAGCCTTTCTGTGACGCATGACGCTAATGCGTGGCCCTCCATGCGCTTTGCGACCCTTCCCGCGCCTGATGATGATGAGGCCGTATATCTCTGGCTGCAAAATAGCCACGGCACAACCATTCCTTCAGGGGCTATAACACTCAACCCTATGGGAGAGGATGAGCATTACCCTATCACTCAGCCTATCGGCCCTTATGAGACGGTTGCGCTGGATGTCGGCGCGTTATTGCCTAAATGGCGGTGGCCTGCCCAGTTGGAGTTACGCTCTGGCCAACATCTGGTTCGCCCACGGTACGAAATTGTACAGCGGGGGCGCACACGCATCGCCCATATGAATGTCGAGCGCGCCAATTTACAACCCGATCCCGCACTTCGCACTATGTCGCCCCTCTTAGGGCGCGGGTTTGTACTGCCTTTCCCCATCCCTAATCCCGCTTTGTATGAAAGTTTCGTCCAACCCAACCCGATGTCGGAAGCACTAACACATATGCCGCTGCGGTTGGATGTGTTTGATGAAGCTGGTCAGGAATGTGGCCAGCACTTTCTCGGCAATTTGCCGCGTAATTATCAAGGGGCGATTGCCCTGCACGAGCTTCTCCAAAAGCCCGGACATGCAGAGCTTGTATATGACTTCCGCGATGGTGGGGAGGCTGACGGCTGGCCTCATGCTTTAATGCGTTATCGCCATCGCAAAACGGACCATGCGGCGGAGACGAGCTTTGGCGGGCATATCTTCAACACTATGATGACATGGCGTAACGAGCCGCAGTCTTATGCTGGTCCCCCGCCGGGACTGACAACTCGGCTCTTTTTAAAGCTTGGTCAAATTCTTGATGGCACAGTACTACGGAGTTTTTGTTACCTGATTTACCCGACCTCCCTGCGTGAAGGCCGCGCCCCATCCCAAACGCGCTTGCATCTTCATGCTGCTGATGGGGCGGAGCTGGCTCAGGCTGATATTACCATCCAGCCTTCTGGCTCTTACCTTCTTCAACCGCATAAGCTGTTTGATGCTTCATTGTTGGACCAAGCAGGGGAGGGCGGTTATGTCTTAATTCGTGACCTAACATGCCGCCTTTTTGGGTATCATGGTCTAGAGAATGGGGCTGGTGGTTTTTCATTAGATCATATGTTTGGTTTTTAAAGTAGCCCTCTTGTGTGGGAAGAGAACGAGTGGTAGAAGCCACTCACCCCATCGGGGATGCGTAGCTCAGCGGTAGAGCACTGCCTTCACACGGCAGGGGTCACAGGTTCAATCCCTGTCGCATCCACCACGCTTTTCCCCAGAAAACTGCCGTTTTTCGCTATCCCGAGACAGAGCATCTCTTAGCGATTGACCCAGGTTTAACCGTTTTTGTGGTCATAAGAGTGGGTCAGGGAGAAGCTTGGATGGCTTTTATTGCCCTGTCCGTGGCAGCTCGGAAGAAGCTGAAACGTCGTCTGGAAAAACATGCAGGGCTTCGCCTGCGAGGGAGTGTGACCATAGAAGCGCGCGTTAGCGTCCAGGGTCGGCGTCTCGCGAGGAGTTTTTCTGACAGTTCCGATATTTTCACCAACCTGGATGCCGCCATCGCTTGGCAAGCCGTTCAAAAGGCGTCTCAGGACGTTCCACAAGGTGTTTGCCAGCCAGTCGTTTCACCGCCTGATCCTGTTCCTGTGGAGACTGTTTCTTCGTCTTCCCCCTTTGCCGAATGGACAGTGGCTGATCTTCTGAGAAAGTTTGGGCAGTATCATATCGAACAGGGGAAAGTCAGTTACGTGTCCCATATTTCCTCGTTTCTCAAACGCTGGAAAAATCTTCCCCTTGTGCAGTGCAAGTTGGGCACATTGCGCGCGGTTCATATTCGCCAGTTTCGTGAGAGCATGAAGGAAAGGGGATTATGTGCTGCAACGATCAACAAACGGATCGGGTTGATTGAAGTTGCCATCAATTTTCTGAATCGCGAACACGATGCTGAGCTGACCAACTATGCTTCTTCAGATTACGTCGCCCATATCAAGAATGCCGACAAGCGCCGGAGCCGCCGCGTCAGTGATGAGGAGCTAACCCTCATCCTCCGCCATTTCAAAGGCCCTACAGCCAGACATGCAGCAGCCCTGATCCGTTTCTGCTTCCATCAGGGCACAAGACGCTCGGAAGCGTTCAACATGACCTGGGGCGACGTCGATTTTGACAACCACGCCATCCGCTTTCCCAAACACAAGACGATGAATTACGACCAGGAACTTGGCGGGCAGGTTCGTGTCATGACCGGCAAGGCGCGGGACCTGCTGTTACGGCTCAGGGAGGAGGCAGGCCGTGTTACCGCCTCCCAAAAGGTCTTCAATGCCTATGCAAGAGTGGATGGTTACAGCCTTGCCTTCAGGCGCGCGACCAAAGAGGCCGGACTGAAAGACATCCGCCTGCATGACCTCCGGCATGAGGCCACCACGCGGATTGCCGCCCTCTGTGGCCATAATACCTCCCTCATCAAGCGTGTTACCGGCCATCGGGATGATGCCTCCCTGGCCCGCTATACCCATACAAGCACCAACAGCATAGCCATGCTCATGTCCAGGAATGCCATTCAGCATGAATAACCATGAATGCGCATCCATTTCTTCAATAAACTGCAACGGAAATTTAGGGTAAACTGAAAAAAGTGCTTTTTTTGTAAGTTTATTATTCCATACCTTTGTCTCAAATAAAGATTTTGTCTGAGACAACTGGGGAAAAGCCTTGCCTGGACCTGCCAACAAATATGAAGGGACTGTTTTCCCCGCTGGTATGCGCCAGCGGGGGAAGACGGCCATTCAGGCACGGTTCAGCTTTCAGGGGAAGCGTCATGAGAGAACCTTCTCATCCGGACGAACCCTACAGGACAACCTGAAGACGGCCATGCGCTGGCAGGCTGCACAGAAAGAGGAATTGAAGCTTCGTTCATCCCGGGATCATGGCAGCGTCAAATTTTGCGGAATGACCCTGGAGAGCGGGCTGAGACTACTGGACCTTCATTATCGGGCTGAGAAAAAAACCAGCTATCAGGGCTATATCGCCTTCCTACTTCAGAACCCGGAGCAATTTCCCCTTCTGCGCATCCCCCTGGAAGACCTGCAACGCAGTGACATCACGAAATTCAGAAAGGACATGCAGGCTCCCTATACGGTGCCTGCAGGGCAAGCCTTTTTACGGGGACGGGCCCGCGTGAAGGGTAAAAGACCACTCAGGGAAAAAACGCGTTCCCGGGCGACGGTCAATAAATACATCAACCTGCTTTCCGTCGTCATTGATCATCTCAATGAGGAGCATGACGCCGATTTTGAAGATGTCGTAAAGACCGTCAGGAAACTCAAGGGCGCTGACAGGAAACGAAAGCACCGCGTTATGGATGACGAGTTTGCCGCCATCCTGTCCCACATCCCCGCGCAGGATGCTTCCGATATCGTGGAATTTTTCACCTTTTCCCTCAATCAGGGCACAAGGCGGCAGGAAACCTTCAATCTGACATGGGGTGATGTCGATCCTGCCAATTACAGATTGACGCTTCCCCATCACAAGACCGAGGCCCATGACGACGAGGAAGGCGGACAAATCCGCACGCTTACCCGGGCAGCGTGTGAACAGATTCAGCGTTTGAGACAGCACTATAAGGCAGTCCATGGCCGGGCACCCGACCCGGAAGCACGCATTTTCACCCGCTATCAAACCGAAGCCACATACAGCAAGATATTTGCCAGGGCAGCACGGGAAGCCGGGTTGCAGGACATTCGTCTGCATGATCTGAGACATGAGGCGACAACGCGCATTGCCCGTGACTGTCGCTATAACAGCACCCTGACCAAAAGCTATACCGGCCACAAGGATGAACGCTCCCTGGCCCGCTACTCCCATGCCAGTCCCCGGGATATTCATGACACCGTGCAGCAGTTACAGGTCCAGAACGGCCGGGACGGACAGGCAGCGCAACAGGGATCGTCTCCTCCTTCCGATACTGCCGTGCTGGAAGCTGACCAGAAAGAGCAGACAGCTCTTGCGAACCTGATTGAGCGCATCAGAAATGATAAAAAATCCAAATCCCTTCTTGTAAATTTCTTCACATCTCTCTCTGACAGCCTGTGATTTTGAAGCTGCATTTCTCCTTCATGTAACGATGTTCTTCTGTTTCGTGTCCGACCTTCCGTAACTTTATGCCAGCCGTGCAAACCAGCGGACACGTTGTGTCCGCTAGCTTGCAAACTGGTCAGGAGGAGAGCAAAGCTCTCCCCCGTGAACCCCCTCTTGATGTCAGAATTGGGGGGAAGCAGAATGTCCGCTGCCGGACGCGGTAAGCAAGAAGCTGCCATCACATGCACGATGCGTGGGACCGCCATGCGCCCCCAACACCGCCGCTCTTTATCATGGGTCACGCACGCTAAAGCAGGCATTGCTACGGCATGAAAGTATCTGTGGCCATCTTGGCGGCTCAGCTGTCGACGTTCATCCATTCATGGCGCAACCTGCGAGCGGACGCTTGTCCGCCTGCCGATGCTCTGCGTACCTGCAGAAGGTTAGCTTCGCTGCGACATTTGTGTCAGCGCGAGGTGGTGAGGGAAATCCTGAAGGACTGCTTGAACTAGGGAGCTCTGACTAATATGGGCACCGCCACCACCCCGTTGAAGGGTTTGAATCGCTGCGAACCAGCTGGCACGTCCCGTGCCGGTCAGACGAAGACGGGAAACATCACCGCCCGCGCGCGCCCAGATTTCTTGATCTAGAGGGCCTGCCGGGTACAGGTCGGCGAGTATGTTCTCAAGCTCCCGCCAGATGCCGCCAGATACGGCGGGGTTCTGATGGGCGGCTATGCCCTTGGCGCCTCCTCGATCGAGCGCGACGGGAAAGTTGTCTTCCAGATCGCTTGCCTTGAAGATCGGGTGCTGCCGTCCCGGTGCTGCGCCACGGACCTTCTCGGCAACGTAGTTGAAAATCTCGAAGATGCGGATCAACCCGTCGCCATGTGTGCGTGCCGCGCCTCGCAAGGCGCCCACGAGGTGCTCGGTGAAAAGGCTGTTGCTCGCGCCTGCGAGCACGAGCGAGGTTTCGGATGCTCGCGACGATGCGATCAGGACGCGACCGGTCCCTTGCGCCAATCGGTCCAACGACTTTTCGCTGAAGCCAAGATCAGCGATGCTCCCGACTGCCTTGAAGCTACCGGCTCCACCGGAATGACAAGCGTCGATAACGACGACGAGGCGTTGAGCTTTGATGCCGGCCAGCAGAGAAGATAACTCGGTCTCCAGCAGAACGGTCGCCGATACATTGCCCGGATCGCAATCGACTGGAATCAGCGCGCTCTCAGGACCGTTTGGATCGTCAAGGCGAGCGCCGTGCCCAGAGAAGAAGATCATGACCGTATCGTCAGGCTTGGCGCGGCTGGCGAGCGCGCTGAGTTCGCGACGGATCGCTTCAAGCGTGGCTTCGCTGTCAAGTAGCGTCGTTACGTTCTTTGGGTCGTAGCCGCAATGCGCAGGTGAGGTCAGGACGGCGCTCACCTCGCGGGCGTCATTGATCACCGCAGGGGGCAATGGCGATACCTTGGGGTAGGCCGCGATGGCCACTAACAAGGCGTGCCCATTCGAGAAGCCGGCCTTTTCGATTGGCTTAGGTCGATTATCGTCGTTCATAGTCGCACTCGCAGCATATTACCGGTAACCCTTTCCGAGATCGGGATCGCTGGCGAGATAGCGAACTTGATCACTGTGGGGAAAATCCCGCCTCATCTCATCGAGCAGTTGAGCTGGTCGAGGTCCTCCGCCTCGCCTCATTTGCCCGATCGCATCCCGCCACCGGGACCGCCCGCTACCGAAGCTCTGCAGGTCCGCGTCTCGTCCTCCGGCTCGACCCCAGATTTCGTTGTAATCGGGCCCATTTGGGTAGAGGTCGGCGGCAAGGTCCTCTAGGACTGTCCACTTTTCCTCGTAGGAAACCGCCGATAGCCCGAGCGTCCACCGCGTGAAGGTGCTTATCATATCATGGCACACCCGGAGCACCGGTTTAACGTCGTCGCGCCCCATGCGCGCGAGGTGGACCAACTCATCGACGGCGCGGCGCCAGCAGCGGTCAAGGATCAGGCGACCGAGCATCTCCGCATCACCCGACGGCAGCGACAGCCGTGCCGTCGCCCAAGTCTGCAGCCAGCGGAGGAAGCGGTGCTCGTCGATCCTGGGCAGGGCGGAGACGATCCGGACGCTGGTGCCGACGCCGGTCGGCACCAGCGTCCGCAGTGTGCTGTCTAAGCGATCACCTGCGAGGATTGCGGCTTCAAGTTGCGGGTCCGGTGCGTGGGCGACGTCACCCGTCGAGGCGCGATCGAGCCAGCCGCCGGCTGTGGCTTTCAGGAGGTTGGTCCGGGTGGGATCCGCGAGCCGCGGCCAGACCTCGGCGCGACGGGCATAGCCGCTCAGGTCAGCCAAGGGGCTCTTGGCGAGTGCCGTGATCAGCTCTGGATCAACGGTGCCCCCATCGAGGTGTTTCTCAACAACCGAAATAAAGGAGCGCTGCGGGTTGGTTGGCCCCCGCCATGCTTCGGCGTTGGCGGCAAGGGCCTGAGCCCAAAGCTGCTGCGCCGGCAGGGTTCTGAAATCGACATCCTTCAAGAGCTGGGGCTTTCGCGCGACCTCCTCGGCCGCGATGTGTAGGATGCGCGGGTCAGCCGTTTCGAGCGCTATCGCGAGCGACTGCGCCGGCGTAGCCGGCCGCAACGCGGCTCTGAGCCCGTCGAGGTTGCCCGGATCGGCATCGACGGAGAGCTGTTGGCGGACTGCCTCGCTTGGCGAGAGGCTCGCACCGGCGGCAGACCCGTGTAGGCGAAGCCATCCCTTCATGAGCGCGATGCCCTTCACCGCTTTGCCGGCGTCGTAACTGATCTTACGAGGTACGGCGTCAGACAGTCGAGCTTCTAAACCCCCGTCCTGCGGGAGGTGGTCGACCAGCGCTTTCAGCGTAGCAGGTCGAGTCTCAGCCCAACGCCAGAACGCCGCCGAAAACCCAAACGAAGTCGAGCGCGCGGCGGCAACGACTCCCGCGAGGACCGCCCTGCGCCACGGTTCCACCGCGGTCGTGGCCGAAAGGGCGTCGTCGATCGCGGACAGCATGACCGGATCTTCAGCTTGTAGGAACTTGTTTGCGACCGCCCAGGATTCGAGGCCTGTCCATAGCGTGCTCGCCGCCGGGAGTCCCGTTGTGCTCAGGTTTCTGAGCAGGAGGGTGTCCGCCACGGCGGCGCCCTGCAGTCTCGAGGCGAGCCTCTCGACCAGCTTTGCCTTGCCCGCCGTACCCATGGTGGGATCGGGCGAGAGGCGCTCGACGAGCCGAAGGACGGCTACGCAGTCGTCGAAGCTCGGGCTCGAGGAGGAGCCGAGCTCAAAGGCGCGCTCAAGCAGGGGCAAGTCCGTGAAGCGGTCCAGTCGCGCCCCGATTTCGTGGGCGAAAGCGAGGATAGGCTCAGCCTCCGCGCCTCCGCTCAAGATCGCAGTCGAGCGTGACACAGGGGCCGAACCAGAGGTCCCGATGATACGATGACCCGTCCAGCGGGCCGCCAATGCGGTGGGTGTGCAGATGAGCGACGGCTGGGGCATATCGACCACATCATGCGGACCGAAGCTCAGCCGAAACGCGAACCGGGCGCGGAGTTCGGGCCAAAGGTGGAACCACAAGGCGACGGCTAAATCTTCAAACCCTTGAACGCCGACCCGCACCACGGGCCCGGTTCCCCTGGTAGTCAGGGCTTCGGCTGCCGGTTTCAAGTCCGTGGCCGTGGGCGCCGCAAGGGTAGACGTGGGCACGTTGCACCCTTCAAGCGCATCGGGCGGCTTAGGCGCTGCGATCAGCAGCGCGATAAGTGGCCGCAGGTCAGTCGTCGTTGTCATTTCCCTGAGGGGTGCGATGACAGCATGGGAGAGGACCATCCCGGCCCGGGATGCCGTCGGGTCGGCGAAGGTGCGGGCAAGCACGTAGCGGTCGCCGTGCGGGAAGCCGCTGACGAAGGGCGACCACTTCACCCCGGGAGGCGCTGTGTCGGGCAGGTCGAGGCGCGACGCCAGCTCGGCGGGAACGCGGCTGCGGTCGCTGACCAGCCGCAAAGCATGCCCGCCGCGCACCTCACCGTATATCGCCTGCTCGACTCTCATAAACGCCGACCTTCTGTCTCAGAGGGTGTTAGTTAAGAGGCGCTGGATCGGCGACGTGAGGTCCGTGGAGCGCTGGCCGCCCGGAAGAACGACGTAGCCGAATTGCTCGGGACCGCGGGCCGCGTAATCTATATCTGGATTACGGGGATTGAGTGGCCGCTCCAACGCTGACAGGCCGAGCACGCTCGGTTCGGCCCATACGCTATGCACGAAGCTCGAAAACATGGGGAGCCGCTGATCCAGGACCACGGCGGGCTGCTCATCGGTGCCTAACTCGTCCCAGCAGCTCAGGAGAACGCACATGCGGGGGCTCTCCAACGGCTTCGTGCTGATCGCGCCCCGGATGTAGAGGAGCATCTGGAGCAATTCTATCAGTCGAGCCTGGTCCGAGACCTGAACCTCGCGATTTTCAACGTCGGCGCCTTTCAGCGTTTTCAGCGGACGCGAGAAGATGTCCTCGCTCACACGCGTTTGCTGCAGCCGAACCAACAGAAGCCAGGCAGGTGCGCCGACGACGCGGGCGCGCCAAGCCGCAGGGATGCGGCGCGTCGACGATATAGTCTTGATCTGCTCGCCGCCGTAGTCGGGCCAGACGAGCTCCGCCTTGCGACCGCTGACGTCCGCGATCGGCCAGATGCTGTCGACATAGGTGGTGGTGGGCGTGTGGCCGGCCGCCATACCTTCGTTCAGGCTCTCCAGCGCGGCCTCGAACGGCTCCAGGTTGGTGGCCGCTCCGTCCATCCGCAGTTGGCCGTCACCTTTCATCAGCCGCTTCAGGAGCTGCGCGCCGTAGTGCGTCTTGCCGACGCCCGACTCGCCGATGAGCAGGATGGATCTGTCGCTGGCACTCATGATCACCTCGCGCCGAACATGAAGACGGGATCAGCACTTGAAGCCTCGATGGGCGGCAAGGACACGCGCTCGCGCCGAATCTCGAGCGTCCAGTCCAGGAGCTCGAGAAGACCTTGACCCGTGTCGGAGGTGTCGTCCGCGCTGGCCGCGATGCTAACCGAGAACTCACGAGCGTCCGGCATAGGGCCGAGCACGGCATCACGGACGGCCTTCTCCATCTCGGGCGCCACTGCGACGTCCGACTTGGTCCAGACGAGCGCCACCGGACGCCCTGCGCGTTCGGCAGCCAAGCGGCGCGCCAAAATTTGGAGCGATCCGCGGGCCGAACCCATGTTTGGGCCAGAAAGAGCTTCGCGATCCGCGATGAGCAAGAAGAGGTCAGCGTGCGCCGCGACCCAGCGAGCGCCTTCACCTTCGACAGCCTCGCGGTTGACTGCCCATTTCTGGAACCACTCACCGGGAGCGTCGGTGAACATGTAGCCGCGAACCTCCCCGTTCGCGGTCCTGAACGCGAGGTGGAGGAGACCGGGCGCTCGGCCACTGCGACTGGTCGTGTGCGGCGGAAAGCTGATCTGCTGCCCGGGTGTCCAACGTAGCGCGCTTGCCACGGCTTCCCATCCGGTAAGCGAGTAGGAGCCCGCAAAACGACGCTGATGGAAACCACTCAGACCGCGGCCGATGAGCAGGTACCAAGCAGCCAGCAAGGTGGTCTTCCCCGCATTTTGCGGCCCTACGATGCCGACGACTAACGGCTTTGTTCGCCCGGCGACGAAGCCGAGGTCAACCAGACCGATGGCGCTTCCTGACCAAGGGAGCGGAAGTTCGTCGGTTTTCGTTTCACCCTGCGCTGCCCCGTCCCGGTGCTTCCACTCTGGGCATTTGGCGTGATCCAAAAAACCTAGGTCGCAGGTGCTTTCGGGCGCGAAGCACGTAAGTCGAGAGCACTCGGTCATCAAGATTTATGCCCTTGCTTCTTGGCCTCCGCCCCCTCTTGTGCTGCACGAGCGGCCTGCAACTCTCTGAAGAGCCACGTCGCCCACCCAGGCACGGTCAGCGGCGTTGCTGCCGGAACGCCGACGTGCGCACGAAAGCCGTCATCGTCGAGGGTCGAGCGGCCGGAGCCGTGTCCGAGGAGCGCCAATACCGGCCCACGGCCTGTCAGGTCCTGAACGAGCTGCGCCGCGGCTTCCCGCAACGGCGTGAGCTCAGGAGAAGCCATGGCCTCTTCCAAAAGGCTGCGGATTGGCCGCCCTTCGGCGGGATCGAGCGAAGGTAGGGTCAGGACCGCCTCATGAAGGAAGGCGGCGACGCTGGCCGGCGAAAAGGTCGGCACCTGCTGATGCAAGTCGAACGCCATCAACGCCGCTGCGGTCGACGTCGGCATCCCACGATAGCTTACGCGAGCGCTTGGTGAGTAAAGGGTCTCTTTCCACCAGATCAGGTCCGTCCGCCGCTGAAGGCCAGCCGTGCCGCCGGTCACCGCTTGCAATGCGGCTTCCACATGCGTCGTCACGGCTTGAGCAAGGCCCTTCAAGGGACCGGACAGGTCGATCGGTTCGACATTCGCTTCCTTGCCGAGCGCATCCACCGTGTTGGCGATGGCAGCGGCCAAGCGGGTGCTGAACTCCTGGGCCCAATTCTGCGGGTTGCTGTTGGGCCAGTGTGGGTTGGCCCCGGTCGCAGTGTATGGACCGGCAGCCGCCAGAATCTGATTCGTGAGCGCCTCCTTATCGACGCTTCCAAACGTCGCCCCCGTGGAGACGGCTTTAGGAGCTTCAAAGGACATGGCTGGAACGGTGATCGAAGACGGCGTCGCCCATTCTGCTTCGGCTCGCGCGTCGACGCGTCGCTCGATGTTTGCCACCACATCGGTCCAAATCGCGCGCTCGTTGCCGGCCTCCATGAAAGGCAAGGCATTTCGGGCGGAGGTCACGAAAGCGACGCCGATCGTGTCATCCCCATCAGCTGCATGGACAAGAGCGTCGAGCAGTATCGCCCGGATCACGGCCACGGGCGTGCCCGAGAAAGTGTTGACGTAGGTGGCCCAGCGCTTCTGGAGCGCTTCGACTACCTTCTTGATGACCGGGTCATCTGCAGGAGCCTCCGGGTCGAAGGCGATGAGGGCGAACGCCGCGGCCATGGACGGTGTTTTCTTGAGGGTAGCCCCGAGGTCGGCCGCTGTTTCTTTCAGCCGGTCAAACTTGGAGTCGTCACCACCTACGTTGATAAGACCGGCCCCAAGGAAACGTATCAGAATATCGGTAGCCACGAATTCCCCCGCGAGTATCTATGCCTCTCGGCCTTTTTCTGCGATTCAGACATATAATTTCGAAATATTTTAGGTCAATTTTTCCACGTTAGCTAGACACAAGCTTCGAGCACAAGGATGAGGCTGCAATGTCTATCACGGGAGATGGCTGAAAGCGAACCAACGTTCCCGGCCCCAACTCGGTCAAGATAGACCGTGCTGCTTATGTCCGCTGTGCGGAAAGCTACTCACCGGCACGCATGCCCAAGTAGACGGCGTATGCAGTCATAGATGAAACCTTATTTTTCTGCGCTTTAGGGGGTCAACGGGGGAGGCACTCCCCCTTGCCAGATGCTCAATGGGTAGCCATTCGACACTGCTGGCTCCCTTTTAAAACGTTCCCTTTTTGAAGGCTGTTTCCGGGTAGCTTATTGCCTCCACTGTTTGTTTGAGATTGGCTATTGAAATGCCGGTCAGATATGTGGTGGTGCCCTGACTTCTATGGCTCGCCTCGTGACCCAGAAGCTTATCTATCCAGATTTCCCTGATGTCTGCGCTGGCGTTTCTCAGTTGTGTGGAAACGGTATGCCGGAAGGAATGAAAGGTAATTTCAGCTGGGAGGCCAAGGCGGGTCTTGAGTTGGGAGAAGGCCCTGCTCAATGTAGCCCCTCTGTCTTTCTGTTTAGACCCATCAAGGCCGGGTATGAGGTAATCGCTTTTGGTGTTGTCCTTGAGGGCCAGCACACCGGCCTCAATCAGCTTTGAATGCACTGGCAGAATACGAGTGCCAGCTTCGGTCTTCGGCGACCAGCCGTCTTTAGTATGGGGCCTGACCATAAAGCAGGGAACCTCCTCGATGGTTTGCAGGTCTTCTTTCCGTAACGTGCAAATCTCCCCCAGTCTCATGCCTGTATAGGCAGCGATAAGTGTCACGAGCCGGAAAGTGGGTTCAGGCACCAAGGCGCTATGCCATGAAGAAGAAGCCAGTAGTGCCAGTTCCTGTGGTGTCCAGCTTCGTCGCACAGTCTTGGGGGCACTCTCAAAGTGCCAGCCCGACCATGGGTTCTTTGTTACCAGTTCCCGTTGCACCAGTTGGTTCCATAAGGCGGACAGGCGGAGCATGTGGTTTTTCACGCTTTTATTGCTCAGGGTAGGGAGACCATCAGACTTGGCCCTCTGTGCCTCCTGTTGCAGCGTCAGACTGCTTTTGCCCTTGCCCAGTGTTGCGGGCAGGGCAAGAAGCAGGTCACGAAAGGCTCCGGCCTGACTGCCGCCTACGTCACTGACAGGCGCATCCCCAAAAGCCCTGATATAAAGGGCAACCGTTCTTTTGGTTGCATCTCTAGTATCGGTGCTGGCCTTGGGGTTGCGCAAGACAAACTGCTCCAAGGCATCGGAGAGCATAAGAACGGACGGTTTCTTCTTCGTGCTTTGAGGCTTCCTGACCACTTTACCGGTCAGCTTCTCCCTCGGTTTGAGGCTTTTCCGTTTGGGGGTAGAGGTTGCCTCCTCTTCCTGAGCATTCTTCTCTGGTTCCAGCGTTACTGGGCTTTGGAAGGTGAGGAGAGAGGACAGTTCCTTGCCAGAGAACCGGCCTTGCATGGTTCTGGCTTTATGGAAGACTTCACCTGTACGGGCATAGAGGGCAGCAGCCCGTTGGCGGGCCAGAAACTTGCTTTCGGTTTGCAGGGAGAGGGAGATTTCTGTTTTGCCAAGGCAGGCTTGCAGCACGACCGGAACGGCACGGCGGAAGTGGTAATGAGAGCCGATAAGACGCAGCATGTGAGTTCCCAGACTGGGAAGACAACCGGGAAAGTCCCGTTCACCTATCACCATCCGGTTTTATGGCGTCTTTTCAAGGCTGTAGCGTAAAAGTCTGAGGGACTCGAACCCGCTCGCTTTGGTCGCAACCAACCAGACAACCCATTGAAACAGAACGATAATTTCAGACGAAATCATCCTTCACATGGTGACTGCGGGTTCACTCTGCGGGCAAACCCGTGGGGCAGTCAAGACAGTGGCGTAGGGTTTAATCTAGCGGATTGCTTATCAGTGTTTCGTTGTTGAATAGCGCCAATAGCTTCTGTTATGTAATACGAATTGTATTACGGAGATGTGTCATGGAAACAGTTGTTGTGCGGAAACAGGGAAACTCTATCGGAATTACTCTTCCTGCTGAAACACGTATTCGGCTTGGTCTGGAAGTTGGGCAGGAACTCACACTTGTTGAGATGGCCGATGGCATTAAGCTGGTGAAGCGTAATTTGAAGTTGGAACGTCAGATGCAAATGGCGCGTGAGACGCTTCGAGAGCAGGCTGATGTGCTTCAGGAACTGGCTAAGCGATAATGACGGAGAAACCAGAGTTTCTTGAACCTGATGTGGTGTTGTTTATGCATGACCAAGCACTCAGGGAATATGGCGGAACACAAGGCGTCAAAAGCGAAGATTTGTTGCATAGCGCGTTAGCGCGGCCAGAAAATCGTTGGCATTATGCCGAGAGTGAAGCGCCGGATATGGCTACTCTGGCCGCTGCCTATGCTTATGGTATTGCTCGTAACCACCCTTTTAATGATGCAAATAAACGGACAGCTTGGAGTTGTTGCGTACTGTTTCTGAGAGTGAATGGGGTGCGTATTCAGGCCCCTGCATCAGAGGCGGTCGAGGTTATGGTGACACTTGCTTCAGGGGGTATAGAAGAAGAGGCATTTGCTGTCTGGTTACGACAGCATTTCGTTTGTCATTAAAGTTTTCTCTGCAAGTTGCGGCGCGATATTTAGGATAGCCAGCAGTGTCGAATGGCTACCCATTCGACAGCAGGCAAGGGGGAGTGACCATCCCCCGTTGACCCCCTTTATCGTATGAAATCTGATCTGTTTATGTGGAGCTTTGCCCATAAAGCCAGTCCTCTCTCAGGCCAAATTATAGCTTATGCACCTTTTCGAAAAACCGGGACCATTTCTCTTGCAGGGCTGACACAGTATTCCAGAAAAGATATGCTTCCCATAATCAAGCCTAACACAGAAAGCTGAACGTACTGCCATGGCCGACTCCTTGAGAGACCTTATTCTTTCCCTTCTCCCTGAAGACGGATCGACCATCGGAAATCAGCGCTTACTGACCGCTCTGCAAGAGCATCTGCCGAAGCTAAAAGAAAGCCGCTATCAGGCGGAGAGGGATGAATTAGCCGCCGAAGGCTTGCTTATAAAGGGCAAAGGGCGCGGGGGCTCCGTTGCTCGCGCAAAGCCCGTCGCCCAGTCGCTCAGCAAATCAACGTCGGGACAGCCACACGCATCGCCTACAATCGATTCCCCAGGCGCCAATGCCTATCTTTATCCGGACAAGGCTATAATGCGCCCGGATGTTGGGATGGAAGCACAGTTCTCAAATAAGAAGACACCGAAAACCTACCGTTACGATTCAAGTCTCGCCCCCGAACTGGCATGGGATGAAAATGCGGAGCGTGACTTTGCGGAGTGGCTGCTGGCGCTGATAGCCGAAGCAGCAGACAAGGGCGAGGCCACCGTGTTTGCCCAGCCGCAGGTATGGCAGGGAACAAATGAGTGCTTTTTTTCTCTTTCGCAATGCGCAGCCCGGTTACGCAGCCTCACGAAACCCTTCCTGAATTGGGCAGGTAAGGCCGAGCGCCGACAGATCTCAGTGCCCACGCTTCCTCTGTTCGTTCACGAGCGCCATTCCACCCAAGCTATCCTCGATACCCTGCAATCTCACAAGGCAGTCGGCACCAATCTCGACCTGTTCGGCGACACGGACTTGGACGTTGCCGACAGATTGGATGCCTACGAGCATAAGGGGCCATGGACCAATCGCCTTGTCCTTGGGGATTCGTTGCAGGTTATGAACTCTTTGCTCGAATATGAGGGGATGGGTGGTCAGGTGCAGATGCTCTACTTCGATCCACCCTACGGCGTGAAATACGGATCGAACTTTCAGCCCTTCGTTCGCAAGAACCGGGTCAACCACGGCTCCGACGACGAAATGATCCGTGAACCAGAAATGGTGAAAGCCTACCGGGATACATGGGAACTGGGGCTTCACTCCTATCTGACCTATCTGCGTGACCGATTAATGCTGGCGCGCGAGCTACTGACTCCTTCCGGTTCAATCTTTGTTCAGATTTCCGACGACAACGTACATCATGTTCGGGAAATTCTGGATGAGGTATTTCCCGGTGGTTTTGTCTCGCAAATCAGCTTTCAAACGACATCAGGTTTCGATTCTACGACTTTGCCCACGATGGGCGACTTTTTGCTTTGGTATTCCAAGGACAAGGATACCGTTCGCTATAATAAGATTTTCCAGCCGCAGCCCATCGAACTCGGAAAAGGCAATGCGACATGGGTTTTGTTGCCAGATGGGAGCTACCGAGGGGTCAATGCCGCTGAAAAGCGCGGCGAAGCCGAATTGCCTAAAGATGCCAAGCTCTACAATCCCGATAACATTCAGTCGCAGAACGCCGCCTCCGAGCCTCAACCCTTCGAGTTTGAAGGCAAAACATATCTGCCCGGTGGCAATTCGCACTGGAAAGCCAACTACCCAGACGGAATGAACAGGCTGGGTAAGGCGGGGCGCATCCATGTCGCCAAAAATAGCGTCCGCTATCGACGCTACGCAGACGACTTTCCCTTCCAGCAACTGGGCAATATCTGGACCGACACCATCACCGGCAGTTTCACCGACGATAAAGTGTATGTTGTTCAGACCGGGGTGAAGGTTGTCGAGCGGTGCATCCACATGACGACCGAGCCAGGCGACCTCGTGTTGGATATCACTTGCGGCTCGGGCACCACCGCCTACGCGGCCGAACAATGGGGCCGGCGTTGGATCACCGTAGATACATCGCGCGTGCCGATTGCGCTGGCCCGGCAGCGTCTTCTGACTAGCACATTCCCATGGTATAGGCTCAGGAATCCAGCCCAAGGCCCTGCAGGCGGTTTCATCTATGAGCGCAAGCGGAACAATAAGGGCGTGGAAGTCGGCGGTCTTGTTCCGCGCATCACACTCAAATCCATCGCCAACGATGAAGACCCAAAGCTGGAAACAATCATCGACCGCGCCGAGGTGAACGACAAGGTCACCCGCGTTTGTGGCCCCTTCACGGTCGAAGCCACCATTCAAGCGGCGATGAATATGGAGGAAGATTTCACCGCCCCGTCGCCGCACCCGACAAGCGATAGTCCGCGCGCCTACCTGGATCGTATGATCGAGGTGCTGCGCCAGAGCAAAACGCTCAATTTGCCCGGCAATATCACTGTGGAACTGGAAACCGTCAGCCCACTTGCCGACCGTGAATATCTCCATGCCGAGGGAACCGCCCGTAACGGCACGGAGAAGCGCATCGCCATCGTGTTCGGTCCCGAAGATGGCGCGATCGGTTCCGAATATGTGTTCAACGCCCAAACTGAGGCGTTACGGCAGGGCTATAGCCAACTCTTCCTGTTCGGCTTCGCCATCGACGCCAATGCGCGGGGGATGCTGGCGAAGTTGAAACTGCCCACCATCTACATCGCCGTTACGCCGGACGTGGTGATGTCCGACTTGCTCAAAACTAGCAGGTCGAGCGAGATTTTCTCGATTACCGGTCTCCCGGACGTGCGGCTGGAAGAAGCTGGCAAGAACAAGGACGGGACTCCGCTTCACCGCGTTGTCATCAAGGGGCTGGACATTTTCCGCCCCGATACGATGGAAACGGACGAAGTGAAGGCGGAAAATCTGCCATGCTGGATGCTCGATACCAACTATAACGGCATGGCATTCTTCGCCTCGCAAGTATTTTTCCCAAAGACAAGCGCATGGGATAACCTGCAAAAATCCCTCAAAGGACAATTCGCCGAAAACGTATGGGAACATCTGGCCGGGACGGTAAGCGAGCCATTCACGCTTGGCGATAAGCGACGCATCGCGGTCAAGGTCATCGACGAGCGCGGCAATGAATTGATGACCGTCAAGACGCCGGGAGGCGATAACTGATGGGCGCGCGGCAAAAGCAAGAACCGACGGTTACCGTTCCAGAGGTCGAATCTCCGATTATCAACTCGCCCTTCATCGAGCCCCAATGCCATTGGCAGATTGAGCGCGGCAAGGTGCCCGTAAAGGCCAACGGGCGACGTCGGGCCAGCTACTTCTATCGCGTTCCCGAACATTCGGGCCGGGGACGGCGTGGCCGTGCTGAAGCCGATCTCTTCGAGGATGTGAAAGGAGAAGAGGTTGAACTGCAAATCGTCAACCTCATCCGCGAGCGTGTAAAGGAATGGCGCGAAGGAACGCGCTCCGGTAGCGTCGCCTATGATGGCGCATCATTGGTGACGAAGGAGTTGCTAGACCTCTGGCGCAGTGACGAACGAATGCAGCGCCTGTTCTTCGCGCAAATTGAGGCCGCCGAGACTATCATCTTTCTGGTCGAGGCCGCCGATATCTATCGCAAGGGCATCCCCGAAATTCCGAAGGATGAGCCGGGTCTGGCGACGAAGGCAGAGGGGGTGCGTGCCTTCCTCCGCTACGCCTGCAAAATGGCAACCGGCTCCGGCAAAACGACCGTCATGGGAATGCTCGCCTCATGGTCGATCCTGAACCGCGTTGCCGCACCGCGTGATGACCGTTTCTCTGATACGATCCTGATCGTCTGCCCCAACGTCACCATTCGGGAGCGCCTTCAGGAACTGGACCCCGCTCTTGGTGACCTAAGCCTTTACCGAACCCGCCAGCTTGTGCCGCCGCACCGCATGGAGGAATTACGGCGTGGCGAGGTGATGATTGCCAACTGGCACCGCCTTGCCAAGAAGGAAAGCAACACTGTCAACGGCGATTCTGCCAAGGTCGTTAAGGCAGGTGAACCGGTCGAAGTGGTGAAGAACGCTGGTAAGGCGAACGAAACTATCGAAACCAAGTATTTTGAGTCTGACGCTGCATGGTTCAAACGCATCCGTCGCGAGCTTGGTAGTGGCAAAGGCCGCAGTCCGCACTGGTTGATTTTCAACGACGAAGCCCACCACGCCTACAGGCGCGGTGATAATGCCGAAGGCGACGAACAGACGTTGGATGAGGACAAAGACCTCGCCAAGAAGAATGCCCGTGAGGCGACCATCTGGATCGAGGGCCTTGACCGCATCCACAAACTAGCTGGCGGCAGCCGTCGTCGTGGCGTCACCCTTTGCGTCGATTTGTCCGCCACGCCTTTCTACATTCAAGGTTCAGGAAACGAGGTTGGCAAGCCCTTCCCGTGGGTTGTGTCCGACTTCGGATTGCTGGACGCCATCGAATCCGGCCTTGTGAAGATCCCACAACTGCCATCCCGTGATGTAAGTGGCGCTGAAGAAGCTGCTTATTTCAATATCTGGCGTTGGGTGCAGGCTAAAGCGAAGGAAGATGGTTTTGGCACAAACATCACGCCGGAAATTGTCATGAACTACGCAAGCGCCCCCATCAATCTTCTGGCAATCGAATGGCACCAAAGGTTTCTCGAATGGGAGCAGTTTGCCAAAGCGCAGCACAAACACCCGGTACCCCCGGTATTCATTGTCGTCTGTCGTGATACTGCCGTTGCGCGAGAAGTACATGGCTGGCTTGCCACAGGCGAAGGCGGGTATGGTGAGGCTCCGGTATGGTTCCGGAATACACCTGGTCAAGAAGTAACGGTTCGCATTGATTCCAAGGTGATCGAGGACATCGAGGAAGGTGGCTCGAAGGATGAAACCCGTCGCCTCCGCTTCATTCTCGACACCATCGGTAAGGCTGAATGGCCGGGTGGCAAGGTGCCAGACGAATGGGCCGAGCTTGTCCGCAAGCACAACGACAAGGCGGCGAGTGACGATAACGACGGCTCGCTTAAATGGATCGATGAGCGGATTCCGCCGGGCCGCGATGTGCGATGCATCGTGTCAGTCGCCATGTTGGCCGAGGGCTGGGATGCTAACACCGTCACGCATATTGTCGGTTTGCGCCCATTTGGTTCGCAGCTTCTTTGTGAGCAGGTGGTCGGACGTGCGTTGCGGCGTAAGAACTATGCACTCAACGAGGAAACGCAGATGTTCGCCGAGGAAACCGCTAAGGTTTTCGGCGTGCCGTTCGAACTGATCCCATTCAAGGTGTCGCCACCCGGCCCTACGCCCCCGCAGCCTGATCCTAACCATATCTACTCCGTACCAGAAAAAGCCGAATTCGAGATCACGTTTCCAGTTGTCACTGGCTATTACCAGTCTGGCCAGTTCGATGTTTTCGTCGATTGGGAACAGGTGGCGAAAGTCACCATCGATCCGATGAAGATTCCGCAGACCGTGGAGTTAACCCCTCTCACCACGTCAGATGGCACACTTGCCGCCTACGGCCCCGGCGAAAAGCCAGTCCTATCTTTACAGGACTGGCGGGCGATGTTCCGTGAGCAGCAGGTAGCTTTTCGGCTGGCGAAAGAGATTTGCGCCCGCTGGACCGTCGATAACGGTGCTGCGGCAGTGCCGATGCAGGTCTTGTTTCCCAAAGTCGCCTTCGCCGCCAAACGCTTTCTCGTCGAAAAACTGCACCGCAAGGGCGACAGTCAGCCATGCGATGTGCTGCTGGTCGGCGAGTATATGCAGGCGGCCGTTGGTGCGCTGTTGGAAGCGATCAAGAAAGGCTCTTCGACATTGGATGCTGAAGTGGCCGTCATCCCGCAGGGCGCTGCCGGGTGTGGCAGCACACTTTACGTGGATTTTTACACAACCAAACCGATATATCCCGTGACTCGATGCCACCTAAACGCGATGGTTGCAGACACAAAGCGATGGGAGCAAAGCGCTGCTTTCTTGCTCGATAGCCATCCGGGTGTCCGTCGCTGGGTCAAGAACGACCGGCTGGGTTTCTTCATTCCCTATCGCAATCGTGGCATTCAAGCCCGTTATATTCCCGACTTCATCGTTGTGACCGACAAGAGCATAAACGTGATTGTCGAAATCAAGGGGCAGGTTACAGATAGCGCGGACACCAAAGCAAAGGCTGGCGTACGCTGGGTCAGCGGCGTTAACCGACTGGGCACTTATGGCGAATGGGCATACCTGTTCGTGACTGATCCAGGCCGTGTCGCCGAGGCACTCAATACATATACAGTTGCGAAAAGCACAGACGGTTCTTTCGAGCTAACAGCCTAGTAATACAGGTTGGTTTAATAACGTCGGGGATAGTCGCGCTGATAGCTAAAACGGGCGAATTGCTCCCCATCGTTGCGGGCGACAGAAAAAAGGGGGTCAACGGGGGGTATCTCCCCCTTGCCAGATGCTCAATGGGTAGCCATTGAGCACTGCTGGCTCCCTTTTAAATCGTCATGTTTGCAAAGGCTGTTTCCGGGTAGCTGATTGCCTCTATGGTTTGCTTGAGGTTGGCTGTTGAAATGCTGGTCAGGTAGGTTGTGGTGCCCTGACTTTTATGGGTGGCTTCATGGCCAAGGAGACGGTCAATCCACACCTCTCGGATGTTGGCATCCGCGTTTCTGAGTTGGGTGGAGACGGTATGCCGGAACGAGTGGAAGGTGATTTCTGCCGGCAGGCCGATACGGGTTTTGAGTAATGAGAAAGCCCTGCCAAGGGCGGCGCTCCTGACACCCTGTTTTGAGGTTTCCAAGCCGGGAATGAGGTAGGGGCCTTCCGTGGTCTCTGTCAGCACCAGCACACCGGCTTCAATCAGTTTTGAATGGACTGGCACCATACGAGTGCCAGCTTCTGTCTTGGGTGCCCAGCCGGTTTCGGTGTGAGGTCGGATAAGGAAGCAAGGGATACCGTCAACGGTCTGGAGGTCTTCCTTGCGTAGGGTGCAGATTTCGCCCAGCCTCATACCAGAATAGGCTGCAATAAGGGTGACCAGCCTGAAGGTCTGTTCTGGCACCGAAGTGCTGTGCCATGAGGCAGAGGCCAGCAAAGCGAGTTCTTTTGCTGTCCAGCTTCTCCTGACGGTCTTCTGCCCATTCTCAAAATTCCAGCCTGTCCACGGGTTACGTGTGACCAACTCCCTCTGGTGTAACTGGTTCCAGAGGGCAGAGAGGCGCATCATATGGTTCTTGACGCTTTTCCCGCTCAGGGTCTGTAAACCTTCCTCTCTGACTCTCTGTGCTTCTTCCTCAAGGGTAAGACTGCTTTTGCGTTTGCCCAGTGATGCAGGCAGTGAAAACAGGAGGTCACGGAATGCCCCAGCTTTTTCGCCCCCTATGATGGACACGGGCGCATCTCCAAAGGCTTGCAGGAAAAGGTCTACGGCCCGCTGGGTCGCTTTCTTGGTGTCAGCACTGGCATGGGGGCTGTCCAAGACAAAGCGTTTCAGGGCACCGGAGAGCATTAAAGGTTGGGCTTTGGGTGCTCTGGCTGGTTTCTTCACTGTTCGGGGTTTTGGCCTCGGTGCTGAAACTGGCACGGACCCCGTTTCATGAGCAGATGAAGGCAGGTTCACGCTCTGCAAATCCCGCAGTGAAACCCGCAGTCCCTCAAGCCTGCTTAAAGCGTCTGGTTCAGAGAGGGCCAGATGGGTCTGAGAGAACAGTTCAGTGGTTCTGGCGTGAAGGAGGGATGCCCGTTTGCGGGCTTCATTCTGGTAGCCGGTTTTCAGGGAAACCCAGATTTCCCGCCGTTTTAAGGCTACTCGCAGGGCAGGGGGAACGATACGGCGGAAGTGGTAGGTGGTGCCTCGGACGCGGAGCATAAAATCTTCCCTCGGTGGGGAAGGACGATGGAGCAAAGACAGCCTTTGCCCCTCATTCAGCCGAAAAATCGTGCTATTTCAGGTGTCTGTGGTGCGAACTGCGGGACTCGAACCTGCATCAACCCGTAGTGACACTTTTCTAACTTATTGAAATGGCGTAGAGAATATAATGAGCTGTCTTCCAATTAGATTTTTCTTTTTAACATTGGTGAAGCATTCTGGGAAGATGTAGGCATGGTTGGACCCGGTTTTGTGCGAAATGCTTTTTCCCCGTGCATTCCAAGAATATTTACATACCAGTCGAATGATATATCAATGTCATTGACGTTCAGAACAAGATGATCGATCGCTATAACGGATAAGGCGGACATAATACGTCTCCATGTTCGTGAGGTGGGGGGGGTCTAAAAACCTTTGTCTGACTTTTCTTGTGCCTGATTTCAGGCTTTTGATGTGTTGATTTTCGCTCTGGGTTTTGAGCAGAGCGAGGGGGGCACGCTCTGTATTGCTACGCGCTCGTGTTAATCCGCTCCAAGAGGAGAAAGCGGCGCATATTATAGACGATATTGGCCAGCCCGACCTTCATGGTGGCCCGCGTTATGCCTACGGTTCGGACAAACAGCCCCGTCTGTGATTTCTGATCGGCAAAGACATGCTCGACACGCGACTGGATAACGGATTTTCCTGCATTGGATCTCTGGATATGGCATGGCATAGGCTTGAGATGCGGCTTTTTCCTGTGAACCTTCGAGACAACGCCCTGCTTTTCCATGAAGGCTTCATTGGCTTTTGAGCGGTAGGCTGTATCCGCCCAGACATCAGACGCCGTATTGCTGCGATCAAGAAGTCCCTCACGTAGATCCGCCTTCTCCGCACTGGTATTGCGCTGCTTTGGAGCCGCTACCAGCGTAGCATCTAGGATCTGACCTGACATCGGCAGATAACCGGCATTCCGCAGGGTCGTATCAAAGCGGTTGAACAAAACATCAATGGCTTCCGCCTGTGTCAGACGCTCACGAAACAGCCATACCGTTCTGGCATCAGGTACACGGTCCGACAGTCCCAGACCTAAAAAGCGCATGAAGGAGAGACGGTCGTTGATCAGCTATTCTGTCCGTTCATCGGACAGATTGTTGAGTGTCTGGATCAACAGGATCTTGAACATCAGCACCAGATCAAACGGCGGACACCCGCCTTTGCTCCCGTTTGAATAGGCCAGTGCTCTGTCCAGCTCCGGCGGAACACCTCAAAATCCACAATCCGAGAAAACGCTTCTCCTCATTCCTCCAACCAGAACCGGGAAAATGGAATCACAGCGTAGGCCTCAATACCAAGAGGTTTTTAGAACCCTCCATGCACATGATCGGCCCTGTTTTCTCGTACACTCGGCACAGCCAAGTCCGCATTACGTGACTTTGCTGATTTCTCTGTTCAAGCTTAATCATAATGCCTTGGTGAGGGCGCGTCATCCTGCGTAGCAATGACACGTTATCGGCCTGCAGGATCAGTACTGCTGCTGAATTGTAGCGGCCCATCAGCTTTAGTCTGGTGAGTTCTCAATTGGTTTGCAAGTTTGTTTTTTATTGTCTTAGGTTCGTCCAAAAGCTTGACCCAGATTTATAAGCTTTTTCATCCTTTTAACCATGGTGTGTTTGTCTTCGGGATTAGCTGTAACACTAGAGAAACTTGGGTTTTTTGAAGATAAAGAAGCGTGTGGGATCGGCCTTCACACGGCAGGGGTCACAGGTTCAATCCCTGTCGCATCCACCATAAAGCTTCCTGAAAAGTGAGTGTTTTTAGATATCGGTAACGGCCGGTATGTTGTTCATCGTCATTTACGCATGATCGTGAAAATGTGCGAGCGTCCAAGAGTTTTGCCCATTCATTTTTAGGGATTTCCCTCTGCCATAAGTGCCCCTTTCTTTAATGGCATGGTCCAGCGCGATCATATGGAAGCAGCGGCCGCATCTGTAATGGGGAGATGCACTGATGATAGAGGGTCGGCTGTGTAGCCTCATTATCGTGCCTATAGAGCACGTTACCGTCATGCTAAAGATAACAATTATTACAGAGCGGAGCATAAGCCTTGCTGGCACGTTTGCAGCGTGCAAATTGTGGAAGATAGCTAAGCTCTATTGCGTATTGGGGGTAGTGATGCGGGGATTTGTTGCGGGTATTTTGTGTTTTGTGGCGTTTGTTTTGATGCCTGGTTTGGGTGTTTGTGCTGATGGGATACCGCCTATAGAGGAGGGGTTGAAGATGGTTGCGGCGCAGCAGCAATATGCGTTGCAACGGATGGGCTTGAGTGCGGCGTTAGCGCGGCAGGCTTTGTGGGGGGCGAAGTATAAGCCTGAGTCTATGTGCGCGCAGCATGTGAGTTTGCTGTTGAGCGGGTATGATGCGTTGCATCCTGAGTTCCCTGATGATGGGCCGCCGGATAAGGATAGGCAGGAGCGTATTCGCTTAGCGAATTCTGGGTCATGGCGATTTGTTTACGATATTGAGCAGGTGCATATTTGTAGTAAGGCCTTTTTGGATAAGACGCCTGCGAAGCCTGCTTATAACCCGGAGAATGATCCTGTTCAGATTATGGCGCGAAGTTTTCAGCAAGACCGGCAGGGGATGATTGATGAGATGGTGCAGGCCGGTGTGGAGAAGAATGTTGCGGAGAGTGCGGCTATATTGGTGACTTCCCAGAAGGGAAGGTATAAAGAGTGTGCTAGGATTATATATCATATGTATGTGGATGGTATTCGTGGGGGGTTAGACCCTGAACTCGTTAGGGAGATGAATACACCTGATCCTAATACAGCGGAAACAGATTGTGACATTGGGCGGATGTATCAAGATCCGAATGCGGAAGACCCTTATGCGCCATCGATTGAGCGGTTATTGAAGGCTTTTCGGGAGGACCGGAAAGGGACGATTAAGAGGTTGAAGAAAGCGGGCGTCCGATGGGATCATGCTGAGGATGCGGCAGATTTAGTTCTTTCCCAGAAGGGGCGTTATTGGCGTTGCGCGGTTATTGTAGGGGGGTTGTTGGATAATATGGGGTATGAGTGGGGAGATATTACCCATCATGTAGATGCGATAAATAAAGGGTTTTATTATGTAGGTAGTGGCATGGGGGATGGGGTTTGCGATGTGGATAATATGAATCATGACCCACGGGAGGGATGGTAGAGCAAGGGGTTAAGTTGCTCCGTTATGAGGTGGTTTTTGGCCGAGATTGGTGCGGATGCAATCTATGGTTGTGTGCCATTTGTTACCCTCTGTATTGGTTGAGGGTTATAGCTGTAGAGGCTAGCATATTAAGTTAGTTTACTTTTAGGACTATTATTCTTCCCTTTTAGTTCAGCGTAATTGTTTTTAGATGGGGTGCGGTTATTGGTTTTGTTTTTAATGAAACAGAGTGTAGCGTTGTATGTGATAAAGACAAAACATTCTTTATTAAAAAGTAATTTTAATTTTATCTCTTACAATGGTTATTCTGTTTGCCGGGAGTTGACTTTTAAAGGGGGATAGGAGAAGAGAGCGTCTATATATCTGTAGAGCGGTATTCGTCGGTTCATGAAGGGAACTGGGATGATTGTTCCTGTAATATTGTCTGGGGGGTCTGGTACGCGGTTATGGCCAGTCTCGCGTAAGAGCTATCCCAAGCAGTTTTGTGCGCTTTTAGGGCAGGAGACACCCTTCCAGGAGACTGTGCAACGGACGAAGCTGCTTGGATTGCAGGCCGCTCCCATTATCGTGGGGAATTGTGACCATCGTTTTGTCATGGCCGAGCAGCTGCGGCAAGTTGGGATAGAGGGTGCGCGGATCGTGCTGGAGCCAGTCGCGCGTAACTCCACAGCGGCGATGGCAGCGGCGGCATTTTGGCAGGCTAAAACGGATGATGAGGCCATTTTATGGTTTATGCCAGCTGATGCCGCGATTACAGATATCCCCGCTCTACAAGAGGCGGTCTCTCAAGCGCGAGAAGCCGCCGAGAAAGGTTATATTGCGACATTCGGCATGACACCCACAAAAGCTGAGACAGGCTATGGGTATATTGAGCAAGGCAAAGCGTTAGACGGTACGCAGAAAGCGTTTCATATCACGCGCTTTCTTGAAAAACCGAATGAGGAGGAAGCAAAACGCCTTTTAGCAGCGGGGAAATATCTTTGGAACTCCGGCATGTTTATGGCGCGAGCTAAGGTGTTTTTGTCTGAGTTAAAGGCTCTTGCTCCAGAGATTTACAATGCGGTTGAGCGTTCGGTTGAGAATGTTCAGACAGATTTAGGCTTTCTTCAGCTAGAAGCAGAAAGCTTTGCCCAAGCGCCGTCTATCTCGGTAGATTATGCGGTGGCGGAGAAAACGCAACGTGCTGCTGTGGTGCCTGCTCATTTCGGCTGGATGGATGTTGGGAGTTGGGATGCCGTTTGGGAGCTAACACCTAAGGATAGTGACGGCAATGCAACGCGAGGCAATGTCTTTTTAGACAGAGCCAAGAATTGTTATGTACATTCTGATAGTGTTGTTGCGACGGTAACAGGCGTGGATGACCTTATCATCATCGTTACCAAAGATGCTGTTATGGTTTCACATCGCGACCGTGCACAAGATATTAAACACATGGTCTCACGCCTCCGGGATGAAGGTCGCGGTGAAGCTGAGAAGCATGTGCGCATGTACCGCCCTTGGGGGTTTTATGAGAGTTTGATTCAGGGTGATCGCTTCCAAGTGAAGCGTATCCATGTGAGTCCGGGGGAGAAATTATCGCTCCAAAAACATTTTCATCGTGCTGAACATTGGGTTGTTGTTGCTGGTACAGCCCTTGTAACGCGTGATGATGAGGTCCTTACGGTTAAAGAAAATGAGAGTGTTTATTTGCCATTAGGGGCTGTTCACCGGTTAGAAAATCCCGGCCGTATCCCGATCACCTTGATTGAGGTGCAGTCTGGCCCTTATTTGGGAGAGGATGATATTGTGCGGCTAGAGGATGTATATAAACGTTAGCCTCTTACTGAAATGTTAGATTTTAGAGGCTATAGCCCTCATTGAAAGATAGAGACGCCTCCCCATATCCTAGCAGGAATGAATTTTCTTCGAGTTGGGAGAGTTGGCTATGCTTTACACGCATGTTGCCTTAGGGACGAATGATCTTGCACGCGCTAAGAAGTTTTATGATGCGTTATTCTCCGTTATGGGCGGGAAAGCTCTAGGCGAGGCGATGCCTGGTAAGCTGCTTTATGAAAAAGACGGCCAGATGTTCATGATTGGTAAGCCAATTGATGGTAACCCGGCTTCGGTAGCGAATGGTTTTACACTAGGATTTGCTCTTAGGAGTGAAGATGAGGTGAAAGCATGGCACAAAGCTGGCATTGAACATGGCGGCTTGGATATTGAGAACCCGCCGGGGGTACGGAATGTGGGTGATGCGCAATATTTTCTAGCTTATTTGCGTGACCCAGATGGTAATAAGCTCTGTGGTCGTTACGACCTGTAATGGGGAGGGGCGAGCATTCCGTAATGGTTTGCCTGCTGTCTTTCATGTGCTAACGCTGCGGGCTGTCTGAGATAGAAAGAGGTTTTAGATGTCTATATCTTCTATGCTGAAGCGGACTTGCTTGTTGTCCGGTATGGCACTCGGGTTGTGTGCTGCATCATTGGGTGTAGCAGCGTCCCAGCCTGAAGCAGATTCTGCTGGAGTGAAGCAAATCACGACGCAGTTTTCCGGCTCTGTGAGTCCTGCTGGTGCGGTTTTGGATAATAAAACAGGCAAGATTATCGGCGAGATTGATCGCGGTGGCGTTGTTTATAACAACCAAGGTAGTGCCGTAGGGTCTGTCGATGATAACGGCTTGGTGCGCAATAAAGCTGGGACGCCTGTTGCTCAAGTCGCAAAGACAAATAAGCTGGCAGGTGTAGCTTTTCTTTTAGAGCAATAAGATACGCTGTTACTCTTTCCCTATTCTTTGGAAGTAGGGAAAGAGTGTGCCATTGCTGATAAGATGTCTGTTAGGTCTTTTTGCATAGTTGTAAAATGGCGATTGGGTTTTAATGTTCCTAAATTTACATAACAAGCACGGTTAATTTCGATCTGTAGGCTTTGTTTATTTTCTTCCATTACGCCGTACCGGCTTGTTATGTATCCACCTGGATAGGGCACATTACGTTGGACGTGATACCCTTTAGCGGTGAATAAATCTTCAGCCATACTGATGAGATCATGAGAACATGTGGTGCCGTGCTTATTGCCGAGCACAATGTCGCATGGCCTTGCCTGGGCTAATGGTGGCATGGAGTGAATATCTAACAAAATTGCCGTGCCAAATTGCTCAATGAGGGATTCCAGCGTTGTGTGGAGGGCGTGATGATAAGGTTGCCAATAATGGGTAAGGCGCGTTCTGGCCTCTTCAACTGGTAAGCAATAACGGTAAATACTTTTCCCCGGCGCTAGACAGCGCGGTATGACGCCATAGCCTGCGCGTACTTTTGCACTATGGATGAGGTCTTGTTCAATAAGGGGGGGAGAAAACATGCTGGCATCAAGCTCCCGCCAATCCCGATTTACGTCGCAAAAGCTTCGTGGAAATAGTGCTTGAATGAGGCTGAGGCCATGAGCGGGGAGGTCTTGTAGGAGTTCATTGATAAAACGATCCTCCATGCGCTCTAGTTCATTGAGGGGAAGAATAGTCGTTTTGAGAAAATCTGTAGGATAATTTCGCCCGGAATGTGGGGATGATAACAAAAAGGGAGTCCGGCTCTTACAAGGAGGGAGCTGTATCCCAACGGCCTGGGAAGGGCGAAGCGGGAGTGCGCACGGAGGTTTTTGAACTTTTTTCACAATGGAGGCTTGCCACATCTTATAGGGCAAGGTAAATACCCTCTCACACCAAGAGGGGCGCATAGCTCAGCGGTAGAGCACTACCTTGACATGGTAGGGGTCACAGGTTCAATCCCTGTTGCGCCCACCACTCCTCTGGTGATTATCTCCTTAAATAATTGATGTGTGTTAAACGCAGCGGCGGGAATGTCCAAGGCTGTTTTTGTCGCTGCTATTGATGCTGTATGTCAGCAGTAACGATGAATATGGTTCAAGGCGTAATGAAAAACCTTGTTACTTGCGTGAAGATAGCATGGGCATCGTGTTTTCTCTACATCTTTTAAAGGAAAGATGTTGTGCCATGTCTAAAATGCAATTCATCTATACCTTGTGAAAGAGAGTGAAAATAAACCCTTCGTGATCCTGATTATAATATGTTGTAAAATAAGTATTTTATATCAGTGATAGATTTATCTTATATTTCAGGATCGTAAATGGAGATATTCCGTAACAAGGGGCGATTGCCAATCCCTTTTAGGCAGCTTTAACCTCCCCGCAGAGGCCGGGGAGTATAAAAATCTTCCCGCTTGTCGCTAGGCTTCGTAATTCTGCGAGGCCGTTATTTCAGTGGAGAGGATGTACTTAAAATGAATGCTCATTCATCATCCAAAAAAACGGTTAATACAGGCCGTCGGCATGTTTTGGGCGCCCTTGGGGCTTCCATCGTAGCAGGGGGGGCAAGCTCCGCTGTGGCGCAGTCTCTTGGTTTCCCAGCACCGCCGGCTGGCTTGGGGAAACGCCCTTATCCGAATCTTCTTCGCCCGCTAAATGATGGCCCGCGTAAGTTTGGTTATGCCATTGTTGGTCTTGGCAAATATGCTGTGAACCAGATTCTGCCTGCTTTTGCAGAGTGTGAATATGCGAAGGTTACAGCTCTTGTCAGCGGTGACATCGAGAAGGCACGTCGTCTTGGCAAGCATTATGGTATTGAGGAATCTCACCTCTATACATACGACACGTTCGATAAAATCGCGCAGGACCCGGAAGTTGATGCCGTGTACATCATTCTGCCGAACTCCCTGCATGCTGATTTTACGGAGCGTTCTTTCCGCGCTGGCAAGCATGTGCTGTGTGAAAAGCCAATGGCTGTCACGGTGGAAGAATGTCAGCGTATGATTAACGCTGGTAAGAAAGCTGGCAAGAAGCTGATGATTGGCTATCGTTGCCACTTCGACCCCGTTACACATAAAGCTATTGAGCTGGCACGCACCAGCATCGGTAAGCCACAGATTATCAGCACAGATAACGGCGATAATACCGACCCGACCGATCCTACCTACCAGTGGCGTCTAACACGCGCGCTATCTGGCGGTGGTGCGCTGATGGACCTCGGTATTTACGGGGTGAACGGCTCTCGTTACATGCTGGATGAGGATCCGATTGAGGTTCAGGCCACAATCATGCCGCCATCTGACCCGATGTTCCGTGAGATTGACGAGACAATCGTTTGGATCATGCGGTATCGCTCTGGCGCGGTGGCACATGGTAGTGCCTCCTTTAACGTCAATGCGATGTCCCGCTTCAACCTGCAAGGGACGGAAGCCTCCCTGCGGATGGATCCTGCAACAAGCTACTGGTGTAACAGCGTAAGCCACTGCACAAGTGGGGATACACAAACATGGTCCACACCGATGTTCACCATCCCAGCATTGAACCAGTTCTCCGCTCAGCTAGACCATCTAGCCATCAGCGTAGCTAATAACACACCGCTCGCTGCAACGGGTGAAGAAGGCATGCAGGATGTGCGCTTGATTCAAGCTATGTATCAGTCTGCTAACTCTGGTAGTCGCCCTGTCTCCACTGATTGGGGTGACTGGCGTAAGACCATCTGATCGTCCTTTAAGACGCTCTGATAAGGAGGGGGCCGCATGGAGCATGTGGCCCTCTTTTTTGTGGGTAAGATATATTAAGAGGCTATCGTGGCATCCAACCAGCCTTGCAACATGTAGGCTGCGGCCATTTTATCGACCACGTCTCCGCGTTTTTTACGGCTCATATCGGCTTCTTGAATCAAAAAGCGATTTACAGCACTGGAGGAGAGCCGCTCATCCCATAAGCAAGCAGGTATATTAAGACGCTCGCTTAAATCTTTTGCCCAATCATGAGCAGCACGAGCAGCAGGGCCGAAGCTGCCATCAAGGGAGAGGGGAAGGCCGACAACGATTCCCCCTATTGCATGCTGGGTGCATAATTCCTGAAAGATTGGCAGCATCTGTTTAAGTTTTTTTCGCATCACAATGGTAAGGGGTGAAGCCAGCATGAGCGATGTATCAGACAGGGCAAGGCCTATCTGCTTACTGCCAGGGTCTATCCCCAGAACAGAATGTGAAGGTTGAAGCTGATTACGTAGCTCCTGTGGATTGAATAGTGTCATAGCAAGAGGGTATGATCCTTTCTAAAGCTGTGAAGCTAACGTAACGCTTTTTGTGAACAGGACTATACATGTCGCTTGACGTGAAAACAGTGGCAAAAATGGCCAGACTGGCAAGAATTGGTCTTTCTGAGGAGGAGCTACAGGCTCATCAGAAAGAAATGCAGGGAATTATCGGCTGGGTCGATCATCTCAATGAGGTTGATATTACAGATGTCCCCCCGATGGTCGGCACGGGTTTGGCCCAGCCACGCTTGCGTGATGACAAAGTAACGGATGGAAATTGCCCAGAAGCCGTCCTCTCCAACGCACCGGAGCGTGAAGGTCCCTTTTATACCGTGCCGAAGGTGGTGGAATAATGAGCAGCCTGTTTGATTACACATTAGCATCCGCACGGGATGCTTTGCGCGCCCGCAAGATTTCCGCTGTGGAATTGGTCGATGCCCATATTGAGGCTATTGAACGCCTTGATGATGGGTTAAATAGCTTCATCACTCGTACGCCAGAGCAAGCGCGCCTTGCCGCGAAGGAGGCAGATGCTGCTTTAGCAAAAGGGGAAGGGGGGCCTTTATGTGGCCTGCCAATCGGCTTGAAAGACCTTTTTGCCACCAAGGATGTTCGCACAACGGCTGCGAGTAAAATCCTTGATAATTTCGTCCCCCCTTATGAGAGCACGGTGACAGCTAACCTCAAGCAGGATGGAGCTATCTCTCTTGGTAAGCTGAATCTTGATGAGTTCGCTATGGGGTCCACCAACCTAACCTCCGCTTTTGGCGGGGTGATGAATCCATGGCAACGGCGTGGCTCCACAGCGAAGTTAGTGCCCGGTGGGTCCTCTGGTGGTTCTGCCGCAGCAGTGGCGGCGGGGTTGGTTCTTGGGGCTACTGGGACGGATACGGGCGGTTCCATCCGCCAGCCTGCGGCTTTTTGCGGTATTGCAGGGGTTAAGCCGACTTATGGGCGTTGTTCCCGCTTTGGGACCATCGCCTTTGCAAGCTCTTTAGACCAAGCGGGCCCGATGGCGCGTAACCTGCAAGATTGCGCTATTTTGTTGGAATCTATGGCAGGGTTCGACCCAAAAGATTCTACAAGTGTGGATAAACCCGTCCCACATTATGAGGCGGCCTTGGGGCGAGGCGTGAAGGGCCTAAAGGTGGGGATTCCGAAAGAATATCGGATTGATGGCCTCCCAGCTGAGATTGCCGCTGTTTGGGACCAAGGGATTGCCTGGCTTAAAGAGGCAGGGGCCGAGATTGTCGATATGTCTCTGCCACATACACAATATGGCCTCCCAGCTTATTATATTGCAGCTTTGGCGGAGGCATCCTCCAACCTTGCGCGGTATGATGGTGTGCGTTTTGGTGAGCGCGTAACGGGGGCATCACTGGATGCTCTTTATGAAGCAACGCGTGCAGCGGGCTTTGGTGAGGAAGTAAAACGCCGTATCCTGCTGGGTACTTATGTGCTGTCCTCCGGCTATTATGATGCGTATTATCTGCGCGCGCAAAAGGTTCGTACCTTGTTACAGCGGGACTTCTTGCAGGCTTACGAAAAGGTAGATGTCATCCTCGCCCCAACGGCACCTTCTGGGGCTTTTGCATGGGATGAAAAACCAACTGACCCCGTGCAGATGTACCTTAATGACGTCTTTACCGTGCCTGCTAGCATGGCCGGTGTGCCTGCTTTGTCCGTACCTGTAGGGTTGGATAGCCACGGCGTGCCACTTGGCTTGCAGTTAATTGGTCGCTTCTTTGATGAAGAAACACTCTTAGCCGCGGGCTCCGTTTTGGAGAAAGCAGCGTCCTTTACCCATCGTCCTACTATCCATGCAGGGGTATCAGCATGAGCGCGTATCGAATCACTGGTGAAACTGGCGCATGGGAAGTGGTCATCGGGTTGGAAGTCCACGCCCAGATTGTAAGCCAAGCGAAGCTATTTTCTGGGGCCTCTGCCTCCTATGGCGGGGAGCCTAACAGCCATGTTAGCCTGATTGATGCAGGCTTCCCTGGTATGCTGCCTGTCTTGAACCGTGAGTGCGTAGCCCAAGCGGTACGGACAGGGCTTGGCTTGCGAGCGCAGATTAATCTTTTCAGTCGCTTTGACCGGAAGAATTACTTCTATGCGGATTTGCCGACAGGCTATCAAATTAGCCAGTTTGAGCATCCAATCGTGGGGAAGGGCACTGTCGAGATCGAGCTAGCCGATGGTGAAACCCGGCATATCGGCGTGACCCGGATGCATATGGAGCAAGATGCCGGGAAGTCCATTCACGACCAAGACCCGACACGCTCTTTCATCGACCTCAATCGCGCTGGTGTGGCGTTGATGGAGATTGTGAGTGAGCCCGATATTCGCTCCCCAGAAGAAGCCGGGGCGTATATCCGCAAATTACGGCAGATTCTGCGTTATTTGGGGACATGCGATGGCAATATGGAGGAAGGCTCCATGCGTGCGGATGTCAATGTCTCTGTCCGGCGTGAAGGGGAAGAGGGCTATCGTACGCGCTGCGAGATTAAGAATGTGAACTCCGTACGCTTTGTCATGCAGGCGATTGAAGTTGAAGCGCAGCGTCAGGTTGATGTGTGGGAATCTGGTGGGGAAATTGACCAAGAGACCCGCCTTTTTGACCATGTAAAGGGCGAGACGCGCTCTCTGCGGACCAAGGAAGATGCGCATGATTACCGCTACTTCCCAGAGCCGGACCTCCTGCCTTTGGTGCTAGAGCAATCTTGGGTGGATGAGCTGAAGGCGGCTCTGCCAGAATTGCCAGAGGATAAGCGCGCACGGTTGGAGAAAGAATACGGCGTCTCTCGCTATGAATCGGGCGTTCTGACGGCTGAACAATCTGTAGCGGACTTTTACGAGACAGTGGCACGCGGGGCAGATGCACGCTTGGCGACAAACTGGATTTTGGGTGATTTCTTCGCAGCATTGAATCGAACAGGCCGGACGATTGAGAATAGCCCGGTCTCTGCTGAATCATTGCGTGAGCTTCTTGCCTTGATAAGTGATTCCACCATTAACGGGAAAATCGCAAAAGAGGTTCTCGAAGATATGGTGGAGACAGGTGATAAACCTTCCGCCATTGTGGACCGTAAGGGCCTCCGCCAAGTGACGGATACAGGCGCGATTGAAGCGGCAATTAGCGAGATTTTAGCAGCGAATGCGGATAAAGTTGCTGAATATAAGAGCGGCAAAGATAAGCTCTTTGGCTTCTTTGTTGGGCAAACGATGAAAGCCATGAAAGGTAAAGCCAACCCGGCCATGGTTAATGAGTTGCTGAAGAAACTTTTAGCCTCATAAAATCGTAAAAAGAATGGTGTAGGGGGCTTTACGTCACGCGCGTTTCCCCCTACAAAACGTCCTGCAAACGCCGTGTAAAAACCGTTTATAGCGGAGGGGTGGCCGAGAGGCTGAAGGCGGCGGTTTGCTAAACCGTTATACGGGTAACTCCCGTATCGTGGGTTCGAATCCCATCCCCTCCGCCAAGATCCTTTTCCCCGGGAAACTGCCGTTTTTGAGGTTTTTCTTTTTCCTTGTGTCTCGTGCACGTGTTACGTGTTGACCATGGGAAAAGATACAATGCCCAATTTTATCATACGACGTCGTGACGGCTATTATTTCCGGGCACGACTCTCGCCGCGTTTACAGAGCGTTTCGGGCAGGAAGTCGTTCTCTCCCTCCAGACGACCGATTATCATCAGGCCCGCAACCGGATGTCTCATGTGCTCAAAACCTTCCGGGATTATCTGGATCGGGGGCTTCTGACCGACCGCAAGGCGCTCCTTGAAACGCTCCGGAAGACTGTCTCCAAGGGAAGCACCCCTGATGACACTTACGCAGCGGAACGGGAGGCCGGTTGATGTTCCTGTATGGCCAGTCGAAATTCCAGGCGCTTTATAAGGCCAATGCCGAACAGGCCAAGCACTTGGCGGCTCTTCGCTCTTTCTTGAAGATAGGCGAACTGCCCAAGTCTGCCACGGTGCCGAAGTCAGACAATCATGAGGATGCCCTACGCTGGTTACTGGAAGGCCGTGGCAGGCTTATCTGGATGAATTCTGGCAGGATAATCCCGGTTATGCGGCCAAGAGCGTCTCAGGCATGAAAACCACCTTTTCCTATCTTGAACGGGTATGGAAGAGGAAGCCGCTTGGCAGTCTGGTCAAGCGTGACCTTGTCGATGTGGCCGATTTCCTGCGCGACTTTGTCAGTGAGCGTCACCAGCGCCCTTTGAGCTACAAGGCGATCCAGCGCCAGCTTGGCGAGGTCAGGAGCTTCCTGCGCTGGGCGATTGGCAAGGATTACCTGTGAAGGATGACGGTTTTGAACTGGTCCGTTCCCGCAAGCCAACCATGGAAGAAAAGAATGCCCAGGACAGGCGACGTTCCTTTACCCATGCCGAATTGAAGCGCTTTTTCCAGTCGGATGCTTTTGCCGCGACGGGACAGGATGATGGCTGGTGGCTTGCGGTCCTGTGCGCCATGACAGGGGCGCGGGGTGGAGAGCTTATGGAAGCGCCCTCCGAATTGGTCATGATTGGGGACATTCCCTGCATTGACCTCCGGTCCGGAAGGCGGGCATAAAAACCAAGAATGCCTTTCGCCTGGTTTCGGTGATTGACGAACTGAAAGAGCTTGGCTTTCTTGACTATGCGGCTCGTCAGAAGCGATTGGACCGTCCTCTCATCTATGGTGAAGGACCCTCAGGCCGACTGCGTTCCGAGCAGGCCAGCATGACCCGGTTGAACCGGCTGATCCGTACGGTTTTCCCCGATGATCTGGACCTCATGGGATATTCCTTCCGGCATCATTTCCGGCAGATGCTGTCTGCCTCCAATATTGGACTGGAACTATCCAACAAGGTTTTTGGTCATCGTGGTGGGAAAACCTATGAGCGTTATGGAAAGGGCCTGTCGGAAGCTGAAGCGCAGGTTTTTGTGGAGAAGGTTCATTTTCCTTTTTCGTTGGCCTTTCTTTTATAATGGGAACTGTCTTTCAAGGGGAAGGCCTCAGTAAAATGAGCATGGGTGTTGGGGCCGCCCTGCCGAAATAACCGCTGATTTCTCAAAGGGATGTTGCATGTTCTGCGGACGGGTTGTCCCTGGCGGGACAGGCATGAACGCCACGGCATATGGAACTCCGTTTATGTCAGATTTCACCATCGGGCTGAACGGGGCGTGAGGGATGCTTTGCTTCAGACTCTTATAGATCTGGGACTGAATGATGGCTGGCAGCATATGATTGATGGTATCATCGTCCGTACTCAATCACAGGCCACGGGTGCAAAAGGGGGCTCATTGAAGAAAAGGTTTTAGTCGATCACGCGGCGGCTTTACGAGCAAAAGTCGCGCCCGATGCGACAATCAGGGATGCCCTTTCGGTTTTGTCCTCATCAGGAGGTCAGGTTTCAGCTTATAAAGCTACAGATGCCTTGCTGGTGTTGCCGGTTTTAAACTCCGGGCCATGCTGGCTGAACGAGGCTATGACGGCGACAGTTTTCGCCAGGATCTGTTTCTAGGTGGTATCCTGCCGTCCATTCCATCACGCAAAAGCCGAAGTGTACCGTAGAAAACAGACTGGCAGTGCTACTAAGGGCGCAGCTGCATCGAGTGGATGTTCAACCATCTCAAGCGGAGGCAGCGCATTGCAAATCGCTACGACAAGACAGCTTTGTCCTTCATGAGCTTTTTCAAGTTCGCCGCCGCAAAACTCTGACTTAACTCTTTGTCAAAATAACCTAAGCATTTCGGTCACTGTCAATCCCGTGGCTGTTTATCTTAAGATCAATTTGGTCCTTAAATACGATGATTGAGCTTGCGTAATACTTAACTACGGGGTAGGCAATTGTCTCACATTAATTAGCTTGATCAGTTCTTCAATACGTCGCTTCAGATTTTGGAAATCCACAGCTCCAGACTTTCGTTCATTGCGCTTTCCGACAAGATCTTCAACGGTTTTATCTATGGCAAGTAACTCAGAATCGTAAAACTCTTTGGAAAACAATTCGAATTGCTCCCAAAATAAAGCCTGAACTGACAAGGCAGAATCCCGATAAGCGGAACGAACGCCGTCGCGCGCGTTGCGGAGTTGTAGATAGTGCTGTTCCTGCTGACGGTCTTCAGCGATCTGTGCGAAGACTGACAAGACACCGCCAATTGCGGAAACGCACCGACCGGCATTTCCGATTGCCCGGGCTACATTGACGGCCCCCCAAGGTCGGAATTTTACGCCAAAAAATCTCCCGACGTTGTAGACAACCTTATGCGCGTCACTTCCCCGAGCCGCCGTGGCACTGAACGCGGAAACTCCCTCAGCAGTAGATCCCGTGGCCCATCGAGCTGTCCAGTTCCCGATGTCCTTTGCAACGCTTCCGATCTTCTTGGCTTTGACGGGCCAATCGGCAAGAACTTCTACTTTTGAAGGCGAGTTCCATGCCAGGGATGCGAAGTCGCCGAGATAAGCGTCCCTAGGTGCTTCGCCTTCAACCTGTCCAGTCAGTTCACGCGCGAGTACGCCATCACGGAGGGCTTCCAACTGATGGCGCAACTCGCTGAATTCTGTCTCGATGCATAAACGAGCCTCTTCAGAAAGCGCCTCACTGCGAGCATTGGCATTGGCCTGGGCACGGGTATGAAGTGCTTCGACGTCTTTCTCGGTTTTGCCTGGCTCGATCGACTCTGCAACCTCGTCGCCATAACTCCCGATATCGACGACAGCTCTTGCGATGACACCATTCATCGTTGCGCGCAAACGACCTCGCGATGCGAGAAAAATGCTTCGCTTGCGATGAAGGAGTTCGAGCGCGGCACGCTCTTGAGGAAAATCCGTTGATAGTAGCGCAGACGCTTGTTCTGCAATGCCACGCATCGTGAAGAGCGGCGCCGACAAGCGACCTGTCAAACCACGCTCTGCTATAAATCCGTTGAGAGCGTCCATAAGCGTTCCGATGTTGGCAAGCTTGAGGAGGTCTATGCGATCCTCTTCGTCAGCGGTTTGTGCTTCAATCCATGACTGGGCGTCGACGAAGACACCACGGAAATCCTCAAGGACGAGCGGTGCCGTGACCTTCTCAATGTCGCCTTGCTTCGTCTCAGGCGAGCCTGGATCTTGGCCCATCTTGTTTACAACAAGGAGCATCCGGCGCGCGTGCTGACGCCCGAACGCAAGCTCTCGAAAGTGGCGCCCGATCGTATCGTCAAATAGCTCGTTCGTAACAACGAACACGATGAGATCGGCGCGATCGATTATTGCGTAGGTCTTCTCGTCGTGGTCGGGCCGTCCCGCATGTACGCCCGGCGTATCGAGGAGCCGAACCCCCTCCCAGTCGTAAGCTGTAACCGAGTCGGTGCAGACGTTAGCGTCGATCACGATGTCCTCGCGGCCCGTGAGGACACGAAGGATTGTTGACTTTCCCGCATTATACTGCCCGACGAAGGCTATGGTAAGAGGGGGGACGCGCTCGAACGAACCCCCAGTGATCCGTACCTCATCCACCTCGCGCTCGAGAGCTCTGACCTTTAGATCCTCTGAACGCGCGGTAGCCGCGCGCAGATCACTCTGAACTTTCTGGGTCGCCGAGAGAATTTCGCCAAATTCGAAAGAAGCTTTATCAGACATGTGCGCGGTCCTCTCCAATCACCTTAATGCGTACGTCCACGAGACGGCTGGCAAGGGAAATATTACTACCACGTTTTCCGATAGCTCGCCCTACTTCTTTCTGTGGGACACGAACTAGAGCCGATCGGGCCGAGATTGATACATTCGTGGGTAAGACATTGGCAGGCCGCAGGGCAGCAGCTATCTTCTGAGCGACAGGAACCTCTGGAATCTCATCAACCCACTCGTTGATCGCGCGACCCACTTCTTTGCAGAATGCTGCGTTTTCGATATTCCCCCTCCAAAGGAACTTGATGCGAACGCCAGGATCACGAACTACACGGGCTATTAGAGCTTCTTCCACGGGCATGTGAATGAATTGCCCCGTGCGGACAAGAAGGCGGCGATTGAGCCCCTCAACAATGGTAGCTACCTGACGGGCCCCATCATCCAGGGATCGAGAAATCCTGCCCATGCCAGTATAGAACTGCCGTGTATCCTTACGAATCGCGCGGACCAATCGGCTTGTCACACTGTCATAGAACCATTTCTTCAAGCTGCTAGCGACTTCACGCTCAAGGTTATCGATATTTTTGCGAAGATCGGAGGTCACCTTTGCCTTCTGACCTTGAAGTTTCTTCTCGCGATCGTTAAAAAACCACGATAGCCCTAGAGGGATCACACTAATGACACCAGCGGTCAGCCCAATTGGGTTCCAAAAGTTCGCGGCGCCAAAGTACCCCGCTACAGCGGAAACGCTGGCCATGGCCCCCCCTGCGGCAGAGAGCCAATGCAGGGATCGCTTCACATCCCACGGATCAAATTGTGATGGGTTGGCGGTGTCGAACTCTCCTATCACTTTCGACTTTACTGACATTTCTCGTGAAAACTCATCGAGGCAAGCGCGAAGTTCATCAAGGATAACCGTCTGCTGACGTTTGAGCCAGCCCTGGATGTCGAGCGCTACCACCTTTTGATTCCAGCGTTCACCGACATCCTTTCGTTCGATATTTTCGTCAATGAACGCAGACAGCGATGCGCGGAGCGGCTGCACGAGCTGGCTCGCTTCCGTCTCTACACGGGTCTTTGTTGCCCGGATGAAGCCATTAAGCCAGGCGTCAAGCTCTTCGAATTTATCTTTAAGGTGATGGGCCACTTGCCTCACAGTTTTTGCTTGCTTACCAAGCTCCTCTTGGAGATCAAGCAACGAAATTTGGGTACCATCTATGATGGTCTGCAATCGACGGACAATACCTCGTTGGGAAACTTCTACCTCAAGTGCGTGAAGGAGTTTTCCAAGACGAGAGTAATCCGCAAGAAGTTCCGCATCTTCTTTATACTCGGGACGAGTAGAAAAATATGCTGCCTGTGCATGGATCGGGTATATCTCCACATTGCTCATGCCAAGATAATCACGGGCAAGCTCGCAGATGCGGTCGAAATGTCCACGGATCTCGTTTTCGTTAAATATGCTTCGTGGATCTTTCAGAAACCGACGCATATTTACTGATTTTTCGAGATCTCGCTTGATATTCAATACGAAAATTATCGGTTTGTTCTGCTGGCGCAACTCCCTCATACCTTTGAACGATTCCTCCTGAACCCCGTCGGAGCTGACAAGAAACAATACGACGTCGGTCTCGTCGATTACCGATATTGCCTGCGCGCGATCCTCTTCACCCTCGTACGCCCCGATACCAGGGGTATCAATGATGCGGAGGGAGTTCCAGACGTACTCGCGCACGTCGCGAGTTGTACGCTGGGCACCCTTACCAATAGTGGTACCATCGCCGCCAGTAAGCGTCTCACGGATCGTGCTTTTGCCTGCCATCGTTCGGCCGAAGAGCGTGATCGTAAAACGATTGAGGACACTCTTCTTGGTATGGAGAGCAGTCCTTGTTGCACAGAGAGAGTCCACTAGCGTCGTCTCAAGCTTTGCGTCGAGTTCCTGAAGTCGTGTTCTGGCGTCTTCAATGGCTGCGCCATCAGTCGGGACACGACGCGCAATAGCTGCCATTGATGCCTTCAGTTTCCGCCCAACCTGCTCGGCATCGTGGAGGGCACTAACGGCGACTTTAAATTCCTCTCGGGCGACATGTGCGCACTGCCTGAGTGCTCGGTGATATGCGTCGCTGTGTCTATTATCTTGATGAGATGATATGATATTGTTTCGACCTTTTTGTGAGTTACCCATGACGTATCGCCTCAACCCTATAGATTGCTCCGGGATTTGCGGAGACTGGTTTGCATAAATTATGTCCCATCAGGGACAATCCGTCCGTAGAACATGTAACATACCCCTAAGAAATCGGCGATTGTCTTCAGCGGGTGCGTCCAATACGCGCGTTCAGGTGGAAGAAGCGGGTCAATCATCGCTCATTCCTGATCTGTCAGATCACCTCATGCCATCTCCGCTCCACCTTATCGTCTGCGTTGAAGCAACCACTGAAGCAGAACTCAGACAGATTGTATAAATCTTTTGTCAATGCAGCCTAAGGGCGCATCCATGCTGGATGCGCCCCCAATCCTGTCTATTATTCCTCCTTATTCAGGATCGGGATTGAATGGCCTGTCGCTGGCTTCCCTCACGATCCTGTTTTCCTGCCGGTTCCATCTGCAACAGACAACCGATTTTGCTGTGACGTTTCCGCTTGTTGCGATACTGGACCGCGGACCGGTCATATCGTCTAGGGCGGCTTTCATGATCGTCGCCGCGTCAAAATTGCACGACAACCCGCTCATGACGTCCGTCATTCGCACCTGCTTTCCGCTCAATGGCGACGCTATTTTGCAGAAATGGGGGCTGGCCATGTGTCCATCCATTCCTCCAGTACAGCCGCGGAAAAGCGTTTCCCAGGTCATTCAGCTGCGCGTTCCACAGGCTCTCCATGACGAGCTCCGGCAGGCCTGCTAGGCCCATGGCATTACCCTCTTCGAGCTGGTTTGCGCCCTGATCCTCCGCCAGCCGGTTCGGACCGCCTCCAGCAAGCGTGCCCTGGGTGACATCGCACAGTTGGTGGGGGAGCTGCGCCGTCAGGGAGCTCTGCTCAACATGCTGGCCCGTTCCGAGTGGACGTCGGGACTCCGTCAGGAGATGATGACAACCCTCCGGGCTGTCCAGCGTCTCGCCGCCCAGATTTGGGAACAGCTAGAAAGGGAGCAGGATGTACATCAAGCTCGTTGACAGTGCCCGACGCAGCAGTAAGCGCGAACGGATCAGCGGCCTCCTGCGCTATATCACCAATCCGGGCTCTCGGATTACTGGTGAAAAATGTAGCCATGCCGAGGCCATCATTTTTGTGGCTCATCCCGCAATAGGGTCGAGGAACGCCGCAAGCTCGTTCATGCCCTCATGGATGAGCTGGGACTGTCCGATCATCAGGCGGTCTGGGCGCTGCATGAGGATACGGCCCATCCTCATCTCCATCTGGTGATAAACCGGGTTGATCCTCTGACGGAAACACTCACCGAAATCAATAAAGGCTGGCACATCAAGGCCCTGAAACAGGCCCTGCACAGGGTGTTGCGCAAGCTGGATTACACAGTCAGTCCTGAACGCCCCGTTATGATGATAAAGGAAAGCGCCTCAATCCGCGTCCCCGAAAAGCGCTCAGCCAGCAGGCCCAACGCTTCGAGCGTTATCACGGTATGGCCAGTGCGGAACACCTCGCCCGGACGCGATTGGCCCCGCTTACCGAGAAAGCCAGCAGCTGGGCAGAGCTTCATGCCTTGTTCCGGAAGAAGGGCGCTACCTTCAAGCGGAAGGGCCGTGGTCTGGTCATCATGCTGGAAGGACAGGCCGTCAAGGCCGGCGTTATGGGCCGGACCTTTTCCCGGGTGGCGCTGAGAAAACGTTTCGGGGCTTTTGAGGAGGGGATCTTTTCCCGGCCACTTGACAGGGCAGACATGCTTTTTGCTTGCCGGAAGGACAGTGAGGCCCAGAAGGAGATGCAGTGCCGCGCCTGGTACAGTGAGCGGAATAGGCTTTACCGGTTCACTCTGTCAAAACAGCTTGCCGAAATCAGGGATTGGTAGAGCCGGGAATGACAGCAGATCCATGACGTGGCTCGGGCTTATGGTTGGGCCGACTTGCTGTCCCTGTGTCTCCTGCTGGAAAGCCAGGCAGCGTTCCGGCGGGCCACGGTCAGGGATCAGGCCTGGCTCTGGAAGCAGCAGCAGATCCTACCTGGAACATTGCAGCGGCTTTCCTGGGCCCGGTACCGGGGAGAACGTGCCAAGCGTCATGATGGCTTGCGGGGAACGTAGGTCTGGAAGGGATCACTGTTTCCCGAGCGGAGCCGGCATCAATCATTGCTGGAGCAGTACAGACTGGTCATGTCTTCTGCCGGCTCTGGCATTCATTATGTGAAAGCCAACCGGGAAACGGCCTTCACGGATAGGGGGCAACAGATTCTGGCCAGGAAACACACGACCGATGAGGACGTGCTGGCCATGCTGCGTCTGGCTGAGGAACGCTATCCCCGGGGCTTTACCCTGCAGGGCTCGGAGCAGTGGAAGGCCCGGGCCACCCGGATTGCCCGGGAGAACAGGATCAGTTTTGAAGGCTGGTACCAGGGCAAACGACCTAGCCCCGGAGCGCGGGACAGAGATCGGGCCCTGCAGCAGACCGAGCGGGAGGGTAAGCCCGGTTATATGGATCTCACCTTCTGGAAGATCCTGCCTGAAACCTGGCGGGAGCAGGAACGGGAGCTGCACCGGACGCCTATGCACGCTGGCTGGCAGAGGAACAGTTCGGGCCTCGGCTTCGGTATGCGTTTGACCGGAGTTGCCGTCGGATCACCGACCATCCGCATGACTCGGCAACGCAGGAGGCTTTCAGGGAAGCGGGGCGGCGCATGGAGGTGATGTGAGGAACTGTTTTGATCGACAGGAGACACCCCGACAAATGGCAGGGCTGTAGAGGACGAAAACGCAAGCCATGGGAAAGGCCGAAAGTATGCTTGCGTCCGTATAGACAGGAGGATTTTTTGGACAGAAGCCGTTAAACCGCTTAAGAGCGGTATTACACGTTTGCGTTCCACAGGGACAAACCAGAATTGGCGCGTTCCCGTAGGTATTGGGCTTTTGCAGTTGAGAGGAACTTCAAATAAAGGTCCCATCCCCTCCGCCACGGGTTTCCACTAAAAAGCAAAGCGTACCTCACAAATAGGAGCGTTTTCTATTTCTGTGGTCCCCAGCGAGGCCCCCAATTTTTCTGCGCCTCTTACAATTAGTCCGTCTCTTCGTCGCAGTCTGTTATACTCTTGGCAAAATGGTATAGAATTGGATGTCTAGCTGTTTTGGGGTTAGCGAAAGCTTTTCGTCCGCTTCCTGTTATCACGCAGTCGCAGCATGAACATGGAGATAGACCATGCCTACTTTATTTGTTGAAGCGATTGATCATCTTGTTCTGAATGTTAATGACATTGATGTATCGTTTGATTGGTATTCAAATATTCTTGGAATGCGAGGGAAGAAGATTGTTTCAAAAAAAAAGTGGCGTGCGAAAAAATATACTTTTCTTTGGTAGTCAGAAAATAAATCTTAGACAGAAGGATATATCGCAAGAAGATTGGTTCACAGCAAGGCATCCTCTCGAGGGAACAGCAGACTTGTGTTTCCTTGTCAGTCTGTCCGCAGATGATGTTGTAAAGCATCTGACACATCATAACGTAAAGATTGAATGTGGACCTGTAATAAAAGAAGGAGCCCGTGGGAAAATTTCCTCCGTTTATTGTCGTGATCCCGATGGGAATCTGATCGAATTATCCTCTTATTAAAGAGTCGGTTTCTTTGCCAGTATATTTCTAGGATGTGTGGCAATCGTTAAATAGCTCTAGCACGGATATTATGATGGTCATCTTTCCATTGCTAGAGCTTAGAAAATTATATTGTGATTTGTTTGGCTATCATGAGTTTTATATATATTATACTTTATTCTTGAAAAATAACAAACAAATCACACAAATCGGGAGGAATATTTGAAAAAAATAAAATGATATAAAGAACAATTGGCTACTAGTTATTTTGTTTTTATCATCATAACTAATTTGTGTTGTAAGTTGTATTTCCTCGTAGCCATAGTTTTTTAACTTCTCTTCAATATCTTCTCCAACTTTTACGGCACTAATAAGAAAGTTTCTGTACCATTTTTCTGCACAGAAGCAGCTAAGAGCAATGATAACATAAAAAAATAATATAGAAATTATAATATATTTTTCATTGTTTATATCTGAATCTTTCAACAGGTAAGCAGCGAATAAGAAAAGAGCCGAAAAACAAGTTCCGAGTAATCCTCTTACGCGCATACTAATATCGTTAAAATGTTCTTGTGTATCAATGACTCTTTTCCATGCCTCTAGATAAATATTAACTGAAGCAATTTTATCGTCTTCTGTTCTTCTAACTCCAAACATCATGATTCCTTTCTCATGAAAAAGTTTCACCATTTTATTTATTGTATAGTAGAGTAGCTTATGTGTCAGCTAATAATATAAAAAAGGGACGGCAGAAAAACCGTCCCCTTCTTTAACAAAGTAAAGCCAGCAGCTTACTTAGCCTTGCCCTGGTTAGCTACGGCAGCAGCCTTAGCGGCGATTTCTTCCGCATCGCCGAGGTAATAATGCTTCACAGGTTTAAAGCTCTCATCGAATTCATAAACCAAAGGCACACCGGTGGGGATGTTCAGGTTGAGGATTTCATCCTCTGTCATGTTATCCAGATATTTCACCAGGGCGCGCAGGGAGTTCCCGTGGGCTGCGATGATGACCTTCTCACCCTTTTTGATACGGGGCAGAATGCTCTTTTCCCAATAAGGGATAACGCGCTCAATGGTGAGGGCGAGGCTCTCTGTGGTGGGAAGCTCATTAGGGCTAAGATGAGCGTAGCGTGGGTCATGGCCGGGGAAACGCTCGTCAGACCGCTCCAGAGCAGGGGGGGTAACAGCAAAACCGCGACGCCATTGCTTAACTTGCTCATCGCCATATTTCTTGGCGGTCTCGGCTTTGTTCAGCCCTTGGAGCGCACCATAGTGACGCTCATTAAGACGCCAGTTTTTCTCAACAGGGAGCCACGCTTGGTCCACACCATCAAGAATGTTCCACAATGTATGGATTGCGCGTTTTAGAACGGATGTATAAGCGAAGTCGAAGGAATAACCTTCTTTACGCAGGAGCTCACCCGCTGCTTTGGCTTCGCTACGTCCTTTCTCGGATAAATCCACGTCATACCAACCGGTGAAACGATTTTCTTGATTCCATTGGCTTTCGCCGTGACGAACCAGAACAAGCTTGGTTACAGCCATGATGAACTCCTTAATACATAAGGTTTAACGACAGGGAGAGAGTGCGCCAGTATGGCAAGAACTGCAAGGCCTTCGCTAGGATTTACGCTCATTTTGATGCATGGCCGTTATGAACTTCGAGAAAGGCCACGACATAACTACATGGCCTTTCTCTGATAGTGGTTAGCTCTTTTGTTTTTCGTGCTCTTCAATGTAACGGCGTGCTTCTGGTGAAATACGGAGTGTCATCGTTAAGCCTGCTGTAATGAGGTAAATGATGGCAAACGTCCAAATGACGTAAGACATCCCTGTGCCAAAAATTACTTCGCAGAGGGATACAATGGCCGGACCAACCCACGTTGAGGCCCCAGCCCCTAAGCCAAGAATAGAGAGGGCTGCGGCTTTCTCGCGGGGGCAGATTTGCGGCATAAGCCCAGAGAGAGGCACAAAGGCTGCGATGGAGGCCCCATATAAAATCCCAACTGCAGCGGCAGCGGCAAAATTACCCGGATACCAAAGGGGAATGTAATAAAAGAGGGGAATGGTAATAAATCCACCAATCCCACCAAAGACAGCCACAACAAAACGATAGCCTATTTTATCGGCCACCATGCCAGAGATGAGGTTAACGATAATATTGCTCAAGAAAATCAATGATAGAAGGTTTAGCCATTGCCCAAGAGTAAAACCTAAATGGTCCACAAAGAAGCCCGGCATAATAGCGAGGAAGGCATATTCGGAGGAGGTATCAACTGTTCTTACAATGCCAGCAATGAGGGTTTTAGGCTCCCGCCATATGATGCTGATAGAGCCTAAAAACGCCTTTTTAGGGGAGACATCAGCGGGGAGAAGGCGTTTTGTCCCAGTTGGTTCATGTGTAAAAAGGAGGGCCAATAACCCGCCAATAACGACAAGACCTAAAGAGCACCAGAAGGTATTGATTTCACCAATCGCAGGGATTGCGAAACGGGCGAATTGAGAGCCTAGAGTTGGCAGCCCAGCTGAGAAGGAAAACCAAAACCATCCAGCCGCCGCACCTAACATTGTGCTTGGGGTTGCTGCGGCAATCCAAACTAAGAACCCATAGGCGAAGAGGGGATAAGCAAAACCGCGTAACGTGTAAAAAGTGAGGATCCACGTGCTATTATTAGGCGTCAGCCCGCAAATGAGAAACCCAACCTCTAAGACGGCCCAGAGAATGAGGCCAATCCACATAACCTTTTTAGGCCCCATCAGGTCCGATAGGGGGCCAGCAAACCATGCAGCAAGCATGACGGTAATCCCGTAGCAGGTGAATAATTCATTCACGAAGCTTTGCGGATGACCCGTATGAAGCATGAATGTGTCTAGGTAACCTGCCTCTACCCCATCGCCGACCATGAAAAGCAGTTGCCCGACAAAGGCCCAGAAGAGTGCTTTTGGGATGCCTATTTTCTCGACAAAACTTGTTTTTGTGTTCAAAGATTCTGCCATTAAAAACCTCTCCCATTATGTAAAGGAAGATGGAAAAGTTATCACAACTGGTTTTCTACCTTCCTCTTGATGAAGACTGAGTTTCTATGAGAGTGAGCAGCCTCTCAAATATACTAGCCTATAATGTAAGGCTTATTTTGTTACAGCCATCATACATCTATAAGCTTAGGAATGCGGGCTTTGTATCACAGGTTTTTTCTTTTTTCAATTAGGAATTATAGAGGATAGAATGATGTTATATCTTTTATTACTTCTTATAATTTGATGATTATTGTTAAAAAGAATCTTCAGTATGAAGAAGAGGTAAAGATGTAACAGTGTTTAAACCTCAACGGAAAAAGAGATGGGGAGGAGAAAATTTTAGTTGCGAAAGAATGTCATTATCATTAGCGTGAAAAAAGATTAGCCAGTCAGAGGCGGAACCTAGATGATTATATGCTCATGCAATGGGTTGTCTGACAGAGATGTACAGGCGGCAATTCAGGCCGGAGTCGTGAGGCTTTCCGATATTTATGCGGCACGTCAGTGCCGGGTAAAATGTGGGAATTGCGTAAAGGGTGTGGCCTGTTTATTAAAAGCGGCGCGTGAGACAAGGTGCCCATGCCCCACAACCTTAGAGCTAGAAGAACAAATGGCAGCTCAAGCTGTTGGGGATGAAGAGCTGGTTACAAAAAAAGAGGCCTCCCTATAGGGAAGCCTCCTTTATAGAAGTAATTAATAACAGTGATTAATTACTCGCCGCTATTCTGGTCGGCACTCTCGGAGTTCAGGGTGATATAACGCTCAATACCGATCTGTTTGATGAGGTCGAGTTGTGTATCAATGAAGTCCTCATGAGATTCTTCATCTGCAAGGATGCGGAAGAGCAGGTCACGGGATACAAAATCGCGTACGCTTTCGCAGTAAGCAATGCCCTCGCGGATTTTCTCCAGGGCTAGTGCTTCGACTTTCAGATCGCATTCTAGAATTTCTTGAACATTCTCACCAATCTGAAGCGGGTTGAGGTGCTGTAGATTCGGCAGGCCGCCCAAGAAAAGGATGCGCTCAATCAGCCAATCAGCATGGCGCATCTCCTCAATTGATTCTTCATATTCTTTCTTACCGAGTTTGGTAACACCCCAGTGATTTAACGTACGAGAATGCAAAAAATATTGGTTAATGGCCGTCAACTCATTTGCCAATTGTGCGTTAAGGAACTCAATAACCTTCGGGTCTTTTACAGCCATGATGGCCTCCTCAATAAAGTGATAAAAGTAGGAACGTCTCCAACGAGAGCGGATATAATATCGCTTCTGTAAAAAATCAATAAAAAAATATTATTTATGTATTCGTACTTGATAATCATTATCATATACTTTCAATTGAAAAAGATTATCACCTTCATTCTTTGAGGAGTCCTATTTCTCTTATATTTTCTTCATTTTGGGAGGAGATAATTTGTATGATCAATTATTCTTTTTAGTGTGTTCAAATATTGTTGGACGAATAGAAGAGGGAGGTTCTACTTTTTTAAATGCTTTACGGGGTCTTTTTTGTTTGATATGAATGGAACCATTAACCACAAAACGGAGAGAGATGATGGACCTCCCCCATATTTTGCAGACACGTTACACGACGAAGGCTTATGATAAGACACGCCGTATCCCTGAAGAGACGTTTAAACAGTTGGTTGCGGCTTTGCGTTATAGCCCGTCTTCTGTAAATGCTCAGCCGTGGCATTTTATTGTTGCTGACGATGAAGCTGGTAAGCAACGTCTAGCGAAGGCAACTCCAGAAGGGAGCGCGCTAGCATATAATAGAGGGAAGATTACGGATGCCTCTCATGTTGTTTTGCTATGCGCACGTAATGAGCTAACAGAATCGTACTTGCACTCCGTGTTAGAGCAAGAAGAAAAAGACGGTCGTTATCAAGATGCTAAGGCGCGTGATGAGTTTGCAGCAGCACGTGCGGGTTATGTGCAACAGCATAAGACAGCGGGCGATGTAGCCCATTGGAACCAAAAGCAAGTTTATCTAGCACAGGGCTTCTTGCTGCTTTCCGCCGCTATGTTGGGGATTGATGCAACCCCAATTGAAGGGTTCTTGCCGGAGGTAATGTCTAAAGAGTTTGGTTTGGCAGGAAAGGGGCTGACTCCGCTTGTTGTGGTCGCACTTGGTTATCATGCCGAGAGCGATAATAATGCTAAAAGACCTAAATCCCGCCTTGCAGAGAAGGTATTATTCTCTAAAGCGTAAGACTACGCAGTGGTCAGGGGGTCACCTCTGGCCACAAAAAAAACAGCCTTTTTTAGGGATACTGGCGGAGAGAGAGGGATTCGAACCCTCGGTACGCTATTAACGTACACACGCTTTCCAAGCGTGCGCCTTAAGCCGCTCGGCCACCTCTCCAGCGAGCGTTGCCGCGGACAATATCATTATTTAAAGGTCGCGCAAGCCCCTTTTTGAGAATTTTTTATAAAGGCTCTTATCTTTGCTGTAGACTTTATACCGGGGCTATCTTCCACGCCGGAGGAAACGTCAACAGCTCGTGTTTTACTGGTAAAAACAGCCTTTGCTACATTATCGGGCGTTAGTCCCCCTGCTAATAGCCAAGGGGCGGGGGCATGCCATTGGTCGGTTAGTTTCCAGTCAAAGCTGCGTCCTAATCCACCAGGACGATTATCCCCGGTTTGTGCAGGGGCCTCGATGACATAACCGTCCATAGCTGTGGAGTGTGGAAGGTCCTCCTTATTCGAGATGCCTCGGGCGAGCCAGACTTGTTTGCCTGTTGTGTTTTTTAGGTGAATGGCGGTGTTTTCATCTGTGTAGAGTTGTAAAATATCCAAAGGAACATGGCGTAAAATTGTGAGAACGTCCATGTAAGTAGGGCGCACAAACAAGCCAACACGTAGCGGTCCCCCTTGTGCGGGAGGGGGGACAGCAGCATGTAGAGCAGCCGCACATTCTGGGCTTATGAAGCGTGGAGAGGCAGGATGAAAAACTAACCCAACCCAACGGGCCCCCAAAGCATCACACGCTTTTATGTCCTCAACCCGTGTTAGGCCGCAGATTTTAACATCTACCTTCATGAAGAGGCTGTTTTTAATTCATCTTGTATGGCTTGGGCTACGGCAGCAGGGTCTTCCGCACGCGTGATGGGGCGACCAACTACGATCCAATCTGCCCCAGCTTCAGCGGCTTGAGTGGGTGACATAACGCGTTTTTGGTCGTCAACGTTATTACCAACGAGGCGAATACCCGGTACGATCAGCTCTGGTTTATGGCCAAGCTCTTCCCGCAGGGCGGTGAGCTCGTGTGCTGAGCAAACCAAGCCGTCTGCCCCTGCTTGAATGGCCATTTTCCCAAGCCGTACAACCTCCTCAAGAGGTGTAGAATCAATCCCTACTTCGGTGAGACTTTGCTCATTCATACTTGTTAATACAGTAACAGCTAGCAATTTTGGTCTGTCTGGCCCACCGTTAAATGCTTCCTCCAAAGCACCGCGTGCACGCGCAATCATCTCTGGGCCACCAAGGGCATGGATAGTGGTCAAGAAGGGACGAATGGGAGCAAGGGCTTTTAACCCTGCAGCGACGGTGTTGGGAATATCATGGAGTTTGAGGTCTAAAAATAAAGCGTGACGTTCGCTTAAAGTACGAACAGCATCTAACCCACAAGCATAGGTAAACTCCAACCCCAATTTAATGGCGTCGACTTTACCCTCCAGCATAGAAGCCCATTGTGAGGCTTGGTCATAAGAGGCTGTATCAAGGGCGGCGATAAGACGGGTACGTGCGGCGGACATGATATAAAAGCCTAATTCTGCTGGGTAGATATAGTTGCTTCTGGAGAGGTGTTTTGCGCCATTTTGAGCTGATCTAAGCGTTGGTGAAGCTCAATAAGCTGCTTTTGTGCGTTCCGTAATTGAGATTCAGCCTTTCTAGCCCGTCTGCGTTGGCGAATATCCCCCGCGGCACCGAGGATGAAGCCAAGGATAAGGGAAGGCACTGCTAAAAGAGCGATTAGCTTTCCCATGCCAATGGAAATGCCAAAAGAGGCAAGCCAAACGGTTGTACCATCCAGATTGCTCATAGAGAAAATGGCAATAAATGCCAAAAAGAGAACGATGATTAGAAGTCTTATCATAGGGCTTCTCCTATCCGGCCTCAGGAGGGGAACATAAGGTAGGCATCGAGGTTGTAAAACGTGTTAAGCGATTAGCAGCAATTCTAGAAGAAGTTATTTGGTATGTCATCATAGGCTTAGTAAATTAGGTTTGGAAACATAGAGATGAGGAGCAGATGCTCCCTAAGAAGATAATTTTCTGATATAATTTCAGCAAGCACTCTTCTTTAGTACGAAAGGTTAGCAGACAGACATATGGACCAGACCGGGATTTTTTTCGGCGCAACTCCGAGTCAAAACGTTAAGATTCCTGTTTGGTACGGGTTTGATGCTGCATGGTATCGTCGTCGTTATGCACATGTGCTGAGAGCAATGGGTATAGAATTGGACGACCAAACGCTTGCTGAGCGGTGGGAGGCGGGTGAGATAGAAGGGGTCACCTCGCCTAACCGATATTTTGATGAGGAATGGTATTTAAGATATTATCCTGATGTACGTCGCAGCATAGAAGAACAGGGAATTTTTCGCAGCGGTTTTCAACATTACATCGAGGTTGGTTGTCAAAGTTGTGTAGGCCATTGGTTATTTTCTGCCGAATATTATCTTAAAGAAAATCCCGATTATGGTTTACGTGCCTTACGTAACGCTGGTTATGTTAATGCGTATGATCATTTTTTATCTGTTGGTGATCATCATTTTCGGACGCCGCATCCTTTTTTTGAACCTGAAGTTTTTGTACGGGAATGTTTAAATAAGGATATCCCGTTTGATCCATCCCAAGGGACATTTTCTCAATATTTGTCTCTTGAACATGCGGAGATGGGCAGACTGCGCACCTCCTGGTATTTTGACCCCTCTTGGTATCTTGAGCAATATCCTGATGTAAAAGAGCTGATTAAGACTGGTGATTTTATCAATGCGCTTCATCATTACTTATGTTGTGATGAGCCATCTCAGTTTAACCCTAACCCTTATTTTGATGAAACGTATTATTTAGAAACTTATCCAGATGTACGCGAAGCCGTAAATCAAGGGGCTTTTCGTAATGGGTATGCGCATTTCATGCGTAGCGGTATTCGTGAGCAGCGTAATCCATCTACTGCATTAGATATGCGGGCTTTTATAGAGAGTTTAGATCTTCCTGCTGCACTCCATCGCGCTCATGCGGAGAATCCATTTCATTTGTGGGTGATGCGGCAGGAAAAAGGCGATGACGTTGCTCATTCTGCTGTTTCGTCCACGGCTGCTAGAGCCTTGGCGTTAAAGAAAATAGAAGCAAGTTTACCGTCTTTATTTCGTCAACCGTTACGGTTTGAGGCACATTCTATTCCTTCCTTAACAGTAATACTTTTTTCACAAGGGAATTACTTGTTAGATATTGCAAGTCTCATATCTCTTCAGATGCAAGGGATAGCGGGATTGCAAATTATTTGGGCAGGCCCAAGTAATCACGTGGTACAAGGGCGACTTAATAATAGCATTGAGGGAATTGAGTATTATAATGATGATGAGCATCTGTCATCTTGGCAACGTTTAGGAAAAATTCTTCCCTTAGTCCGCAGTGACCGTATTTTGCTGATGGAATCAGGGATGCAGCTTCTGCCAATGACATTGCCTGCCGTGTTGCAGGCTATGGCTGTGCCTCACGTGGGGGGAAGTGGGAAAATTCTAGCAGCCAATAATCAAGTTTTAGAGGCTGGTAGTGCCGTTTGGCGAGATGGCAGTGTAACATTATGCGCGCAAGGGGCAGAGGCGTTAGCGCAGTCAGTCAGCTTTGAGCGTGAAATAGACGCTGTGCAAGGGGGATTGCTTTTTTGCCAGCGTAAAGGCCTTGAGCAAGCCTTGGCTTATTTGGAAGGACAAGAGGCTGCCCCTCTCTTTACGTGTCTTTCTATTGCCTTAAGGGCCATAGGGGAGACATTGTTTTATTGGCCGTTAGTGCAAGCCAAAGCGTTACATGCAACGGTAGAAGGTTACGTCAATACGCCGGTTTGTAGCGCGTTATTACGACGGCTTTTCCCTAATTTTTTACCAACCCACGCTATTTCATCCCGCGGGACAGTTATGGAAGGAAAAAGCCGTCCTAAGGTGATGATGTTGTTTCCTCACCTACCTCGCACGGTAGAGGGAGGACCAGCGCGACGTATTATTCAACAAATTCATCTTTTTCGCCGGCTAGGGTGGCGGGTAATGATCGTCGGGTTAGATCGTGGAGAAGAGGATAGGCTCGTTATCCCAAGGGATTATCCTTCTGATACAGAATGCTGGCGTGGTGTAGGGGATATAGCGGCGTTTTTACAGCAGCATCAAAATGGTGTGGATTTATTTTGGTTAGCAGGGACGGCCACATTAAAGCGGGTTGGACCTGTCTTGGCCTCTGGGGAATGGCTGTCCTCTGAGAAGAGGATTATCCTAGATGTTGTGGAGCAAAATGGCGTTGGAATAAAAGCTGCAGAAAGGCATTTGCGACGTCTTGTCGGCATGGTAGATGAGCCACAAATCTTGCTAAAAGAAGCCCAAGAAGAGCTTGAATATGCTTGGCTGTGCCAAGGCATTGTTGCTGGTGATGTATCAGATGTTACTCTTCTTCGCCGTTTAGGATATGGTAATGTTGTTCAGATACCTTATGCGGTTGCCCCACAACATATAGCTCATGATGGGCATGGAACTTTTCAGCAACGCAATGGTGCTTTGTTCCCCCTCCCTATTTATCATGCGGGGGATGCGGGGCATGACGGGTTTGACTGGTTTTGTCTCTCTGTTATGCCTCATTTGCAACGATATTTTGATGCACAATTGTCGATAGGGGTTAGCGGGTACCATCATCCTCTTGTTGATATTGGTTTTTATGAGCGTATGGCTCCTTTGGATGGCCTAGCCGAAAAAGGGAAGCTCTCCTCGTTTTTAGAAAAATGCCGTGTTGTGGTCGACCCTGCGCGTGTTTTAGGTATGCAAGCTTTAGAAGTGTTGGAAGCTGCAGCGCAGGGGGTTCCAGCTATATTAAGCACACCACAGATGGAGCGTTTGGGCTGGAAGGATGAAGAGGAAGCCTTAGATGGTGGGTTTAATGCTCCCGAGCATTTTGCTCAGCAAGTCATTCGGCTTTATGAAGATCCAGACTTATGGGCAAAATTACGGGATAATGCTCATGCCTTTGTGTGTCGGGAGCATAATGCTCAGCGTCAGTATGAAATTTTTAAAGCTTTTATAGAAGGTCTCTCTCAAAAAACTAAAATTGCGGAACGTCCTTTGGAGAGGGCTGATAACCAACAGTCTCGGGCGTTTGCTCCAGCACCCTTATATGTAAAACCAAAGCCACATTTAGTGCCAGAGCCACATAATGCGACGGATCATGAAGAAGATGATGAGCCAGACGAGGTGGAGGATGATCTTGCTCCCTTGCCAACACGTCTTGGCGTAACATTATCTAATAATCCTGATGCAAACGGGGATGCACAAACAGATGAATAAGATGATCTCAGGCGTTCTTCATTATGTTGATGAGCAGCAAGATGTTGCCCGCGAGCGGCTTTTTGATTTGCTGCGCATCCCTAGCATTTCCACGCAAAAGGAACATCGTGAGGATTGTCGCCGCGCTGCACAATGGTTGGTTGAGGAGTTGCGCACTATAGGCTTTGCAGCAGAGACGCACGATGTCAAATGGGCTGAGCCGGGGCATCCGATGGTTGTTGGCCATGCCGATGAGAATGACGCTTATGCCAAGGCTGGGCAAACGCATGTTCTTTTCTATGGGCATTATGATGTTCAGCCAACGGACCCGGATCATCTATGGCATAGTAAGCCTTTTGAGCCGTGCATAAAGGAGGATGAAACGGGACGGAAGGTCATCGTGGCACGCGGAGCAAGCGATGATAAAGGACAGGTGATGACCTTTATCGAGGCCTGTCGAGCGTGGAAGGCGGTGCATGGCCGCTTGCCTGTGGCGGTGACTATCCTTTTGGAAGGGGAGGAGGAAACAGGCGGAGAGAATCTATTGCCTTTCCTCAAGGCGCATCAGGCTGATTTACGCGCTGATATCGCCCTTATTTGCGATACGGCGATGCCTAATCGTCATACCCCAGCCATTACAACCTCTCTGCGCGGTACGGTGGCGGAGGAGATTTGTCTAACAGCGGCTAAGCAAGATTTACATTCTGGCATGTATGGCAATGCGGCGGCTAATCCTGCTTATTTGTTATGTCGCCTTATTAGTGGCCTGCGCGATGAAACAGGCCGCATCACCTTACCCGGTTTTTATGATGGTGTGGCCGTGCCAGATGGGCAAACGCGGGCACAATGGGCGCATTTATACCCTGATGATTCTGCTTTGTTAGGTGAGGTTGGCTTGTCTCACGCGGCAGGGGAGCAAGGCTTTAGCGCAATAGAGCAAACATGGTGTCGTCCTAGTTTTGAGGTTAATGGCATTGGCGGTGGGTACCAAGATGATGGGTTTAAAACCGTTATCCCGGCTCAAGCCTCAGCAAAATTATCGTTTCGCCTTGTGCCGGGGCAGGACCCGTTGAAGATTCGGGAGGCATTTCGGGCTTATGTGCGTGATAACCTGCCAGAGGATGTGACTGTCACTTTTACATCACATGGGGCCTCTGCTGGTTTTGCGGTGGAAAAAGAGAGCCCATATCTTGCCGCAACACTCAAAGCCTTGAGTGAAGAATGGGGCGAGCCAGCCGTTACAACGGGCTGTGGTGGGTCTATCCCCGTTGCGGAGGAAGTCCGGCATGCTTTGGGGATGGATGCCTTGATGGTGGGGTTTGCTCAAGCGGATGATCATATTCATTCCCCTAATGAGCAATATGGTTTTGAGTCTTTTCATCATGGGATCCGCTCTTGGGTGCGCATTCTCGCAGCCTTAGCGGAGTGAGACGATATGAAGGCGGCACCACTCGCACTCACAATGGGTGATCCCGCTGGCATAGGGCCAGAATTAACAGGCCGTGTTTGGCAGGCATTGCGGGATACGGGATGTGTCTTTTTCTGGATTGGTGACCCGACTTTGTTGGGTGAGGCGATTGTATGGCAAGAGATCACTCACCCAGCAGAGGCGAGAGCTTGTTTTGCCCATGCTTTGCCCGTTCAGAGGGTATCGTGCCCGGAGGTTGTGCAGCCGGGTAAGCCCTCTCCACAAAATGCCCCCGCAGTTATAGAGAGTATAAAACAAGCTGTGCATTATAGCTTGGCGGGTCAGGCTGGGGCTGTGGTGACTAACCCGATTGCTAAGCATGTATTAGCGGCTGCGGGGTTTCCTCATCCGGGACATACGGAGTTTCTTGCCTCCTTATGTAAGGCTTCAGGGCAAGAGGTGATGATGCTCGCCTGCCCAGAACTGAAGGTCGCTTTGACGAGTATTCATGTTTCTCTCCAGCAGGCCATTAAGTGTTTATCGGCGGAGCGTATTGTTGAGGTCAGTAAAATCACGGCCAAGGCTCTAAAGCGTGATTTTGGGCTTACGAATCCTAGATTGGCTATTGCAGGTCTTAATCCTCATGCTGGGGAGCATGGCATGATGGGGGATGAGGAGGTGCGGATTATCCGCCCTGCTATTGAGGTTCTTACTAAAGAGGGCATTAATGTTATTGGCCCGATGCCCCCTGATACGATGTTTAGTGCCGCTGTGCGTAGCCATTATGATGCGGCGATTTGTTTATATCATGACCAAGGGCTTATCCCTGTAAAGACTCTTGATATGGCAGGGGGGGTGAATATCACGCTGGGCCTTCCCATTATTCGGACCTCACCTGACCACGGTACAGCTTTTGATATTGCCGTGGGGCGTGGAGGAAAAAGCCGTGCGGATTGTTCTAGTCTTTTATCAGCGATGAGAATGGCCCATGATATGGCGCATCAACGGGCAGTGACTGAGTCTCACTGCAAGTGAGCAAGAAAGGATAAGCCGATGATTCGTCTTGGTATTAATGTGGATCATGTTGCGACATTACGAAATGCGCGTGGTGAGGCTTATCCAGACCCTGTGCGCGCGGCAGAGCTCGCTCTACAGCATGGTGCTGATGGGATTACCGCGCATTTGAGGGAAGATCGCCGTCATATCCGAGATGAAGACGTAAAACGGCTGCGTGCTTTGCCCGCTCCACTTAATTTTGAGATGGCTGTTACCGATGAGATGGTCGCTATTGCGTGCAACTTAAAGCCTCATGCCTGCTGCTTAGTGCCTGAGAGACGGGCGGAATTGACAACTGAAGGCGGCTTGGATGTGATCGGTCTGCGCGATCATCTCGCTCCGCATATCACGCGCCTGCTTCAAGCGGGTATCCGTGTTTCTTTATTCATCGACCCAGAGCCAGAGGCTATCCGCACTGCTGCGGCCTTGGGGGCCCCGGTGATTGAGCTGCATACGGGGGGCTATGCTGCAGGCAAAGCGGGCGAGTTGGAGCGGTTGCATCAGGCTGCCCGCATTGCTGGGGAGGTAGGGTTGGAGCTCCATGCGGGGCATGGGCTGACCTATGAAAATGTTACGCCGATTACAAAATTACCGCATCTCAAAGAGTTAAATATAGGGCATTTTCTAATCGGCGAGGCCATTTTTGTTGGGTTGGGGCCCTCGGTAAGGCGGATGAAGGATTTATTGTCGTAATATCAGCCCTTTTATTCCTCAGGGTTATTAATAATAGGCAGGCCGTTATCGCCCTGTTGGATATTAATTAGCCCATGGTTACGGGGAACATCTGGTATTGTTCCATCCTTAGGGGCAGGCTGGATGAGAGGTGTGCCGGGCTTATGCTTATAGAAAGGTACATATTTACCCGATTGGTCTGAATAGGTGGCTTTGGGGCTCTGCTCTGGCGTTGGTGTAGAATGGAACGCAGAGATTGGCCCCATAGGCCAGATGCCTGGTGCATCCCGCATTGTCCCTTCTGGCTGACGCGCACAGCCGCGTGTAAGCATGGAGCAAATGCCATCTTGGCCGAGATACTCATCATCATCACCCGCATAATGGACTTCTGAAACGCGGTCGTGATCTATACGGACGAGCATACGGCAGCTAGCCCCAGCCCCACCAAAAATAGATTGATACGCACTAATGGCCGCACTGGCAGGAATCAAACCAGAATCCGGAAGAGAGGGAATAGAACGATTAATGTCATATTCCCAAACAGCTGTTGTATCGTTTAACGTCTTTGTCGAATTAGGGCCGCCTGCACAGGCTTGTAGATCGTATGTTGTCATGCCGATCATTTCATATTGCGCACGATGTGCCTCCCGTGCATCCCAATAGCCGCAAGCCGTGAGAGTTACAGGTAAAAAACAAGCAAGGCAGCGTATGGCCTTTGGGAACGTCATTGTCTCTCCCACTAATGAGTAGAATAAAAATATATGGGATGATCTATCATGTTTTCCTTTCCATCGGGAAGATGGGTTTTAGTATTCTCAGCAATGGGTTAGAGAGGGAAGGTATTTTCCCCTTTTTGGAGTTTGCTTTATGGCTGATATGTCCCACTCTGAAATCCTGCGCTTGCAGGCGGCGTTACAACGTCTCTTAGGGTCTCCCAAGCTGACGGTGAATGTCCCCCCTCGTAAGGGTATGAGTGTGGAGATCGCTGTGGCAGGCGAGGTTGTAGGGACGGTATATCGTGATGAGGATGAGGGCGAAGTCTCTTATGCCGTCAACCTCACCGTGTTGGAGGAGGACCTCCCCGCTGCCTAAGGGGGAGGCACCGTCCTTATTTTATGGGCTTATTTAGGTGAGTGGGGCGCAGCTTTCTTTCACCCACTCATGAAGCTCCCTCTCTAGGAGGGGCAATAATCTTTCCTGCACTGTGGCGTGATAACGGTCCAACCATTGCCGCTCATCTGGTGTGAGATGCGCCGTGTCGATGAGACGTTTATCAATGGGTGTGTGAGTGAGGGTTTCAAACTCCAAGAAGGGGCCTGATGGGCCGTTAAGTGTGCTTTCCTTCACTAAAAGGAGATTCTCAATCCGAATCCCATACGCACCGACCTCATAATAGCCGGGCTCGTTAGAGAGAATCATACCCGGTACTAACCCGGTTGGCCTTGGTGCTACGGAGATAGATTGCGGCCCTTCATGGACGGAGAGATAACTCCCAATGCCATGGCCTGTACCGTGGTCGAAATCCAGCCCCATATTCCATAAGGCAGAACGTGCCACACTATCGAGCCGATACCCCGGTAGGCCGTGCGGGAAGCGTTGGCGGCTTAGCGCGATATGCCCGCGCAACACAGCAGTAAAGGCCTTTTTAAGGGCGGCTGGTGGCTCATCAGGGCCAATCCATAGAGTGCGGGTGATGTCGGTGGTGCCGAAGGGATATTGCGCTCCACTATCGACAAGATAGACGCAATTTTCTGTGAGGATACTATCGTGCCCTACTTCCGCTCGGTAATGAGGATAAGCCCCATTCGGCCCCGCTGCGGAGATTGTTTCGAAACTAGGGCCTTTATAATCAGGTGATAAAGCCCGGAATGATTCTAACTTCGCAGCAAGTGCCGTTTCACGCTGGCCAACACCGTGTTTTTCTACCCAATGGAGGAAACGGGCAAGGGCAATACTATCAAGCTGATGCGCCCGGCGATTACCGTCTTGCTCTGTCTTGGTTTTTATCGCTTTGGGCAATGTGCAGAGGTCTGGCCCATCAGCAATTTCAGCCCCTGCTGCCTCTAGCGTCATACGGAACCAGAGTGGGGTTGTTGCTGGGTCTAGGCGGACAAGTTTGCCGGAAAGATGTTGTAAAGCCGTTGGTAAAGAAGATGGGGCTTTTGGTAAAATGCCGTCATCTTCTACAGCATCATGAAAGCGGCTTTGTTCAGCAAAAATCTCAACCTGCCCACTCGCATAAAGGATACCATAAGCATGGGCTATGGGGGTCATGGCAATATCATGGCCCCGGATATTGAGTAACCAAGCGAGAGACGGGCAATCGGCTATAATCATGGCCTCTTGGCCTGCCTTGCGTAATTGTTGGGCAAGCTCTGCTCGTTTCTCGCGGCTTGTTTTGCCGGTAAACTCTAATGGATGATGGATGATAGGGGTTGTTGGGGGGACGGGTTGGTCAGTCCAAGCGGTATCAATGGGATTGCCCTCTAGGGCGATGAGCTGAATATGGGGAGAGGACCATGCTGCAAGCTCCCGCTGGCTGACTAATTTTGGGTCATAACCAATGCGTAAGCCCTGGGCATGTTCTTCTAACCATTGCCGGGGCGGGGTCTTGCTACTATGGCGCGTTTCCCAATGCTCGGGGAGGGTTTGGTCCTTCATCTGCACGGTATAGCGTCCATCCGAAAAGACACAGCCTTTATCGTTTAGTAAGATGGCCAGCCCTGCGCTACCGGTAAAACCCGTCAACCATGCGAGCCGCTCTGCATAGGGGGCAACATATTCCCCCAAATATTCATCCCCGCGCGTTACGATAAACCCTGCAATATCAAAATGCGGGAATTGTTGGCGCACGAGAGCGGGACGGTCTTTTAGTGGAAGAGACGATAAAGACATAGGGGCACCATGCAGATAGGAGAAAGGATTCGCTTAAAAAGGTTTGCGGAGGACGAGGGTGCTCCAAGCACCTTCTTTTAGATGATGTTCTAAAACCAGCCCTTGGCGTTGATGAGCGACAAGAACCATGCGCGCTTGCGTGGTGAGCAGCCCAGCAAGGATGGCCGTACCCCCTTTTTGTAAATAGTAGGCTAAATCCTTGGCCATACGGCATAGTGGGCGGGCGAGGATATTGGCAAAAACAAGGTCGTAAGGGGCTTTTTTGCGCACGCTCTCGGTTAGCCACCCATTGCCGAAGCGGCACTCTAATAACGGCCCCAATTTATTTAACCGTGCATTAGAGGCCGCCACACGGACAGACCAAGGCTCAATATCCACCGCTAAAACGGGACGATGGAACAGCCGCGCAGCAGCCATTGCAAGAATCCCAGAGCCGCAGCCCATATCTAAAATATGTTGTGGTTTGCGGTACGCAATGCGTTCTAAAGCGCGCAGGCATCCACGCGTAGAGCCATGCTCGCCAGAGCCAAAAGCAATCCCGGCATCTAAGGTGATATTCAGCCGGTTGCGCGCCGCCTTATCTTTTAAATGTGTTCCACGAATACAAAAACGCCGCCCGACATATTGAGGAGGAAAGGCCTCTTGTGTGCGGGCTAACCATCCTTCTGCCTCCGTTTCCCGCCGGAGGAGCGGGGCCTCAACACCTGTCATAGCACGGACAAGGGCGAGGCCATTTTCTAATTCATCTTCATTCTTGCCGCGTTCTTTAACGGCCTCTAACCGCCAATAGCGTTGCTCATCATCTTCCTCAAACATCCCGACTGTATCGCACACCCCGAGGAGAACTTGCTCAAAAAGTGGAACATGTGCTTCCTCCACCACAATGGAGAGGGTCTCCAACATACGCGCATGGCGTGTGCCAATATGGGATGGGGCGATGGGGCTTTGTTTTGCCTTCATGATACGACCTTTACAAAACCGGCCATGATGCGTTTTAGGCCGACATCTTCAAAATTAACGGAGAGTCGCTCCCCTTCAACACCAATGACCACGCCTTCACCATAGCGGCTATGCTGCACAGTCGCCCCAAGGGGAATGGTAGGACGGTTGGAGAGGGCCTCTGGTCTATAACGGCTAGAGGAGGGAGACCTGCTCATGTTGGCCTGAGCTTGGCGTGCAAAAAAGGAACCGGGACGCGGATTATGGCGCGCAGGGTTATACCGTTTAATATGCTCATCGGGCAATTCTTCAATAAACCGGCTGGGGATGGAATCTTGCCAATTCGCATAAATACGCCGGCTTGCGGCATGGAGGATAATTGCCCGCTCCCGCGCACGGGTAAGCCCAACATAAGCAAGGCGGCGTTCTTCCTCCAAAGCGCGATTGCCCCCTTCATCCAATGAGCGTTGAGAAGGGAAAATCCCTTCCTCCCAACCGGGAAGGAACACGGTAGGAAACTCCAATCCCTTAGCGGCATGGAGTGTCATAAGGCTTACTTTGTCGCGTTCTTCTTGGAGGGTATCGCTCTCCATAACGAGAGCAATATGCTCTAAGAAGGCCTCCATCGTGGGGAACTCTCCAATGGCGCGGAGAAGCTCACCTATATTATCCAAGCGTCCAGCGGCTTCTACTGTTTTGGGGTCATCACGCCACATCGTGAGGTAGCCGCTCTCTTCTAAGATAGTCTCGGTTGCGACTACATGCCCCTCTTTGGCAACAATCTTCCGTGCTTTCTCCAAAGCCGCGAGTAGCTCGGCTAATGTAGCGGCAGATTTCCCTTTGATGAGCTTATGCTCAATTTGTTGTTGGAGGGTCTGTTGGAGAGAGCGTCCCGCTTCGCGCGCAGTAAGGCGCAGGCGGGAGAGTGCCACATTACCAAAGCCACGTTTGGGAAGATTAACGATGCGCTCAAAAGCGAGGTCGTCTAACGGGTAAAGAACGGCCCGCATATAGGCAATCGCATCGCGGATTTCAGCCCGCTCATAAAAGCGAAGGCCCCCGATGATTTGATACGGAATCCCCATGCGCATGAGGGCTTCCTCAAAAGGACGCGTCTGGAAGCCAGCGCGCATCAAAATAGCCATATCCCCATAAGCCTGTCCCCCTTGATGGAGGGTCTGAATACGCATCCCCACAATACGGGCTTCATCATCGGAATCAGGCGTGCTGATGACCTCTACTAACTCTCCCTCATCACTCTCTAAACCGGGGCGGAGGGTTTTGCCCAACCGGTCCTCATTATGGGCAATGATATGAGAGGCAGCACTAAGGATGCGCGGTGTAGAGCGGTAATTTTGCTCTAGCCGAATGATACGCGCACCGGGAAAATCGTTCTCAAACCGCAGAATATTAGCAATTTCTGCCCCGCGCCAAGAATAGATGGATTGGTCATCATCCCCCACGCAAGCGATGTTTGCAGGATCGCCGTCAGGATGTTTGGCTAATAAACGTAGCCATAGATATTGGATGGCGTTTGTATCTTGATACTCATCCACCAAAATATAGCGGAAACGATGGTGATATTGAGCAAGAACATCGGGATGCTGACGGAAGATGGTCACCATATGGAGCATTAAATCGCCGAAATCGCAGGCATTAAGCTCTTTTAGTCGGGCTTGATACGCTGCATAAATTGCACGCGCTTGCCCATTAGCGAGGTCCGTATCATGCGCGGCGGTAATTTCCTCAGGGAGGAGGGCTTTATCCTTCCATAACTGGATTTGGTGCATCAGCTGGGCAAGGGGCCAGCGTTTGAGGTCCAGCTTCCAAGGTTCCATCACTTGCTTGAGCAAGCGTAGTTGGTCATCAGCATCAAGAATGGTAAAGCTGCGCTCTAGCCCAACACGGGGGGCGTGCTGGCGGAGCATACGCGCACAAAGGGAGTGGAACGTCCCTAACCAAAGCCCTTCGACCGGTTTATCCAAAATCACGCTAATACGCTCGCGCATTTCTTTCGCGGCTTTATTGGTAAAGGTCACGGCCAGAATCTGCTCCGGCCAAGCGCGCTGTTGGAGCAGAATATGAGCAAAGCGCGTTGTTAACACACGGGTTTTGCCCGTTCCCGCACCGGCGAGAATCAGCAAGGGGCCTTCTGTTGTCTCTACAGCAAGGCGTTGCTCTGCGTTTAGCCCAACGAGATAATCAGGCTCGGAGGGCGAAAGACGGGGGGAAAAAAGATCATCAACCACAATTATCTGATATAATGCGATCATCCTCTAATAGCTAGGACATAACCGCAGATTGTGAGTAAAGTAGCATCATCCAAATTAGGGCATAGGGCCCGCATGCGAGAGCGCATTCTTGCACATGGAGCAGAAACTTTGGCAGATTACGAGTTGCTGGAGGTTTTGTTGTTCTATGCCATTCCGCGGCGCGATACTAAACCACAGGCTAAGGCACTTCTTGCACAGTTTGGAAATTTGGGAACATTATTACAAGCATCACCAACAACTTTAAAAGACGCTGGGCTGAATGATAGGCTCATAAAACTTTTGCAATTACCCGTATTAGCCGCTCGGTCATTAGTGGAGCATGATGGAGACCTCCCTTTGCAATTGGGCAGTAGTGATGCGTTAATGCGGTATCTACAAGGGACATTACAAGGCATTTCCAAGCCGACTATTGGCCTTATTTGTTTAGATAGTAAGAATAGTCTTATTCAGGAAAAAAATCTTGATACAAAGGCTAGCTTGCGTACTTCATATCGTACAATAGCTTGTGCTCTTCTGGAGTGTCATGCTACAGCCCTCATTGTTGTTTATTATCATCCTCAAGCCCCTGCTACTGCATTGGCCGCAGATGTGCGAGGGTTGAAACAGGCATTACGGGCTTTGTCTATTACGTTGCACGAAGGTATTTTAATCGCACCGGAATGGAGTGTAAGCATGAGTGAGGCTGGATTATTATAGAACGTGTCCCAGCAAAATGTTCTAAAATTTTCACAAACATGTTTAAGCCAGCCAGCGCGTGAGGATCTTTTTAAAGATCTTGCTTCGTTCGTTTTTGCTGCATCTGAGTCTCAAAAAGAGTTAGCATGTTACTTGGAGGAGCATTACACCTCATTAGCCGAGTTATTATGTACATCCTCTAGTGATTGGCAGAAAATACCAAAAGAAACAATCGCACTTCCGGTTTTATGTGCGGTGTTAAAAGAGTTAGCACATCGATATAGTCGCGCTCTTTTACCAAAAGGGGACCTCTTGAAACATTCTGAATTACTTTATGATTATCTTATGGTGCATATGGCACGAGAGCGTATAGAGCAATTTCGGCTTTTATTTCTTGATAAAGATCACCGTCTTATTTTAGATGAAATCCAAAGCAGAGGGACAATCAACCATGCTCCTGTCTATCCGCGTGAAGTTGCAAAACGATGTATCGAGCTAAAAGCATACAGCATCATTATGGTGCATAATCATCCTTCGGGACAAATTACGCCTTCTCAAGGGGATGTCGTGATGACTCAAAATATTGAACAAGCTTTAGATGTGATAGATGTTAAATTGGTAGATCATCTTATTGTAACGCGCAAAAATCTAACGAGTTTTCGCCAACTTGGTTTATTGTCCGAGGGATGATCTACCAGATAATAGACATTGTGAATCTTATTGTTTCAGGCACGGTTTATAATTTTGTAAAACCATAGCACCAGGTAATCCCCCGCGTGGGAAGATGCGGTTTACATGGCCCATCTTACGGCCCGGGCGGGCATCTTCTTTACCATAAAGATGGAGAGAGGCATTTTCCTCCGCTACAATCTCTGGCAGGAGGGCCATATCTTCAGGGCCAATGAGATTATGCATATACACATCAGAATGACGCCGAGGCGGAGGGAGCGGTAACCCTGCAACCGCGCGTATATGCATCTCAAATTGATCCACCAGACAGGCATTCATCGTCCAATGGCCAGAATTATGAGGGCGAGGGGCAATCTCATTAACAAGGAGCTTGCCATTTTTATCTTCAAAAAGTTCTACCCCCATAATGCCGATTAAACCTAGTTTTTCAGCAAGCTGTGCAGCGAGTTTTTGCGCCTCCTCAGCTAAGGCAGGCATGATAGGGGCAGGGACGATGGAGACGCGTAAAATCCCTTCACGATGGTGATTTTCCGCTACATCAAAACACCGGACAGTCCCATCATGACCGCGCACGACCATGACGCTTATCTCTCGTGCGAAATCAATATGCTGCTCGGCAACGAGGGGGTAAGGGAGGGTATCAGCTTGGCGTAATAGAGCCTGAAACGCCTCCTCATCTGGAAGGCGGAATTGCCCTTTGCCGTCATATCCGAAGCGGGTTGTCTTTAAAATACATGGGAAGCCGAAGGAGGCTAGTGCTGCGAGGTTTTCAGCCCCTTTGATTTCACGCCACGGGGCGACAGGTAAACCATAAGAACCCAACATTGTTTTTTCAGCAATGCGGTCCTGACTGGTCTCCAAAATATGCCCTGAAGGATGAACAGTGCAAAAACGTGCTAAATGTTTTAAGCCGCTGGCACTGATATTCTCAAACTCAAAACTAATGACATCACAGCTCTGGGCGAAGTTCTCTAAGCATGAAGGGTCATCATAAGAGCCGATCGTTACTTTGGCAGATGTTTCCGCCGCTGGGCTGGGGGCTGTGTTGGAGAGGATATGGACCTTATAGCCAAGCCGCGCCGCAGCCATAGCGGACATGCGGCCGAGCTGCCCGCCCCCTACGATGCCAATCCACGCGCCGGGTTGTAAGGGCTGCTGTGCCATTAAACGGGGACCTCCGCGACTGAAGCTGTTTGAGTCTCTCTATAAGCAATAAGGCGTTTGGCCAACTCTGCATCAGAGAGGGCCAGAACAGACGCCGCTAGCAAAGCCGCATTAACAGCCCCTGCACGACCAATCGCTAAAGTTCCAACAGGGACACCGGCAGGCATCTGGACGATGGAGAGCAAGCTATCTTGCCCTTTTAAACTTCGACTTTCGACCGGTACACCAAAGACAGGTAGGCTTGTCCAAGCGGCACACATACCCGGGAGATGAGCCGCACCACCTGCTCCGGCGATAATCACCTTCAGCCCCCTATCATGGGCCGATTTCGCGTATGAAGCGAGGCGGTCCGGGGTTCGATGGGCGGAGACGATACGTGCCTCGTAAGGGATGGCGAGCTTCTCTAGCAGCTCGCACCCATGGTGCATTGTCTCCCAATCAGATTGGCTACCCATAATCACACCCACTAAGGGGGCTGAGTTGTGCTTCATCTTTTAAAAACCGTCGGTTGTTTCATCATGAGAGGAAAAAAGACGGTTTGGATCATTCTCATGCATATCCTGCAAAGGTGTTCCTTCACGTACAAGACGGTCATTTGCTGCTTGGACAGCGGCGTTAAGGTCTGTTTGTGTGCATAAGCCTAGGATAACAGGATCGCGCGGTTTAATATTTGGGCTGTTCCAGTGCTCACGATTACGGATTTTGGCAATAGTATCTTTTGTTGTCCCTAATAAACGGACGATTTGCGTATCATTAAGTTGGGGGAATTGGCGCAGAATAAAGGCGATAGCATCTGGCCGATCATGCCGTTTTGCGACTGGGGTATAACGTGCGCCCTTAGCGCGTCGTGCAACAGGATTGGGAGCCGCTTTTAGCGTGAGGCGAGCGGTAGGATTGGCCTCACAGCGTTTAATTTCTGCCTCGGTGAGTTGATTATTTTTGATGGGGTCATAACCATTAATTCCCCCGCCAACTTCACCATCCGCAATAGCTTGAATTTCTAAGGGATGCATGCCGCAAAAGACGGCAATTTGGTCAAATGTGAGGGCAGTTTTTTCAATAAGCCAAACGGCGGTCGCTTTGGGCATTAACGGTAGAGTCATGTCAAGGCGGTCCTTTTATAGAGCGGTATATGGTCCGGCATTTGGCAAGCCCGGGCCACTCTGAAAAAGAATCACCCGCCACCTAGAAAGAGGCGGTGCCTGCATAATGCACGACAGTCCCGCTACAATGCTTGAGGATGGAGGTAACGTCAAGCGTAGAATAATATGATATAGTTAGATAAATCCTCCAGCTTATAAAAAACCCTCTACTTTCAGAAGAAAGAGAGGGTTCCATAACAGAGGTCTGTGTAAAAAGAAGATATTACTTCTTAATATTACCAATACCGGAGAAACGTTTGTTGAACTTTGCAACCTGTCCCCCTGTATCCAAGATACGCTGAACACCTGTCCACGCTGGATGGGTTTTGGGGTCGATATCAAGGCGTAGCGTAGCACCAGGCTCGCCATAGCAGGAGCGGGTTTTATATTCGCTGCCATCAGCCATCACGACTGTGATTTCATGATAGTCGGGGTGGATGCCGGATTTCATAGTATTTCCTGAATCTATAAAAAAAGAAACTCCGATGCCGACCGGAGCAGACGCAGCTCTCTTACAGGATTTTTTCTATAAAATAAAGCGCGTTTCCTCTCTTTTTATGGGGTTCTTATGAGGAGGGCCGCTTGTGGTTTTGGCGAACATATACAATATGTCTCTCTATTGTCTTACGCCTCTATAGGCATGGGCTTGTTAGGGCGTTTCACTTTAAGAGTTAGGTCGAGTTTATGAGTCGTATTAAATCTCCTGGTTGGGTTGCCGACTTCCAGAAGTTTATTATGCGCGGCAACGTGATGGACCTCGCTATCGGTGTGGTTGTCGGTGCTGCTTTTACTGCCATTGTAAATAGTGCGGTTAAGGACATTCTGACACCAGTCTTAGGCTGCCTGACTGGCGGTGTAGATTTCTCCAACGTATTTATTACGTTAAAAGGGCCTGTAAAGGATACGTTGGCAGAGGCGCAAAAAGCTGGATCTGTGACAATTAATGTTGGTTTGTTCCTTAATGCGGTAATCCAATTTTTAATCATTGCCTTTTTTGTCTTTTGGGTTATGCGTTTAATTAGCAAATTACATCGCAAAGAAGAAGAAAAGCCAACTCCACCTCCAGCGCCTACAAAAGAAGAAATTCTTTTGACAGAAATTCGCGACATTCTTGCTGGACGTACTTCCGAACAATGAAGAGATTTTCTGTTCATAAGATAATGAAATATTGGGCAATGCTAAGCGTTGCCCTTTATTCTTTGGTTTTCATTGATGTCAGCAAGGCAGGTGATGCTGCTTTTGGTATACCTATTTCTCCCAATGCTCATCTCTATACGTATTTTGTCATAAATGGGATGGCTCGAGGGGAGTTTATGCTAGGTAGACTACGTCAAAAAGATATGCCGGTGCTTATTCATATGGATGAGGTAACGCGGAAGATCATTCTCCATAACCTGAGCGCTCAGACGATCCGTTCTGATTTTCAAGCAGATCAAGTATTGAAGAATTATTTAGATCTTTTCCCGCATTGACCCACCTTGAAAAGAGGACAGATCAATACGTAAAAGGGAGCAAATGCTCCCTTTTTTTAAGGCTGGTAAATTTTATTGCTCGGCTGGTCTTAATCGTTTGCGTCCCATTAAGAGAAGGAGCGGGGCCGCAATAAAAATGGAGGATGATGTTCCAACGACGATGCCAAAGAGCATCACGGTTGCAAAACCTGTTAACGTACTCCCGCCAAAAAGGGCGAGGGGCAGTGCGGCGAGGAAGACCGTCATTGAAGTCCCTAAAGTTCTATTAAGGGTCTCATTGATAGAAAGGTCTAACAAATCCCGCAAAGGCATGGTGCGGTATTTACGCAGATTTTCCCGTACGCGGTCATACACAACCACCTTATCATTCGTAGAATAGCCGAGGATGGTCAAAAGCGCTGCGACCATCACAAGGTCAAACTCAAAACGTGTGATGACGAGAAAGCCAATCGTTTTGGTAAGGTCCAAAATCAAGGTGATGACTGCGCTAAGGGCGAACTCACGTTCAAAACGGAACCAGATATAGACGAGAATCATGCCCAAGCTAAAGAGCAGGGCCAGAATACCATCACGAAATAATTCAGAGGAGACAGAGCCACCAACAGCATCAGCACGTTGAATCTGCACACCGGGGATGGCTTGAGTGATTACTGAACGAACATGATCGACGAGTTTTTGGGTCACATGCTCATCCTCTCCGCCGCGGGGGAGATTGATGGCAATACGAATATCTTGTGGCGAGCCAAATGTTTGAACTGAGGCTGCATTAACCTGTCCAGCTTTGAGGATGGCCCGCATATGGGCGGGGTCCTCTGCGGAAGGGGAGTGTGTCTCCACAATTACCCCACCGCGGAAGTCCAAGCCGAGATTTAAACCTGGCTTAAAGAACAATAGGAGAGACGCGATAGAGAGTAGCGCAGAGATGATCAGACCTGCATGACGTCCACGCATAAAGTGGATCTGACGGTCATCACGTACAAAACGAAGAAGGGGATGAGAAAACATGATGATTAGACCGGCAATTCTTGTGGGCGTTTATGTGCATACCAACGAATGATAAGCATGCGCGAGACAATGAGGGTTGTGAACAACGTCGTGGCGATACCAATGGTAATGGTGAGCGCGAAGTTACGCACTGCCCCTGTACCAAAGACAAAGAGCATCACATGGGCAAGAAACGCAGTGGCATTACTATCAATAATGGTCCCTGTCGCGCGTTGGAAGCCAACCTGCAACGCTTGGAGTGGCTTGCGCCCAAGGCGTACTTCCTCTCGGATACGCTCGTTAATGAGGATGTTCGCATCCACAGCCATACCGAGTGTGAGGAGAATACCGGCCATACCCGGTAGGGTCAGTGTTGCTTCAAAGAGTGACAGCACAGCCAAGATAAGCACTAAGTTGGCAAACAGAGCTATATCAGCATAGAAGCCAAACCGAGCGTAAAAGAGGAGCATAAATAGCACAACGAGAACAAATCCAACCGCCAGGCTGATAATCCCCGCATGGATAGAGGCCGCCCCAAGGCTTGGGCCGATGCTGCGTTGCTCCACCACAGTGAGTGGCGCAGGGAGAGCCCCGGCGCGGAGCAACAACGCCAAGTCTGAAGCAGAACGTGCGGAGAAGCTCCCTGTAATGATGCCTTGCCCTGCTGTGATGGGGCCATTAATGACGGGGCTGGTTAGGATACGGCCATCAAGCACAATGGCGAATGGCTTGCCAACATTTGCTGTGGTGATGCGCGCGAAATCTTCTGCCCCTTTATTGTCGAACTTTAGGGACACAACCCATTGATTATCGCTCATTGTCGCAGCGGCATCGGCAAGGTTGGCACCATCAACGTCAATTTTATCTTCTACAGCAAGTTGCCCATGTCCATCGGCAAGTGGAAGTAAGGTGGTACCGGGCCCTGCATGGGTTAGGTCAGGGGAGAGAAGATGGAAGGTCATCCGTGCTGTTGTGCCGAGCAGAGCTTTAATACGCTGTGGATCGCTAATGCCCGGTAGCTCCAGGACGATGCGGTCTTCCCCTTCACGGGCGATACTGGGGTCGATGGCCCCGGTGCTATCAATACGGCGGCGGACAATCTCGATAGAGCGTGTTACGGCCTCCCGTGCACGGTTACGAATGGACTCTTTCGTCAGGCGAAGGATGAAACTACCAGCTTGTTCCTCAAGAGTAACTTCCCCCGGTGTTGCAGAGATTAAGGCTTCTAATGCGTTACGGTCTGCATCATGCTCCATAGCTGCACGTGGTGTAACGATTAGCGAGGCTTGAGCGTCATCACGTCGTATGTCGCGATAGCCTACATGGGAGTCTAATAGGCTCTGGCGGACTTGGCCTTCTAAAGATTGTAGGCGGTCATGCTGAAGGGTTTGTGTATCAAGCTGCAATAGCAAGTAAGAACCGCCCCGTAAGTCGAGGCCCAGATGCACTTGATGCCAAGGCAATGAAGGCAAGGGGGACTTCATAAAGTTAGGTAGGCAAAGCAGGGCAGCAATAAGGCAGACACCCGCCACGCCCAACATCCTGAGGCGGCTATAATACAACATAGGGGGTTCAAGAACCTCAAAAACGTTAATAATGAAGAGGCCAAAGGCCATCCCATAGATGGTGCAGACCATGCCCTTTTAGCGATTTTAATGCAACCATTATACACAGATATGGAATGTAGGGCGTTAGTGGCTTGCGCGACATCACCTTGTTGATATGCTCCAAAGCATGATGAAGAAACAAAGCCTTAATGTCGCAGTGGTAGGGACTGGGTATTTTGGCCGGTTTCATGCCTTGCAAGCCAGCCGTCATTCACGGGAAGTTTTATCAGGTGTGTACGATTCCGATCATGTGCGCGCTCAAAAAATAGCGCATGAGGTTGGTACCATTGCGTTTAAAGATTACGCTTCGCTGTTATCGCATTGCGATGCGGTTATTATTGCCGCACCAGCGGAGGCGCATTACAGCCTAGCTTGTCAGGCTCTTGAAGCAGGATGTCATGTTCTTGTTGAGAAGCCTCTCGCCTCTACGCGGCAGGATGGAGAGGCTCTTGTCCGTTGTGCGGACGATAAAGGGTTAATCCTGCAAGTAGGGCACCTTTTACGCTATTCAGCTGAGTATGAGGCCATTAGCGCGCGCATTAAAAACCCTCTTTACATAGAGGCAACACGCATTGCCCCATATAAATTGCGCGGGACGGATGTTTCCGTTGTGCTGGATCTCATGATTCACGATCTTGATCTCATCCTAGCCCTTGTAGATAGTCCCATTCATCACATTAATGCGATGGGCGCTGCCGTCTCCAGTGCGCATGAGGATATTGCCAATGCGCGGGTACAATTTGCCAATGGTTGTGTAGCGTCTATCACAGCAAGCCGCGTCTCGTTTAAAACAGAGCGGAAGATGCGTTTATTTGGCCAAGAAGGCTACCTCTCAGCCGATTTTACAAGCCGCACATTATCCTTTATTAACCGAAAAGAAGGTCTGATAATGCCGGGGAGCGGTGGCTTCCGGCGTCAGAGCGTGCAGTGGCGTGATCATGATAATTTGGCGGCCGAGCATGATGCGTTTGTTGCGTCTTGCTTAGATGGTAAACCCGTTATTGTGGATGGAGACGCTGGCTTGCGTGCTTTGGATGCTGCTTTACGCGTTGGGGAAGACATGCAACGCGCACGGCAGCTATTACAGAGTTCAGGCCTTTTATCTCATTAAATCTCTCCCTTGGAGAGGAAGGATTCTCTAGAATGAATGCGGTTGATTACTCTTACGCACATGTTGGTGGGTTAAATCCGTTTGTTAGCCTGCTCATTTTTGCCGTATTAATGCTCGCTTTGTTCGGGTTGTATTTTCTGCCGAGCGTGATTGCCCTCATCAGACGGCACCCGCAGAAATGGATACTCGTCGGACTAAACGTCTTCTCAGGCTGGACGGGGCTGGGATGGATTGCCCTCTTGCTGTGGTCTTTGTGGCCGCGTGAGGAGCTTTTGGCCGTGAATCGGCGTTTAGCGTCATCCGGGCAGGATTGGGGCCCGTATCAAAATCGGGAACAATCTTTCGGCGGGCAGAGCGCAGCTGATGAGTTGGCCAAACTTGCTCAGCTCAAAGAACGTGGTGTTTTGAGCGAGGCTGAGTTCGAGCAAGCTAAAGAGCGGTTCCTGCATAAATAAAACTGTAAGGGTTGGGTTGTTAGGATTCCAAACTCTCACGTTTGGCTTCTAACGCCAGCCATTGCTCCTCCGCTTCGCTGAGTTTTTTCTCAGTTTCAGCTAATATAGCCGTGATCTTCTCAAATCGTGCGGGGTCACGGCTATAAAGCTCTGGGTCAGCGAGGGCTTTGCGGCAGAGCATAGCGTCTTTCTCTAACGCCTCGATTGTGAGAGGGAGTTGGTCTAGCTCACGCTGCTCTTTATAGCTAAGTTTGTGCGTTGTCTTGTTGCTACGCGTAGGGGGAGCCTCTGCCTTCTCTTGCGATGAGGAAGTGGGAGCCGTTTTTTCCTGCCGCTCTTGTGGTGGGGTACCCTTGCGTTGGGCGAGCATATCGGAATAGCCACCAGCATATTCTATCCAACGGCCATCACCTTCCGCCACTAAGGTGGATGTCGCGAGACGGTCCAAAAAGTCACGGTCATGGCTTACGAGCAAGACAGTGCCCGTATAATCCCCGAGCATATCTTGGAGAAGGTCCAACGTTTCTAAGTCAAGGTCATTTGTTGGTTCATCAAGAACAAGCAAGTTAGACGGGCGTGCAAGGGCCGCAGCAAGGGCAAGGCGGCCTCGCTCTCCCCCGGATAAATGGCTGACAGGTGTGCGTGCTTGCTCTGGGCGAAAGAGAAAGTCCTTCATATAACCGATGACGTGACGCTTCTCCGTGCCAACCTGCACCATGTCGCCATGCCCATCGGTGAGGAAATGAGCCACCGTTTGGTCGCCTTCTAAAGCACTACGTTGTTGGTCCAGTGTGACCATCTGGATGGAGGGGCTACGGCGTATCTCGCCCTTTTGGGGCTCTAATGTGCCAATAAGAAGTTTAAGAAGGGTTGTTTTACCCGCACCATTGGCCCCGCAAACCCCTAGCCGGTCTCCTTTGCTTACTGTTAAAGTTAGGGAGTCTATGAGGGTTCGTTCCGGGTAGGACCAGCCAATATCTTCCGCAGCGATGACGATTTTACTCGTATTTTCTGCCTCACTGACTGCTAATTTGAGCGTCCCACGCTGACGGGAGGCGATATCGCGCCGCTCAGCTCGTAAGTCCGCAAGCTCTGCAACGCGCCGAACATTGCGTTTACGCCGCGCGGTGACGCCATAGCGCATCCAATCTTCTTCCCGTGCGATTTGACGGTCCAATTTATGAGCGGCGCGCTCGGCAAGTTCGATTTGCTCATCTCGCCATGATTCAAAATGAGAGAAATTAGCCTCTAAGCGTTGGGTTTTGCCTTGCTCCAACCATAAGACGGCACGGCATAATGTTTCTAAAAAGCGGCGGTCATGGCTGATGATAACCATTCCCGCTTGAGAGGCGAGGAGTTCTCGTTCTAACCAAGCAATGCAAGGGAGGTCTAAATGGTTAGTTGGCTCATCAAGGAGGAGAAGGTCAGGCTCGGAGGCCAAGGCGCGAGCAAGGGCACTACGCCGCGCTTCCCCGCCAGAGAGGGCGGAGCAACGCTCGCTACCATCCATCCCTAGTTCGCTGAGCATAGCGCGCGCTTTGTAATGAGCGGTTTCGTCTAAGCCAGAAGTGACGTAGTCAAAAACAGTCTGCCAAGCGGAGAGGTCAGGCTCTTGGGGGAGGTAATACACCTTTAACCCCGGTTGGAGAAAATGTTCCCCGCTATCTTGCTCCAGCTCCCCTGCGGCAATGCGGAGTAAGGTAGATTTACCAGAGCCATTACGCCCGACAAGGCATAGCCGCTCCCCCGGTTGGACGGAAAGCTCCGCACCATCCAGTAAAGGACGACCGCCGAGCGTGTAGCTGATATTTTGGAGATTCAAGATTGGTGCAGACATAGCTTTGATGTGCGCAAAAGAATGAAGATTTGCAACCTAAAACCGCCAAAAGGCAGAGAGAAAGATTTTCCCGATACAAAACTTATGCTTTGTTTGTTGTTCTTTTAAAGCCTTCCCTTGTATATATCGCAGCATGAAGGCAGATAAGAAGATGCTAAAAGGCTGGGTACGGCAGCAAAATCGCGCTAATCGCTCGGCCACAATGAGTCTTGCCCTAATAGGGATGCTCAATGTTGTGACCGGTATGGTCTTAATGTGGAGCCTAGCGTCCATGCTCGCTACATGGCTTGCGGGCGGCCAACATGCCACACCGTATCCTATGGTGGTGCTTTTTATCATTGCCTCTCTCGTGCGTGTCTTTTTGGGATATCTGCAAGAGACGCTTGCCCTTCATGTGGGGGAGGAGGCCCGTAAACGTTTGCGGCGCAGCATAGTAGAGCGTTTTTTTGCACAAGGTCCATCTTTATTACGCCATCAGCATAGTGCAGCTCTTGCCGCGATGGTGACGGACCGCGTGGAAGCGTTGGAGGGTTATTTCGCCCGTTGGTTGCCAGCGTCCGCTTTGTGGGTTGTAGCGCAATGGTCTGTTGTTGTGGTGGTGTTTTGGCAGAACCATCATGCTGGCTATATCTTAGGCGCATGTTGCTTATTCTTACCCGTTTTCCAAGCTGTTTTTGGGATAGCCACGGCTATAGCTTCACGGCGGCAGATTTTAGCCCTTAATCGCTTACAAGTCCGCTTTTTAGACCGTATCCGTGGGATTGCCACCATCGTTCTCTCTGGCAATGTGGTAAAGGATTCAGAAGAACTTGGCCACGCAGCAGATGAGCTACGCCAAAGAACTATGAAAGTGCTGCGTGTTGCCTTCCTAACGTCTGCCTCAACGGACCTTGCCATGATTGTGGCTTTGATAGGGATTGTGATTGACCAACATCATAGGCTGCAACAGGGGTCTTTTTCATCAATAGAGAGCATTATTTTTGCCGTTTTGATGGTACCGGAAGCTTTCGCACCATTCCGTGCTTTATCCGCAGCTTATCAAGACCGGGCACAAATTACCCATAGCGGGGAGGCTTTGCAAAAACTTCCCGCTTTACAAGCATCAATCACGCCGGAGAGAACAAACTCTGCCGCGCCAGAGCGTACAAAGGCGGGAATCGCGTTGGATGTGCGGGACGTGTCTTATCGATGGGTGGAAGACCGCCCACTTGCGTTGGACCATGTGAGTTTTCACTTAGAGCCGGGTCAGATTGCGCTTTTAACGGGGCCTTCTGGAGCGGGGAAGTCAACCCTCATAGAGGCGTTGCTTGGCTTTATTCGTCCGCTAGAAGGGCAGATTAGCCTTGGCGGTGTTGATATTCAGACCCTCCATCCTGCTGATGTAACACGTCAGATAAGTTGGATAGGGCAGAAACCCGTTCTTTTTGCAGGCTCATTGAAAGAGAATATCATGTTTGCCGCCCCTCATGCCTCGGAGGCGCAATTCCAAGCTGCGTTAGAGGCATCGGCGATTACGCATTACCTCCCCCTCTTGCCGGAAGGGGTGGAGACGCGCTTAGGGGAAGGGGGCTTCGGCCTCTCTGGTGGGCAGGCGCAGCGCATTGCGATTGCGCGCGCTTTTCTGAAAGATGCGCCGCTCCTGATCATGGATGAGCCTACAGCGCATCTCGACCCCGAGACCGAGGGTGATATTCTTACGGCTTTAAAGCCGCTATTGCAGGGTCGTACGGCAGTTATCTCCACCCATTCCCAGCAATTTCAAGGGATTGGTGAGAGGTACCATCTTCTTATGGAGCAGGGCCGGCTTACAGTGCAGGAGGGCCAGTCATGAAGCGGTTTTCCCCTTTAATCAAAGTTTGGCAGGCCCGTTGGCTGCGCTTATTCATTGGGCTGATTTTGGCTGAACTCTCCATCTGCGCTGCATTTTTATTAATGGGGCAGACAGGGTCTCGCTTGGGGTTAATCGCTACAGCGGGGGCGTTCGTCACATTTGGGCTGTTGCGCTGGGCAGGTTCGGCACGTCTCATCCTACGTTATGGAGAGCGGCTAGCGACGCATGATGCCACATTCCGCGTCTTGGCGGATATTCGTCTTTGGTTTTATCGGCGTCTAGCGCGGGGTGCGGCGGCAGGGTTGGGGTTTCGCCGTACTGGGGATTTACTCACCCGTCTCGTCTCCGATGTGCAAAGCCTCGATAGTCTTTACCTGCGGATTATTATCCCCTTAGCAACGGCGTTATTAAGCCTGCCGATTGTTATCTTTATCTGCCTGAAAGGCAGTATGCTGCTAGCGTTCAGCATTGCTATCATTTTTTGCCTGACAGCCTTTATCTTACCAGCCTTTATGGCGCGTATGTCATATCGTTGGGGGCCTGTCTTGCAGCAGGCTCAATCAGAGATGAATAATCAAGCTCTTGAGCTGGTAAGCGGTATGAAGGAGCTTCGTATTTTTGGGCAAGAGGATGCCGCGAAGGCACGTCTTTTTGCCGCAGAGGAGGCCTTTTACCAAGCCCAACGCCAACAAAGCCGTGCTATGGCGCGGACTCATACGTTGGCTTTGTTCCTGACACGTTTAGGAGTGATTTGCGCTCTAGGAGGCTGTGCAGGGTTGTTCTTCTCTAAAGAGCAAGCAGTGATAGGCATCACCGTACTCTTTGTTGTGATGACAGCTCTTGATAATATTGTGGACCTTCCGCGCGCTGGTCTTATTGCTGGGCAAGTATGCCATGCGGCAGAGCGCATTATAGAGGCGACAAAAATGCCCGTGTCTCAGCCGCCAGAAGGGAGTCGTCCTGCTCCCAAAGGGTATGACATTACAGCGCAGGCTCTTTCCTTCGGGTGGTCGGAAGGCCGTAGCACGCTCAAGAACATTAACTTCACCCTTCGCGAAGGGGAGCGAGTAGCTCTTATTGGTCCTTCCGGGGCCGGGAAGTCCAGCCTTGCTGCTTTGCTCTTAAAGGTTGTTTCGCCTCAAGAGGGGTGTCTTACCCTTGGTGGAGCTGACATTGCAGACATTAAAACCGAGATTGTGCGAGAGCGCATCGCATGGCTATCACAAGCGAGCCATTTATTTGATGATACAATCCGGGCTAATCTTCTCCTAGGGCGCGAAGCTCCATCAGATGAAGTGATATGGGCGGCGTTAGAGCAAGCGCAGATAGCTGATTTTGTACGCTCTTTACCTGATGGATTGGAGAGTTGGGTTGGTGAAAATGGCTCTCAATTATCAGGTGGGCAGGGGCGGCGTATTGCTTTGGCACGGGTGCTGCTCTCTAACGCTCCCATCTTAATTCTTGATGAACCCTGCACGGGGCTGGATATCGATACAGAGCGGGCCTTCCTTAAGACGTTGAACCAACTAGACCGCTCCCGCACTATTCTGCTAATCACACACCGTTTGACAGGTATAGAGCAGCTTGATCGCTTATGGACCCTTCAGGATGGTTTATTGACATCCCATATCCCATAAGGAACAGACTGTTAGCCTGTAATTGGGGAGGAAACTCCCATTGAATGAGAAGGACGTTCCCATGAGGAAGATTTCTGCTTTTATACGTCAGTTGGCTCCTATGGGGACGGCCTTGCTCTTGGCCGTTACTGTGCTAGCTGGCTGCGTGTCTCATCCCCCGCGGAATGACTATGTCGTCTTTTTTGACACAGAATCCGTCAAGCCGAGTGCAACGGGTGTGGCTATTATTGCTAATGCCGTAGAAGATGCTCGCAAACGGCATATTTCCCAGTTTACCGTTTCTGGTTCAGCTGGGAAAAGCGGAGATGAGGATGTGTTGAAGAAGCTCGCTGATGCACGCGCCGATAAGGTTATTGCCCTATTGGAGCAAAATGGCGTTAAACCGGCCGATATCCATAAAGGGTCTTTCGTTCCATCGCGTGTTGAAGATTCGCACGTAGCTTTCCGGCGTGTAACAATTCACTTAGGTACACGTTGATCTCTGACTATGATCACCACACGGGGGAAGTTTACACGGGTGTTGGTAACCCAATAGATAATTTCCCTCGTTATGTTGGCGAAGCGGCAGAAGATGTGTTGCATCAAGTGTTTGGCTTTGCAACATTTCGTGGTTTACAAGAAGAAGCCGTCCGCGCTGTTATGAATCATGAGGACGTTTTGGTCCTCATGCCCACAGGTGGGGGGAAAAGCCTGTGTTATCAGGTGCCGGCTTTATGCCGGGATGGTGTGGGGTTAATCATTTCCCCCTTAATCGCCTTGATGGAAGATCAAGTCGCGGGGTTACGACAGCTTGGCGTTAGAGCAGCGGCTCTCCACTCTGAAATGGAGTATCAGGATCAGCTGACAGTCCAAGAGGATCTAACCTGTGATCAGTTGGATCTTCTCTATATCTCCCCAGAGCGGCTTTTAACGTCCTATACTCTTAATTTGCTTAAACGCTGTCATTTATCACTTATAGCGATTGACGAAGCGCATTGTGTCTCGGCGTGGGGGCATGATTTTCGTCCCGAATATCGTGAACTAGCACATCTTAAGCAATTTTTTCCTAATGTGCCTCGCATTGCTTTAACAGCAACGGCGGATCCACGAACGCGTCGTGATATTTTGACTGCTCTAGATATGCCCCATGCTCATATTTTTATGGGGAGTTTTCATAGAGAGAATCTTTTTCTTCAAGCTCAACCCAAAATTGCTGAGATGCAGCAGGTATTAACCGCCTTAAGCCGGCATATGGGGCAGGGGGCGGCTATTATTTATTGCGGTAGTCGTAAAAAGACAGAGATCATAGCGCGACAACTTCGAGAGAAAGGTTACACGGCCTTTGCTTTTCATGCAGGAATGTCTCCTGCGGATAAAAAAGAAGTGTTATTTCGCTTTCGCTCTGGCGAGCCGATGGTGATTGCGGCGACTATCGCTTTTGGTATGGGCATTGACCGTCCTGATGTTCGTACCGTTATCCATCTGGAAATGCCCACATCGCCAGAGGGTTATTATCAACAAATTGGTCGCGCTGGTCGTGATGGAGAACTATCACACACCTTATTGCTTTATAGTGGAGAAGGGGTGGCACGGGCGCGTTATTGGTTGGAAGAATCTCAGGCACCAGAAAGTGAAAAACGTGCCATGCAAGGACGATTAGAAAGTATGATATCCCTAACTGAAACAACGGGATGTCGTACACAGGCTGTCTTAGCGTGTTTTGGCGAAAGTTTGCATGAACCTTGCGGGCATTGTGATAACTGCCTTACGCCGCCCTCTACCTTTGATGCGACAGAAGCTGCTCAAAAAGTTTTATCTACTGTCTATCGGACAGGAGAACGCTTTGGTGTTGTCCAACTTATTGCTGTTTTAAAAGGGAAAATGACTGAAGCTGTAGAACGACACGCTTTGCAGCATTTATCTGTTTTTGGCATCGGGAAGGACAAAAACGATATATGGTGGCGCATGGTCATACGCCAACTAATCGCTCGTGGTGCATTAGGTATGGTCGGAGAGCATGGCGGATTGAGTTTAAGACGTGATACTGCGCGTCCTATTTTGCGCGGTGATATCCCTGTTACATTAAGAGAAGATAGTTCTCTTAATGCGATAACAACTACGACTAAGAAAATAGACCCAACGGCAGATTTATCAGAGGAAGAACAACGCTATTTCTTAGCTCTCAAAATGTGGAGAAGGGAGGAATCTTACCAGCAAGCCATTCCTCCTTACCATATTTTCCGAGACATAACGCTAAGAGAGATTATTCGGGCACGACCAGCGAGTAAGCAAGCTTTAGGTGAGGTGCGGGGAGTTGGTCAAAGTAAGATTGATCGTTATGGGGATGCTGTTCTGGCCATTTTGAATGATCAATAGCGGTAAAGAAGAATGGCCTTTTAGGGGCCAACATTTTTCTCTTCCACAATTGGTTGCATTTTAAAAGCTGCCGTCACGTTTCCAACATTCTGAAAATGGAAGGTGAAGTCCAAGGACTGCCCAGGTTGATAGGGGACTTTTAATCCATGGCAGATGAGATGATATTCACTTGTGGGGAAAACAAGCGTACTTTCATGCGGGATAGCCATGTGCTGGAACATATCATCCATATCGTTAGGTGATTGAATGGCCACTTGGCTGTTGCGGTTTGAGGTCACTGTCTCACAGCCGGGAGAAGAAATGCCACGCAAAAGCAGATCTATTTTACTATGATTGGTCAGGGTGAATGTCCCAAAAGCAAAAGGGGCTTCCTTATAACGCGTATGTAAGGCAGTATCAGTCACTGTAATATCTTTAGCAGAGGGGAGAGTGATATTGGCTGCTACAGCTAATCTCGACCCAAAGATCATAAATAAGGCAGTTACAACAAAAGATATTTTCTTCATACTTCTCGCCTTCTAATGCCTACAGCATGAGTGAAAAAGAGTCCGAGGATTAAAAGAAAAAAGACCCTTTTATATTCCTCAATGCCATTGTTTTCGATAAACTGCGCAGGATGTTCGGTCAAGCAATCAAGCGTGGCCCTGCTGTTTTGTTCGTGGAATATGTTATGCACTGCCCTTTTTGTGGACATCAGGAAACACAAGTGAAGGATAGTCGCTCCACAGAGGATGGTGCGGCTATTCGCCGTCGCCGTGTCTGTTGTGCATGTATCCAACGCTTTACAACAATTGAGCGTGTCCAACTGCGTGAACTGACTGTTATTAAAACTGATGGGCGTCGTATTCCTTTTGATCGAGATAAACTTGCTCGCTCTATACGTATTGCTTTGCGCAAGCGTCCTATCGATGACGTGCAGCAAGAGCATTTGCTCAACAAATTAGTACGTCAGCTAGAGGCTTCTGGAGATCAAGAAATACCATCACAGCGCATTGGTGAATTTGCTATGGAAGCCCTTCGTCATCTTGATGGTGTGGCTTATGTTCGTTTTGCCAGTGTATATAAGGACTTTCGAGAAATTGAGGCGTTTTCGAAAATTCTTGCCGATATGAATATGCCCTCCAATCCGTCTGAGGAAAACTCATGACCAACGAATCCGGCACTTCCTCTCGCAAACGTAGCCGTACCATAGCCCGTATGGCCGCGACGCAGGCCCTGTATCAATGTGAACAAACTGGCAATAATGCGGAGAGCGTTCTTGCAGAGTTTCTGCGCTATCGGCAGGGGGCCCCACAGAGCAGTTTTGAGGATGGGCACATTCCTGATGCTGATCTCCCTTTATTGGAGGAAATTGTCCTTCAGGCTGTAGCAAAGCAAGATTCTATTGATGCTGCTCTGGTGAGGTTATTACCTGAGAGCTGGCCTTTAGCGCGGCTGGACCCCGTCCTCCGTGCCTTGTTACGGGCCGCCCTTGGTGAGTTGATGGCTGATTTGCCCGTGCAAATTGCTATTAATGAATATCTTGATGTTGCTCATGGCTTCTTTAACGGAGATGAGCCGAAGATGGTCAATGGCATTTTAGATAAATTCGCGCGTCAAAAAGTTGAAGGTAACAGCGCGACATAGAGGCAAAATCTATGGGTGAGTTCGATTTCATAGCACGGCATTTTCGCCCCTTAGCGGGAGCTGGTGCCATGGAGCTGCGTAATGATGGCGCTGTGATGAACCTCCCCGCGGGGGAGGAACTTGTCCTCTCTAGCGATACGATGGTCGAAGGGCTGCATTTTCTCCCCGATGACCCCGCCAAGACTATCGCGCAGAAGCTTTTGCGCTGCAATCTCTCTGATCTTGCGGCTATGGGAAGTCGCCCACGTGGTTATATGTTGAATGTTAGTGTTCCTCCTAACCGTCACTATGATGAATCATGGTTTACAGATTTTGCCGCAGGGCTCGCCGAGGATCAAAAGAAGTTCGAATTTCATCTCTTAGGGGGCGATACAACGGGCAGTCCCTCACCTTTAGTTTTAGGGGTTACGATTTTGGGGAGTGTACGCCAGGGTGAAGCTCTTCGACGAGATGGTAGTCATGAAGGGGATGGCGTTTGGGTTACAGGAAGTCTCGGTCGGGCGGCTCTTGGATTACAAGCACGCTTAGGGCAATTAAAAGATGAAGATGGCTCATTAACCCTAGCCTATCGTGTTCCGACACCACGAATTGGCCTTTCCCTTTATGGGATTGTTAGTGCTGCTATGGATATATCAGATGGGTTAATCCAAGATTGTGGACATCTTGCTGAAGAATCAGGCGTTGCCATTACATTATATGAAGATAAAGTGCCGCTATCTCCGGCGGTGCGACAGCATTTAAGCCATCATAAAGAACGCATCTTACTTGGTGGTGATGATTATGAGTTGCTTGTTACCTGCCCCCCAGAAAAGGAAGCCGCCCTTCAAGCACATTGTGCTACTCATGCTGTCCCTATTACAAGGATAGGTGAAGTATCAAAAGGAGCAGGGGTTAGAATGTTAAATCATGCAGGAAAGCCCCTGCATTTCTCACGCATAGGCTGGCAACATTTTTAGAAATAGCCTTAGTATTTAAGTTAAAATTTCTCTCTCGTAGAGACGATGCCTCTTATGTGGATGAGGAACGAGCGATTCGGCAAGATTCCTCATGCCGACGTCGCTTTCTAAAACCCATCCTAATTCAACCCATTTATAGGGTAGATTATGCCCTCGTCGCATAAGTTCTACAATTGCGAGAGAAGGAAGTAGGGACCCTAACATCGTGCCCCGCAGTTTACTCGTCACGCCAAGCAAAATGACACGCGCAGACCGAAATTTATGTGTGGCTAGGCGATAACCTAAGCGCATCCATCCCAAAGGACTTGGCGCGCCTCCTAGATCACCAGCAATATCGTAAAGATTGGGAAGTACCATGGCCATGGCAACAGGTTCGCCCTTTTGGTCGATTTGCACATAATGCTCGGGACGAAGCAGCGGTTTGATCTGCTCAATCATGGCCGTCATTTCGTAATCTTGCATCGGCACAAAATTATATTTATGCGACCACGCATCGTTATAGAGTTTCCGTAGAACTTCACCCTGGGTGGTGATTTCTTTTTTGGAAAGATCACGGGTTGTGATGCTGCTTAAACGGCCTTCGCCAAGCTTCAAATTGCCGGGAACTTTAAACCGCTCTTCTGTATCGTCAGTAAGCTCGAGTCGGTAACTGAGAAGGTCTTGTGCCTTTTTATATCCAGCTTGACGAATGAGCTCATCTAAACCTTCAGGGTGCCAGGGAATCGCAATCATAGGGGCAGAACATTGCCCATCTACCATGGTGCCGGTCTCCGCATTTCCACTAAGGGTTACAGGGCCGCGTACCTTGGAAATCTGCCGTTTTCTCAACCATTCTTCAGCTTTCTGTAGAAGGGCTGAAACGATGGAAAACTCAGGCAATGCGTCTAAAGCACCAAATTGACCAATAACTTCCTGCCAATGTTCGATGGCTTTGAGATCAACAATTGCGGCGATTCGTCCAACTGGCTTGCCATCACGCCATGCAAGGAAGTATTGAATCTCAGCATGCCGAAAAACAGGAGATTCCTTTGGGCTAAGCAAATGCCTCTGTTCCATATCTAATGGGGGGACAAAGCCAGCCATCCCTTTATAGATATGGCGCGGAAGTGTGATAAAACGACGTAAATCTCCCCGTGTTATAACGGGACGAACATCGATCTCAGCAGATTGAGGATTTGACGCTTCACATTGCATAGCAATGGCTATACGCGTACATGACCTTTCCCGCTAGAGGGTAAAAAATGAAAGGGCCACCATGTCCAGACCAGAAAACAAGACACTGACAGTACGACATCATATCCTTATTACGGGAGCATCCAGCGGTATTGGGGCAGCTCTCGCCGCTTATTATGCCCGTTCTGGCGTATGTCTGACATTATGGGGACGCAATGAGGAGCGTCTCGAAAATACGGCGTCCATCGCACGTGCTAAGGGGGCGAATGTCGAAACGCTTTGCATCGATCTTACTGAGGCCGATGCGGCACTTGCAGCTTTAATCGCAGCTGATGATAAGCGTCCGATTGATATTTTAATTCTCTCTGCAGGAATGGCCGATATTCGTCCGCATAATGCTCTTGCCGAATCTGCTGAGACCGCACTTAAAATGTCTATGGTTAATTTTGCTACACCTGTTGCTATGGCGACAGAGATGGCAAATCGCATGGCACAACGGCGGCATGGTCGTATTGCCCTTATGGGGTCAGTTGCATCTTTTCATGATCTTCCTTTGGCAACGGTTTATAGCGGTTCTAAAGCGGGAATCGGACGTTTCAGCACGGCATTACGTGCGGCAATGGATCCTTATAATGTGCGTATTTGCCTTATCGCACCGGGTTTTATTGATACACCTATGAGCCAGCGGCTTGATGGGGAGCAGGCTTTCCTTGTCCCTGTTGATAAAGCTGCACGTAAAATTGCACGGAGCATCAATGCTGGTAAGGCTGTCTTGGTATTCCCATGGGTATTTCAGCTTACGCGCCTTCTGGAAATGCTCCTTCCGCGGCCTATTGCACATAGAATTTTAAGGCGCCTTGATGTGATGCAACATCCCGAAGGTTAAGGGCCTCACAGCGTAGTTATAGGGTGGATGGATCACATACGCTTGCAGCTCTGAAAATAGCGTGGGAAAAGGGGAGGAATATGCCTCGTTGCGGAGTAAAGGACAAATCCATGAAAGAAATCGTTGCTGTTGATATTGGCGGAACTCACGCCCGTTTTGCTATCGCGCAGATCAAAGGGGGAAAAGTTGTTTCTCTTGGCGAGGCGACGACTTTGAAATGTGCAGAACATGCTTCATTAGCTTTAGCATGGGAGGCGTTTGAGCGATCCTTGGGTCGTCCGGCACCGCGTGAGGCAGGCATTGCTGTAGCGTGTCCTATCACAGGTGATATCCTAAAAATGACGAATAACCCTTGGATTATTCGTCCCGCTCAATTAGGTGCCCGCCTTAAGTTAGATGATTTCATTTTGGTAAATGATTTCGGTGCCATCGGTCATGCTGTAGCGCAGGTAGGGCCGGAATTTATGAATCATCTTTGTGGACCTAATACAGACCTACCTCATACCGGTACGATTACAATCTTAGGCCCTGGTACTGGGTTAGGTGTGGCGATTCTTCTTCGCAAGGAAGACAAATATCACGTCATTGAGACAGAGGGGGGACATATGGATTTCTCTCCTCTAGATGCTATTGATGACCATATTTTGTGCGCTTTAAGGGCGCGCTTCCGCCGTGTGTCTGTTGAGAGGATCGTATCTGGTCCAGGACTGACAAATCTTTATGAAGTTATCGCTGAGTTACAGGACCGGCCGATTACAATTAAGGATAACCGTGCGTTATGGACAACAGCCATGGAGGGAAGCGATAATTTGGCTGCTGCAGCGTTAGAGCGGTTTTTCCTTAGCTTAGGGGCTGTTGCTGGCGATCTAGCTTTATCTCATGGCGCACACGCCGTTGTGGTTGCTGGGGGGCTTGGGCAAAGATTAGCGAATATTATGCCTCATTCTGGTTTTGCAGAACGTTTCCTCGCGAAAGGACGTTTTGAAACCATGATGAGTGAAATGCCAGTTAAGATTATCACACATCCTCAACCTGGTCTTTATGGGGCTGCTGCTGCTTATGCGAGCAAACTTGCCTTTGCTGCACATCCTTAATTAAGGGCGTTGCTATGGGGGGGGCTCCGTGATGAGGAGACTCCCCCTTATTATTGAAGGGCGTATTGTAAGTGCGATTATCTCCCTTACTCATGATGCTATTTGCTGCAATGGCTGGCTATGCTGGTTTTATAACAGGGCACCATCACTTACCCCATAAATCGTCTCTTCTTCCACCACCGCCTGCTTTTGGCTCACCTGAAGCCGAAACTGATAAACAAATTTACATAACAACCCAGCGCTTGGTTGGTTCCCCTCGATGGCAACAAGCTGTCGAAGATGCAAAACTAAATGATGAGGAAACTGTTCAGGCTTTTGTGAATGTTGAACAACTTCATCTCTCCCCGGTGGAAAAAGAAGCCCTCATACAGCGATTGAGAGCTGTGCAGGCTATGGCACGTCACGCTATGGGGGGAGAGAAATATATATGGCAACGCCGCCGCCCCTTTATAGATTATGGCGGACAAAGTTGCGTTATTGATATTCAACGCTTTCTTACAAGTTGGTCCTATCCCTCGGGCCATACGGTACGTGCCTACGCGCTAGCTTTGACTTTATCGAAATTATACCCCGAACATCGATCTGCCTTCCTAGCAAAAGCCCATCAATTTGCAGAAAGTCGCGTGATTTGTGGGATGCACTGGGCGTCCGATATTAAGGCAGGTGAAGCATTTGCAACTCGATTGATGGAGACTGTTGCCCCGTAGCTAGGCGTATGCGTGCACTGGGCATAAAAGCTAGATTTTATTCAGTTTAGAGGCTCCTTTGCAGTGTCATCCTTGTTATGAGGGACTGCGAATAAAGTTACCCAATGTTGCTATACAATTCGGGGTTTGGTGAGAGGATTGCTTCTTAATAATCCCTTCTCTATTTCAGTGATTCAGTATAATTATAATGTCAATAATGGATTCATATGGAGCTTAATATTGAGAAAGAGCGTAATTGGTTTATTTATTCTCTCAAGTTTCTTACCCCTAAAAGCATATGGATCTCCTAAAGTTAAAAAAGATAATGTGCAGTATAATTCGGGGAGGTCCTATGAAAGCGACCGAGGAATACCGCAGGATTATAAGAAAGTATTTGAACGGGAGCAAAAAGCAGCGGAGCAAGGAGATGCTAAGGCTCAGTATAATTTGGGAGTTTCTTACGAAAACGGTGAAGGGGTTCCGCAGGATTATAAGAAAGCCATTGAATGGTACCAGAAAGCAGCGGAGCAAGGAGATGTTAAGGCTCAGTATAATATGGGAATTTCTTACAAAAACGGCGAAGGAGTTCCGCAGGATTATAAGAAAGCTGTTGAGTGTTTCCAAAAGGCAGCGGAACAAGGGTTGGCTGAAGCTCAGTATAATTTGGGAATTTCTTACAAAAACGGCGAAGGAGTTCCGCAGGATTATAAGAAAGCCATTGAATGGTACCAGAAAGCAGCAGAGCAAGGGTTGGCTGACGCTCAGTATAATTTAGGAATTTCTTATGATAACGGCGAAGGAGTTCCGCAGGATTATAAGAAAGCCATTGAATGGTACCAGAAAGCAGCAGAGCAAGGGTTGGCTGACGCTCAGTATAATTTAGGAATTTCTTACGAAAACGGCGAAGGAGTTCCGCAAGATTATAAGAAAGCATTTGAATGGTTGCAAAAAGCAGCGAAGCAAGGGTTGGCTGAAGCTCAGTATAATTTGGGGATTTTTTATAATCACGGCCGAGGCGTGCCACAGAATTATGAGAAAGCTGCTGAGTGGTACCAGAAAGCAGCGGAGCAAGGGTTTGCTCTTGCTCAGTTTAATCTAGGAGTTGTCTACGATATTGGTCGAGGGGTTCCGCAGGATTATAAGAAAGCCATTGAATGGTACCAGAAAGCAGCGGAGCAAGGAGATGTTAACGCTCAGTATAATATGGGAATTTCTTACAAAAACGGCGAAGGAGTTCCGCAGAATTATAAGAAAGCTGTTGAGTGGCTCCAAAAGGCAGCGGAACAAGGGTTGGCTGACGCTCAGTATAATTTAGGGATCCTTTATTATGATGGCCGAGGAGTTCCGCAGGATTATAAGAAAGCTGTTGAGTGTTTCCAAAAGGCAGCAGAGCAAGGGTTGGCTGACGCTCAGTATAATTTAGGAATTTCTTACGAAAACGGCGAAGGAGTTCCGCAGGATTATAAGAAAGCCATTGAATGGTACCAGAAAGCAGCAGAGCAAGGGTTGGCTGACGCTCAGTATAATTTAGGAATTTCTTACGAAAACGGCGAAGGAGTTCCGCAGGATTATAAGAAAGCAGCGGAGTGGTATCAAAAAGCTGCTGACCAAGGGTCTGCCTCAGCTCAGTATAGGTTAGGACTTTTCTATGCTATTGGCCGAGGAGTTCCAAGGGATTATACGAAAGCTATTGGATGGTTCCAAAAAGCAGCGGAGCAAGGGTTTGCTCAAGCAAAATCTATACTAAAAGAATTCTCAAAAAGTCAGCCTTAAATACATTATATAGGTGCTGCCCCGTAAGGTGTGGAATTAGCGCATCGGTCATGTCGAGTGTGGGCCCGTTTCTTCATGCCTTTTTGATGTTGTAGCATAATTTCGTTGTAGGGGGGTGAAGACATGTTACGGTTGGGGGTTGTGATGCGGGGATTTGTTGCGGGTATTTTGGGTTTTGCGGCGTTTGTTTTTGTGCCTGGTTTGGGTGTTTGTGCTGATGGGATACCGCCTATAGAGGAGGGGTTGAAGATGGTTGCGGCGCAGCAGCAATATGCGTTGCAACGGATGGGTTTAAGTGCGGCGTTAGCGCGGCAGGCTTTGTGGGGGGCGAAGTATAAGCCTGAGTCTATGTGCGCGCAGCATGTGAGTTTGCTGTTGAGCGGGTATGATGCGTTGCATCCTGAGTTCCCTGATGATGTGCCTCCGGATAAGGATAGGCAGGAGCGTATTCGCTTAGCGAATTCTGGGTCATGGCGATTTGTTTACGATATTGAGCAGGTGCATATTTGCAGCAAGGCCTTTTTGGATAAGACGCCTGCGAAGCCTGTTTATAACCCGGAGGATGATCCTGCGCAGATATTATTAAAGTGGTTTAAGCAGGACCGTCAGGGTGTGATTGATGAAATGTTACGCATGGGGGTTGAACGAGAGGTTGCGGAGGGTGCGGCTATAGTCGTGACCTCTCAGAAAGGGGGATATAAGAGATGCGTTGATAATATTTATAGCTTATGGGCGCATCGTACACCGGGTATAGATGTGGATTCTCAGTTGGTGCGGGAGGTCAATGCGCGTAATCCGGGAACAGCGGAGAATGATTGTGATGTTGGGGTAATGTATGAGGACCCGAATGCGGAAGACCCTTATGCGCCATCGATTGAGCGGTTGCAGAAGGCTTTTCGGGAGGATCGGAAAGGGACGATTAAGAAGCTTGTGAAGGTTGGCGTTTTGAGGGGATGGGCGCGCGAGGCGGCAGATTTAGTTCTTTCCCGGATGGGGCGTTATTGGCGTTGTGCGGTTATTGTAGGGGGGTTGTTGGATAATATGGGGTATGAGTGGGGAGATATTACCCATCATGTAGATGCGATAAATGATGATTCTTATAATATAGGTAGTGGCATGGGGGATAGGATTTGCGATGTGGATAATATGAATCATGACCCGCGGGAAGGATGGTAGAGCAAGGGGTTAGGTTGCTCCGTTGTGAGGTGGTTTTTGGCCGAGGTTGCTGCGGATGCAATCTATGGTTGTGTGCCATTTGCCTTCCGCTATTTCTGTTGAGACTTCATGTTGGATGGCGATGGGTAGCCATAGGCCATCCCAAGGGGCTTTGCTGATAAGCTGATGGCTTTGGTTGGTGAGACTGTCCGGTTGATTAGAGGTGAGGTTAATGCGGGGATTTGTTGCGGGGATTTTGAGTTTTGTGGCGTTTGTTTTGATGCCGGGTTTGGGTGTTTGTGCTGATGGGATACCGCCTATAGAGGAGGGGTTGAAGATGGTTGCGGCGCAGCAGCAATATGCGTTGCAGCGGATGGGCTTGAGTGCATCGTTAGCGCGGCAGGCTTTGTGGGGGGCGAAGTATAAGCCTGAGTCTATGTGCGCGCAGCATGTGAGTTTGCTGTTGAGCGGGTATGATGCGTTGCATCCTGAGTTCCCTGATGATGGGCCGCCGGATAAGGATAGGCGGGAGCGTATTCGCCTAGCGAATTCTGGGTCATGGCGATTTGTTTACGATATTGAACAGGTGCATATTTGTAGCAAGGCTTTTTTGGATAAAACGCCTGCGAGGCCTGCTTATAACCCGGGGAATGATCCTGTTCAGATTATGGCGCGGCGTTTTCAACAAGACCGGCAGGGGACGATTGATGAGATGGTGCAGGCTGGTGTGGAGAAGAATGTTGCGGAGAGTGCGGCTGTGCTTGTCACTTCTCAGCGAGGGATGTATGCGGGGTGCGCGGTTGTCGCAGTTGATATGTATCGTCGGATACCCGGTATGCCAATAAGCCGAGAGGATGCTAGGGCAATGAATATGCGGAATCCTGATACGGCGGAAACGGCTTGTGATATTAACTGGATGTATAGGGACCCGAATGCGGTTGACCCTTATGCGCCATCGATTGAGCGGTTGCAGAAGGCTTTTCGGGAGGACCGGAAAGGGACGATTAAGAAGCTTGTGAAGGTTGGCGTTAGGCGTGTATGGGCAGAGAATGCAGCGGATTTGGTGTTGGCGCAGAAGGGACGTTATCGCCGTTGTGCGGTTATTGTAGGAGGGTTGTTGGATAATATGGGGTATGAATGGGGAGATATTACCCATCATGTAGATGCGATAAATGAAGGTTATTATAGTATAGGGAGTATCGTTGGTGATGGGGTTTGTGATGTGGATAATGTGAATCATGACCCGCGGGAGGGGCTATGGTAAGTCGGTCAGTTCTATCTATCGGTGGGTTAGATTGCTCTAATTCTAGGATGGTTTTTGGCCGAGATTGGTGCGGATGCACTCTATGGTTGTGTGCCATTTGCCTTCCGCTATTTCTGTTGAGACTTCATGTTGGATGGCGATGGGTAGCCATAGGCCATCCCAAGGGGCTTTGCTGATAAGCTGATGGCTTTGGTTGGTGAGACTGTCCGGTTGATTAGAGGTGAGGTTAATGCGGGGATTTGTTGCGGGTATTTTGTGTTTTGTGGCGTTTGTTTTGATGCCTGGTTTGGGTGTTTGTGCTGATGGGATACCGCCTATAGAGGAGGGGTTGAAGATGGTTGCGGCGCAGCAGCAATATGCGTTGCAACGGATGGGCTTGAGTGCGGCGTTAGCGCGGCAGGCTTTGTGGGGGGCGAAGTATAAGCCTGAGTCTATGTGCGCGCAGCATGTGAGTTTGCTGTTGAGCGGGTATGATGCGTTGCATCCTGAGTTCCCTGATGATGGGCCGCCGGATAAGGATAGGCAGGAGCGTATTCGCCTAGCGAATTCTGGGTCATGGCGATTTGTTTACGATATTGAGCAGGTGCATATTTGTAGTAAGGCCTTTTTGGATAAGACGCCTGCGAAGCCTGTTTATAACCCGGAGGATGATCCTGTTCAGAGAATGGTACGGCATTTTCAGCAAGACCGACAGGGTGTAATTAATGAGATGGTAGAAGGGGGAATTGATAGGTCGGTTGCGGAGAATGCGGCTATTCTCGTGAGCTCACAGAAAGGGAGATATAAAGAGTGCGCTCAAGAGTTAGAGAATATTATCTATCGTAGGATGCCCGGTATGCCAATAGGCCGAGAGGATGCGCGCGAGATGAATACTCCTGATCCTAATACAGCGGAAAGAGATTGTGACATTGGGCGGATGTACCAAGACCCGAATGCGGAAGACCCTTATGCGCCATCGATTGAGCGGTTATTGAAGGCTTTTCGGGAGGACCGGAAAGGGACGATTAAGAGGTTGAAGAAAGTGGGTGTCCGATGGGATCATGCTGAGGATGCGGCAGATTTGGTGTTGGCACAGAAGGGGCGTTATTGGCGTTGCGCGGTTATTGTAGGGGGGTTGTTGGATAATATGGGGTATGAATGGGGAGATATTACCCATCATGTAGATGCGATAAATAAGGGGTATTATACCATTGGGGGCTATCCTAATGGTGGTGGTGGTAGTGGTGTTGGTGATGGGGTTTGTGATGTGGATAATATGAACCAAAATCCCCAAGAGGGGTTATGGTGAGGGAGGCGTGTTTAAGCTTATGAAGCATTAGGGTATTTCCTATCGAAGGGACGGTTTTTGGCCGAGGTTGGTGCGGATGCAATCTATGGTTGTGTGCCATTTGCCTTCTTGCATTTCTGTTGAAACTTCATGTTGGATGGCGATGGGTAGCCATAGGCCATCCCAAGGGGCTTTGCTAATAAGTTGGTGACTTTGGTTGGTGAGGCTGTTCGGTTGGCTTTGTGAAGGGAGCCAGTTTGCAGGAGCGTATTTGCTATCTAGGGTGAATGGCTGCCAGAGCGATGTCTGGGCGGAGGAGTGATCCTTCTGATGTGGTCACGATAGACCTAGCCTTAGTCTGATCTTGTAGGCGTCTGGATACGTTCCGAACGAGAGGGTTTCCTCTTTCTCGCCTAATTTGTATTTTACTTGCCATAATTTAAACCTGTTGGGTTGAGTCAACATACATATATAGGCCTTGAGAGTTGGCAATTTTGTGCTGCCGATTGTGTGGCTTTGCCCGCGTTTATTGCGCGTCTGTCAGCGTGTTATCCCCAAAATCGTAGGATATACCGGCTCTCATGGGAACCAGCCGGGATAGTTATCATCCTCTGAATGGATGCTTTTCAAGGGGTTTGGCGTAATAGAACCATGGGAATGGTTCATTGGAGGTCTGGGCGGGAATCGAACCCACATACGCGGATTTGCAGTCCGATGCATAGCCATTCTGCCACCAGACCTCAGCTGCGCCCCCTTCTATTAAAGATTATGCTTCGAGGGTCAATAGGGAAAAAACATTCAAGAAATTTTTTACTTATTCTTTGCCTTATTCTGCCTTATACTCTCCCGGATGCTTTTTTATGATTGATGGGCTTTTGATAGATCGCTGCTATGAAGTTTTCCCTTTCCCCACTCCTGATAATAAAACGCTCTGTTCATTTTGGGCTGGGGCTTGTTGTGGTTGCGGGACTAGAGGGAGGCCATGTTTCAGCCCAAACGATTACAGGTGCAGGAAACTCAGAGTTCATCCCTCGTACGCTCAAAGAAGCGCTTTCTATGGCGTATCTTACAAATCCGCAGTTACGCGAGGCAAGAGCTCAATTGCGTGCTGTGGATGAACAGATGTCAACGGCTATGGCAGGGTGGCGCCCAACCATCACTGGCAGTGCAGGGCTAACCTATTATAAAGGAAGTAGTCGTTATAGCCAGTCAACGCAGTTGCTGGGGCGCGATGTAAAAATTCCCAATATACAGCGCTATAGCAATGGTGGGTATAATGCCAATGTCTCCATTACCCAGCCGATTTATCAAGGCGGAAAAACGGTGGCTGGCATTCATATGGCAAAAAACCAAATTTTTGCCCAGCGTGCTCGTCTCATCGCGACAGAGCAGCAAGTTTTATATGATGCCATGGAGGCCTTTGTAAGACTTGTTGGCAATAAACAACTTTTACAAGTGAGCATTAATAACGAGCGCTCCCTACAACAACAGCTTGATGCAACAAATAGGCGATTCCGTCTCGGTGAATTAAGCCGTACTGATGTAGCTCAAGCCCAGGGGGCATTGGCGACGGCTACGGCGGAGCGTCAACAAGCTGAAGGTACATTCCAAGCTGCACAAGCGAGTTATCTACAGACAATTGGCGTGCCTGCTCCTCCGGATCTTGTGCCTCCACAACCTTTAGTTTTGCCCGTGCGAACGGAGAAAGAAGCCGTAGAAGAGGCCGTGCGTAATAACCCTAATGTCATCGCTGCATTATTTAATGAGGCTCAGCAGAAGGATAATATTTCCGTCCAAATGGCTGCTATTCTTCCAAAGATAACAGCGGGACTGGGGTATCAACGCTCGCGAGATCAAGGGGCGGATGATTCTCTGCAAGATAATAAATTCGCTTCATTAAATTTGCAGGTACCCATTTATCAGGGGGGAAGTGAATATTCGGCGGTACGTCAGGCACGGCAAACAGCTATTGCGGCGCGGCATGAGGTGGATGTACAGCGACGTCTAGCTTTGCAGCAAACATCATCTAGTTGGCAATATTACGTAGCAACACAAGAAACATTGCAAAGTAATAAGATTGCGGTTTCATCCAATTTGGCGGCTCTTGCTGGGGTGGAGCGTCAGGCTTTGGTAGGAACAGCAACGACTTTATCCGTCCTGCAACAACAACAATCCTTGTTGCAAGCGCAACGTGCATTAATTCAAAACGCAGCCGCCTTAGTAACATCTTCATACGATATTGCCCGCTCTATGGGGCGTCTTACCGCTATTGATCTGAAATTAGATGTCCCACTTTATGATGAGAAAGCTTATTACAATGCTGTAAAAACCCGCCTATGGGGCATTGGCGATTATAAAACGAATATTCCAGGACGATAAAAGGGGTTTTTCTCAGGGCGGCCTATCGGCAAGCCTCACGGTCGATGATATGAAGGTCTTATCAATGAAGACCATGTATTAAGATGTGAGCGCATGCCTAAACAGACCTCCCACACACCCTTAGCCGCCTCTGAGTTAGAGAAGGCCTTCACCCCGGCTGATTACGAAAATACGCTTTATAAGCAATGGGAAGAGTCTGGTATTTTTGAGGCTCATCCTGAGGATAAGGGCACAGCCTATTCTATCATGTTCCCACCGCCGAATGTGACGGGGACACTCCATCTCGGTCATGCCCTGACCTTTACCTTGCAGGATATTCTTATTCGTTGGCAGCGAGGGAAAGGGGCGAATGTTTTATGGCAACCCGGCACAGACCATGCCGGCATCGCCACCCAAATGGTGGTTGAGCGTGCGTTGGATAAAGAGGGCATAAACCGTAAAGAGCTGGGCCGCCCGCGCTTCATTGAGCGCGTCTGGGAGTGGAAGAATGAATATGGCGGCACGATTATCAAGCAATTACGCAGGTTAGGGGCCTCTGCTGATTGGACGCGTGAACGCTTTACGATGGATGAAGGCCTCTCACGCGCGGTGCGTAAGGTCTTTGTCCAGCTTCATAAAGAGGGGCTTATTTATCGGGACCGCCGTTTGGTGAATTGGGACCCGGTATTTCGTTCTGCGATTTCTGATTTAGAGGTGGATAATAAAGAAACTAAAGGCTCTATGTGGTATATCCGCTACCCGTTAGAGAGCGGAGCGCATATCACCATCGCCACGACCCGGCCAGAAACTATGCTGGGTGATGTTGCCGTAGCGGTGAATCCAGAAGATGAGCGTTACCAAGCCTTTATCGGGCAGAAGGTTATATTGCCTCTAACGGGGCGTTCTATCCCCATTGTAGCGGATGAACATTCCGACCCAGAAAAGGGAACAGGGGCTGTTAAGATTACTCCTGCTCATGATTTTAATGATTTTGAGGTCGGTAAGCGGCATAATCTCCCTGCTCCAACTATCCTTGATGAAGGGGCTTGCATTTGGTTGGATGAGGTGCGTGGAGAGTTCACTCAGCATGACGGCATTAGCGATTTAGAGTTTGTTCATTCCCTAGAAGGGCTACACCGTGATGAAGCGCGTAAAAAGATTATCGCGCGGCTTGAGGCGATGGAATGGCTGGAGAAAATCGAGCCGCATACTCTACAGGTCCCGACTGCGGAGCGTGGGGGGGCTGTTGTAGAGCCACGTCTGACACTGCAATGGTATTGCGATGCGCCCAAACTCGCTCAACCTGCCGTTGATGCGGTTAAAAACGGGGCTATGAGCTTTGAGCCACGCCAGTGGGAGAACACCTTCTTTGCGTGGATGAGAGAGCTTCAACCATGGTGTATTAGCCGTCAATTATGGTGGGGGCACCAAATCCCCGCATGGTATGGCTCCGATGGTAAAACTTATGTGGCAGAGAGCGCGGAAGAAGCCCAACAACAAGCGGGCCCTTCTGTAACTTTAACACAGGATGAGGATGTACTCGATACATGGTTCAGCTCAGCCTTATGGCCGTTTACGACCTTGGGATGGCCGGATAAGACAGAGGCATTAGAGTTTTATTATCCGACCAGCACATTGGTCACAGGGTTTGACATTATCTTCTTCTGGGTATCGCGGATGATGATGATGGGCCTTCACTTTATGGGGAAGGTGCCCTTCCAGAAGATTCTTATTCATGGGCTGGTGCGGGATGAAAAGGGGCAAAAAATGTCCAAGTCCCGCGGCAATGGGATCGATCCGCTGGATTTGATTGCTGAATATGGGGCCGATGCGACACGTCTGGCTATTGCGGCTGGGGCCGGGTTGGGGCGTGATATTAAGCTTGGGCGTGGCAAAGTGGAGGAGCATCGTGCTTTCATCACCAAGTTGTGGAATGCCTCACGCTTTTTGCAGATGAATGGTGTGAAGCCCCACTCAGAGTTTAATCCAGCTAAGGTGGAATCAACATTAGCGCGTTGGATTGTGGAGGAAGCGCGCAAGGCTGTTGTGCAAGCTGATGCCGCGCTGGAAGCATCACGCTTTGATGATTATACGCGCTGCTGTTATCAGTTCGTCTGGAACATCTTTTGTGATTGGTTTGTCGAGTTTTCCAAACCTGTTTTCCGTAGCGGTGGGGCAGAGGCGGAGGAGTTAAAAGCGGCTGCTGCTTATGTTCTGGGTGTCATCTTACAGATGATGCACCCCGTTATTCCTTTTGTCACAGCAACCTTATGGCAGAAATTGGGGTATCATGGGGCCTCCATTGTGGGGCACTGGCCGACTATTCCAGAGAGGAAAGAGGCTCACGCTGCCGCGGATGAAGTGAATTGGGTGGTTCGTCTCATTAGTGAGGTGCGAACCGTGCGGGCAGAGATGAACGTGCCGCCTTCACAAAAGGCACCACTTCTTTTGCGTGATGCTTCGGCTCAGACAATCGAGCGTGCCCAGAGCTGGAAAGCGGCGATTGATCAAATGGCGCGTGCGTCTGAAGTGACAGTTCTTACCAATGAGCCGCCGAAAATGGCCGCGCAAATCATCTTAGATGAGGCAACCATTTTCATGCCGCTTGAAGGTGTGATCGACCTCGAAGCTGAAAAGACGCGCTTGAATAAGGAAATTGCCCGTCTTGAAAGCGAGATTGGGAAGGTTGAAAAGAAGCTCTCTAACGAGAACTTTGTCGCGCGTGCTAAAGCGGAAGTTGTGCAAGAGAACCGGGAGCGGTTGGAAACCTTCCTGCATGAGTTGAAGAAACAAAAAACCGCTTTAAGCCGGATTAGCTAGGCGTTGCATCATGCTGAATCAAAAAGCCTGCCCTTTTGGAGGCAGGCTTTTTTATGGGGAATCTTAACGCTTAGACGGAGCGTTTTTTGATAATAATCTGAGATAGGTCGCGCACAGCCCCATGTGCTGCGCTGGTCGTCATGGCGGCATAAGCTTTTAGAGCAGTGGACACAATACGCTCACGCTGCGGTTGCCAGCCTGCGGCCCCTTTGGCGTCCATAGCTGCACGCCGCGCTTCAATCTCCGTTGCGGCAACGTCCAAATGTAAGACGCGTTTGGGAATATCAATGACGATGGCATCGTCTTCCTCAACAAGGCCGATTAAGCCACCCTCTGCGGCTTCTGGTGACATATGTCCAACAGAGAGGCCAGAGCTCCCCCCAGAGAAGCGGCCATCAGTAATGAGGGCACAGGCTTCTCCCAACCCCATAGATTTCAAGTAGCTGGTTGGATAAAGCATTTCCTGCATGCCCGGTCCACCTTTGGGGCCTTCATAACGGATGACAACAACATCGCCGGGGATAATCTGCTTACCCAAAATGGCTGTGACGGCGGCATCTTGGCTATCAAACACTCGAGCGCGCCCTTTGAATGTCAGGATATTCTCAGCAACGCCCGCTGTTTTTACGATAGCTCCATCCGTTGCTAAATTACCATAAAGGACAGCTAACCCACCATCTTGGGAGAAAGCATGATCCTTATCCCGCAATACACCAGCCTGACGGTCTGTATCCAATGTTTTATATTGGCTTTTTTGGGAGAAGGCCTCAACAGTTCTCACACCACCCGGTGCGGCTTTAAAGAAGACTGTTGATTTCTCCTTACCATGGGCAATATCCCATTCTGCAAGGGCTTCTTTCAAGCTGGGCGTATGAACAGTAGCCGCACTCGTATCAATCAAACCAGCACGGTCTAACTCCCCAAGGATGGCTGGAATCCCCCCAGCGCGGTGGACATCTTCCATATGAACATTCGGTACAGAAGGCGAAACTTTGCAGAGATGTGGCACTTTGCGGGAGAGAGCATCAATATCGCTCATCTTAAAATCAACGCCTGCCTCGTGTGCGGCGGCGAGGAGATGCAGCACGGTGTTGGTGGAGCCTCCCATGGCGATATCTAACGTCATAGCATTGGTAAAGGCTGCTTTTGTCGCAATCCCACGGGGGAGCGCGCGCTCATCTTCTTGCTCATACCAACGGCGGGCAAGCTCAACGCTCAAACGGCCAGCTTCAAGAAAGAGGTTTTTCCGCTCACTATGCGTTGCCAGAAGGGACCCATTGCCCGGCAGAGACAGCCCTAAAGCCTCCGTCAAGCAGTTCATAGAATTAGCGGTGAACATCCCAGAGCAAGACCCACATGTTGGGCAGGCCGACCGCTCCACTTGGGCGGAAACATCATCACTAACGCGCTCATCTGCTGCGGCTACCATTGAGGTTACAAGGTCCACTGCGCGCTCAATGCCGTTCATATCCGCTTTGCCAGCTTCCATAGGGCCACCAGAGACAAAAACGGTCGGGATATTCAGCCGAAGTGAGGCCATTAACATGCCCGGCGTAATTTTATCACAATTACTGATGCAGACTAACGCATCGGCACAATGGGCATTGACCATATATTCCACAGAATCAGCAATCAATTCCCGAGAGGGGAGGGAATAGAGCATCCCGCCATGACCCATTGCAATGCCATCATCCACGGCGATTGTATTAAACTCTTTAGCAACCCCGCCGGCTTCTTCCACCGCAGATGCGACTAATGACCCCATATTTTTGAGGTGAACATGACCGGGAACAAATTGGGTAAAGGAATTAGCAATGGCGATAATGGGTTTATTAAAATCATCATCCTTCATACCGGTTGCACGCCATAGAGCGCGAGCTCCCGCCATATTGCGGCCGTGAGTACTAGTATGAGAACGATAGGCGGGCATGAGGAACCTCGTTTAAAAAGAAACGCTCAAAGGCATGTTGTGGTAAGAATAGGTAACATAAAATAAGAAAAATGAAAGATGTGAAAAGCATCTCTCTCATTTCCCTTTGCTCCCCTAGCTAAATGCATTTAGCTCCCCATATGATAGGGGAATGATTTATGAGACAAAGAGGCGTTATGGCAGAGGCATCATCAATTATCCTCGGAGGCGGTTGCTTCTGGTGTGTTGAGGCGATTTTTAAGGGATTGCGTGGTGTTATAACCGCTAAACCCGGTTATGCAGGCGGGCATACGGAGCATCCACAGTACAAAGAGGTATGCACAGGCCATACAGGCCATACGGAAGTTGTAGAGCTTCGTTTTGATCCGCGCGAGATTAGCCTTGAAGATATTCTGCGTGTTTTCTTCACCACGCATGACCCAACACAACTTAATCGACAAGGCGATGATGTGGGGACGCAATATCGGTCCGTTATTTTTGGAGATGAGGCCCAGCAAGCCATAGCGCGGACAATTCGTGATGAGGTTGCCGCGCAAGGGATTTGGAATGACCCCATCGTAACAGCGATTGAAGGTCCGGCTCATTTTTGGGAGGCCGAAGCAGACCACCATGATTACTTTGCGCGCAACCCCGAAACCGCTTATTGCGCCGCCGTAGTGGCCCCTAAGGTTGCTAAGGCACGCAAGCTTTATCGCGATCGTCTAAAGCCAGCAGACTAGGATAGTCTTTCCCCCAAAAGGTGGCGGGCTGTTATTCTTCACTTTCTAGTAAGATGCGGTCCGTCTCTTCATCATAATCGAATAGGTTAGCATAACGTGCCCACGAGATGGCCGTGTTTAATGTCTGCCGAGCAAAGCTTATCGACATAGACTCTTCCAATCGCCGCCGAAAGACGTCTGCATCAATAGCGTGGCTATTGCGTTCATCCAATGTACCGCGAATCAATTTTAACAGTGGAACAGCATGAAGCAGAGCGGCACGCATAATATCGCGCCGTGCATCGGCATCGGCTTCCACAAAGGTACGTCCGGTTTGGGTTAAGATAATATCGCCATCTTCAAGGTCAGCGAAATCCAATAATTGCAATGTTTCTCCTAATGGGAAAAGATCATCCAAGGTCATTTGGAGATGTTGGGCCAATTCTGGGAGGTCAGCACGGCCAGAATGAGGCGCATGTTCCAACGCCTCCATAAGCCCGACCAACATCTCGATAGATAAATCAGGCAAGACAAGGAATAGCTCGCTTTCATCCTGTATCTCTGCCGATGGCATGGCTTCCGCCTCCGAGACACTAGGGGCGCGCAAGGTCATCAATGTATAAATCTGGTCCACAAAATGACGGAACTGCTCATCATGCCGGTTACGCGGGTGCGGGAAGGGGACACGGATTTCATGCGTGATGCGCCCCGGCCCCGATGAAAAGAGCAATATCCGGTCACACATTAAAACGGCTTCTTCAATCGCATGGGTTGCGAGAACCATAGCTTTAAGCGGGCCTAGGCGATGTTCCTGCCATAATTCAATCAAATCGGTTCGCAGATTTTCGGCACTCAGATGGTCAATATTTAAAAAAGGCTCATCTAGTAACAAAATCTCAGGTTGGCGAGCTAGGGCACGTGTCAGAGAGGTACGCTCTGCTAACGCATCGGATAATTCTCTCGGATAAGCCCCCTCATAGCCATCCATATCCAACACCTCGATAATCGCACTGGCTATTTTTTCCCGCTCTGCTTTGGGTTGGCGTTTAGCTTCTAGGGCAAGGAGAATATTCTCCCGTACGGTCAACCACGGGAAAAGAACATCATCTTGCAAAATGATGGATACCCCCTCCAAAGCTAGGGGAGTGGCTTTATCATCCTTCCAAAAAATAGTGCCCGTTTTAGGCTGCTCAAGCCCGGCCATGATTTTTAATAAGCTTGATTTACCAGAGCCAGAACGCCCCACAAGGCCTAGAATCTCACCCTCTTGCACCTCCATATTAATCTGCTCAACAATAGGAAGGTCTTGGTTACGGGCCTTTTGAGCAACTTGTGTACAGTCAACCAGGCGTAGAAGTGTATTCATGAGTTAAATCCCATAACGGCGCGTTACGCGCTCTTGTAACGGCATACACACTCCCCAGCGTACAGATAGGGCAAGTGCGGTCATTAAGGCGAGGAAGAGCATCTCTTGACCATAATGCTGACCATGTAACATCGCATAAAGCGTAGATGTTGGAGACGATAGTGCTCCATCATGGCCCAGAAAGCTCACTAGATACACATTATCCCAGAAGAAAGGGAGGGCGAGTGCAATGGACTCAAAAAGGATGGGATATAGTAAGGGCAATCTAACCTTCTGCCATAGAGGCAAACTGGGTAAATGTAATTGCTCACCCATAAGGAATAGTCGTTTTATATCCTCTTTCTTCGATTTATAGGCGATATTCCATCCTACAATACCTAATGATGCTAGTGCTGGCAAAGATATAGCAGGAATGATGTTCTCTAAATAAGGGAACATCACATATATAGGAAAGAGGCTCACAACAAAGCCAACATAGCTTATTAGCTTTTGGGAGGGTTCAGGTAAGCCTAAAATTAGGCCTCCTATATAGCTCCAGAAAAGCCCAATAATGCAGACAGCCGCTAAAACATAACTTAGAGGCCCTAAAAAACGGAGACTATCAACCGGCCATGGCCACATCAGATAGGTTAAAAAACCAGCTGATAAAATGAGGATAACCATTTGTGAGACAACGTTATAATCACGCCATTTCATCATCAAGCGTGATTCAGGGGGCGCTTTCTTGAAGTTGTCTAGGCTGCACACAGCATAGCGTTTACCATGCCCGAGCAAGGGGGCTATTAAGCCATGCTGAACAAGGGCCATCAAACCAAGGCTCATAATAATTACAAGCCATATTGCCGCTACATGATGTTGCACTAAAGCCGTATAGGCATGGCCTCCCAAACCCGGATGCCATTCTGGATGGCAGAAGGCGAGCAGATATTCCCCCCCAAAGAGGCAAAGCCAGAAATCTGGGAGATTTAACAAGACAGACTGCACAAGCTCCGGGAAGGCAAAAGGTACATGTAATCGCCAGAACATCTGCCCATAACCCAGCCGTAATGCGCGTGCTGTCTTCAAAAACTCTGTTGGGATGTCGTGCCCTGTCTTTAAAGTTGCATATAAGCTGCGTGCAATGAGGCTAAAAGCGGCCATACATGCGATGCTCCAAAAGGAGGGGAGCACGGCAGAGAATAAGCCAAGCAAACAAAGGGAGGGAATCTCTGCCAAAATTACTGTTACTGCAGAGAGGCCCCGCCTGATAAAAGCTGAATAAGCTGCAAGGGATAATAGGGCGAACTGACCGATAGCTGCGCCTAACAAAGCGGCGGCGACTTCGCCTAGCGTCCAAAAGGCAGCGTTCCATAATGGGGGAAGAAAGGCAAACGCCTTCAAGCCAAAGCCGAGGGAAAGCCCATATAAGGCCCCAAGCATTAACGCACAGCAGGATAAGCCACTGCCGCCATGTGCGACCAACCAACGCAGACAGCTGCCCTCAATGCGCGAGATAAGAGCAAAGGAGAGGAGATGCTTCCTCATGGGCAGAAAAACTCCCGTTAATGGCCCGTACTGCCAAAGCCGTTATGGCCACGCTCTGTTGTATCAAGGCTTTCACATTCCTGCCACGCTATTTTGACAACAGGCGCAAGGACGGCCTGCGCAATCCTCATCCCACGATGTATCACAAAATCCTCAGCCCCAGCATTAATGAGAATAATGCGTATCTCCCCGCGATAATCTTCATCAATCGTGCCGGGACTATTGGGGACCATAATTCCGTACTTTAGCGCAAGGCCAGAGCGTGGGCGGATTTGTAATTCGTACCCTGCTGGTAAGGCGATAGACAAGCCGGTGGGAATTAAAGCACGTTCCCCAGCTTTGATGGTGAGGGGGGCCTCCACAGCGGCTTGCATATCCACCCCCGCTGCCCCGGCTGTCCCATAAGCGGGGAGGTCTAAATCGTGGCCATGAGGCAGCCGTACAATACGAACCGTTACAGACGCTGACATAATTTAAGGAGCCTCTTGATGAAAAAATGAAGCAATTTTATCCGCTAGGTGCTGAGCAAGGTCCTGCTTGGACATTTCAGGCCATGGTTCCACCCCAGAGCCTGTCAGGAATAGAACCTGGTTCTCTGCCCCGCCAAATTGATGCTTGCTGACATCATTCGCTAACAGCCAATCACATCCTTTCTTTTGCCGCTTTTGCTGCGCATAGTCTTGTAGGTGAGTCGTCTCAGCAGCGAACCCCACGACCAAAGCAGGCCGTTGCTCTGCATGTGAGAGGGTAGCGAGAATATCGGGGTTTTCCACTAAGGAGAGGGTAGGGGCGGCTTCATCCCCCTTTTTCTTGATTTTATGGGCTTGTATCGTATCAGCGCGCCAATCACTGACAGCGGCTACGCAAATGGCAGCATCAACGGGTAAGTGAGCCAAACAAGCTTCATACATCTCTTGTGCTGTTTGGACATTAATCCGCGTAACATGAGGGGGTGTTGGTAAGGATACAGGACCACTTATAAGATGCACCTCCGCCCCACGGGCAGCGAGGGCCTCTGCAATGGCATAGCCCTGCAAACCTGATGAGCGGTTTGATATAAACCGCACCGGGTCAATCGGTTCAACTGTAGGGCCGGCTGTGACCAAAATACGCCGCCCTTTTAAATCAGCCTGCTTATGAGAGATAATGTCTCGGATGGCAGTAAGAATGACCTCAGGCTCGGCTAGACGACCACGTCCCGTTTCCCCACAGGCAACATCACCATGCGCAGGGCCGATTATCTTTACGCCTCGTTGTTGCAATAGAGCTACATTGGCTTGTGTGGCAGGATTCTCCCACATATGCGGATTCATCGCAGGGGCGAGTAAGATGGGGGCATCCGTGGCGAGTAAAAGAGTTGTTGCGAGGTCATCAGCCATACCATGCGCCATGCGTGCCATGAGATTTGCTGTTGCAGGGCATACTACAATAGCATCAGCCGAGCGCGCTAAAGAAATATGCCCGATATCACTCTCACCTCCCGGTTGAAAAAGCTCTGTATGAACAGCCTGACCGCACAGCACTTCTACCGATAAAGGGGTAATGAAATGATGAGCGGCGTGCGTCATGACGGGGACAACCTCTACCCCATCACGCTTGAGCTGCCGTGCAACATCCAACGCTTTATAAGCGGCAATACCACCGCTTATGATGAGTAGAATACGGGCCATCTCTTAAAGCCGCCAACCAGAATGAATAGCGACAATCCCACCTGAGAGATTTTGGTAAGAGACACACTCCATCCCTGCTTGGCGCATCATTCCCGCTAATGTCTCTTGGTCTGGGAACATACGAATACTCTCGGCGAGATATTGGTAGCTTTCTGCATCCCCAGCAATCATCTGGCCCATGCGTGGGAGCACCTGAAAGGACCAGAGGTCATAAAGCGCGGAGAGGGCTACAATATCTACTTTAGAGAACTCAAGGCATAAAAAACGACCACCGGGCTTTAGGACGCGCCGTACTTCGCGCAATACAGCCTCTTTATCCGTACAATTCCGTAATCCAAATGCCATGGAGACCCTATCCATTGAGGCATCAGGGAAGGGGAGTGATTCGGCATCAATGACGCACACATCCATCTTCCCGATCAAACCGGCATTGATAGCGCGTTGCCGCCCTACCTCTAACATGGCCTCGTTAATATCTGAGAGGACAGCGCGCCCTCCACCACGGCGTAGCCAACCAAAGGTAATGTCCCCCGTCCCACCGGCTAAATCCAACAGGTGATGGTTGGGTTGAGGCGAGAGCATAGTGACGAAAATGCGCTTCCAAACGCGATGAATCCCTAGGGACATCGCATCATTCATCACGTCATATTTTCCTGCAACACTTTCAAAAACCTGCCTGACAAGGGGTTTCTTCTCGTGGCGAGGAACATCACGATAGCCGAAATCAGCGCGCTCATTATCAAAATCGGCTGACGGCGAGGAGGGAATATGGGAAGAATGGGTCTCAGTCATAAAACCATCGTTATCTCATTATGAGGATTTATGCCAGAACTCCCAGAAGTAGAAACTAGCCTTCAAAATATGAAGCCTCGCCTTATGGGGCGGAGTTTTGGGAAGATTGACGTAAATCGCCCTAATTTACGCACCCCTTTTCCCGCTGGGCTGGCAACGATTCCACTTCATCACCCCATTATAGCGTTACGGCGGCGGGCTAAATACATCTTGATCGATTTTCAACATGGGTGGAGCCTACTGATTCATCTCGGTATGTCTGGCCGTCTTTTTATCGATCCGACTATATCCGCACCCGCTTCGCGCAAACATGAGCATCTCGTATTTTGGACGAATGATGACCAGCGCATTGCTTTTGTTGATGCGCGCCGTTTCGGCATGGTGGTTTTGTTCCGCACAGATGAGGAGAGGCAGCAGCCCCAGCTTGCTCATCTTGGGATAGAACCTCTATCGTCCCATTTTACAGCAGATTACCTTTACGGGCTGTACCGTACAATACGGATGCCGTTAAAGACGGCCTTGCTAGACCAAAGGAAAATCGTAGGGCTTGGCAATATCTATGTTTGTGAGGCCCTGTTCCGTGCGGGATTGCATCCCCAAAGGGAGGCAAAAAGCTTAACCCAGCAAGACGCTGTTAGGCTGCATCACGCTATTATTGAGATTTTAGATGCTGCTATCAAAGCGGGAGGGTCAACCTTACGGGATTATGTACATACAGACGGTACACCGGGAGCATTTCAGAAACTTCACCTTGTTTATGGGAGAGAGGGCGAATCTTGCTCTATTTGCACTGAGGTGGGACGCGACGTTTTTATTGAACGCATAAAGCAAAATGGGCGTTCAACCTTCTTCTGCCCTCATTGTCAGAAAAATGAAGAGAATGCTTGACGAGACTTAAACAGAAGGGTAGATGGCAAGCATCATTTTTAGCGAACTATCCGCAGGAAACTTGAAGCTCATGGCAAATAACGCATCCGCCCGTAAACGCATCCGTCAGAATGAACGCCGCCGTCTGCGTAATGCGTCTCGCCTCTCTCGTATGCGGACCTTCATTAAAGCTGTTGAAAAGGCAATTCTTTCTGGCGATAAGGCAGCTGCTTCAGAGGCTCTCCGCGCGGCACAGCCGGAAATGCAGCGTGCTGCAGGGAAAGGTGTGATCGCACGTAATACGGTTAGCCGTAAGTTGTCTCGCCTTTCAGCACGTATTAAGTCTCTTTCTGCGGCTTAATTTATCTTTGTGGATCTATGGTCCGCCTATCGTCTGGCGTTAGCTAGAACGGTTGGGAGCGCGCCTGATGGCGCGTTCTTTTTTCCTGGTTAGAGAGTTAGCCATAGATTAATTATTACATAAACCCTGCCGGTCGAGATAGGAAAACGCAAAGTTGTTTCTCACGGCGGTAAAAAGACTTGATTAGCCTTCCCAGCGGGCATTACCCTTGCTGGACTCAGATACGATTATAATGGAGATCAGAAGTGGAAAAAGCTCAGGATGCTGCTGCTATGGCCTCTTCTGATATTGCCGCTCTTAAGGCTGCTTGGCTTCGCATTTGCGAACGCTTGAAAGATGAAGTTGGTGACGTTGAATATCGTATGTGGATTCAACGTATTACCTTAGGGGCGTTGGACGAAGATGAGATCACATTATATTTGCCAGAGCGTTTTTTAAGGGATTGGGTCCGTGCTCAATATGGGCAAAGGCTCCAATCACTTTGGCGAGAAGAAAGCTCATCCGTCCAGCATGTAGAATTAAAAATTGACAAAAAGATACAGCGTATAAATGAGCAGACTCATCGCGCTGTAGAACGACAAGTTGAAGTTGCATCTACAGCCACTATAGGTGAGATGGCTCATGATGATGCAGTGGCGTTAGAGCATGATGAACTTCCCGCCTTTGCATCAAATATTGAAATGCGTAATGATCTTTCTGTCCCGCTAGACCGTCGCTTTACCTTCGATAACTTCGTTGTTGGTAAACCAAATGAGTTTGCTTATGCTTGCGCTGGGCGTGTAGCAGATCACCCCGCCAGTCCCGGATTCAATCCCTTATTTCTTTATGGAGGGGTCGGCCTGGGCAAAACCCACCTTATGCATGCTATTGGTCTAAAACTGATGAGCCGGGGTAATATTTCTGTCGCCTATATGTCGGCCGAAAAATTTATGTATCGTTTTATTGCTTCGATGCAGTCTAAATCTCAAATGGAGTTTAAAGAACAATTAAGGTCTGTCGATGTTTTGATGATTGATGATCTGCAATTTCTCATTGGTAAAAATAGTACACAAGAAGAGTTCTTCCATACATTTAATGCGCTTGTTGATGCAGGGCGGCAAATCATTGTTAGTGCAGATAAAAGCCCCTCCGATCTATCAGGGTTGGAGGACCGGCTGCGGACTCGCCTAGGCTGCGGGATGGTTGCGGATATTCATGCCACAACCTTTGAATTGCGTATTTCCATCCTTGAGGCAAAAGCGAAAGCATCGGGTACGCCTGTCCCGCCAAAAGTTCTGGAATATTTAGCGCATAAAATCACTACTAATGTGCGTGAGCTGGAAGGCGCGTTAAATCGCCTCATCGCCCATGCAGATTTGGTTGGCCGTCCTGTTACGCTGGAATCAACGCAGGATGTCCTTAAGGACATGCTCAAAGCGCATGAGCGGCGCGTTACGATTGATGAAATTCAGCGGAAAGTTGTGGAGCATTTTAATATTCGTCTAACAGATATGTCTTCCGCTCGTAGGGCGCGCGCTGTTGCGCGGCCACGGCAGATTGCTATGTATCTTGCTAAGCAACTCACAAGCCGGAGCCTGCCAGAAATTGGCCGAAAATTTGGTAATCGAGACCATACAACTGTCATGCATGCCGTTAACCGCGTCGCAGAGCTTATGGAACAGGACCCTGGCTTGGCAGAAAGTGTAGAGCTATTAAAGCACATGCTAGAAAGCTAAAATCGCTTTCAAAATATTCTTTTCCTTGTTAGAAGGCCGTACCACACGCTTTCGGTAAGATTTGGGGTTATCATGAAATTTAAGGTTGATCGCGCGCCGCTCCTGCGTGCTTTGTCCCATGTTAATGGTGTTGCCGAAAAGCGAAATACCATCCCCATTCTTGCCAATGTTTTGCTAGAGCATGACGGCGAGACCCTGCGTTTAACTGCTACGGATATGGAGATTGCTGTTGTGGAGGAGATTCCCTCCACAGCGACACGCGCGGGTGCAGTGACCATCCCTGCTGCTGTTCTTTTTGAGATTGTCCGCAAATTGCCCGATGGTGCAGAGATTGAGTTTAATCAGGAGAGCGCAGAAGAGCCACTTCACCTGCGGGCCGGGCGGTACGCTACGAGCTTGAATGTTCTGCCGGTGGATGATTTCCCTGCTATGGTTGCAGGGGACCTTCTTCATCATTTCACCATTCAAGCGGGAGAGTTGCGGACTCTCATTGACCGTACGCGCTTTGCTATGTCTAATGAGGAAACGCGTTATTACCTAAACGGTATTTACCTCCATGTCGTGTTGGAGGAGAAGAAAAATTATCTCCGTGCAGTTGCGACAGATGGGCACCGTCTAGCCAAGGTGGATACGGAAGCCCCTCTCGGTATTAAATCCATGCCCGGCATTATTGTTCCGCGCAAAACAGTTACAGAAGTGCGAAAGCTGCTGGATAATGATAGTGCGGATGTCGAGGTAGCTCTTTCTGAGACGCGCATCCAATTTCGTATTGGTTCCATCTTGCTGACCTCTAAGCTTGTGGATGGGACATTCCCGGAATATTCACGCGTTATCCCGCAGAATAACAGTCGCATCTTGCGCGTTAGTAAGCAGGATCTTGCAGCAGCCGTTGGACGTGTGGCAGCGATTAGCCAAGAACGCTCTCGCCCTATCAAGCTGACGGTAACAAAGAATCATCTCACTCTCTCAGCGATCAGTCCCGACCAAGGGATTGCCCAAGAAGAGTTGGATGAAAATAGCGTCACTTACGATAGTGATGAGGTAGAGATCGGCTTCCAAGCGCGCTATTTGACGGATATTACCGACCAAATTGATGCAGAAGCTGAATTTGCACTAGCTGATAGCTCCTCACCGACATTGATTCGCGATACGGAGCAGCCTGCTGTTCTTTACGTTCTTATGCCTATCCGGGTTTAAGTGCCGCCTTGCGGTTACACCGTCTTACCTTAACGGATTTCCGTAATTATCGCCGTTGTGTTTGGGAGCCCGCTGCCAGTATCTCTGTCCTCACCGGGGAGAATGGCAGCGGAAAGACCAATCTTTTAGAGGCCCTTTCTCTCCTTGCGCCGGGGCAGGGTTTGTTAAGTTCCCCGGCGTCTCTTTTACCGCGTCATGGAACGACAGATTGGGGTATAACCGCACATTTGGAGAGAGGTGAGCATGCTTTTCAGCTCGCCACTGGGGTTGCAGCGGGGAAGGGCCGCCGTGTTTTCCTATTAGATGGGGAGAAACCACGCACTCACGCAGAGATTGCTCAGCTTTATTCTTGTGTGTGGCTTACCCCACAAATGGATCGCTTATTTTTAGATGGAGCCTCTGGGCGCAGGCGTTTTCTAGACCGTCTTACTGTGGCTCTTATCCCAGACCATACTCAGCAACTTATCGCACATGAACGCTCCGTGACGAGCCGTAACCGTGTCTTACAAGAGCATCCTCAAGAAACAGCTTGGCTTGATTCGCTCGAAACATCCATAAGTCGTCACGCTGTCGCAGCAACAGTTGGGCGAATGAATCTCATAGAGATGCTCACCACAACCCCTTTTGGGAATAAGGCCTTTCCTCATACGGTAATGGAGCTGCATTGCCCCATTGCAGAGGCTCTTAGGGCAAAACCAGCTATAGAGGTTGAGGACTGGTTGCGCCAGGCCCTCAAGCAAGCACGTCAGCAGGACCAAGCCCGCAAAAGTACGTCCCTCGGTGCACATCGGGCTGATATGAGCTTAAAAGATCAAGCAACAGGGCGGGACGCTATACAATCCAGCAGTGGGCAGAAAAAAATCATGCTGCTAAGTATTATCCTTTCTCATGCAGAAGCTATAACGCATCTTTTAGGATATGCTCCGCTCATTTTGCTTGATGAACCACTAGTTCATCTTGATGAAAACCGGCGTATTAATTTGATGGAAAGTTTGCGTGCTTTAAAAACAACCATCCTCTTAACCGGTACAGAAGCCGCGTTATTTTCTCCCCTTCGAGGTCATGCAGATTTTATAACCATTCGTAACGGTACATTGCATGCCTCTGCCTAAGCAAATACGGGGAATAGTACTGGTCAGAAGAAGCTTCTCACAGTATATTCATATCAAATTTCTCTTGCCCCAACTGGAGTAATGCGTAGGCATGTCAGAATCCCCAAACCAACCGGGAAACCTCTCTTCCAATCATGAGGAGTATGACGCATCGTCTATCTCTGTTTTGCGTGGGTTAGATGCCGTTCGCAAACGCCCCGGGATGTATATTGGCGATACAGACGATGGTTCTGGCCTGCATCATATGGTTTTTGAGATCATTGATAATGCTGTGGACGAAGTGCAAGCGGGCTTTGCGTCTTACTGTAAACTCACCCTGAATGGTGATGGCTCTGTCACTGTACGTGATAATGGCCGGGGCATCCCAACAGACATGCATGAAGAAGAGGGAATCAGCGCAGCTGAGGTTGTGCTAACAAAACTTCATGCTGGCGGAAAATTTAATCAGAACTCCTATAAAGTCTCCGGTGGGTTGCACGGGGTAGGGGCTGCTGTTGTTAATGCTCTTTCAGAAACGATGGATGTACGCATCTGGCGACAAGGGAAAGAACATCGTATCAGCTTCCGTCACGGGGAGCCTGTAGCACCGCTTGAAATCGTCGGGGAGTCCTCTGAGGAAGGTGGTACAGAGGTCACCTTCAAACCAAGTGCTGAGACATTCTCCAAAACGGAGTTTGATTTTAGTATCTTAGAGCGGCGTGTGCGTGAGCTAGCGTTCCTTAATTCCGGTATGCGGATTATCCTGCGGGATGAACGCCATAGCGAACCACGTGAAGTTATCTTCCATTATGAAGGTGGGCTGACTGCCTTTGTCCAATGGCTCAATAGCTCTAAAACAGCCTTAATTGATCCTCCCATCACAGGAGAGTTGCAAGATGAGGCCTCCGGTATTCGTGTAGAGTTTGCATTATGCTGGAATGATAGCTTCCACGAGACGATGTTGTGCTTTACCAACAACATCCCTCAACGCGATGGAGGCACGCATCTTGCGGGGTTCCGTCAAGCGTTAACGCGCGCCGTTGGAAAATATGCGACTCAATTAAGTAGTCGAAAAGAGACAAATAACCTCACAGGTGAGGATATGCGCGAGGGTCTCTCTGCTGTCCTCTCCGTTAAGGTGCCGGATCCAAAGTTCTCTTCCCAAACTAAAGATAAGCTGGTTTCCTCCGAGGTTCAGCCCGTTGTCCATACCATTGCTGCTGATATGATTAGCCATTGGTTTGAGACCCACCCGAAGGAAGGCCGCACCGTTATTGCGAAAATAGCCGATGCTGCTAATGCCCGTGAGGCTGCTCGCCGTGCTCGTGAGTTGACACGTCGTAAGGGCATTTTGGATGTGTCGTCCCTACCGGGGAAGCTGGCTGATTGTCAGGAGCGTAACCCAGAAGGCGCAGAATTATTTATCGTTGAGGGTGATTCCGCTGGGGGAACGGCCAAGCAAGGGCGGGATAGGCGTTTCCAAGCGATTTTGCCGCTACGTGGTAAAATCCTCAATATCGAACGCGCCCGCTTTGACCGCATGTTAAGCTCTGCGGAGATTGGTACGCTTATTACAGCCCTTGGGACAGGGATTGGCCATGGCCCTGTGGAGCAGGGAGGCTTTAACATTGAGAAGCTTCGCTACCATAAGATAGTCATTATGACTGATGCGGATGTGGATGGCTCCCATATTCGGACTTTGCTACTAACTTTCTTTTTCCGTCAAATGCCGCAACTTATTGAGAACGGGCATCTTTATATCGCGCAACCACCGCTTTTCCGCGCTAAACGCGGGCAAGAGGAGCGGTATCTTAAAGATGAGCCGGCTCTTGATGCTTATCTGCTCGATAAAGCCCTCCATAACGCCGCTCTTACGCAGCATGATGGTCAATCCTTAACAGGGGAAGCGTTGCGTGTAGTCATTGATCGGTTGAGTAATATTGCTCAAGATTTACGCGCGCTTTCTGCTCGGATTCCGCTGTGGATTATGGACCAAGCTGCTGTGAGTGGCATTATTGATGCTGAGGCTTCGGCGCGTGAACAAGCTCTTGATCGCTTTCGTACACGGCTTGAAGAAGCCTCGCCTGAGAATGAACGAGGCTGGCAGGTTCAATGTGAGGGCGATGCCATCATATGCCGCCGCTTCTTGCGTGGTGTGGGAGAGCGTTATGTGTTCGAGCCTACGCTTCTGCGCTCTAGTGAAGCACGGCGTCTCCGTATGCAGCAAGAATGGTTAGCGCAGATTTTTGCTCAGCCCGTCACATTGCAGTTAGACCAGAAAGAACATCACTTCTTTGGTCCGGGGCTGTTGATGGAGCAAGTCCTTACACAAGGTCGGCGCGGGTTAGCTATCAACCGCTTTAAAGGCCTTGGTGAGATGAATGATGAGCAGCTCTGGCACACAACGCTCGACCCGGCTACTCGTACCCTTCTGCAAGTACAGGTTGGTGATAGTGAGGATGCTGACCAAGTATTTTCTACCTTAATGGGGGATGTTGTGGAGCCTCGGCGTGAGTTTATCGTCGATAATGCTCTAAAGGTCGCTAATCTTGATGTTTGAGTGCTTTATGGATCGTCTTTATCGCATCGCATGGCTCTCTGCTCTTTTAATAGGGGGGAGCTGCTTTGGGGGGGCAAGGGTTGGGATGGCCCAACCATCTCCCTCACACGCCGCTGTGATGCCGAGAGAGACCTCCACAGGGCAGAATGTTCATCTTCATTACAACATGTATGTACGTGGTTATCATTTTGTAAATGTTGATGCTGATTATGTGCTGCAACCTTGGGGTTATGGCATACAGACGCATCTTTATAGTGTTGGTTTAGCAAGTTGGTTTTTTACGGTTAATTTGCTCAGCACCGCGCAAGGTCATTTCAATGAAGTAGACACGCGGCCTCTATCTTATGATAATCGTGGCTTCTCCCGAGGAGAAGAGCTGCATACACATATTGAGTTCGACCATACAGGCCCTCATGTCACGGTGCTTCAACCGCCAGAAACAGGGCGAGAAGCTATGCCAGAAGTGGAGTTTCGGCAGTCTGTGGATATGCTCAGCTATCTCGTTGGACTAGTCCATCACATGGATGTTCGTCAGAACTGCACTACGGGACAATCTGTTTTTGATGGGATTCGTCTTTCTTACATGGATATGCACGGCCCCTTTAAGACAACACTTCCAACAGACCATCATCCTTTCTATACCGGGGATGCGATGCGATGCGATTTTACGGGGAAGCAGATTGGCGGTTTCTCTATAGGTTCCCCCTTTAAGGATGCAAAAGCAACACCTCATCCCGGGTCTGTATGGTTTGTTCGGGACCCAAAAGCGGGGCTAATCCCAGTACGGTTACAATTCTCGCATCCCAAAATAGGGATGCTCTTGGTCGTCTTACAAACGCCCCCTTATTTATCGGCTGTTCCTGCTCAAGCAGCTCCAAAATAATGTTACGAGGTCATTTATGAGTTCCACAACCACTGCCATTATTTTGGCCGCCGGGATGGGGACGCGTATGAAGTCCCGCTACCCTAAAGCAATGCAACGCCTAGGGAACCGCCCTATGATTGGCCATTTGCTAGAGACAGCCCAACATAGTGTTGACCAAATTATCGTTGTGGTCGGCCCGGGGATGGAGGAGCTTACCCATTATGTTCAGCCGCATCAAACTGTTATTCAGACCGAGCGGTTAGGGACGGGACATGCAGCGAAAATAGGCGTCTCTTCGCTGACAGAGGGGAAAGCTGTTATCCTCTATGCGGATAATCCCCTTCTCACAGAAGATACAATGCAACGTCTGTTAGAGGCTCATACGCACGATAACAAACTATCCCTTTTGGGTATGCGTCCGCACAATCCGGGGCATTATGGACGTATTATTGTGGACCAAAAGGGAATGGTCGAACGTATTGTTGAGTATAAAGATGCCACCGAGGCAGAAAAACAGACGACCCTTTGTAATGCTGGGATGATGTGTGCTGATGTAAACGACCTTAAGCGGTGGTTAGCGGAAATTACCCCTAATAATGCGCAAAATGAATATTATCTGACAGATATTGTCGCCTTTGCTGCACGTGAAGGCCATGTAACATGCGTTGAGGGTGGGGAGGAAGAACTTGCGGGCATTAATTCCCGCGCGGAATTAGCGCAAGCTGAAGCACGGCTCCAAGATAGATTGCGTATTCACGCTATGGAGCAGGGGGTTACGTTAATTGACCCTGCCAGTACTTTCCTCAGTACGGATACAAAGCTCGCCACTGATGTCACCATTGAGCCACATGTTTTCATTGGCCCCGGCGTTACGCTGGAGGAAGGCTGTCTTATTCGTGCTTTTTCACATTTGGAGGGATGTCACGTTAAAACAAATGCAGTGATAGGGCCTTATGCCCGCCTACGACCGGGGACGCTTTGCCATGAAGAAACGCATGTTGGTAATTTTGTAGAGCTTAAAAATACGACTCTTGGAGCAGGTAGTAAGGTTAACCATCTCAGCTATTTGGGTGATAGTGAGGTTGGCACTCGCAGCAATATTGGGGCCGGAAGCATTAGCTGTAATTATGATGGCGTCTTTAAACATAAAACGATGATTGGTGATGATTGTTTTATAGGCTCCAACAGCGTTATGGTGGCTCCTGTAAAGATAGAAAATGAGGCGATGACAGCTGCAGGCAGTATCATCACTCATGATGTCCCAGCGGGGGCTCTTGCCTTTGGGCGTGCACGTCAGGCAAATAAGCTGGAGCAAGGGCGTGCCCTTCAAGCAGCGTTGAAGAAAAAGAAGGAGCGGGGCTAATGTGTGGTATTTGTGGTGTTGTTGGACATCGTCCCGCTACTCCTATCGTTTTTGAAGGATTACGGCGGCTAGAATATCGTGGTTATGATTCTGCCGGTATTGCTACAGTTAAAGATGGGAAGATTGCGCGGTGCCGTGCAGCAGGGAAGCTGGATAATTTAAAGCATGCGTTGGAGAAAACACCGCTCTCTGGCACAACGGGGATTGGCCATACCCGTTGGGCAACGCATGGTGCCCCTACAACACAAAATGCTCACCCTCATCATGCTGGACATGTTGCAATTGTCCATAATGGCATTATTGAAAATTTTGCTGATCTCAAACGCAGCTTAGAAGCTAAAGGCCGCACCTTTGAGACAGAGACGGACTCAGAGGCCGTAGCGCATCTCTTAGATGATTATATTCAACAAGGACTATCCCCTAAAGATGCCGCTTTTGCAACAATCAAGCAGTTGCAGGGGGCTTACGCTATTGCCATGATTTTTGAGGGGCATGATAATTTGCTCATCGGTGCGCGGCATGGTGCTCCTCTAGCCGTTGGGTATGGGGAAGGGGAGATGTTTCTCGGTTCTGACAGTTTGGCGTTAGCACCACTTTCTAATCAAATTACCTACTTAGAGGATGGCGACTGGTGCATCCTGACACGGGATCATATTGAGATTTTGGATGGGCAGGGCAAAGCTGTTCATCGTCCTATTCAGACGGCTTCCCTTACTACAGGGCAGATTGGTAAAGATGGCTATCGCCATTTTATGGAGAAAGAGCTGCATGAGCATCCTGTAGCGATTGGACAAACTCTCCAACGAATTACAGACCCCGTTACACGGCGTATTGCTTTACCGCCTATGCCTTTTGACGTTGCCACTTTGCCACGGGTAACTATCACTGCTTGTGGATCTGCTTTTTATGCAGGAATGGTAGGCCGTTATTGGCTAGAGGAATTGGCACGCCTTCCCATTGATATTGATGTTGCTTCAGAGCTTCGCTATCGCAATCCGCCACAACCCGATCGTGGTCTCGCGCTACTTATCTCCCAATCAGGCGAAACAGCTGATACACTCGGTGTTTTACGAGAGCTTAAAGCCGCGGGGCAGCATGTTGTTTCAGTCTTAAATGTAGAACATTCTACCATGGGCCGTGAAAGTGACCTTGTTCTTGGCATGGTTGCTGGACCAGAAATTTCAGTCGCATCCACGAAGGCCTTCACCGCACAACTCTCTGTTCTGGCAGCCTTAACGCTTGATTTTGCTCGTCAACGTTCTCTTCTTGATGAAGCTAAAGAACGTGAATTAACCGATAGTCTTTTGGATCTTCCTTCTCACGCGATGGAAGTTTTAGGGTTATTCGACGCAATTCGTAGTATGGCTCGCATCATCGCTCAAGCACGTGATGTTTTATATTTAGGCCGAGGCATCTGTATGCCCATTGCTCAGGAGGGAGCGCTAAAACTCAAAGAGATTAGTTATATTCACGCTGAGGCTTATGCAGCAGGTGAACTCAAACATGGGCCTATCAGTCTTATTGACCCCAGCGTGCCGGTTGTAGCCATTGCACCATCCACTATTTTGTTTGAGAAAACACTCTCCAATTTACAAGAGGCACGTGCACGTGGCGGCCGCATCCTTGTCTTTACGGATGCCAAGGGAGCAGAGCAATTAAAGGATATTGCAGAACATATTATTATCCTACCGGATGTTAATGCCTTTGTAGCTCCCATCCTTTATACAATCCCCGTGCAGATTTTGGCATATGAGGTTGCTTTGCTGAAAGGGACGGATGTGGACCAACCGCGCAATTTGGCAAAATCTGTCACAGTTGAATGAACTAATATTTTTCTAATTCAGTGCATCCAAGAGGGGGTGAGGGCCTGGGTTGCGCAATAATGGTTTTGTGCGTAATCTCACAATAAGGCTAGCAAAATGGATAGGGGAGATGTCTGATGGAAGTGGGGCTTGCTGAGGTTCTACTAACACTTGCCTTTCTGCTCGCTCTAATCAGTTTTATTCCCCCTCTGGCGAAGAAAATCAATCTACCAGAAACGGTCATTATCGCTCTCTTAGGGATCGCCTTAGGAGGGATATCCTCCCTTATTAATAGCTCTATGGGGCTGGATCTATTGGAGGGTCCAGCAAGTGCTTTATTATCATTCCCTATCGATAGTGAAGGTTTTCTACTCATCTTTCTCCCTTTGTTAGTTTTTAAAGGGGCGATGGGGATAAATGTCCGTAGCCTCACACATGAAATTGCAACAGTACTGCTATTAGCTATTGTAGCGGTGATCGTATCTACAGCTACAATCGGCTTTGCTTTATACCCCTTTGCTCAACAAACCTTGGTAGCTTGTCTCTTACTTGGTGCTATTGTTGCTACGACAGACCCTTCGGCAGTGGCAAGCATCTTTCGTGAGATTGGGGCTGCCGCGCGGTTAAGCCGCTTAGTAGAAGGGGAGGCCCTTCTTAATGATGCTGCCGCTATTGCCATCTTCACTATCCTTGTCGCTGCTATTACAGCACATCATGAAATCAGTTTTAGTGAGGCCTGTACCGATTTTTTAGCTAATTTTGGTGGGGCCATCATCATTGGTGTGGCCGTTGCACGGCTAGCCTTACTTATGATCACTTCAATTAGTGGTTATCCTGCCGCAGAAATTACTCTTTCACTCGTACTCCCATACGGTGTTTATATTTTATGTGATGATATTTTAGGGTTTTCCGGTGTTGTTGCCACTGCCTCTGCCGGTCTCACTATCTCAGCATATGGTCCTTCAACGTTCCGTCCACAAACATGGCATTTTCTTAAAGAATTGTGGGAGCAATTAGAATTCTGGGCGAGCACCCTTGTGTTTATGCTTGCAGCATTACTCGTCCCCAGGATGATGATCGGCATTACTCGCTGGGATCTAGTCCTTATTGTCATCGCCAGTTTAGCTGGTTTATTCGCACGAGCTGTTGTGATCTTCGGCATGCTCCCAATTCTGACATTTACGCGTTTATCTCCACCCGTCCCAACGCGTTTTAAAGTTACTATGGCATGGGGTGGCTTGCGCGGAGCGATTACTCTAGCCCTAGCTTTAGCAGTTAATGAAAACCCACATATTAATGATTCCATCACGCATTTTGTAGGGATTGTCGCGACGGGTTTTGTGCTCGTTACCTTACTTATAAACGGGACGACGCTACGCTCATTAGTTTTATTTTTGAAATTAGACCGCTTATCGCCCATTGATGAAGCTTTGCGTAATCAGATTATCGGTATTGGTCTTAGCCATGTTGCGCAGCGAGTCGCGCATGTTTCAGATGAACTTAGTTTTAGTCTTCGCACGCGCAGCGGTGTTATTGGGCGTTTGGAACAACGAGCCGAAAAAGAGAAAGCTAGTAATAATTTTGAGACCGCTCTTAGTGACCGAGATAGGGTGAATCTTGCCCTACTGACTATTGCCAACCAAGAACGTTCTCTTTTACTAGACCTCTTTTGTGTCCAGGGGATGTCAAGCCGTCGTGTCATCGAGACATTATTACGCGCAATAGAAGCTATTGTTGATGCCACACAATTAGAAGGTCGGTACGGCTATGTTAAAACTCGTCGTAAAAGTCTTCAGCCTTCCTGGCGCCTTCGTTTTGCTCAAATGCTCCATCGACGCTTCCACATTGATCGTCCATTAACACTATGCATGATGGAACGTTTCGAGACACTTATCATTTCTCACCTTGTTTCGACCTCTTTGATTCGCTTTGTTCGCGAAAGGATGGAGCCAACATTAGGACGCCGCATTACAGAAATCGTTTCTGAAGTATTAGGCCGCCAGCGTAAACTCTTAGAAGATGCCTTAGCGACGTTGCGGCTACATTACTCTGGATATTCTGAAGCTTTGGAAAGTCGTCTATTGCGACAAATAGCCCTTCGATTAGAAGATGAAGAATATACAACCCTCGCAAAAGATAACCTTATTTCACAAGAGTTGCACCGCGAACTGCATCGTTCTATCGAACGACAAAGAACACGACTAGATACACCTCTGCGCTTCAATTTGCGGAGTGGGATTGAGCAACGCCTCCGGATGTTTCAAGCTTTTAATGGTGTCCCTGATGGCGCGTTGCATGAGCTGGCTGGGCGCGTCTTTATCTGTTTTCTCTCCCCAGGTGAGGTGTTAATCCACAAAGGAGAGCGTATCCATACAATCTATGCCCAAGTGGCAGGACTGGTAGAAAGCGCTACAAGTACGGACACTCAAGATGTCATGTTAGGGGCAGGGGATCTAATTGGGGCGAATAGCCATATACTCAAACAGCGCGCACAGAATACCGTCCGCTCTTTACAATTTTCTCATTTACTTGCTATCCCCCAAGCTGATTTTGATAAATTGTTAAAAACGTTCCCTATTGTAAAACGTCAAATTACTAGACGGCATGACATGCGCCTTGAGGGTACTTTAGGAGCCAATGTTGTTATTACAAAAGAAGGTGAAACAATCTCTCCTGCTCATGAGGCCGGCTTTATTATTTCCCCCCATGTTGAGAAATAGTAAACTTCTTATTAGACCATAGTGCTAATGGGGAATAGTTTTTTCGATAGCCGATTGGATGCCAATAAACCTAGTGTAGAAAGCAAAGCTCCTCCTGAATGCAGCAACCAAAATATACTATCGGGAATCTGATGTAACATAGCTGCTAATTTACCAACGAGGAGGTTCCCCAAAAAGATATGCAGTGTGAAACACGACATCAATGTCGTATTGTACCGCGATGGTGCATAACGGGAGAAGAGGGCCATACCAATAGGAAAAGTCATCCCGCAGCCTATATCGTTAACAATATGAAATGCCACACCCCACCAAAGACTCACTTGATGCAGTCTTGGAGAGAAGAATTCCCCGCTTATTAAAAACAATGGTCCCAATGTTGCAATTGCACTACCAATAATGATTTTTGCCATATCACGAACAGTACCATGATGAAGATCGTACCATTGCCAGAACCACAAAACGACAAACCCCGTTACCATACTGATGATACTGTCTAACGATATTAATGAACTAACAGGGCACGTAATACCAAGTATTGTAAGCTGATAATGCTCTTCACCCCAGAGAAGGTACCCGTCCATAATTTCTTGATTGGGAAGCACGCCTATTGCGAATAGAAGAACAAGCCAAAGAAGAAACAAAATGCGTTTTTTTTCTCTTTTAGAACAATGGGCTGTAGGAGAACTTTCAATGGAATCTAAGGGATATTGCCTTTCTGATGGTAAATAGTGGCAGCCTGTAAGATAAAAAAGTAAAGCAATAATCATTCCAGCAGCTGCCGTAAGAAAAGCCCAGTACCATACAATCGCACCTAAAAAAGAGCAGAGAAGAGGAGAAATAATTGCCATAATTTGAATACTCTGACTATATATCTGATAAGCATCGGACCGTCGACGATCCTCAAGTCTATAAAGTGCACCAACTTGTGCTTTCAAACTTCCTGAGAAACCCACACCAACTAAAAATAGTCCTATCGCTATAATAAAGTATTTTTCCACGGCCATGAGGCCGAAACTAACTGTTAACACGCTAATACCAATTAAGCTGGAGCGCGTGCGTCCTAAACCATGGTCAGCTATAAAACTTCCTATAAAAGGCGCGGCAAAAATCACCGCCATTATGAATCCAGAAAGACTACCAGCAGTGGCGTCCACACCGCTCGGATTATAAAAAAATTGATTAACAGTCAGGAGGGACTGTAACCCTATAACATGCTGAACTCGTTCTGAATGCTGCAAGAGGTCTTTGAGATAAAGTACTAAAATAGAGAGCATTCCATATTGGGCAAACGATAACCATCCTTCTGTCCCAAAGAGCACCCATAAGCCCTTAGGATGTCCCCAAATTTCTGTCGCGTTTAAATTTCGTTCGTTAGATGAATGACTAATCATCAGGAGGTTATAACAGCACTTTTGATCTAAACACACTCAAGAAAGGATTCCTTAGGAATAATCTTATAATATATATTATGCCAACTAATCATAAACCCGCTCTGCGAAACACACAGGCTATTCTTTTAATCTTGATAAAAACGATCAAAACGGTATCCCAGCGACGTTAAAATCTCATAACTAATCGTTCCAGCTTGCTCTGCCATACGGGCTAAATCTTGTTCAGGACCAATCAATGTTAACCAATCACCTTCTAAAACAGAATCAGGGGAAAGAACTGTTATATCAACAGAAAGACTGTCCATTGAAATTCGGCCAATTACTGGCAGGGGTACGTTTCCTTTCCACAAAAAACCTTTCTGAGCAAAAGAACGAAAAACCCCATCTGCGTAACCAATCCCTACCGTAGCAACCCGTGTGGGGCGCTCAGCACAATAGGTTAAACCATAGCCAATAGCTGCTCCTGCTGGAATTTCCCTAATCTGTAATATTTGAGCCTCCAACCCGACTGCAGGACGAAGCGACATATGTGTTTGCTGTTCGGTCAATCCGTAAAGACTCACTCCAGGACGGACCATTTCAAAATGATATTCTTTACCTAAAAGAATTCCTGCTGAGGCCGAAAGTGAGCGTGGCACACCTGGGAAAGCGGCACTCATCCTCAAAAAACACGCGCGTTGCGCCGCATTTGCCGGATGATTTGGTTGATCGGCACACGCTAAATGGCTCATAACCAACACAGGCTTTAATCTTTGTACATATTCGTTGTGCAACTCACTCTCTGAAATACCAAAACGTGACATACCTGTATCAAATTGTATAGCCGCAGGATAGTTATATCCCTTATCATGACAAAAAGACTGCCAATTATGTACTTGTGATACACTATTTAGTACAGGATATAAATTATAATAGGACATGACTTCAGCGTAACCAGGCAAGAAACCATGCAAAACAAAAATAGTCTTATCTGGATATAATTTACGCAGTGTAATACCTTCTTCCGGGTGAGCAACAAAAAATGTATTCACCTTTCCAACAAGGGCTGCCGAAATTTGTTTCATTCCAAGGCCATATGCGTCAGCTTTCACAACAGCAGCGCATTCCGCACCCGAGGCAAAAGCCGCTAAGGATGCATGGTTATGCCTAACGGCCCCTAGGTCCACCATCAGACGTGCGCTCACTTGCTTATGCTTGCAATATGGCTTCACAAAGCCCCCTCTTTTAGGTTCTTTCTCATCAACCTTTTATAAAGATTGCACTAAAATAGCCATTCTTTGCAATTTTGTCCGTGAAAATTATGACATAAGCTTGAGGAGAAACCCCTTTTTGTATTAGAGAGCAGGCACAGATGCTGTTTAGCTATAGGCCTAACAGCCTTTGCCCTGTTAAAAGGGATATGTTTTTTGATTTCGCAGGGGCCCTAAGATATCTTAATCTGACGGTCCGAACGGAGCTAGTTCAGGTTTGACCGAGGCCAACCAAAATACCCCCCCCGCTCTTTCCATCACACCGAGCCGTTCAGGAATCGAACGCCGTTATGGAGATTTCCCCAGCTTTCCTGCTGCTTTGGACTATGCAGCCCAGGGGGAAAGTGGTTTCAACATTTACTCAGGCCGTGGCACTCTCCTTGAGGCTTTACCCTACAGGAAGCTGCGCCAACAGGCTCATAAAACGGCTCGACGTTTGCTTAGTGCAGGCTTAGAACCTGGAGATAGAGTCGCTATCATTGCCGAGAGCGACGGTGATTTCGCGCGTATTTTTTTCGGTTGTCAGTATGCTGGTTTAGTCCCTGCTCCCCTTCCCTTGCCGGTCGCTTTTGGAGGGAAAGAAGGCTATATCGCCACACTACGTGGGATGATCACTAGCGCAGATGCTCGTGCTGTTGTGGTGCCCGACGTCATCGGGGGATGGACAGCTGATATTATTGAGGGCTTCTCCCTTGTTTTCGGTGGCTCCCCTGCAGAATTGATGGCCCTTGAAGAAAAGGAGATTCCTCTACCCCAGGTCACTGGGGATGAACTCTCCTACCTGCAATTTTCCTCTGGCAGCACGCGCTTCCCTATGGGAATCAGCGTAACCCAAAAGGCAGGGATGGCGAACGCTCATGCTATCGCGAAATATGGTCTGCAGGTCTATCCTAGTGATGATCCTCGTGAGGATCGCTGTGTTTCTTGGCTGCCGCTTTATCATGATATGGGGTTAGTTGGTTTTTTCCTTACGCCCATGACGTGTCAACTTTCAGTCGATTTGCTTCCAACACGTGAGTTTGCCCGTCGGCCAAATGTGTGGTTAGAGCTTATTGCGCGTAATAAGGGTACTATGTCTTATAGTCCCTCTTTTGGATATGAGTTGTGCGCGCGACGTGGTGCCCGGGAGGATATAGATCTGTCCTCATGGCGTGTCGCCGGTATTGGTGGGGATATGATTCGCCCCCATATCATTCATAATTTTGCTGAAATATTCGAGAAGCGTAACTTCGATAAACGCGCTTTCGTTGCTAGTTACGGCATGGCCGAGACGACATTAGCTATCAGCTTTGCTCCGCTGAATACGGGTTTGCGTGTCGATACGATTGATCTAGCGACTATGGAGCGAGAGGATTTTGCCTGCCCCTCCCATGAAGGGACGGAAAGTGCGCGCGATTTTGTCCTTTGTGGCCTCCCCCTACCACACCATCAGATTGAGGTACGCGATTCTTCCGGTAATGCCCTAAAAGAGCGTGAAGTCGGTACTGTCTTTGTTAGCGGACCAAGCTTAATGTCAGGTTATTTTAACCGACCAGAAGAAACGGAAGCCGTACTCTCACCTGACGGCTGGTTAAATACTGGCGATATTGGCTATATGCTAGACGGACAAATCGTCATTACAGGCCGAGCAAAAGACCTCATCATTATTAATGCTCGTAATATCTGGCCCCAAGATTTGGAATGGGCTGCCGAACATGAGATAAGTTCTCTTCGCTCTCGTGATGTTGCTGTTTTTTCTGTTGATTCAGGAAAAGGTGAAGTTGTAGTCGCTTTGGTGCAATGTCGTTTTACCGATGATGAGCCTCGCCGCGCATTAAAAGACGAACTCATTGCTCTTTTCCGCCGTATGCATGGAATCGATGTAGATGTTGTGTTGGTCCCTCCCCGGTCCCTCCCCCAGACATCTTCCGGAAAGTTGACAAGGGCTCGCGCTAAAGCGATGTATCTGAACAACGAATTTGAATAAGTCCAAGAGGACTATCTCCTTACGAAGGATGGCTCTATAATCTCTCATCCTCCGTAGGCTACAAAGGGACAAAACATGACCGATAGTGTTTCTGATATCTCCCACATGATTCTCCAGAAGTTATTGGAGAATCCTAAAGTCCCACGTGACATTAACGGAGATAGTCGTATTGTAGAGGACCTGGCCTTTGATAGTCTTGCTGTCATGAATTTCGTGATGGAAATTGAAGATACGCTTGATGTCTCTGTCCCACTTGATAAACTCGCTGACATCCGCACTATTGACGATCTAGCTGGATGCCTCCACGCGATTAAGGCAGAGCAAGCATGAGTGTGGGGTTGTTTGATAAATATGCCACTCTTCGTGGGAATTATGAATCCCTCATGGCGGCGAGTCCTCGCAATCCTTTTGGTGTTGTTATAGAGCGGCCACTCTCTGCTACGGTAGGCATTATTGAAGGACGTGAAACGCTCCTTTTTGGGACAAATAACTATCTTGGGCTTAGTCAATCCAATGCTGCCCGAGATGCGGCTATTCATGCGGCAAAGACTATGGGTGTTGGGACCACCGGATCACGAATTGCGAACGGCACCTTTAGTTTGCATCAAAAGCTGGAACACGCCCTAGCCAAAACATTTAAGAGAAAACATGCTATGGTTTTCTCTACTGGCTACCAGGCTAATTTAGGTACGATTTCTGCTCTCGTAAATAAAGATGATACGCTCTTCCTAGATGCGGATAGCCATGCGTCTATTTACGATGGCGCGCGCCTGTCTGGCGCTCAAGTTATTCGTTTTCGTCATAATGACCCTGCTGACCTTGAGAAACGCGTTGCTCGCAGCAATAAAGGAACAGGAGCGCGTCTTATCATTGCTGAGGGTATTTATTCCATGACAGGGAATATTGCTCCTCTGGATGAGTTTATTGAAATTAAGAAACGCCATAATATTCCACTGCTGGTTGATGAAGCCCATTCCTTTGGGGTACTCGGCCAACATGGGCGAGGCGTTGCAGAAATGCAGAATTGTGAAGATGATATCGACTTTGTTGTAGGTACATTTTCAAAGTCACTCGGAACGGTTGGGGGCTATTGTGTAACGAACCACGATGAGATTGACCTAATCCGTCTGTGTTCACGCCCATATATGTTTACAGCATCACTGCCACCAGAAATTATCGCTGCCACCTTAGCAGCTCTAGAAGAAATTCAGAGCGCGCCGGAGCTAAGAGAAAAATTACAGCGGAATGCGGCACGCCTCCATAATGGATTTAAGTCTGTCGGCTTAAATACCAGTAATTTTATTTCTCCGGTGATCGCTGTAACATTAGATGACGTGCCGCAGGCCCTTTCCTTTTGGAATGCTTTGTTGGATGCTGGCGTATATGTTAATCTCTCTCTACCACCAGCTACCCCGGATAATCGACCATTATTGCGTTGTTCTGTAATGGCTGCTCATTCTTTTGAGGAAATAGACCGTGCTGTAGAAGCTTTCGGGGCAATTGCTAAAAATTTGGGTATTGCTTAGTCACGAAGCCCCCATCAGAACAACTGACGGGGGCTTCTATTAACGTTTAAATTTTACTGATATTTTTCTTCATTCTTCTAATACGCCATAAAAAGAGGGGTAAGGTTAATATAGGGTGATTGCGTTCAAAGTCAGATACATGAATCTCTATGCCAGTGTGTCTTTTTATTTTCCACAATAAATACGCCATACCACCTTGGAAGGTGAAAGCAGCTTTTATAAGACGCGCTATATTTAATGGACGTCCAATAGAAAAAATTCTTTGCCATTTCTTCTTAGCTTTATTACGAGATAAAGCAGTTAATTGAGGGTACAAAAAATCACCCTGTTGGGAATATCGCAGATTTACATTCTGCCATGCCCCTATAAGTAATGCAGTATATCGACTTGCCCGCCCCTCTAATAAAGTCGAACTCCGTCCTTTCTTTTCTACACGCAGCTCTACGGCATAGGTATGTGAAAAAAGATTGTGCCAATAAGTCATGGCTTCTCCTCTCTCTGGTCCTAATAAAGCTGCCCAACAGGACGCGGTTATGACACACTGTCGTAAACTGCGTAAAATACAGTCCGCCCCTTGCTGATTCTGTACCCAAACTAAGCGTACAGGTTGACAAAAACGTGCCCAAATAGTTGTGTCGATGCTAGAAAAGGTACTTCTTTTTAAAAATTGCTCTTCTGATAAAAAAGCAACTTTTGCACGTAACGTTACTCCTCTTACCTTATGTTCCATATAATAAACATTAGGAGGAAGAACATAACTCGCCAAACACGAGACAACATTACCGTTAAACACAGACGTTTTCTCTGTAATAACGTAAAAGTCTAATATTCCTTCTGGATTCAGCTCTCGTAGAACGGATCCATAAAACAATATTCCTACCGGAAGCACATTTAATCTATTAACAATAGATTCTGAGAATTCTACTACTTCTTCAGGAACTGATGTGGTTAAATCGTTAATGAGTATCTTATCTATTAGATCAAACATGTAAAAACCGAAAGCTCGGCCCCTCTTCTAACATAATTTTTTCATTCCCAGACGCAGGAAAAACCTCACCATCTAAAACAAAATCACTATCAGTTTCTAAAATCATCTTCTTTACAACCATACTTTGATAATCTTCATGCGACCATAACCAACCGGGGACACGCCCCCTCAAAAGATAAAAGAATGCCGAAGGAAGGCGTTTAGGACAGGCATTAACATCTAAAAAATGAAAACCACTTCGTCCTGATCCTGCATTCCAAAATGGCCAAATGCCGTAAGAAAGTTTTTCTAAAGCTGTAGCCATGTAAAGGAAACTGCGTCCTCTCTTTTCTTCTTTCATTCCATTATCATTTTCAGAAAGCCAAGATAATTCATTTCCCCTCATCCAAGATTTCCGACTGCGACGGAACAAGAGACTCGCCAAACTACTAAAGATTGTGAAAAAAACTGCTAGATCATGCGGGGCAAATCTTAAAACATGTGGTGAATGAGCAATACGAACAGCACGAGCATAGCCCGTACACCCCCCAAACATGCCTAATACGGGAGGACAGTTTTTTCCTATCCAAGATAATTTAATTGGGGCTCGGATGGAACTTCTTAAACTCGCCGGATTCATAATTCTATCAAGAGCTAATTCTCCACGTAGTCCAAAGCCCACGTCTCCAGCTATAAGATTTGTATTGCCAGATGGCAAAACAGCAACCGCTGGTAAAGGCATTCCACGATACGCATTGGCAATGGCTGTTAGACAAGCACTTACGGTCCCATCGCCACCATCAATAGCGATAAAATTGACGCCTTTCTTTTTTAATTCGGCTAAATGGCCTGCAAGATAACTATCATTTAACGTAGAGACACAAAAATCTCCCATCTTCCGACGCGCCATCCTTATAAAACGACCATCATCTTGTATGTTTTTACGACTATTCGGATTATGGATCAGAGCTGGTTGTAAATTTTTCATAGAACTCTTGCAATTATCCATCACACACCCGCCCAGAAACAGAATACCATCTTGTTTCACAAGCTGGTCGAAATCCTTTAACATGACTATGTTAAAGGAACCAGAAGGGAGTTTCCCTGTAAAGACTGTTCTCTATCGTGACCCATGGTGCCACAATGTTTTTTAATATACCTCCCTCCTCTCTTAATCGGCACGACTCCATAATTCATTTAGCTCATATATCAGATCCCCACCTGCCTCCTCCTACAATTCCATGGACATCATTCCTCAATAAGAGATTATTGAGTCGTGTGTTATGGGCCAGCAAAAGACGTCATTTATTACGCCCCATCATTACTGAACAACTTCTTAAAAATATTTCTACATATACGCACATACGTGCCTTACTTATTAGTGGCGACCTAACTAATTTTGGGACAAAAGAAGAATATATACAGGCTATAACATGGCTTAAATCTTTACCTAACCTTCCAATCGTCGTGCCAGGGAATCATGATTTCATGGCGCCAATCTCTCATAAAAACAGTCTAGCCTTATGGGAAGAATGGTCTGGAAAAACATTTCCTTTTGTTCGTTTTTTTGATGGCGTTGCTGTTGTTGGTTTAAACTCTGCACTCCCAACTCTTCCTTTTACAGCTTATGGTTTTATTAACAAAAAACAGCGTAATAATTTAGCTAAACTTCTTGCAGAACTAGGAAAAGAGGGATACTGCCGGGTGGTCATGTTACATCATCCTCCTCGCAAGGGCCTGCTCCCTTATAGAAAATCCCTTATCAATACCCATGCCTTAGGTGAAATTTTAAGTTCTTGTGGCGCTGAACTAGTTTTGCATGGTCATTCCCACGATGCTACCTTCACGACGGTTGAAAACACAAACATACCTTTACTTGGGGTTAGCGCCGCAGCGATGGACAGTCAAAAACTAAGGCGTATGGCTGGCTGGAATTATCTTAGCTTTAAACCAGACCGAGAAGGTTGGAACATTACTGTGCAACGTAAAACCATTTCGGGGCATACTTTTTCACATTTTACGTGGCATACTGCCGCTACATCCTCTTTAAGGCGGGTAGAATGTTAATTCGCAGTTCTCTGCCTACTCTTGATCGCTACTTGCTGCGCCAGTTGATACCTCCCTTCACAATTGCTTTGGGGACTATGCTCATTGCTTTACTGCTGGATAGGCTCTTAGCTCTCTTCAACCGTCTTGCAAGCAGTGGAAGTTCTATTGCGACCTTATTAACTCTTTTGAGTGATCTTCTTCCCCATTACATGGGATTGGCACTTCCTGCAGCACTCTGTATTTCCGTTTTTATGACGATTAATCGCATGAGTGAGCATAATGAGATCGACGTGTTATATGCAGGACATATTTCTTTGCTCCGCATCAGCCAGCCTTATATCAAAGTCGGTACTATTCTTGCTGTTTTAAGTGTTTTACTTTACGGTTATCTGCAACCAATTGCTCGATATGATTATCGCGAGGGTTTTTATTTTGCCAGACATACCGGCTGGGCTCCTCACCTGCAATCTGATATGTTTGCAACAACATCTACAACGACTCTTTTAACAGCCGATTATGTTGATCATGGCGGTTCCCGTTTACGTCGGATTTTTATACGTGACGTGAAAGAAAATGGTACAACGGAATTAATTACAGCCCCCAAGGGCTTACTTACCCTCTCTGAAAGAGATAAATCCACTCAACTTGACCTTTGGGATGGTCAGATTGTTCGGACTCAATCACCCCAACAGCCAGATGGTCATGTTTCTGTCACCCATTTTGAACATATTGCCCGTTTGATTGAACGTTCTAGCAGTCAACAAGCTTTTCGCTCTCGCGGTAACGATGAGCGAGAACTGACCACCATGGAGCTTATCCAAGCCTTACGAAGTAATTCATCACATATTTCTCATACAAGCCTTCGTGCTGAAATAGATTTTCGTTTAGCGCGCGCTATAAGCATTATGTTTATTCCTTTTTTGTCCATCGCTTTCGCTGTTGGAAAGAAACGCAGACGGTCTGCTCTTGGGCAAATTTTACTTGCAGTTATTCTCGTTGGGTTTGACGAAGTTCTTTTGTTTGGTGATAGCCTTGCTGCAAACGGAACAGCTTCAGTATGGCTAACACTTTGGTTGCCTGAAGCAATTTTTTGTATTGGGTGCACGGCCGCTTTATTATCTCGCTCTCAAATTTCGTGGCGCAATAGCCGGCAAAAACATCTAAAAAAGATGGATTAATGATATGAGATTTCTCTTCTTCCAAACCACCTTATTGAAGGTTTTCCTTCGTCCTCTTATTTCTAAAATACTCATTTGCTGTTGCGTATTGACGGCACTTCTTGAAATTCTAGCCTTGTTAGATGATGCTTCGACCATTCTTGATCGTAATCTAGGCTTTATCGGTATCTTAAAATATGTAGGACTACATCTCCCCACACTACTTGTTGAGATTATGCCCCTTTCCGTAATGATTGGCGGTCTATTCACCTTATTAAGAATGGCTCTTTCAAGCGAAATCGCTGTATTACGCGCCGCGGGTCTTTCCACACTTAATATGTTTCGTTATCTTTTGCCTGGCCCATTACTCCTAAGCATTATTTGTATTGCTTTAAAATTTTGGGTTGTGCCTCCTTTTGAACAGGAGTTAAACCGCTGGTGGAATGAAGGCGCAACTCAAGCTCATGCTACAGATGACCTCCATAGTCTGTGGTTTCGTACGGGGTCTGACATTGTTAGAATAGAATCCATAAGTCACGGTGGGAATATATTATCGCACGTTACGCTTTATCGCCGTGATCCAGAAGGGGGAGCCCTTACAGCCACACAATATTACGAAAATTTAACATACGAAAATAAGCAATGGGTGGCCCATGGGACATTTAGTCGCATTAATTTGTACCAAAACAATACGCAAGCAAAGATAACGTCTGAGTTTTTTCCGCCGTCTCTTGCGGTCACGCCAACAGAGATCATTAATATGACCCTTCCTGGAATTTATTATACTCCCCATCAATTCCGAGAAATTTTTTCTGGAAAAGCCCCCTTAAATTTACCTAAGTCAAATTATTTTATGGCACTATATGCTATCTTGTTCTTGCCGTTGCAGATGGCCGTAATGCTTCTTGTTACGTTGCCTATCACATATATTCCACCACGTGCGGGGTTAAGAACCCCTCTCCCTGTATATGTGATGGCAGCTGGGTTGGGTATCGTTATCCTCCAAGGTATGATTTCTGCCTTGGGAAATGCGGGTTCCCTTCCCATATTACTCGCTATATGTTCTGGTCAGGTTGTGGCGGCCCTGTTCAGCTTGGCCTGGATACTGCGAATGGAGGAAAAATGAGTACGTTTAAAAAGTTTTTTCAGGGCACGACTCTTATGCATCAAGGCAGAAGTTATGACTTGGGAAAGATGAACCTTTCTCAATTATGGGCTGCCTATCTCACTTATCCTACGATCTTGCTCTATTTTGCCCTTATTATCACAACGGCTGCGCTCAGCTTGTATCTACGCCATAGCTGGTGGGGATTAATTATTCCTATTCCTGTTATCGTCGCTGTTTACCCAACAGCCTGGTATATTATTCATCGCTATATCCTTCACGGACGTTGGTTTTATCGCAATCCAATTACAGCATCTATGTGGAAGCGTATTCACTTCGATCATCATCAAGACCCGCATCTTTTGGAAGTATTGTTCGGTTCTCCTTTAAATACGGTTCCAACAATGATGGCAATAACCATGCCAATTGGTGCTATCATTGGTGGTTGGAGTGGTGCCTTTTCTGCGTTGTCTACAGCCTTGGTGATGACATGTATTTACGAATTTTTTCATTGTATCCAGCACCTCGCTTATAAACCGCGCTGGCAGTGGGTGGTATATATTAAACAACTTCATGTGCTACATCATTTTCATGATGAAGATGGGAACTATGGTATCACGAATTATCTTCCTGATCGTTTAATGGGAACTTTCTATCGCGCGGCTAAAGACCGTCCTCGCAGTCCTTATGTTTTTAATCTAGGCTACACAGTGGAAGAAGCCGAGCGCTATCCTTGGGTTATGCGCCGTACGGGCGCACCTCCGCGTGATCGGCCTGACCCTGCACGTGCACCAAAAAAAGAAGAGCTTGCCAAAAGCGCATGACAATTCCTGTTTTGATTTTAGCCGGATCACGCGATGGAGAGCGTGATCCGTTGGCTCAAATGGGTAATGTTACACATAAGGCACTCCTTCCAATCCAAGGAGTGCCGATGATTGATCGCGTTGTCCACGCGTTAGAACAAACCCCTGAGATCGGACACATATGGGTCAGCATAGAACAACCTCACTGCCTTAGTCATTTGAGGGGGCGTGTTGCTATTTTACAAGCTGGCCCTTCTCCTAGTGAAAGTGTTCTGCAAGCCATTGCACGAATTGGCACGCCTTGTCTTGTAACAACAGCTGATCATGCACTGCTTCAACCTGAATGGGTTAAGGAGTTTCTCCAAAAAAGCCTTTTGATCAAGGCGGATATTTCTGCCGGGATCGCTTTAAAGAGTACAATCCAACGGGACGTGCCCCAAACAAAACGGACTTATATTCACCTTTCTGATATCAGTTTTTCAGGGTGTAATCTTTTTTGGTTAGGCACGGCCAAATCTCTAAACGTCATCAAACTATGGTGTCGGTTACAGCATCATCGTAAGCATCCCTGGCGCATGGCACGGATATTAGGATTACCTGTTATTTTACGCCTCCTTACCAAAACACTTAGCGTACAACGATTAGAAGAGAGAATTCACACATTAACAGGGGCCTATGTCCGCTTGCTGCCTCTCTCGGACGGACGTGCCGCTGTGGACGTTGATAAACCCGCCGATGCTCAACTTGCAACGCAATTATTGAAAGGCTCATAAACCTTCCTAAAGCAAGATTACTTTAGGAAGGTTTTTCTAAGCTTAAGAATGGCCGGCCGTACTCCACATCGAATTTTTTTAAAATCAACTAAGGTGACAGGTCCTGCCGCCGAAAGCGTATGCATACCATCAGGATATTCTCTCAATTCCGGCGTATGTAACGGTACAGCTTCACCTCCACATAATGAAGGCCTTCCTTTATTAAACCCAGATAACTGAAGAAGGCGCAGCCCCCCTCCATAAGTTACGCTGCAATCCTGAACTGGTAAAAAAACATCCTCTCCTTCTACAAAAGGTGTACCGCCGGGGCGTGCTCCACTCTTATCAATAAGAAAACGACCTAGATCACACCACGGGCCTGTCAACTCCTCTGCTAGAGCGATATGTAGGGTACTTTGCCTGCATGATTTTGGTTCAGGAGGAGTCCAAAATAACCACCACCGCCCGGCATGATAAAGCGGTGTTGCATCAATAGCACCAATCGGAAACATAAAAGCAGAAACCTTCTCCCATTCGTAAGGGAAGGAACGAGCCTTGTATAAAGTTAAGCGTCCTGACTTATAACCTTCGGGAAGCATATAAATCGCTCCCTCATATCGAAAAACATATGGATATGAGAGGTGCCATTTCTCTTTTAAAACAGTGCGTCGCTCTAATAAGGTAAATGTTTGATCATAAATAAGAACATCAATAACGCCTTTGCTTTTCTTATAATCATAAAATTCAGCAAAGACATAAAGCTTGCCGTCCTGCCATAACCCAAAAGGATCAGCCAAAAACCCTTCTTGACCACATGATGGCAAAAAGGTCATGTCAACATCATCTAAACTATTTTGATGAAAGATCTGTTCAAAAGGGGCATGCAAAATTGCTGAGCGCCAATAATCCATTTTAAAAAGTTGCATAATTTTTACCTTACAGATGCGTTCTCTAGTTCCCCCATCATACAATCCCCTTTTTCCGTATGAAAGGCTCCTTTTCATTTCAACCCCATATTGTTCAATGTTCTATATCAACTCTAGTTGAGAAAAATTCCTTCACCTTATATCCTCCCCAACGTCCCTTTATTTTTTAAATAACTCATCGAGAGATCCTGAAATGCCGTGCACATCTGAGATTGATTCCCGCTTCCAAGCGGCATTAAAAATTATTAAAGACGCTTCAAAGTTGGCAATAAAAATGCAGCCTGCTCCTGGAAAGCCTGTTGCTGAATTGAAAGGGCATCAAAATTATGTGACAGCAGCTGATAAAGCTGTTGAAACTTTTCTCGTAGAGCACTTATCCGATTTATTCCCCAACGATTCTTTCTTAGGTGAGGAATATGGCGAAACAACCGTAGGTCTCTTTCGCTGGATTATTGATCCTATTGACGGAACGTCTAATTATGCTCGGGGGCGAAAAAGATGGTGTATTTCTGTAGGATTAATGCATGGTGAGACGCCCGTTGCTGGCATTATTGAAGCGCCGCTTCTGAACGAAACTTTTACTGCCCGTTTAGGCCAAGGTGCCTTTCTGAATGATAAAAAGATCCATGCCGCGACAACTGACAATATAAGAGAGTCCATGGTGGAAATCGGGTGGTCTCCTTATGTACCAAAGGGATGGTACCCAGAGAAAATGAATTCCCTTATAGAGCAAGGCTCCATGCCACGTTCTCTTGGCTCCGGTGCTTTAGCACTTGCCGATGTCGCTTGTGGGCGTTCTGATGGTTATTATGAGTATGTTATTTTTCTATGGGATGTAGCCGCTGCTCTTGTCATATTACATGAGGCAGGGGCTTATGTATCCCCTTTCCTAAAAAACGGAGGATTGACCCAACGTACCCCGATATTTGCTTCTGCCCCATTAATTGTAAATCCTTTATCTAAAGCTCTAGGCGTTCCACTAAATTAAGTTTATATTAGTAAGGGCAGTCCCTTTATTCATGATAGGAGAGCTTTATGTCAAAACCTTTTGCGTTCATTACTCGTGCTGTAGTCGTCGCCACAAGCATACTGGCGATGAATGCATGTGCAGCCGATGTTTCCACCCCGCGGAAGCAACAGGCATTAATCGATAAAGCAGCTTTTGCGGTACAATCTGCCTTCATCGATTCTAAGTCAAACTTGCACACTGTACAACTACTTCGCGATGCCAAGGCAATTGTTATTTGCCCTGATGTCACCAAGATGTCCCTAGTTTTCGGTGGTACTGGGGGGACATGCGTTCTCATGGGGCGTGGTGCCAATAACTCTTGGTCTGACCCTGCATTCTATCATCTCAGTGCTGGCTCTTTTGGATTGCAAGCAGGTTATCAGCATAGCCAGCTCTTCCTCATCATTACGTCTCATAAAGCTGTTTTATCTATGATGGATCACGAGTATACGTTTGATGCTAGTGCTGATGCTGGTTTTGGCCCACATGCAACAAATGCTACGAACGATCATCGCGAAGTTTATGCCCTACAAAAAAGCAATGGTGTTTTTGCTGGCGTCTCTTTAGGGAGCAGCAAACTCAAGCCTAATAATGCGGCAAACCGTGCTTATTACGGACAAGTTGTTGGTCCTGAGGATATTGTCATTAACATGCGCGTCAACAATAAGGCGGCAGATCCTCTTCGTCGTATGATGATGAAAGCTGTTGCTCGCTAAAAGCGCAATTTCTAATTTTTGCTAAACGAAAAGCCCTCTTATTAAAAAGGAGGGCTTTTTTAAAGAATGGTTAAAAGTTAAAGCCTCAGTGGCTTATATGGCGGTAACTATGAACATGCTCGATATGCTCAGCTAAACTATGAGAAAAATTATGACCTCCATGTCCTGTCGCGACAAAATATAAAGCATCCCCTTCAGCAGGATGAGCCGCTGCCTCTAAAGCATCCCGTCCTGGTGAACATATCGGCCCTGGCGGAAGGCCCACGTATAAATAACTATTATATGGACTATCGAATTGCAGATCTGCTTTTGTCAAAGCCCTTGGAAGAATACCCTCGCCTTGACTTACCGCATAAATCACTGTTGGGTCTGTTTGTAATTTCATCCCGCGTTTTAAACGATTGATAAAGACTCTTGCTATTTGTGCCCGTTCTTCTGGTAGGGCGGTTTCTCTCTCAATTAACGATGCTAAAATTAATAATTGCTCTGGTGTTGTGATGACCCCTTGTAAAGCACTTTGGTCTCTATTCTCCCAGACCTCTTTTAGTTGGGTATTCATCAATTTTTTCATATGGGTTAGGAGTGTCTGCCTCTCCGTTCCCCACACATAAAAAAATGTTTGCGGCGCGACCTCTCCTTCCCGAATTTCTTCCACTGTTCCCTGCAATACCGGAGCCTGTATAAGCAAAGCGTGAATACGACGAGCCGTTAGCCCTTCTGCTATGGTCAAGCTATGCGGTACAGGTTGACCATGACGCAAAATAACCAAACTATGTGCTATAGAAACCCTATCAGGGAATTTTAACTCGGCAGCATGGATCGGCCCTTGAGACTTTGTCGAAAAAAGGGCCAGCTTAAAAAAGAGAGAAGAAACAAGACCAGGCGCCAATATTCCATTTTCTTGTAGAACATGGACAACACGATCAACCCCTCCGCGTGGAATAACAACGACACGCTCCCCCTGCAAAGGCCCAGGGTCCGTATAATGTCCATATCCCGCAAAAAGGCTTCCCCCCGCCGCAACAAGCATTAAGGCTAACACACGTCCCTTAGTAACAAATCGGCGACGTGTACTATTGGGCACTGCCTCTTTTTCTTGGTTACTTGGCGCAGGGGTCTCCGGCATTTTTCTCTCCTTAAGCCATGCTAAGCAACACCTAAAACTATCTTACGGGAAGATCATGCTTTAAAGCGTTTTAGGATAAGGCTTGCATTCGTGCCGCCGAAGCCAAAACTGTTGGAGAGAGCGATATCAACATGCTTCTCCTTAGCTGTATGGGGGATACGATCCATCACACTCTCACGAGAAGGTTTATCGAGATTAAGCGTTGGCGGCAGAATACCGTCACGCATAGCTTGCAAACAGAAGATAGCTTCCACAGCGCCAGCTGCACCGAGCAAATGACCGATAGCAGACTTGGTGGAGGACATACTCGCCCCGGCCGCAGCATCTCCAAAAAGGCGTTCTACAGCCCCTAACTCTAAATCATCTGCCATAGTGGATGTACCATGAGCATTGACATAACCAATATCGGAAGGCGTTACGCGCGCATCTTTTAGGGCTGCTTGCATAGCCCGGAAGGCACCTTCATGATTCTCGGCGGGAGCAGTGATATGATACGCATCGCCAGAGAGGCCATATCCACCAATTTCACCATAAATTTTGGCACCACGCCGTTTAGCATGTTCGTATTCTTCTAGTACGACAACACCGGCCCCCTCGCCCATAATGAAGCCATCACGTTCTTCATCCCACGGACGGGATGCAGTCGTCGGGCTGTCATTAAAGCTTGTAGAAAGTGCACGTGCTGAACAGAAACCGGCAATTCCTAGTTCACAAATGGCCGATTCCGCGCCGCCAGCAATCATCACATCAGCATCACCATGTTGGATCAAGCGTGATGCATCACCAATTGCGTGAGTGCCAGAAGCACAAGCCGTCACAACGGCATGATTTGGACCTTTAAAACCGTAACGGATGGACAGATGCCCTGCCGTCAAATTGATTAAGGAAGATGGAATAAAGAAAGGCGACAGGCGGCGTGCCTTCCCAGAGGACACCAGAACGGAGTTATCATAAATCGTCTTTAATCCGCCAATGCCAGAGCCCATCATGACCCCTGTTGCGCAACGGTCCTCCTCAGATTCTGGTTTCCATCCAGAATCTTCTACAGCTTGAATCCCCGCTGCCAAACCAAGATGGATAAAACGATCCATCTTCTTTTGCTCTTTAACGGGAACCCAATCAGAGAGGGTTAAACCACCTTCTGCCGTTGGCCCTTCTGGCACTTCTCCAGCAATTTGCGCAGGCAAACCGGAAGCATCAAACTGCGTGATGCGCCCAATGCCAGATTGTGACTCGATAAGACGTTTCCACGTCAGTTCTGCACCAACAGCCAACGGGCTTACTACGCCTATCCCCGTAACGACCACACGTTTTCTGCTCGTTCCAGAACCGCTCATCGCCGCCTTACCTCATAATTCCTAAATACAGATAAAGCGAAACGGTATCTTCCGCTTCGCCTCCATGACGGTAAGAGCGAACAACCCAAGCTGCCCGCTCCCCATCATTCTACCACACTATAAAATCAGGCAGCTTTCTGCTTGCTGATATATTCAATCGCGTCATTTACGGTGGCGATTTTCTCTGCAGCATCTTCCGGAATTTCAACGGAGAATGCCTCTTCAAAAGCCATTACAAGCTCAACCGTATCCAGGCTGTCAGCACCGAGATCATCGATGAAGGAAGCATCCGGCTTTACCTTATCTTCCTCAACACCCAAATGCTCGACGACGATCTTCTTCACCTTGTCAGCGATTTCGTTGCTCATCTGTCTTAAATCCTTACTACCCTACTGGGTTTGCTTAAGAAAAAAACCTGCCCGATTTAAAGCCATACTCTGATCTTCGTCAGGCAAAGCAGGGCGCGCTTAGCACGTTTTCTGATAAACGCCAAACTTTTCAGACCATGGCCATCCCACCATTAACATGAAGTGTCGTACCCGTCACCCACCCAGCCTCATCTGAGGCTAGGTAAACCACGGCTCCCGCCACATCTTCTGGTTTGCCCATACGCCCAAGCGGGATATTGCTTGTTAATTTCTCACGCACAGAGTCTGGTAGGGCATCCGTCATAGCGGTCTCGACAAAACCGGGGGCTACAACATTAACCGTTACCCCACGACGCCCAGCCTCTTGAGCAAGGGATTTGCTCATCCCAACAAGGCCAGCCTTAGCCGCTGCGTAATTGGCCTGACCGGGATTGCCGATTGTCCCTACGATGGAGGAAATAGAAATAATCCGCCCGCTCCGCCGCCGTTGCATGCCCTTTAAGGCCGCACGGGCGAGGCGAAATGGGCTCTCCAAATCCACCTTGAGCACCTGCGTCCAATCTTCATCTTTCATCCGTACTGCCAAAGTATCCCGCGTCAGACCAGCATTATTGACGAGAATATCCAAGGGATGCCCCGCTGCCTCCTCTGCACGGCTGACAAGCTCATCTGCGGCTGTGGCATCAGAGAGATTGGCTGTCACAATATGAACACGCTCTTGCCCTAGAGTCGCAGCGACCTCCTGCAAGGCCCCCTCACGCGTGCCACTGAGGACTACAATAGCACCGCGCTCATGTAGCTGGCGTGCAATGGCGGCACCAATCCCGCCAGATGCCCCCGTAATCAATGCCATTTTACCTGATAAAGAAAACATCGCTTATTCCTCTTAAAACGTCTTCAACATCGCTTCAATTTCTGCCGGGGTTCCGGCATGGTCGGCTGATAAATCCGGTACGATGCGGCGTGCAAGCCCTGTCAGCACCTTACCAGCCCCTAGCTCATGCTGGTTTGTAATAGCTTTATCAGCCATAGCGAGAACCGTCTCCCGCCACCGTACACGTCCAGTTACTTGTTGCACTAATAAAGACCGAATCTCATCCGGTTGGGAGACGATCGCAGCAGTCACATTAGCGATAACCGGAATCTCTGCTGGATGAAGTTCTGCCTGTGCCAAGGCCTCCTTCATCTCCTGCGCGGCTGGAGCCATCAGGGAAGAATGGAAGGGAGCGGATACCGGCAATTTGACAACGCGGCGGATACCCCGCGCTTTTGCTGCCTCCATGGCGCGCTCTATTGCCGCTATATGACCAGAAAGAACAATCTGACCACCGCCATTGTCATTAGCAATTTCTAACACGTCCCCTTTGGCACATTCGGCACAAATATTTTGTGCTACATCTGGCTCTACACCTAGGAGAGCAGCCATACCGCCTTGCCCAACAGGGACGGCGCGTTGCATAGCTTGCCCACGCAACCGTAAAAGACGTGCGCCCTCGCTGATCCCCATAACACCAGCGGCAGTTAAAGCGGCATATTCCCCTAAAGAATGACCTGCTAGCACTGCCGCTTTCTCTTTAAGGGCAAACCCACCCTCATGTTCCAAAACACGCACAACGGCCATAGAGACGGCAAATAACGCGGGTTGGGTATTCTCTGTTGCTGTAAGCTCTGCAGCATCCCCCTCGAACATCAACCGAGACAGATTGAAGCTAAGAGCCTCGTCCACTTCCTCAAACACAGCGCGGGCAACGGGGAAGGCCTTATGAAGCTCCGCTCCCATCCCGACAGATTGACTCCCCTGACCGGGGAAAACAAATGCCTGACCTGTCATATTCACTCTCTCCAAACTGCTAGATTATTACCGAGGAATCAGCCGGCCACGCTGCCATGATTCAGCGGCCTCCTCCGGCCCCATACCATCAACGCTCACTGCATAATCCAAAGCACTCATCACTTTATTACTGAGCATCATGATGGATAATTCATCCAACATATCCTCATCCACTTCATCGCGTAGTCCTTTACGCAAAACCAACCGTGCAGTTTGCTCCTGCCCCGCTAAGAGGTCTCCCCCCGGTAGCTCGGCCAGCATATCGGTATGGAAGATAGCGTGAGGCTGCCATAGAGCAATCAATGGGCATTCCCCCGCTTCTTCTGCCTGCTTTACACGCTCTAAAACAGCCTCCGGGGCTAGAACTTCTAGGGGCAATTCTTTAAGCTCCGGCCGGGCTTCCATAGCTTTTTCAAGATAAGGCTGCGCTGCTGCGGTGGTCAGCAAGGAGGTAAACTCCCCCACTGTCCAATTCGCCCCTTTCCCTGCTTTTTTAAGAGCAGAAAGCTTGATTTCTGGATGATATAAACTGCCGAGAATCTCATGACCATGAGCTAATAAAGCATCATCCTGCGGGAACCATGCTGAGACAAGAATATCAACACGCCCCTCATCCAACGCAGCTAAGCGTTCATCTGCGCTTAAATCCGCATAGGCGACATCCTCACCATTCGCCTCGATAACACGGGCCACGCCACTAGCACAGGCAGCATGTAACGCCGTGTAGAGATGACCAATAGTGAGATATGACATAGAAAACTGCCTTACGTTTATAAAAGATGCCTTGGGATAGCTATAGCCTACCCCTTTGTGAAGCCCTTAGCTCTGTTTGCCCACCCACTAAAGGCCTCTATGGAAGATTTGCCCCTAAGAGCTACCAAATTTTAACGCGCTCTTGCGGTGGTAGGTAAAGCGCATCTCCTGCATGAACTGCAAAAGCTTTATACCAGAGGTCGATATTATGAGCGGGCATATTCACCCGGCTACGCGCTGGTGCATGCTCGTTCGATAAGACCTGACGCCGCAGCGCATCGGGGCGGTCCTTCTCGCGCCATACTTGCGCCCAGCCTAAGAACACACGTTGGTCCCCTGTCCAACCATGCAATGGTTGGTCATCCTTACCGTGAAGGCTATTATGATAGGCTTGGAGGGCAAGATTCAGCCCGCCAAGGTCTGCAATATTCTCCCCCATGGTCATCGTGCCATTTACATGCAGCCCCGGTAGAACCTCTTGGGCGTCATATTGCGCCCCGAGCCGTTTTGCTCGTGCCTCAAAAGCCTGTGAAGATGCTTGGCTCCACCAATCATGCAAACGGCCATGCTCATCATAATGACGGCCTTGGTCATCAAAACCATGGCTCATCTCATGGCCAATAACACCGCCAATCCCACCATAATTCACCGCCATATCGCCTTTAGGGTCAAAAAAGGGCGGTTGAAGAATGGCTGCGGGGAAGACAATTTCGTTCTTTACCGGGTCATTATAGGCATTGACGGTTTGTGGCGTCATATCCCATTCGTCCCGGTCCACAGGGCGGTCAAGCTGATGGAGGCGATGCTGCCAATTAAACGCTGCCGCGCGTGAAGCATTGCCATACACATCCCCCGCTCGGACCTCCAAAGCGGAATAATCCCACCATTTCCGCGGGTAGCCAACCTGCATAGCGAAATGATCCAACTTTACCAACGCAGCTTTACGTGTAGGGCTGTCCATCCAGTCATTATGCTCTAGCCGCCAGCGGAAGGCGGTTTTTAGCTCATTAACAAGGTTGGTGATGCGCTCTTTGGCTTCTGGAGGGAAATAATGCTGCACATAAAGCCGTCCTAAAGCCCAACCCATTGCCGTGTTTGTGACACGCACAGCCCGCTTCCAACGGACTGGCTGTTGCGTGATACCGCTTAGCGTACGACCATTAAAAGCAAAGGACGCATCGGAGACATCATGGGACAGATAGGGGGCAGCATTATCGGCGAGATGAAATGCCAGCCATGCCCGCAATGTTGTGCTCTCTGTCCCTGCAATAATCTGCGCCATCGCCGCAATTGAGTGAGGCTCCCGCACATCAATCACACGCTCTGCTAAACCACGCTCCGGCAGTCCCATAGAGCGTAAATAGGTCATCCAATCTATAGAGGGCGCGAGAGTGATGAGATCTTTCACCTTCATCGGGTTGAACATTTTTAATGGGTCACGCGTTTGATCCCGTGGTGTCTCAACCTTCGCGAGGGCTGTCTCTAACTCCATAATAGCAGCGGCGTTATGCTCTGGCTCCGGCCATTGAATAAGCTTGAGCATTTGCAAGATATAAGCCTGATATGCTTGCTTTTGCGGGGCTAATTTAGGGTTTGTATAATAGCTAATGTCAGGCAAGCCCAAGCCACCGCTAATGCCAATACTCATCCCTTGGTCCAGCATTAACATATACCGGGTTGGGTCTGCTTGGTCTTGCTCAATATCCAATGCAAAAGGACTAAACGATAAGGAGCCTGCCGCTGCTCCAAAGAGATGAGCAAAGGAAGGCGCATCTTTTGCAGCTTGGATTTGTGCTAACTCATCATGCAAAGGGGTTATCCCTTGTGCATCCACAGCGGCTTGGTCCAAATAGCTATGGTAAAAGATAGCAAGCTTATGTTGTTCATCATTCTTCCCTGAAGGCGATAAAGACTCCAATAAGCTCCGCTGCCGCGCTTGGGATAACTCAAATAGAATATGAAACGGCCCATAGCTACTCATATCATCGGGGATATGCAACTGCGTGATGTAACGCCCATTAGCGTAGGTGAAGAAATCTTGCCCCGGTGGGGTGGTTGGGTCCATGCCCTCTTGGTCAAACCCCCAGCCATTTTGGTAAGGCTGAATAGATAATGCAGGCTCTTGAGCAAGGCTAGGCGTTACAGCCCCCCCCATAAATCCAGCCCCCATCATCATGAGGATGCTGCCCTGCTTTAATAATTTACGCAATGATAGAGCGTTAACTTTCATCATACCCTCAAGCCTGTTGTGCTAAATAGCGCGCGTAGGATTTCTGCTTCCATGCAATAATTTTATGGAACAGCTTTGCTAACCATGCCTGCATCTTGGAATGTGGTGTCAAACCAGAGGTTTTGAGAATCATCGCTGTTACACGGTCCAGATGCTTCTGCTGATAAAAAGACAAAGCACGCGCCATATAAGCCGCGATGAAGTCTTTATGATTATAATGTGCTTCACCGTGTGTATTCGTAATGTAATAAGCAGTGGCTAATTCATCATCTTCACTTTCCATTACGCGGCTGAGGGCAATCCGCAACCGGAACCAGCGGCCTAATTTTTCACGGTCTAAATAACGGTGCATATTGTCATAAAAAAGCTTGAAATGCCGATATTCGTCAGCGGCTATTTGTTTGCAAACGGCCTTTAAAACGGGTTCATCTGTCGCATCAGCTAGCGCGGTATAAAAGGAGGATGTCCCCGTCTCCACCATACAACGTGCAATCAACTCACCCGTGCGTGAGCCACGGATGGAGGACGAGACATCCGTATCAATTTTATAGGCTTCACGGTAGCGATTAAATGCCTCCCTATAATCCCAATTGGGATCTGCCAGCATCGCCCATTTACCTAACGCATCGCCATGTTGGACTTCTTCTTCAGCCCAATTCTCTGCAGCATCGCGAAAGCCCGAATCATCATGAAAGACATTGCGAAGGTAAATTGTATAATCCCGCGCATTACGCTCCACTACGGAGGCCGCCTTTACCAAAGCAAGGATATCCGGACTCACTTTTGTAGCGTCAAAAGCATCCCAGTCCATTTGGTCGATCTGCCAATGTTTCATACAACCACACTCCTCATACCCATGATGATTATGCAACCATCATGTATTTAGCACACTTTTCAGATGGCATAGCGTGCTCATTTTGGATAGGTGTAGGCAGCTAACTTGGAGAGAAAAGCTTAATGACTGAACAACCCTGCCCTGTGCCGCACGCCCCTCACCTTCGGCATGATTGGACACGAGAGGAAGCAGAAGCCCTATTGGCCCTGCCCTTCCCCGAATTAATCTTCCAAGCGCAACAGGCACATCGTCAGTTTTTTGACCCTACTAAAGTGCAGATATCGACTCTACTTTCCATCAAGAGTGGGGGCTGCCCGGAGGATTGCGCCTACTGCCCACAAAGTGCCCATCACGATAAGCGCATGGAGGCAGAAAAACTCATGCCGTTAGAGCGCGTTATCGCTGATGCCAAACGCTCTAAAGAGGCCGGGGCAGGCCGGTTTTGTATGGGAGCAGCCTGGCGCGCACCTAAAGACCGCGATCTTGATGCCGTATGCCGCATGGTAGAAGAGGTAAAAGCTTTGGGTCTTGAGACATGCCTAACCATTGGGATGCTTACCCCTAGCCAGTCTGCACGGTTAAAGGATGCCGGGTTGGATTATTACAACCATAATCTTGATACGTCAGAGGATTTTTACGGCAAGATTATCACCACACGCACCTACCAAGAGCGTTTGGATACGCTGGCGAATGTGCGTGATGCGGGGATTAAAATCTGTTGTGGCGGGATTATCGGCATGGGCGAAGATAGCCAAGACCGTGCCGGATTGCTCACTACCTTAGCAACTTTACCAACACACCCAGAAAGTGTGCCGATTAATCTCCTTGTCCGCGTGGAGGGCACTCCCCTAGCTGATGAAGAGACTGTGGATCCCATTACTTTTGCCCGTGTCATTGCCACAGCACGCATTATGATGCCTGCAAGCCATGTACGCCTTGCCGCAGGGCGTGAAAATATGTCCGAATCCACACACGCGCTCTGCTTCCTCGCTGGGGCCAACTCTATCTTCTGGGGAGAAAAACTCCTTACTACACCCAATCCTGCCCAGAACCGTGATACCAAACTCCTGGCCATGCTGGGCATGACGCCTATGGTCCACGCTTAATAGCCCCCAACAGGCTCTCATTTTTATTTGGGAGCCTGTTTTCTAAAACAATCACGGGGTGGATTGTGTCTTTTGACTATCCACCACTTGTTGAAGGAGATTACGTGCCTCTTCCTTCTGTCCCATGGCCTCTAAAGCCTGGGCCTGCAGTCTGAGTGCGCGCCGCATTGATTCGTAATTCAACGCTTCTTCTCGACTTTGCGCAAGACTATGTGCATCATCCGCGGCACGCTGCCACTGTTGATCCATCAACTCTCTATAAACAAGCAATTCTCGCAAATTCGTCTTATCCCGCAGGTCATGACTTGTAGAAAGATGTGTAATAGATTCTTCCAGTTGAGGCCTATCCTGCAATATAGCAGCATCTAAACCAGCTACAGCATAAGCTTCTGCCTGGATATCACTATCTCTACTATTACGTGCCAAATTGGCTTCTGTTAAAGAATCGTGCCAGCGCCTCTGCTCATAAAAAACACTGGCACGAATTAGGTGTAAACCGGCCTGTTGTGCGTCTGTCCAGCCGCGCACGGTAAGGGCCTGCATCACTTTTTGAACGGTGGCAAGGCAGTCCTGAAAAGCTTTTAAACGCAACTCACTCAGGGCCAGATTAAAACCTGCATCGTAAATGGCCTGCGTATTATTAGCCAGCAAAGCCCTATCCAACGCAGCTTTATATTGCTGCCGGGCAGGCTTTATATGTTCTAAGGAAAATATGCTATTCCCAACATCCATTGCATTTTTATAGCGCGGATCGTTCCATCCTTTTTGATCCCCCCCGCCTCCAAAACACCCTGCGAGCGCTCCTACTATAAACAACGCAAAACCAGGAAGCAGCCACGACCTCATGGCTTTACCTCCCGTGCTGGAAGGCGACGCGTTTGAGATTTTTTATGGTTCCCATGCCCACCAAGGAACCACAAACCACGTAACTGCTCGCTCAACTGTCTAAGACTTTCCGCTGTTGCTTCAGCCTCAGCCAAAACAGACGGTAACTGCTCAGTTGCTTCTGCAACATTATGAATTGTTCGATTGACATCTGGGACCGAATTTTTAAAGCCATTTGTCATATTATTTACGTTCTTCATCGTGCCATTAGCTTCATCTAAAGTGATCTGAAGCTTACGCTCTAGTGGCTGAACATTCTCAATCGCTTGGTTCAGACTGAGAAGAATCGCGTTAATATGATCAGCTGTTTCCTCCCGCGTTAACAGTGCCCCGGCTGTTCCCTTACCCGCGTGTAAATCCGTCATAATATCACGTGCTTGCTTCGTAATATCCTGAACATTACTCATAGCTGGAAGAAGGCTCGCACGTAGGTCTGTTAAGGTTTGAATGATCATATCGGCCGGATTGGGATCAATATTTGTGTTTAAAACTGCGTAGCCCCAATTTAACGGCTGGCCTTGCCCACGACTAATTTCGATATATCCCGCACCGGTTACCACTAGACGTCTCTTAATAGTGGCAATGCTATCGCTACGGATATAACGCTCAAAATGTGGCTCAATCGTCCCTTCAGCATACATCCGACCAGACTCATTAAGGTCTAGTTTGCGTATCTCTCCAACACGCACCCCCATAACCTCAATATCATTATTAACTGCCAACCCCGCTACACCACTCTCTGGCAAGACAAAGTGAATACGTCCAGCAGGCGTCAACCATTGCTTCAATAAGCCCGCCTCCACTAGGGTCGCTGTTAGGATTACAATGGCAATTAAGACCAACAATCCCACCCATTCATCAACAAAAGTGCTTCGAAATAAGGGAGCAGACAAACCCGTCTGGCGACGTAAACGCAGGGAACGCATCATTCATCTCTCACTTTAAGAGTCCATTATCACCTAGACGAAAACGTTGCATGCCTTGCTGAATATAGCCTGACCATGCAGAGCGCTCCGCCCCGATCCATATAACCGCACAGCCTCGTTCTCTTGCTGCTGTCAACTCAGTAAAAAACGCATTATAGAGCTCAACCGGCGCAGTAAGACTGACGGGATTTTCCAATAAAAGCAAGGAGGGTCTATTCATAAAGGCCCTCACATATTCCGACCTCTTTCTATCAAGTACAGAAAGTTTTTCCGGTAATTGCGTAGGCAAACCAGGCAAACCAAATGATTGACATAATTTAACTGCCTCTCCCACTAAGGTATCATAGGGTGCGCGACTATGGTGTAAGCTTGGCCATAGAATATTGAGATGCATCTCATACAAGTCGATCCAGCCGCTCTCAGCTGTAATACGCCCTATACGACCACGTAATGCGTTAGCCCTACGTTCATCAAGATCCGACCAATCCAGCCCCATACAACTGACAGCGCCACGTCTCTTTCTTGTTGCTGGATCCTCTTTAACGGGCAAAATACCTGCACAAAAATCCGTAAACTGAGCTGCCCGAAATTCATCCCGGCATTCTATAAAAACACACTCGCCCGGCTCGACAAAAAGATTATATTTTACTGGGGGGAGTCCTGTAGAATCTGATGCAGGAACAGCTTCATCCAGTTTCAGGACAAAGTCATAATCTCTTCCTGTTCCACTGGGGTCATCTGCCATTAAAAACTCCCCAAAATTACGTCAATGACCACATTAATGACCAATACAGACATAATCCCCCGCGAGAACCCTCGGGGCATCAATGTTGTTAAATTATCCTCAGCCGTTATATCAATGCCTGAAAGACAACAACACAACCCTACACTTGACCCACTCAATAAAAACTTCAAAGGGATACCTATATAATCCACCAATTGCATACTATTAACAACTTCGAAAAGGAAAGACCAAATAGATACTGTAACAATCCCTTTGACCCAGCATGCTACATAACCCGTCGCTAACGCGATCGCACCAAAAAGCGTTCCGAGCGTGATTCCTCCCACAGTCATCGCAATAGTTCGCGGGACAACGAAAATTAAAAAGGGATCAACCCCCATCCCATTGAGCGAACTCAAACGCCCCCCTTTGGTTAGGCCTCCCATTTCTGTCAGCATTAACATGCCAGAACGACCCAATAAAATAACGCCGACCAATATGGGTGCCATTTCCCGCAAAAGAACACTAGATAACAAACCACCTGTCATCTGAGACATTCCAGCGAAGCCGAGCCAATACACAGCTTGCGACACCAAACCAAACCCCGTAAGGCAAGCCACTACGACAACACTAAAAAAACCACCCGCAACCAACTGCCGCAAACTACGACGGAACTCAATGATCACAGTGCGACGCCACGCGCTAGGATGTAGTATGCTGTAAAAGACACCCCATCCGCCACCAATGACAATAAGAAAAAAACGAGGCAAGGAGCGGGCAAAACGCCCAAGTAGGGCTAACCCGATATGGAGTATAGAGAATCGCTCAGAGAAGTTCATTTTTTAACTACCATTCCAACATCCCCCTTACCTGCCAAAATATAGCTGTTAGCTATGCCACTCCCAGGTAAAAAGAACTCCCCCCGTAGCCGGAATAAGAACAATCCCTGCAAAATCTGATAAGCACGATCGGAAACCTGTATTTGCCCTCCATCTGGCGCATTATGTGCAAGGGCACCAGCCATGGTCAGCCCCTCTCCCCACAAATTAAAGACATCACGATTCTTCCCAAGATGAGCAACCAACACCGCTCCTACATCAATTCCAATACGGAACATAAGTCGCGTATTCATATGAGAAATAATCATCAAGCAAACTTCGCGAATACCAATCGCGGCGTCCGCTAAATTTGCCGCTCCCTCTGAATCAAGCGTTTGAGAACAACTCCCCAAAAAGATGAACCGATTACCAGCCACCTGTACAGAAAAGAGATTATGCTCTCGTGCAATAGATTGAATCTTGTCCGTTAGCTCGCCTACCAAGTCTAGCATAGCGCGAGCGGCATCATGATTTGAGGAATAGGCTTCTGAGAATTCCAAAACCATAATCGGTACACTTGGGTACAAACCTGGCTCTGGCATATTGGTTGGATTAGAACTGTCTGTATTAGAACGTAAAAGGAAACCTTCTATAACCCGCAATTGGGGCCTCGCCGACCGTGAGGCAGACGGCGAAGGCGTTGTAGAAGTTCGGACAGAATCCTCCTTGTTGCCTTCTTCCTCCTGCACCTGTCCAAACCGCACCGCTAGGACGGATGCGATTAACATAACAACACGTTCCGCCTCAGTGAGTTGAATAGGGTCTTCAAGCATAATCGCCCCGACGAGGCGATGCTCTTCCATAACAGGCAGCAAAAAGAGATGATGGGTATCGATCATGCGCATGACAACACGCTGTACACTTTGTAAACGCGGATCTTCTTCTGCATTAGGAACATCTACAGGATGACCACCTTCAAGACACTCAAATAAACCTGGATGGCCTGTCCGCGTTAGCTCCATACCAAGCCGATGGGCATTACGATCACGATCAAACATATCTTCACACAGAAGCCTGTCACCATCAGAAAGTAATCTCCAAATACTAGCGCGTCGTGATACTGATCTTTCAGATAAAGCCTCACATAAGTAAGGCTGCTCTTGTTTTGGATTTAATAAACCAACTGTATTAATAATTTTAAGGAGAATAATATTATCTTCTTTTTTTTCCTCACCAAACGTCCCCAACTCTTTTTGTAGACGTTCTACCCGTCGACCTTGATAAATCAACCCTGCAGCCAGCACCAAAGCCAAACCAACAATAATAACAGAGAAATAAACAGTTTGATGTTTTACAACCTGTGTAAAATTAGCAAAGTCACCCTCTGGCGCATTAAGTAATAAAACCCAAGACCGTTTTGCTAAGGGCATCGCCGCTGCGATTGTAACGTAACTTGTCCCACGTGCATGGACAATGCCTGAGCCATCCCCCATAACGCGAAATACATCTAAAGCACGAACAAAAACAGGCTGTGTCTTTGGGTCTAAACTAACATTGGCGGCATCAAAACCAGGTTTACCAATATCAGCCATATTATGACCTGCAATCACATGGCCATCCAAATCTACAATTACGGCCTGTCCACTTTTGCCAACTTTAAGACTATTTACAAACTTGGTGAGCTGATTAAGAGAAATATTAATTGCAAAGACAATTTTATGACCATCTAAGGCTTGGAAAGCTAATGAAGCTGTTACGATAAATTGACGTGTTGAAAGATGCAAATAAGGTGCCGTCCAAAATAAACGACGATCAGGCGTTCTACTTTCACGCTCTACAGCCTTTTTATACCAAAGACGCAAGCGAGGGTCATATCCTTCAGCCGAAAAACGATCCGTCGAGATAAAGCGACCATCTTTATCCGTCACTTTATGACGGTAATAAGGAGCGCCATCCTCAATCTGCATAGTTGTTTCTTCATAGGCATTATCACGCCGGCTTGCCATCCAAAAATGACCTTGATCATCAGCCAGATAAAAACTATCAACATGCGGCATATCCCGCAAAACTGAGCGACCAAGCGTCATAAACGTAGCTGCATTTTGCTTAATATCATCGCCTGTCAGCATATTGCTTGCCATGAAGGAAATTCCCGTGGCCGGCGAAAGATAATGGCTAACTTCTTCTGTAATATATCGCTGTTGACTACGCAGCAAATTACGGGAGAGCGTGATTGCTCCTTCCCGCATGGTGCGATAGGTATAGAGTGTCACTAAAGCAATGGTCACGATGACGAGAATGACACCCAAAATCGGCCCAATAAATTGGAAAAGCTGCCAACGCCGTCCGGTGGTATCAATAGCGGGATCAACGATTTCATCTGTTAACAAGGCTCAAAAATCCCTTCTGATCATCCGACACACAGATATGATCTCTTCTTGTATCGCACCCTCAAATGAGGTGAAACTCTCTCTTCTTGATATTCCACTATTATGCGGACACTGATGAAGCGCAACCATCTTTCACACCGTTCTGTCATTTCTTTTACCGGAAGTGAACGGGCTATTTTCCTCCAAGGGTTGGTAACGAATGACGTTCTTGCTCTTGCCCCGCAACAAAGCTGTTGGACAGCCTTGTTAAATGCTCAAGGGCGTATACAAGCACTCTTCTACCTCTGGAAAGCGGATGATATCTTATTCCTAGACATCGCCACCGAACATGCTGAGACAATCATCAAAACCCTAAACCGTTTTCGCTTACGCGCAGATGTACAAATAGAGCTAACAAACTACAGCATTCTCACTGGCCCGGTTGAAACGCCACCACCACAACAGGCGATCCTCGCTGTAAGTGATCCTCGGCACCTTGCTCTTGGGTGGAGAGCTATTTGTCCTCACCCCATTATTGAAGCCACGGCTGCAAGAGATAATGACTTAATAACACGTCGTCTAATGATTGGCGTCCCTGATGATGCGGACATCATACCCGGCCAAACGCTCGTATTAGAAGCGAATATGGATTATTTGCATGGTGTCTCGTGGGAGAAAGGCTGTTACCTCGGCCAAGAGGTCACCGCTCGTACCCATTATCGTGGGCTTATCAAAAAGCGGATTTTGCCGATTTCATCACGAGATGGGACACCCCTCCCTGCTGAGGCAGCTATCACGCTTAATGGGCAAGAGGTAGGGGAACTCCGCTCCTATCACGGCTCTCACGGTCTTGCTCTGCTCCATCGCCGTGCTTGGGAGGCGACTAACCTTATGCTCGGACTATGCCCCATCACACTTAATTGGCCAGATTGGCTACCCCGTGAGGAGATGAAACATGACACAGCAGGCCAATAAAGCGGAATGGGTCCCTATAGTCGCGCCTATTTTGACAGAGCTTTTGGGAAAAGTTCGCTTTAATGAGCAAGGGCTTATCAGTGCCATTGCTCAAGATGATAGCAGAAACGTCCTTATGCTCGCTTGGATGAATCGAGAGGCCCTAGCAGAAACACTCACAACGGGGCGGGTTTGTTATTATTCACGCAGCCGCAAAACACTCTGGCGTAAAGGGGAAAGCTCTGGCCAAGTGCAGCATCTTCTTGCTGCTACGCTAGATTGTGATTCAGATTGTCTCTTGCTGACTGTAAGGCAAAAAGGTGTGGCCTGCCATACAGGGCGGCATAGCTGTTTTTATAACGCCCTTACCCCTACCGGCCTCATAGAACTTACCGAGCCAGACATCACACCAGATGCCCTGTATGGGGTAAAAACATCATCATAAAAGGAAAATCCCCTTCCTCTTATACAACAGGAAGGGGATTTTTTATAATAAGGACCTTACAGCAAGCCCTTAGCGTGATGAGCGAGGTGATCTTTCACAAAGCTCTGCACAAACCAATAGGAATGGTCATAGCCTTTATGGCGACGTAGGATGAGGGCTTGGCCTACCTTCGCGGCCGCTTCCTCCAACAAATCAGGGCGTAAGCGGTCGAGGAACTCATCATCTGTACCCTGATCAACCAGCAAAGGCCCGGGATGAGTCTTCCCTGCGGCTAAAAGTAAACAAGGGTCATATTGCCCCCATTCAGCCTCATAGCCCCCAAAATAAGCCTTTGTGACTTTCTGGCCCCATTCGACACGCGCAGGGGCAGAAATAGGCGCAAAAGCGGAGATCGTTTGCCAAGCAGAGGCATCCCCCAACGCAATGGCTAACGCCCCCATCCCGCCCATAGAATGACCCATAATGCCACGGCATCCCGCTTTAAGGGGAAAATGGGCTTCCATCAAAGCAGGAAGCTCTTTGCGGATATAGGAGCCCATACGATAATGAGCTGCCCAAGGGTCCGCAGTGGCGTCCAGATAATAACCAGCCGCTGTTCCTAAGTCGTAAGCCTCATCTTCCCCCGCGACATCTGCGCCACGTGGAGAAGTATCAGGCGCAATAAGGGCCAAGCCATGCGCTGCCGCATAGCGGATGGCATTGCTTTTAATCAAAAACGTATCTTGGTCGCATGTCAGCCCAGCCAGACAATACACAGCCGGGACAGCCGCGCCCGCCACGGCCCTTTCTGGGAGGAAAAGATTAACCCGCGCTGGTAAGCCTAGCTCACGGGACTGATGGGAGAGGAAGCGTACTTCTCCCCCACAGCATGCATGGCTCTCAAGAAGTGTGAAAGGATTTGCCGTCATAATCTGTAATTCACGACATTACGAATCCCTTCGCCGCGCCCCATCATGTCAAAACCTTTATTGATGTCCTCTAGCTTCATCTCATGGGTGATGAGGTCATCAATATTGATGCGTCCTTCCATGTACCAATCAACAATTTTGGGCACATCCGTCCGGCCACGCGCGCCCCCAAAGGCAGAACCAATCCAACGCCGACCTGTCACAAGCTGGAAGGGACGCGTGCTAATTTCTTCCCCCGCACCGGCAACACCAATCACGCAGGAAACACCCCAACCGCGATGGGCACTCTCTAGGGCCTGACGCATGAGGCTAACATTACCCACACATTCGAACGTATAATCCGCCCCACCATTGGTCAGCTCAATTAAGTGCGCAACAAGGTCACCCTTCTCACCAAGCTCTTTAGGATTCACAAAATCTGTCATCCCAAACTTACGGGCAATGGCCTCACGCTCTGGGTTCACATCAATACCGATGATGCGGTTTGCCCCGACCATTTTAGCCCCTTGGATGACATTCAGCCCAATACCGCCGAGGCCAAACACAGCCACGGTGGAGCCTGCTTCAACCTTCGCCGTAAATAATACCGCGCCGATACCCGTGGTCACACCGCAGCCAATATAGCAAACTTTATCAAACGGTGCGTCAGAGCGAATCTTTGCCAAAGCAATCTCCGGCATGACCGTGAAATTAGCAAAGGTAGAGCAGCCCATATAATGATGAACAGGCTTCCCTTTATAGGAAAAACGTGTCGTCCCATCAGGCATAAGGCCCTTGCCCTGTGTGCTGCGGATAGACGTGCACAGATTCGTCTTACGAGAAAGGCAAGACGGACATTCCCGACATTCCGGCGTGTAAAGAGGAATGACGTGGTCGCCAGGTCTCAGATGCTTCACACCTGCGCCTACCTCACGCACAACCCCTGCACCCTCATGCCCCAAGATAGAGGGGAACAGCCCCTCCGGGTCTTTACCGGAGAGTGTATATTTATCCGTATGGCATAGCCCGGTAGCCATCAGCTCTACCAAAACTTCCCCTTCGCGAGGGCCTTCAAGCTGAACAGTATCGACAACCAGCGGCTGTCCTGCTTCTAAAGCGATTGCAGCGCGAACATCCATTGCGTAATTACCTTATCTCAACAGTTTCTGTTATCTGGATTGTGCCACAGAATGAGCGGGCTTCAAGCCCTGATGTCATCACTGCTAATTATGTGAGGATTCTGCCCCCGTGATTATCAAACGCCGGTACGGCTTCTCCATATTGTTTAGAGAGATTCTTCCCCCACTCATCATCCTTACGGGATGGGATTGCGTGGTTGTGATTCTCTTCCAAATCTTTCATCAAGAATGGATGGAGCAACCTGCCTTACCCTTCTCCCTTATGGGGTCGGCTTTGGCTATCTTCCTAGGTATCCGCAATAATGCTGCTTACGCACGCTGGTGGGAGGGACGTACCTTATGGGGCTCTGTCACCAATAATTGCCGCTCTTTTGGCCGTGAGGTCGACTCCCTTCTTGGCGGAGCACCAGAGCTTGCACGCGCCATGGCAGCCTATCCTTATATCCTTAAATCTTCCCTCAGTAATAATGAACCTGATGCTGTCATTCGCACATTGCTAGATGAAGATACCTATAGCTTTGTATTTTCATGCGGCAATCCAGCTAATGCATTGCTTTATAAGCTGGGTCAGTCTGTCCGCCATCTTGTTATAGAACGTAATATTGATGGTGCTGTTCATGGAACAGTGGATCGCATCCTCTCCGACCTTGCCAATGCACAAGGGGGGCTAGAGCGTATTCGTAATACACCATTACCTATTCAATATTCGATGCTGCCGAACATCGTTACGCACCTATTTTGCATCTTACTTCCGCTTTCGGCTGTACAAACCCTAGGGTGGATTACCCCCTTAGGCTCCAGCATTATCGGTGTGCTCTTCCAAATGCTTGATAGAAGCGGGCGAAACCTGCAAGAACCCTTCCGCGATAGCCCTCATGCTCTACCTATGCTGACTATTAGCCGCACGATTGAGCGTGACTTACTCCAACCTCTTGGAGAAACACCTCACCCCATGCCCACCCCACGTTTTGGACGCGTTCCTTAAAGGAGGAAATAATTCGTAAAAAGACGAATTAAACATTACGTAAAACAAGACAACTTCCTCTTTTTCTGGTAAGGTCGCTCCATGAACAACAGCTTCAGAATGCCCCATAAGGGTGGTGTCACTGACGAGATGGCCCGCGCCGCCGCCGAGCACACTGCCCGTCAGAAAGACCCTGAGCAGGAAAAGAATCCTTTCCGCGAGGGGGACGCTATCGTTTACGCAGCCCATGGTGTTGGCCGCGTTGACCGCATCGGCGAAGAAGAAATCGCTGATACGAAGATCGAAATGATTCAGATTTCCTTCCCCGGCAACCAAATGACTTTGCGCATCCCACTGGCTAAGGCACGCAAATCCGGCTTACGTAAAATTGCAACGCGCGAGATTGTCGATAAAGCCATGGCTGTGGTTAAAGGAAAGCCGCATGTTAGCCGTGGTATGTGGGCACGTCGTGCTGTAGCGTATCAAGAGAAAATTAACTCTGGCGATCTCGTCCAAATCGCCGAAGTACTGCGTGACCTCCGCCGCAATGTCGATAGCTTGGATGGTAGCTTCTCTGAGCGGAAACTTTTTGAAGCCGCACAGGAGCGCTTTGTTGCAGAGCTTGCCGTGTTGGAAAATAAAGACCCCGGCAAAGTTTTGGATGACCTCACCCAAACGATGAAAAACGCTTGATTTTCCTCTCCCTCTCCCACAGGATTCCTGCTGGGAGGGGTTTTCCTTCCCGCAACCCTAACGGGAAAGGTTTGAGGTTTATATGTCCACAAATCCATCAAAACGTTTTAAGGGGCAGAATGTCCTCATCACTGGGGCCTCCCAGGGAATTGGCGAGGCTGCTGCACAATATTTTGCCAAAGAAGGGGCCCGCGTTGCTATTAATGGCCGTAAAGAAGATAAATTACGGGCCGTTTTAGAGACATTGCCTAAAGTCGAGGCAGGTGAACACGTCATCGCTACAGGTGATATTTCACATGAGGAGACGGTCCAAAAACTCTTTAAAGAGAGCATTGAGGCCATGGGCAGCTTGGATGTACTCATTTGCAATGCCGGCTATCAAATCCCTTCCCCTTCTGAAGATGTCAAATTGGCAGATTTTGAAGGTGTATTGTCCGTTAATGTCACAGGGGTAATGCTTTGCTGCCGCGAGGCCCTGCGCTATTGGCTAAAACACGGAGTTAAAGGAAGGGTTGTTGTAAACTCCTCCGTGCATCAATTAATCCCTAAGCCCCATTATCTAGGTTATTCTGCCTCTAAAGGGGCAGTCGATAATATGGTGCGTACATTAGCGTTGGAATATGCCTCCCGCGGCATCCGCGTTAACGCTGTAGCCCCCGGTGCCATCGTAACACCAATTAACGATTCATGGGTAAAAGACCCTGAGCAATATAAAGCCGTTGCCAGCCATATCCCTATGAAACGACCAGGTGAAAGCCAAGAAATTGCCGATGCTATGGGCTTCCTCGCTTCTGAGGAAAGCAGCTACATCACAGGCCAGACACTCTACGTCGATGGGGGCTTAACCCTCTTTGGGGATTTTGAGAAGAACTGGTCTTCTTAAAACGAACTATCATACCATAAACATAAAGGACGGAGAGGGGTTTTCACAAACTACTCTCCGTCCTTTACTGTTACCGCTATTTATAGCAGCATTTTAGTCATTCGGGTCTTTCATAGCAGGCTGAGTATCTTGCCGCTCGAAGGCGCCAGCAATTTTTAACTCTACTTCATCACTAATATATGGCACGAAAGTCTTAATACCAAACTCGCTACGTTTAATTGTACTAGTGGCATCAAACCCAACCGTGTATTTCTTATCCAACATATTCACACCGGCGCCGATAAAATGAACATGCAATGTTTCCGGCCGCGTAATACCGTGCAAAGTAAGATTACCACTCACTAGGGCATCCCCATTACTTGTTCTCTTCACACTGACCGATACGAACTCAGCTTTAGGAAACTGCTCCGCTCCCAACCAATCCTTCCCTTTTAGCTCTTCTGTTAACTTGCTACTGGTTGTCTGCACAGAAGCAACAGGCACAGAAACCGTTAAACTAGACGATTCCGGTTGACGGGGGTCCAATAGAAGAACGCCAGAAGCCCCGGAAAATAGCCCTTCATAAACTGTAAAGCCAAGATGTAATACAGAGAAACTAACCTGCGTATGCAAGGGCTCCACTTTATAATACCCGGCCTGGACCTGTGCCGGATCCGTTACAACCTGGGCAAATGCAGTCAATGGTGCAGAACAAGCTAATGCTGCTACCGCAAACACCGTACGAAATTTAAACGACATAACAGAGAGGCTCCCTTTAATTAGCATACAAACACAATGCATGACCGTTTTCATCCTTACAGGGGGGCCCCTTAATAATCTATCCCATAAGAGAGCCCAATGCTGGAGCCAGGGTCATTTTCTGGTGTGGTAAAGCCCGTCACTTGCCCACCTGTACCAACAGTTGTGTTGAGTTGGAGCCTTTTTGTAAGATCTACCTTCACCTGCGCTTGCGTCCCCTTGCTGGAGAGCCCTTCCCTCGCGCCAACATAAACGCGTTTTGTAATATATTTGCCTGCTTCTAAACTCGTACCGCCATTACCAACGCTGCTCCCCCCACCTATAGCAAGATGATCTAACCCTAAGCCATTCCTCACCTTACTTATAGGGTCAAAAGCAGAACCTCCCCCAATCTGCACAACCGCCACGCCTAAAGACGCTAATTGAGCAGGCGATAAGGAGCTGCGCTTTGTCCCAAAAAGCAAAATCGATAATACCTCATCTCGCGGTAATTGAGGGTTTGAAACAAATTCAAGCTTTGGCTCACTCGCATAACCACGAACGAGCAAACTCGCTAATGTGCCATCTGCATTGCGATCAGCGCGAAAATCTATTGTTGGGTCTAATTTATGCGCTGCACTAGCCCCAGAAAAACCAATTTCCCCCCGCGTAAAATTAAGATTAATCCCCGCTAAGTTGAAATTACCCTGCTTAAGGGTAATCCCCCCCGTCACAACGGGGGCCGTACTCAGCCCTCCAATATGTAATTTCCCCTGCATTTCAGCAAAAAGCCCATGCCCACGCACAAATAATGCCCCCGGGGACATGACATTAACATTCAAGCCGATAATCATCTTGGGCGGTGGCTTAACTGGCGTCTTGGTTTGTTCTGGTGTAATAAGCTCTAGTTGCGGGACAGAAGCCGGCATGGAATCCGGTATCGTAATGGCCGCCTCTGGGATAGTAACATCCCCCTCTACATCCAAGCGTGTTGCCGCTTGGCCATAAATATGAAGCCGACTATCTATCTGCTCGGTCAATAAATCACTTTGAACCGGTTCTGCCTTATCCATGGTAAAATGGACATCCACCGGCAGGCCGGGTTGTAAAACACCAATCTGCCCTGTTACCCCTAAAGAGCCCTGCCCTGCGCGCGCGGTAAAATGCTCGATTGTGAGGCGGTCGCCCTGCGCTTTGATGAGCCCGTCTCCCGCCTCAACATGCACACCATCGGCATATTCCTCGAACGAACCATTATGTAATTGAATCGACCCTGTAAGCTGCGGCTGTTTGAGAAGGCCATTTACGCCAAGGTCTAAGTCCAACTGCCCCCCGGCCCCCATACCATCAGCCCCTAAAAACGCATTGGCAATGGAAAGGTCAGCTCGTCCTTTTGCGGTTACAGCAAATTGTCCCGTAGGAGATAATGGCACCTTCCCAGAAAGTATGAAGGCCAACGGTTCCCCCACACGGAATGTCGTATGAAGGAGTGCCTGCGTCCCGGCTAAATCGGCCTCTATATGCAGTTGCCCCGCCGGTAAGGACGCTGTCGCGGCACTGATGAGGCGAAGACCTCGCCCCTCCATCGTAAACCGCCCGGTAGGAGAGGCTAATGTGCCGCGTAGTTTTGCCGCTGCAGAGACATCCCCCTCCGCCTGTAAAGCCGGTAGAAACGGTGCGGCTAGCGCGGGGGTGATATGCTCCAATCGCGCTTCAAGAACCAGATTTGGCTTTATCGTCCCGTTGAGGAAAACACGCCCAGCCACGCCATGAGGCGGGCTAAGCTCTACCGCCATATGCTCCACGGCGAGGTCCGCCCCGTAATGTACAATGGCAGGGGCTGTTAATTTGAATATATCGCCCTTTATAGACGCTAACGCCCTATCCACTCTAACGCTTTGCTCTGGTAGATGAAGCTGTGCAACAACATCAAACCGCGCAGGCGCGTGCATAACATTCTCAAACGCTCCACGGGCTTGCACATCCAACGCTGTTTGCGGCCCCTTGAGAGAAAGCTGCGCCGCCCCCATTATCTCTTTAAACCGCACCCCTGTAAGATGCAGATTCATCGCCACATTAGGATTCTGCGTTATATTATGTAAATCAGCCTGCAAATGCGCTGCCTTAACGGCATAATCTTTCATGAAAGCCTGACCATCAAGCGCAATCTGCATATGGTCATGCGCCGTATTTTCCATACCCACATGGAGATGCCCCGTAAGGGGCTGGCCAATTAAGCGGCTAAATATATCCAATCGCGGGACATTAAGCATGACCTCCCCTTGCGGAACCATCGTCCCCGCTGGGAGCAACAAAGAGGCACGCCCTTGCGCGTCTTTCCACGCTAATTTATGGAGGTCTGCTTTTATCGTCCCATCACTCGCACGGTCAAATTGTGTATCTACAATCAGCGGCGCGCGATCCAACATGCCCTCTATATGCAACATCCCTTGAGGATGAGAAGGCAGATGCGCCACATCCGCCCTCATCTCCAACGGGGCTACAGGGAGGGAGGCTGAAGGATGAACAACGCCCAACGCCCCCGCAAGACGGGTATGGACTGCCATATCATCCAAAGGCCCTTGCAGCTCTGCCTGCAAGGCTGCATGACCCCGCAAAACTTTGTGCAAAGCTTCTAAATCCAGCAATGATAGCTTTACAGAAGAAGATAAATGCCTCTTTGCATCAAGCTGCCCCGCCCCCTCTAGCTGAAAGCCACGCCCTGTTAGAGCTGCCTGCTTTATGAGGAAGGCACCATCATTTTGCTGTGCAAGATGGAACGTAAGGGTGCCCTTCGGCCCGATGAGAGCCATAAGAGGCGGAGGGCCTTTGTCTATACCAAATTGCCCCCCTAACGCCGCGGATAATGCTCCGCTTTGCTGTAAGGGTACGGTAAAATCCCCCAATAAATGCGCTGTCCCCTCGACCTTCTGCCCCATAAGGGCTGTGAGGTCTGGTAGTTTGTCTATAGCAAGCTGCACATGGCCAGAAAGCTGGTTCTCTACCTTCCCCGTAACATCTAACGCCATAGCCTCATGCTTGATATGAATCTGATACGGCTTTCCCTCTTGCTGGGGTGCAAGCATGGCCTCTATCGTCAGAGGTGCTGAAGCCAAAAGAGACGAAGCCTTACCCGGCAAGCTAATCCCATCAAAACGAGCGGATAAAGCGAGATGATCCGCCCCTCCGCCCACTGTTTTTGGACGGGAGGTTGTATCATCTAAAGCAGCGGCTAGGCTGTTTCCTTCTCCTTCAAATTGTACGGACATATGCCCAATACCCGCACCTGCGGCGAGCAAACCCGTCCCTTCTAACTTAACCGTGCCATAAGGTGCGCGGAGAGGGCCGTGAAGCTCCGCCTCCATCATCAGGCTCTCCCACCCCAAACCGGGGCGCAAGGTCATAGCCGGAGCATTGAGGGAAAAATGCAGGTCATTTGTATATTGGATGAGGTTTAGCTTGCCCCTCAATATAACTGCCAGTGGTGTGGCCTGATGGGTCGCCGCTTGTATGTCCAAACTGGTCTTTAAGGCCTCATAAGGGCCCTCAGCCGTAACATCAATCGACAGAGGGTCTAACACACCGACCTTCCCCGGCATGGCGGCAAAACCATTTACGGATTCATCATAATGCACATTGCTCGTCATCTGATGACGGTCCATCTGGAGGTGCAAGCGCAAATACGCTGGGTTATCTAACCGCGTCATGAGCAGATGGAGCTGCATAGGCGGCGCATCTGCAAAAGAGATGGGCTTAGAGAATGCACTCACATCCTTTATCTGCATATCACCAGACAGCTGCATAGACACTGCTTGCCCCATCACAGATGAGCCAAGTGTCAAACGCGGTATAGCTAGCTTATCCAGCCGCACACCCCATGCTGGCAGGCCTGTCGAAGGATGAGATGATGGAGGAGATGGTGGGAAAACGGGGTTACGCTTATAATCAAGCGTCTCAGCAGCGATCGTGCGTACACGGATGGTTTTTCCCAACAGCTCGAATAAGCCTAGGCGCAGCTCTAGCCCACGCCCTTCCAACCAAATGCCTTGCTGGTCTTTCAAAACAATATGCGCCAAAGAGAGATGCCACGGCAAAACGCTTTGCATCCCCTCTATCGCCACCATCCCACCCGTCCAATTTGGGACTTTATGCTCAATAAAACGCTTCGTTGGGGGCAAATTGATGCCTATGAGAGCAACAATCACCACACAATCCAGCACAATACCTACATAGGCACTATAACGGAGAAACCTACGCCAAAAGAGCATCAAAATGTCTCCCCCAACCCTAAATAAAGTTCCCACCGGTCTCCCCGTTCAGCCCGATGAAGCGGGAAGGCGACATCCACACGCACAGGGCCTATGGGCGTAAAATACCGCACACCACCACCATACCCAACCCGTAGCTTACCATGCGCAGGGATAGAGCCTGAACTTACCTGCCCTGCATCAACAAACCCAACTACCCCCAGATTCTTAGGCAGTCTTTGACGAAACTCCACAGTCCCTGCATCCATAGCTGTGCCACCAATCGCATATTTTGTATGTTGATATTGCGGCCCAACCCCTTGATACCGATAACCACGAACAGAGCCCGGTCCCCCGGCATAGAGCCTTTGGTCTGGTGGTAAATGCCATGTCGTTGCCCCTTGTACGGATCCAACCATTGCACGCAGAGCAATAACACTATTCCCCGGTTTGGTTAGCCCTAGATGGGTAAGGTCAAAATATGTGGAGGCCTGTGCATTCATAGGGATAAAAAAGGAGGTTTGATGCTCTAGCGATAAAGAAGGCGTCACCCCAATAGAGGCTTTCACACCATGAGTTGCTGGTTCAATCGGGTTGGAGCGATGGGTGCCGTCATAATCCAACTGCAGGGGAAGAGACGCGATGAAATATTCCGCCTTATGGCCAAATTGCCGAATATGCTCTTGTTCCACCGTAGCCCCTATACTGCCTGAAAGGTCCTTCCCTAACGGACGAGACACCCCACCATGAAGCAAAAAGGCTGTTTGCCCATAGGAATAAAGGAGCTGTCGAATCCCCTCCAACCGCACATTAAGCGTCTGACTACGTTTGAGAAAATCAGGCTTTGTAAAATCGACATAAGCGTCATAGCCCACACCTTGTTGTGCCGTACCGCCCAGCCCGGTTGCCAAAGCCGCAACACGCAACTGCTCCCCATTCCCCAAAAGGTTGCGATGCAGCCACGAAACACCCGCTCGCCCGCCAAGGTCAGTCGAATACCCAACATCGCCAGTGATACGATGGCGTTTGCCTTCATCAAAATCAAAGCTGAGAGGCAATGCCCCCTCTGCCCCAGCGGGTAAGGGAGGAGCTTTCCCTTTTTTATCAACCTTCCCTTTTGCTGAAGCCCCTTGAGGGGGCAAAGGCAGGACATAATCCGCATTACGTTGTTGGATGGAGGAAAATAGACTTGTACTCCCTAAATCCAATCGTGCTTGCTCAATAGCAGAGGGTTGATAAAGCTGCCCCTCTTTTAACGCCAAACGCCGCCTTACATATCGCTCCTTAACGCGCTTTAGCCCCTCCAGCGCGATAGGGCCGACAATCAATTTGGGCCCGCGTTTCATCTTGATATAAACATCAATCTGATGATTCGGCCGCAACATCGCTTGGGGGGTCTGTACGTCTGCAAGGCCATACCCTTCCTCTTGCAGAAAATGAGAAAGCCGCCCTTGCGCTGCTAAAATATCCCCTGCGATGGCTGGTTGCCCTTCTTGCACTCCCATACTCTTACGCTCTGCTTCAGAGAGGCTAGGCTCTTTATCCTTCGCAAGCCCCTCCGCAGGCGTCGCCGCTAAGGGAGTAATAACAATCTGTCCTATCGTAAATTGTATGCCCGGTTCTGCTTGGATGCGCACCTGAACCTGATCTTCTGCTCCAGCCTCATTAAGGAGAGAAGCAAGGGCAGGGGCGGTTCCCTCAAGAATTTTGCCATGGAGGGACACGCGCACCACAACACGCCCTGCATAATATCCACGCGACTGCAACGCCCCTTGCAAACGCGCATAATCCCCCCTTATGCGTCCTGCTAACGCATAAGGCCCCACATTCCGCGTTTTTTGCAAACTCACAAGCTGAGAGGCTGCTGCCATGCTATCGCTGATCGACTTATCATCCGTTGGAAGGACCTCAACATTATAAGAAACGGCCTTTTTAGGCATTGTTTGTATGGTAAGGAGGGCATCATCCTGACCTGCCGCATAAAGACACTTCCCCCCAAAGAGGCTTGCTATAAGCAACACCCCTCCTAGAGCATGTATTTTTTTCCTTAATTGCCTGCTCAAATGCTATACACCATAGCTAGACGATACTGGCTTTCCCTTTATCCCACTCTTAGCATGATACAAAAGTTTCTCTTCTGTCATCTATCATTAATGCAAGCGTAAAGAAGTTAAGAACCTAAACTTCCAATACGGATAAAGATTGTCTCCAGTTCATAAAATGCTTATTTAAGCACTATGTCTTTTGCGAACCCCTCCTCCCCTAAACAAAGAAACAAAAACCGTCCGGTTTTTGATCCTGATCATCTTTTTGCGCAGGAAGAGCCTAGCACGCGCGATACATTCGTGGATCAATTACGTATTCGCTTGCGTGCGTTAGCCCTCTTATTCTGGGCGGCATGTGGGTGTATTGGCCAAGGGACATGCCTCCTCTTACCAGGGAAGATGTTCCGCCGTTTTCCACTCTTTTTCTGGACAGTAGCCTGCCGAATCCTCAATATAAAAGTGCGGACTATTGGCAAGATGGAAGGCTCACTGACGCTGCGCCCTGATGGGCGGCGTGTTATTTATGTCGCTAATCATAGCTCATGGTTGGATGTCCTCGTACTGGGCAAGGTGCTGCCTGCCTTCTTCATCGCTAAGCAAGAAGTCCGCCATTGGCCATTGATTGGTTATTTAACCTATCTGGGCCGGACAATTTTCATTAATCGCAACCGGCAAGAAGCTGGGCAGGATGTGCAGGAGGTTATTAACCAACTCCGCAAAGGGTATAATATCGCCTTCTTCCCGGAGGGGACGACCTCAAAAGGGACACAGCTTTTACCCTTTATGTCCTCCCTTTTTGCCATTGCTAAACCTGTACGCCGGCGTGATGACCCAACAGAAGATGACCATCCAACCTGCCTTATCCAACCCGTAACTGTTACTTATGACCGCTTAGAAGGGCTACCTGTCGGGCGGCATAGGCGGTCCTTCGTCTTCTCATGGTTTGGTGATATGGATTTCGGCCCCCATCTTGTGGGCTTAACACGGTGGCGTTCTATGCGCGCAACGGTCCTCTTTCATCCTCCTCTAAAGCCGGAGGATTTCCCCTCCCGTAAGGCACTCTCTAACGCAGCTCGCGCGGCTATCGAACAAGGGAATGAGGACCTCCGGCAAAATCGCCTCCCAGAGGACCATCTCCTCCCCACAACCGACCATACTGACCATTAACGGATAATCACACCTCTCTACTTATGCCAGAACAGCTCACCCCCTCCCCCGCTCGCGGTCTGCACATCATCACATGGGGCTGTCAGATGAATGTTTATGACAGTGCGCGTATGGCAGATGTGTTGCGCCCGCTCGGTTATAGTCCGGTAGATAGTCCTGACCATGCCGATATGATTATCCTCAATACCTGCCATATTCGTGAAAGAGCAGCAGAGAAGGTGTTTTCCGAGCTAGGGCGTCTGCGGCAAATCCGGGAAGCGCGCAAATTAGAGGGCAAGCAAACCCTCATTGCCGTTGCGGGCTGTGTTGCTCAAGCGGAAGGGAAAGAGCTTCTTGCCCGCGCTCCTTATGTGGACCTCGTCCTCGGCCCACAAACCTATCATCGCTTACCGGAAATGGTCGCCCGCATTGCGCGTGCTGGCGGTAGTGTGATTGATACAGACTTCCCCGTTGAATCGAAGTTCGACCTTCTACCGGAGGATGCCGCCCCACAGAATGAGGGCAACCTCACCGCCTTTCTGACCATTCAGGAAGGATGCGATAAGTTTTGTTCCTTCTGCGTAGTCCCTTACACACGCGGGGCAGAAACAAGCCGCCCTGTAGCCTCCATCCTTGCTGAGGCGGAGCGACTTGTCGCCAGTGGGGTGAAAGAAATTACCCTGTTAGGACAAAATGTAAACGCCTTCCATGGGGAATGGCAGGACGGTATCGCCAGCCTGCCAGAGCTTGCCGCATTGCTCCATGAGCGGATTCCCGCGCTCAAACGCCTGCGCTATGTTACGTCTCATCCGCGCGATATGGAGCAAGCCCTGATTGATGCTCATCGCGATAACCCCATCTTCATGCCTTATTTGCATCTCCCTGTGCAGAGTGGCTCCGACAAAGTGCTTAAAGCCATGAATCGTGGCCATACAGCAGATGAATATCGCGACATCATCCGTAAATTAAGGGCAGCTCGGCCTGACATTGCACTAACATCGGACTTTATTGTCGGCCATCCGGGGGAAACGGATGAGGATTTTGAGGCAACAATGCAACTGGTCCGTGATGTGCGCTTTGCCAGTGCCTATAGCTTTAAATACTCCCAACGCCCTGGCACACCTGCTGCGGGACAGCCCTTCCAAGTGGCAGAAGATGTAAAAGAAAAACGCCTCGCAGCCCTGCAAGCCCTCCTTAGAGAGCAGCAAGATGCCTTCAATGCGTCTCTGATTGGCACAGTTCAGGATATTCTTGTAACGGGAATCGGTCGTAAACCAGGGCAGCTAAATGGACGCTCGCCTTACCTTCAGCCTGTGCATTTTGAGGGCGACCCTGCCCTTATTGGGCAGATTGTGAAGGTACATATTACGACCCCCTTCACCAATTCCCTCGGTGGTCATCTCTCTAAACAAGAAGGCACAACCATTTGAGCAGCTCTGCTGAAGGATATCGCACGACAACCTTGCGATTTGAGGATAACCAAAGGCTGCAAAACGTCCTTGGGGACCATGACCGCCACCTCATCCGCCTAGAGCAAGGGACAGGAACACGGCTTGTGTGCCGTGGCAACCGTGTTGCCATCTCTGGCGAAAATGACGCTGTAGAGCGGGCACAAGCCGTGCTACACGCACTCTATAAGCAAGCAGGGAACGGCATGACGGTCGATAGTGAACAGGTTGATGGCGTGATTCGCCTCACCGCGCTCCCTTCTCATCGCCGGGCAGTGCAAAATCCTGCCCCCCATACCCAAGATGACGCCTTACCGCCAGGGGTTCTACCGCAAATACAAACCAAACGGGGGGTTATTTCGCCACGCTCTCCGGGTCAGATGCACTATATGCAGGCTCTTGCTCGCAAAGAGCTTGTCTTTGGCCTTGGCCCAGCAGGAACGGGGAAAACGTATCTCGCTGTAGCGCAAGCGGTGGCTCTCTTCCAAGCAGGGCAGGTGGACCGGATTATCCTCTCCCGCCCTGCGGTGGAAGCAGGCGAGCGGCTCGGCTTCCTCCCCGGTGATATGCGAGAAAAAATCGACCCATATCTCCGCCCACTTTATGACGCCTTGCATGACATGATGCCCGGGGATCAAGTCAGTCGCCGCATGGCTAGTGGCGAGATTGAAGTCGCCCCCCTCGCCTTCATGCGGGGGCGGACGTTAGCTCATGCCTATGTCATTCTTGATGAAGCCCAAAATACCACCTCAGCTCAGATGAAGATGTTCCTCACCCGTATGGGGCCGGGGACCCGTATGGCAATTACGGGAGATATGAGCCAAATTGACCTCCCCCGTGGGGTCACCTCTGGCTTGCGTGATGCTGTTACAACTCTTGAAGGGGTAAAAGGTATTTCTATTTGCCCCCTCACCGCGGCGGATGTGGTCCGTCATCCTCTTGTCGCACGCATTGTAGAAGCTTACGATCGCCACGCAGATGAGACCTCTCACCCCTACCGGACGCATCATGAAACGCCCTATCGCCCCACGCGCTGAGATTATCGTTTCCGACCCTCGTTGGCGTGCTAGCGTGGGAAATATCGAACAGCTCGTCCAACGCACATGCCAGATGGTTCAGCGTTATGGGATGATATTCGCACCAGGTGCGCCGGGGCCTTCATTTGTCTTTTCGGATAATCGGCATATTCAACGGCTGAATACACAATTCCGCGGTAAGAACAAACCAACTAATGTTCTTACATTCGAGCCACCGTCTCCCCTTCTGGGGGGCGATATTATTCTTGCTTATCAAACCATGCAGCGCGAGGCTGAACAGGGGCGTAAGAGCCTGCGGGAACATACAACGCATCTTCTTGTTCACGGGTTGCTTCATCTTGCTGGTTATGACCATCATCACCCCAGTGAGGCCCGCAAGATGGAAGGGTTAGAGACCTTCATCCTCCGCCGGATGGGCCTCCCAGACCCATGGAAGCCACGCCTACAAGGCCATATGTCAGCCCCTGCTCCTCTCATTTTATCGCGTTAAGGAAGACCGCTCTTACAATGAAACTTTTCAATCGCAAGGCCCGTACCAAGACTATTAGGCAGCAAATTGCTGACCTTGTCCGGGAAGCTGCCAGCCTTGGAAAGAATAGCCACGAAACACCAGAACTCGACCGGCAAGAGCGCGCGCTCATCATGAATGTGCTGCGCCTACGCACTAGCACCGCTGATGATGTTATGATCCCCAGAGCGGACATCATCGCCATGTCCGATGACCTCTCATTTGATGAAGCCTTAGCCCTCATGCGAGAGGAAAATCATTCCCGTATGCCTGTCTATCATGGCGAGTTAGACGATATTATCGGGATGATTCATGTTAAAGACCTCGTAGCCCATATCGGAACGGACGAACCTTTCCGCCTACGCGCGCTTTTGCGCCAACCTCTTTTGGTAGCTCCTAGTATTCCCGTTTTGGACCTCCAGCTCCAAATGCGCCAACGCCGGACACATATGGCCCTCGTCATTGATGAATATGGCAGTATTGATGGCCTCGTCACGATTGAAGACCTTATCGAAACCATTGTGGGCGATATTTCTGATGAGCATGATGAGCCTGTCACAACCCCATGGTTCAACCGCCCTGATGGTACCATAGACCTTGATGCCCGCCTCACCGTCCAAGAGCTTGAAGAGCGTCTTGGCCCTATCCTCACACGTGAAGAGCGTGAAGCCGAAATTGAAACAGTGGGCGGTTTAGTCTTTCACCTTGCCGAGCATGTTCCCGCGCGTGATGAAGTCCTCGCTCATCCTAGCGGGTTGGAATTTCGTGTTATTGATTCTGATGCGCGGCATATCCTTACATTACGGATGCGCGTTCCCCCGCATCTTAGACGCCAGCCTCCTACGGCTGAGGGTCAAGCAGCAAACACACCTTCTCCCTCTTGACGGCAGGGCTATCTTGCCGTTCATGTTCGCCTAGCGTGGTCTCCTAGACCTCTGCCCCACCTATTGCCATCGCAAAGGAGCTACCATGTCCACCCAATCTTCTCTCTCCCGCCGTAACCTCCTTATGGGGGGCGCTACCCTGCTCGCTGCTCCCTTCATCACGATGGGCCGTGCCCACGCACAAGCTGCACAAGACCCACGCATGGGCCCGCGCATTATTGGTAATCCGCAAGCGCCTATCCTCGTGCAAGAGTGGTTCTCCCTCACTTGCACCCATTGCGCTCATTTCGCGACAGAATTATTCCCCAAAATTAAAGAGCAATTCATCGATACAGGGAAGGTTCGTTTTCAATTCCACGATTTCCCACTAGACCAAGTCGCCCTCATCGCCGCTATGGTTGCACGCTCCCTGCCAGAGGAGCGTTATGTACCCTTCATTGAATCTCTGTTCTCCCGACAAATGCAATGGGCCTTCTCCGGCAATGACCCGGTCGCTCACCTTAGGCAAGAAGCCGCTTTAGCGGGCATCGCTCCGGCTGAGTTTGATAAAATCAGCAAGGATATGAGCTTTGGTCAGGCTCTTTATCAGCAGACACAAAAAGAGGGCCAAGAGTACGAAATTAAAGGGACGCCTTATTTCCGCTTCAATAATACCCCTTATGCGCAAGACCCCGAAACGGTGGAAAAATTTGCGGAGCTTGTCAGTAAGGCCTAAAAGGCTCTCACTCACCTCATCCCAGCGTTTATAGGGTGCAATGACACAACATAAGGCGATCACAACCCGCCTCGATATTGTTGGCTTCAAAAGCTTTGCTGATGAGGTCCATCTGGATATCCTCCCCGGCCTAACGGGGATTGTCGGCCCTAATGGCTGCGGCAAATCTAATATTGTCGAAGCCTTACGCTGGACCATGGGGGAAAGCTCCGCCCGCGCCTTACGCGGCGGGGATAGTGATGACCTCATTTTTGCGGGTACAGGCAGTCGCCCTGCGCGTAACCTAGCCCGTGTCACGCTTCATCTTGCCGAGGCTACGGGCCTTGCTCCCGCCCCCTTCCACCAAGCAGGAGAGTTAGAAGTCTCCCGCCAAGCAGAGCGTGGGACAGGTAGCACCTACCGTATTAATAATCGGGTCATGCGCGCGCGGGATGTGCAAACCATCTTTGCCGACCTTTCCTCTGGGGCGCGTAGCTCCTCTATCATCAGCCAAAATCGTGTTAGCCAGCTTATTGCCGCTAAGCCGGAGGAAAGACGCCTCTTATTGGAAGAAGCTGCGGGCATTAGTGGCCTCTATGTACGCCGCCGTGATGCGGAACTTAAACTCCGCCAAGCAGAAGCAAACCTAGAGCGCGCTGAAGAACACCGCCAAAGCCTTGAGCAACAACTCACCACATTAGCTCGCCAGTCAGAAAAAGCACAAACTTACCGCGCTGTTTCAGAGGAAATCCGCCAGCATGAGCGTTCTCTCCTCATCCTCCAACATGCCCGTGCGGAACAGCTTGTCCAAACCCGCCGCACCGCTTTGGACAAAGCGCAAGAGACACTCACTAAGAATGATGCAGCCCTAAAAGAAGCCCAAGAGCAGCTTGCCCAAAAAACACACTCGCTCCAGCAAAAAGAGGATGAACACGCAGCCCTGCGCCCTCGTTTGGAGCAGCATCGCATCCATATTGAGGTCGCCCAGGCCTCTCTCCAGCATCAACGGCAGGCCTCTGAGGACCACGCACGCCAAAAAGCCCAACTTGATGAAGACATAGCCCGCCTTAAAGAGGACCTGCACCGCCTTGACGGCCAGCAAAAAGACGCCCAACAGACATTAGAGGACCTCACCGCTCAGCAACATACGCTCAACGCGCAACACCCAACTATAACAGAGCAAATTGCCACTCTACGCACCCAAGAGACCGAGCAACACACCCAACTTGAGAGCGCATCATCCCAGTATCATACCGGGTTGCTCCAGCAAGAACGGTTACAAAGCCGCCAACAAGCTCTCGCTCGGCAAATCTCAGATGATTGCAACACATTAGACCATCTCAAAGCTGAACTGAAACGCCTTGAAGATGACTGCGCGCAACACACCCCTACGGACGATGCTGCCCAACATGTAGCGGATGCTATAACCGAGGCAAAGCAGCAAGACGAACAAGCCCATGAAGCGGCAGAACATTTCCAAGAGCAACGCCTCATCACAGAGCGTGCCCAACGAGATGTACAGGAAATGCGCGCGCATCTACAGCAGCTTCAGCAGCGGGAGGAGGAGCTTACACAACGCTTCACCAAACAGAAGGCGCGCCTTACAGCAGAGCAAGCACAAGCCAAACACACCCAAGCCGCCTTGCTGGATGACCACGCCAAAGCAGCCCTTCATCAAACCCAACAAACCGCCCAACAAGCCGCCCATAAAGCGACGGAGGTGGAGCAGGCCCTCACACAACGCCGCCAAGAGGCTGAAAAATGCTGGTTAGACGAGCAAGCCGAAACAGAAAAACAACAACAACGCCGCACCTCTTTGCAGCACAATATCACCCGCCTCGCCGAACAACTAAAGGCACAAGCGGCACGCTCTGCTACATTACAAGCCGCTCTTGAGGATGTTCATGCCAAAGCCATCCCTCATCATGCGCTTGAGGAAGCGCAAAAAAACCTCGCATCATTAGAGGCTCAAAGCACAAGCCAACATAACGCGATTGAAGAAACGGAAGCCCAGCTTGCTACACAACAGCACGCTACGCAGAAAGCACAAACGCTCCTCCGTGACATAGATACGGCTTTACTCCGCCATAAAGGCGAATATGAAGGGCTACAGCAAAGCCTTGCAAGCAGCTTAAAAACCATTCCTCACCCTGTGATGGAGCAACTCCACATCCCAGAGGAGCTTATCAATGCTTTGGCCAGTGCCCTAACTGATGGTTTAGAGGCCTCTTTGCCACAAGCTGATGCCCCTCTGGCAGATACCCCACGGCAATGGTGTTTATTACCCGATGATGGGGCTACCCTGCGGCCTGCTCCTGCCATCGCCGCCCTCCCTTGTTTGGCTGCTCTTATTAACGCCCCGGCCCCTCTTAGTCGGGCTCTCCATGCTATCTTTTTGCTTGATACGCCAGAAGATGGCCCAAATTTGCAAACCCAGCTACAACCGGGGCAATCGCTTGTTACAAAAGATGGGGCGTTATGGCGATGGGATGGTTTTATCCGCCAGCCGAACAGCCCTACTGCTGAAATGATTCGCCTTCAGCATGTTCAAAAACTAAAGAAAACAGCCCATCTTATTGAAAAACTGACACAAGATTATAATGCCCAAAAACAGATAACCACACAAAGCGCACATCAATGCGCGGTGCTGGAACATACGCTAAAGGACTTACGCGACAACTATACCACAATGCGTGAGGATTATGCTCAACAACGTCACGCGCTGGAGGGGCTAAAACAACGCCATGCGTTGCATCAAGACCAACTTGCCCTCATCAACCATGAGGTCCAAACCCATGAGGCGCACATTGCACAGATAAAGGCCGAACATCATGCTGCACAGGAGGCTTTAACCGCACTCCCACCCCCAAAAGCTGAACCCTCAGAAGCCGCTCTGACGCTTAAAACACTACAAGCTGAAGAACAAGCCGCCCGCGAGGCGTTAGAACAAGCCCGCGCCCGCGCACAAGAGGCAACCACACACCAACAGCAAGCTCTCTTTCAGGATGACGCACGTCTTACACGCTTAAAGGAAATAGAGCAAAATATCGCCCAGCTTACGCAAGAGCTGGAGGACATCACAGCCCAAAAACACGCTTTAGAAGCAGAACGCGCCAAGAGCGACCTCCCCGCACGCCAAGCTTGTTACGAAGACGCTCATTCCGCCCTTCAACAGGCGCAAAGCACCGCAGAGGCAGCGGCTAAGCATGCTGCAGAAGCACGCCAAAACGCCACGCAGCTAGAGCAGGCTTTGCAGGAAAAGAAACGCTTGCTCACAGGATTGCAAGCGCGCCGCGATGGGTTGGTCCAGCATATTCAATCAAGTGAGGCTACACTCACGACACGTCAGCAGGAAGAACGAACTTGCCAAGCAGAGCAAGCCGCCCTACCGGACCTCTCTGCCCTAAAAGAAACGGTGGATCGCCTCACTGAGCACCTCAACCATACACAAGAGGCCCTCAGACGCGCGCATGGCAAACGCCACGCCCTTACCCAGCAACTTTCCCTTCTCAAAGAACGTGAGGAGCATCTAAACCACACCTATCAGCAAGCAAAAGACCGCCAAAATCAGCTTAATATGCAGCTTCAAGACCTCACAGAGCGTCAGGCTGCCTTACAAAAAACAGCCTCCGCGCAAAAAGATGACGATAGCCTCGCGCGCCATGAGCAACAGCTTCAACGCGATAGTGAAGCCCTTAAACAGCTAGAAGAGCAAGAGCAAACACTCCTAGCCACTCTTGCCCAAGCACGACAGCATCTCCAAGAACAGCAAACCCTGTTAGAGCATCATCAAGACGGGGCACATCGCTATCGTGAAGACACAATCCGCCTTAATGAGCGGCTCGCCCAAGCTCAAGAGGCCCTAGCCCTCCTCCAACATGAGACCCCTTTGCCTGACGATGCCGAAGCCCCAGAGACACTCTCGGCAGACACAGAGCAAGCTTTACGACAAACCCTCAAACGCGCGAACAAGAGACGTGATGAGCTAGGGGCTGTTAATCTCTGCGCTGAGGAGGAATTCCGCACTGCCCAAGAGGAAGCAGAACGAATCACTAAAGAGCATCAAGACCTCTCCACGGCCATTGCCCGGCTGCGCGGTGGAGTTGGGGCTATCAATCGTGAAGGCCGTCAACGTCTTATGGCCGTCTTTACCGATATTAACACCCATTTCCAAACGCTGTTCACCCGGATGTTTAATGGGGGGCAAGCACATTTGCAGATGGTCGGCAGTGATGACCCGCTCGAAGCTGGGTTGGAGATTTTTGCCCAACCACCGGGTAAGAAGCTCTCTACCCTCTCGCTCCTTTCTGGTGGGGAGCAAGCCCTTACGGCCTTATCGCTCATTTTTGCCGCCTTCCATTGCACTCCAGCCCCCATCTGCGTGCTTGATGAGGTCGATGCCCCTTTAGATGATGCTAATGTGGAACGTTTCTGCACCTTATTACGCGATATGACAGAACAAACCAAAACGCGCTTTTTAGTCATTACCCATCACCAACTCACAATGGCTCATATGGACCGGCTCTACGGCATTACAATGCAAGAGCGCGGAGTGAGTCGTCTCCTCTCCGTCAATCTTGATGAAAGTATCCGCATGGTAAATGGTTGACCTTCAGCCATTATCATCAGAGAATTAGCCCCCTTTTTGAGTAGTTGAAGGCTGAGTTACCAAAACCGTGAACGAGCGACCTATTTTCTCTGAACCACGGCTTGCCGAATCGGTTTTATCCCGCATTCGCAAGTATGGGCTGCGCGTTGTCGGAGACGTCCACGGTGACCTCAATGCTTTTCGTCACGCTATCGCAACAAAGCGTTTTATCATTCAACTTGGCGACCTTGTGGACCACGGGCCTGACAGTGCTGGCGTGTTAGAAACAATGCTGGACTTGCTCGAAACAAAAAAAGGCATGTTTGTCCTCGGCAATCATGACCGCAAATTAGGCCGTGCTTTAGAAGGGAGACGTTTAAGGCGCGACCTTCCTTTAGAAAGCACATTACAGCAGATCCACGCCTCCCCTATGGAGGACCTCGCCCAACGTGCTTATTCCGCTGTTTCCGAAGCTCCAGCATGGCAACGCCTTGGCAATTTACTGTTTGTTCATGGGGGATTTCATACAGCTATGCTCTCCGGCCCCCCACCTGCGACAGGCCTTGCTGATATGTCCGCCCCGCTATCACGCGCACTCTTTGGAGAAACTACAAGCCGCCTCCAACCTGATGGCTACCCAGAACGCCGATTAAGTTGGATAAACCGCATACCAGAAGGCATTACAGTTTATGTAGGCCATGATAGACGCTCCCTTGATGGCCGCCCCCTTTACAAAACAGGGCGTCTGGGTGGTAAGGCTGTATTTATGGACCTTGGTGCTGGTAAAGGCGGGCATCTCGCATGGATTGATCTCAATGACCTCTAACGCCACACAACAACTTTCTGTTCTTCGTCAACGCATTGATAATATTGATGCCGCTTTGATTTATATGCTGGCAGAGCGTTTCCGCTGTACTAATGAGGTTGGGCATTTAAAAGCTGCTACGCATCTCCCCGCCTGTGACCCTGCACGAGAGGCAGAACAAATCCAGCGTTTAAAAAAACTTGCTGAAGATGCTGGGTTAGATATGGCCTTCACAAAGGCTTTCTTCACATTCCTTGTGGGGGAAGTGGTCGCAAAACATAAAATCATTGCACGCCAAAATCAGGCTAAATAAGCACGGACGGCCTCTAGCCTGCCATTTTAATATAGGGAAAACCTTTTAATGATATAGGTTTTATCTTATATATTTACTTTTCAAGTTGTTAATTTTTGACTCATATCAAGGGTAGGTCCCTACCAACTGGAGGTAACAACGTGCCGTCACCCTCATACCACAAAACCTCATTAGGATTCGCTGACTGGGTTATTTTTGCCCTTGCAGCTATCATTCTGCTTTTTGGCCTTTATTTCATCATAGGCGGTGTTTGGCTCATTTGGTTGGGTGGGTCATGGTATTACGTCCTATGTGGTATCGTCCTTTTCCTCTCGGGCTTTTATCTGTTCTGCCGTAGGCCCCTTGGGGCATGGCTCTATCTTCTCGCTTGGGCAGCAACAATCCCATGGACAATTTATGAGGTTGGGTTTGATTGGTGGGGATGGCTGCCACGCCTTTTTGGTCCCACTTTATTAGCTATTCCTGTCGTGATTTCCCTGCTTTTCCTTATCCGTAAGCAAAGGGAATATCCTCATGCGTAAACATACTTATGCACTCACCGCACTGCTTACTGGGACAATCCTAGGGGCTTCCTTTTTTGTCTCGCCCTCTCTGGCGCAGATTCCGCCGTCAGTTGAGACACCCGGCCCCGGCAATGCTGATGATTCCTCAGCCGATCCATCTTCCAGCATTTATCACGACCCCGCCCCTAATACCCCTCAAGCACCGGGTGTGAATGCGGCAAATCTGCCCGATATTGATGAGCTTCCCATCGACCAGCTTCCACAAGCTGTCCCGCAGGAAAGTGCCAACCCTAAGCCAGAAGACTGGCCCGCTTATGGCCGAGATGATTCAGCGAGCCGTTATTCACCGCTTACCCAAATCACACCTGCAAATGTTGGCCAGTTAAAACGGGCCTTCGTCTATCATACTGGCAGCCTTCCGCCAAAAGATAAGGCAAATAAATGGGCCGCAGAGACAACCCCCATTAAGGTTGGGGATTCCCTCTATCTCTGCTCCGCTACAAACGACATGATGCGCGTTGATGCCGCAACAGGGCAAGAGAAATGGCATTTCCACTCTCATGAGAGTTATGATGCTATCCCCTACACGGCTGCTTGTAAGGCTGTAACCTATTACACCTCCTCCACCAGTGCGGAAGGCCAGCCCTGCCACAATCGCATCATTGAAGCCACGTTAGATAACCGTCTCATCGCTGTTGATGCTGAAGATGGCAAATTATGCGAAAGCTTCGGCCATGGAGGGCAGGTCAATCTCATGCAGGGGATGGGATGGTCTGTCCCCGGTTTTGTCGCCATGACAAGCCCGCCACCCATTATTAATGGCGTTATTGTCGTCAATCATGAAGTGTTAGATGGCCAACGCCGTTGGGCTCCCTCTGGCGTTATTCGTGGATATGATGCTGAGAGCGGTAAGTTCCTCTGGGCGTGGGATGTCAATAATCCCGATAATCACCATCAGCCTGATAAAGACCATTTCTATAGCCGAGGCACGCCTAATTCTTGGGCCGCAATGACAGGCGATAACGCGCTAGGCCTTGTATATGTCCCTACAGGCAACTCCGCTGCGGATTATTATAGTGCAATGCGCAGCGAGGCGGAAAATAAAGTCTCCTCCGCCGTTGTCGCTCTGGATGTCCGCACAGGTGAGCCGCGCTGGGTCTTCCAAACAGTTCATAAAGATGTGTGGGATTACGATATTGGCTCTCAGCCCACATTATTCGACTACCATGCTGATGATGGCACCATCATCCCTGCCCTCATCATGCCAACCAAACGGGGGCAGACCTTCATCCTAGACCGCCGCACGGGCAAACCTTTGCCAGACTTCCCCGTGGTGGAAAAACCCGCCCCAAGCCCCGGCTTTGTGAAGGATGACCCACGCTCCCCTACACAGCCTTGGTCCATCGGGGTGCCACGTCTTGGTATCCCCAAAATGACAGAGGAAGGAACATGGGGCATTTCTCCGCTGGATCAGCTGGCATGCCGTATCAAGTTCCGTCAGGCGCATTATGTGGGTGAGTTTACGCCGCCTACCATTAAGCAGCCATGGTTGGAATATCCCGGTTATAACGGGGGAAGCGATTGGGGAAGTATTGCCTATAACCCTCAGACAGGCATCTTACTGGCGAATTGGAATAATTTGCCTATGTATGACCAGCTCGTCAGCCGTAAAGTGGCCGATAAGATGGGGCTTATCCCTATCGACTCTCCGCAATATAACCCGTCTGGCGGTGGTGCAGAAGGTAATGGTGCCCAGGCCCAAACACCTTATGGGATTGTCGTAACACCTTATTGGAATAGCTTTACGAAGATTATGTGCAATGCCCCGCCTTATGGCATGGTCACGGCGATTGACCTCAAAGCCCATAAGGTTCTTTGGCAAAAACCATTTGGAACAGCACGCGCTAATGGGCCGTGGGGCCTGCCGACTGGCCTGCCTCTCACCGTTGGTACGCCTAATAACGGTGGCCCTGTGATAACCGCTGGTGGCGTTGCCTTCATCGGTGCCTCTACCGATAATCTGCTCCATGCCATTGATGTAAAAACCGGCAGAACACTTTGGACAGATGTTCTCCCCGGCGGCGGACAAGCGAACGCTATGACCTATGCTGTGAATGGCCGCCAATATGTAGCTATCATGGCTGGGGGGCATCACTTTATGCGTAGCCCCGTCTCTGACGCGCTGGTTGTGTACGCGCTGCCAGAAGAAGGAAAATAAATAACCTTTCGGCGTTTAAGGTCATATCTCATCAATATGGCCTTAAACGCTACGGTGCCTCTGCCTACGCAGAATCAGCCTCGTTTATAGGGAATGACCGCCCCTTAAGCTTCATCTCCCAAAAGGACACCCAAAATGCGTAATTCAGCCCCTTTGCTCGGTCTCCTTCTAGGTGGGACCATCCTTGGTGCTTCTATAGCCTTCGCACAAACTCCCGCGCCGCAAGACACATCCCCAAGTACTGCGCATCAAACTATGCCAAAGGAACTGACGGAATCGAGTCTGTTCCATCCCCCTGCGCCAGACACACCACAAGCACCGGGTGTGAATGCGGCGAATCTGCCCGATATTGATGAGCTTCCCATCGACCAGCTTCCACAAGCTGTCCCGCAGGAAAGTGCCAACCCTAAGCCAGAAGACTGGCCCGCTTATGGCCGAGATGACAAAGCCACGCGCTACTCCCCTCTCGCCCAAATTACGCCTGAGAATGTGGGGAAACTTCAGCGGGTCTTTACCTATCACACAGGCGCACTCATCCCTAAAGGGAAGCTGAATAGATTAGCGCCTGAAACAACCCCCATTAAAATTGGGGATTCCCTCTATCTCTGCTCCGCCTCTAACGACATGATGCGCGTTGACGCCGCAACAGGGCAGGAGAAATGGCATTTTCACTCTCATGAGAGTTATGACGCCATCCCCTTTACCTCAGCCTGTAAGGCCGTGACGTATTTTACCTCCTCAACGACGCCAGAAGGGCAGCCCTGCCATAATCGCATCATTGAAGGCACATTAGATAACCGCCTCATCGCTGTTGATGCTGAAGATGGCAAATTATGCGAGAGCTTCGGCCATGGGGGGCAAGTTAATCTCATGCAAGGGATGGGATGGTCCGTCCCGCGTTTTGTTGGTGTGACAAGCCCATCCCCCATTATTAATGGCGTTGTTGTCGTCAATCATGAAGTGTTAGATGGCCAACGCCGTTGGGCTCCCTCTGGCGTTATTCGTGGATATGATGCTGAGAGCGGTAAGTTCCTCTGGGCGTGGGATGTCAATAATCCCGATAATCACCATCAGCCTGATAAAGACCATTTCTATAGCCGAGGCACGCCTAATTCTTGGGCTGCGATGACAGGTGATAACGCCCTAGGCCTTGTCTATGTCCCTACGGGTAACTCCGCTGCGGATTATTATAGTGCAATGCGCAGCGAGGCGGAAAATAAAGTCTCCTCCGCCGTTGTCGCTCTGGATGTCCGCACAGGTGAGCCGCGCTGGGTCTTCCAAACAGTTCATAAAGATGTGTGGGATTACGATATTGGATCCCAAGCGACCCTTTTCGACTATCATGCTGATGATGGCACCATCATCCCTGCCCTCATCATGCCAACCAAACGGGGGCAGACCTTCATCCTAGACCGCCGCACGGGCAAACCTTTGCCAGACTTCCCCGTGGTGGAAAAACCAGCCCCAAGCCCCGGCTTTGTGAAGGATGACCCGCGCTCCCCTACACAGCCTTGGTCCATTGGGGTGCCACGCTTCGGCTTCCCGAACCTTACCGAAGCCGATATGTGGGGAGCCTCCCCGCTGGACCAGCTGGCATGCCGCATTAAGTTCCGTCAGGCGCATTATGTGGGTGAGTTTACGCCGCCTACCATTAAGCAACCATGGATTGAGGACCCCGGCTATAATGGGGGGAATGATTGGGGCAGCGTTTCTTACAACCCGCAAACGGGCATTCTATTCTCCAACTGGAGCCACATGCCCATGTATGACCAGCTTGTCAGCCGTAAAGAAGCCGATAAGTTGAAGCTCTTCCCCATTGATGTACCAGAATATACACCTCGCCACGGCATCACCGCAGGCAATGCCTCACAAGCTGAAACCCCCTATGGCGCGGTTGTTGGTCCCTTCTGGAACACCTTTACAAGGATGATGTGCAATGCCCCACCTTATGGCATGGTCACTGCGATTGACCTCAAAGCCCATAAGGTTCTTTGGCAAAAACCATTCGGGACAGCGCGCGCCAATGGGCCATGGGGCATACCGACTGGCCTGCCTCTCACCATCGGTACACCTAATAATGGGGGGTCGTTGATGACAGCAGGCGGCCTCGCCTTCATCGGTGCTTCGAGCGATAATCTGCTCCATGCCATTGATGTAAAAACCGGCAAAACACTTTGGACGGATGTTCTCCCGGGTGGGGGGCAAGCGAACCCAATGACCTATGCTGTGAATGGTCGCCAATATGTAGCGATCATGGCTGGCGGGCATCATCTTATGGGTACACCCGTCTCTGACGCGCTTGTTGTGTACGCGCTGCCAGAGGCCAATAAGTAAAATACGCCCAAATAAAAAGCGGAGCTCCGAGGGGGAGTTCCGCTTTTTATGGCCGAAATTGATAAGCTCAGCGCGGGTTAGTAGGGGGACAATTACATCCGCGTGTTGGGGCCTGTGACCGCCTAACGATATGATGGTCGATCCATTCCGAAACTAAAAGCCGCGCCTCCGGCAATGAAGCCTCAGGATGATGAATCCTGTAAAGAGTCGTGCAGGCAGCAAAGATCTTCATCTCATTCTGCCCCATATCATGCAGCTCTTGATAAGCTGTAATTACGGCGCGTTCGCATTTACGACCGATACGACCTGTATCAACTTTCATATCCTATAACCCCTACGATACCCTGTTTCTCCCAAAGGATACCCGCGTGAACAAAGACTTACCCTCTTTATCGCTCTGACCTATAACAGAGTAAAGCATCATTAATAAGAGAATGGGAAAAAAGACATCTTTCCCCTACCCCTATCCCCTTCTAACGGGTAGATGTCTCCAAAGGAACCATTTTTCGAGATTATGGAGAGAATAATGTCCTCAACTGGCACTGCCCCCACTCTGGGGCCTCGTCTCACGCAATGGGACCGCGATGCCGCCCTCACAACAGCGCGCATCCTGCTGGAGATTAAGGCCATTAACTTCCGCCCTAGTGAGCCTTATACCCTCACCTCTGGGTGGAAATCTCCTGTTTATATCGACTGCCGCAAGATTATCTTCTTCCCCCGCGCCCGCACAAAATTGATGGAACTGGCCGTGGAGAAGATTGGCCGTCATATCGGTTATGAGAGCATTGATGCCGTTGTGGGGGGGGAGACAGCCGGGATTCCTTTCTCCGCATGGATTGCCGACCGTTTAATGACACCTATGGCCTATGTTCGCAAAAAACCCAAAGGCTTTGGCCGTAATGCCCAAATTGAGGGCGATGTGCCAGAGGGTATGCGCACTTTGTTGGTCGAAGACCTCACAACCGATGGGGCCTCCAAGATTCGCTTCGCTAACGCACTGCGTAAAGCTGGGGCGATTGTGGACCATACCTTTGTGGTCTTTTTTTACGGCGTCTTCCCCGGTGCGCAAAAAACCTTACAGGATATGGGCATTAGCCTCCATGCGCTTTGCACGTGGTGGGACGTGCTAGAAGCCTGTGCAGATGGACAATATTTCTCCACCGAGGATAGCGCAGAAGTCCGCCGCTTTTTGGAGGACCCTTGCGGTTGGTCCAAAGCACATGGCGGTGTTAGCAGCGCAGAAGAAGCCCTCGCTTTTAAACAAGGCTAAGGCCTACGCCTTATAGGGATTCACTGATGCCGAATACATCACCCCCTCGTATTCTTGTCTTTGATTCCGGCATTGGGGGGCTTGGGGTGGTGCAGGCTCTGCGGAGCCTCGCCCCCTCCCTCACGCTAGATTATCTCGCTGATACAGCGCTTTTTCCCTATGGGGAGCAAGATGATGACTTCTTGCGGGAGCGCATTACCCAGCTTATCTGCCATGCCTGCGCTTTATTACAACCTACTCTGGTCATAATCGCCTGTAATACTGCAAGTACCTTAGCCCTCGCCCCTCTGCGAGAGACACTCACCTTACCTATTGTTGGCTGCGTGCCACCTATCCGCTGGGCTGGACGTGTGTCTAAAACGCGCACTATCGGCCTACTCGCCACCAGCGCAACAGCCCGCCGGCCTTACCTTGCACAATTACATCATGATTATGCAGCAGATTGTAAGCTTATCATCCACGGCTCTCGCCATCTCGCCACTATGGCAGAACGTGCCTTCCGCGGTGAAATTCTAGAGCCTGAATCTGTACAGCATGAATTAGCGGCTCTCTTTGAGCAACCAGACGGCAGCGACATTGATGCTATTGGCCTTGGCTGTACCCATTACACTTTTTTGATGCCATATTTCCAGCGTCTTGGTCCCCCCGGTATGATGTGGTTGGACCCCGCCCCCGCTGTCGCCCAACAAGCCCTACGGCGGTTAAGTGATGTTACTGAAGGCCCCTTAACAGCCGTGCCCTCTACTCCACCGGATCGCTTCTTCCTTACCGCTCCACCACCTCACGGGGCAGACCTCGCTCAGCATATTGCCTGGTTAGGCTTTACAAATGGATGGCAACTTCTCCCCTAACGAGCCCGCTCTACAGTATAAAGAACCGTCTCCCTCAATAAGGCTTTAAGGGGAGTTTCGGGGAAGTCCGCCAAAGCCTCTACCGCTTGCTGAGCATAGATGCGTGCGCGCTCAATCGTAGCGCTGATAGCCTTTGTCCGCGCGATGACCTCCAAAGCATGAGGCAGGTCGGCCTCTGTTTGCTCTGTATCCTCAATCACACGCTTCCAAAACTGCTTCTCATCTTCCGTTCCACGCTCATACGCTACAAGAACAGGTAGAGTAATTTTCCCCTCGCGGAAGTCATCCCCCACTGTTTTGCCCAATATTTGTTGGTCTGCCGCATAATCCAACGCGTCATCCACAAGCTGGAAGGCCATGCCCAGATTTGTACCGTACTGCTCCAAAGCCAACTCAGCCTTACGGTCTTTCTGCGCCACAACAGCCCCAACACGGCAAGCTGCGGCAAAAAGAGCAGCGGTTTTGCCGTGAATCACCTCTAAATAACGCTCAATGGAGGTCGAAAGATCATTCTGCGTGGACATTTGCAGCACTTCGCCCTCCGCAATCGTTGCCGAGGCTGCAGAAAGGATAGCCATAACCTCCAATGAGCCATCGGCCGTCATAAGCTGGAAGGAACGCGCAAATAGGAAGTCCCCCACCAGCACAGAGGCCTTATTCCCAAATAAGGCATTGGCTGAGGCCATACCCCGCCGCAAGGTACTTTCATCCACCACATCATCATGCAAGAGGGTCGCTGTATGGATAAATTCCACACAAGCAGCCAAACCTATATGACGGGTTTCACCCGGCCTCTCACCATAGCCACATAGCCGAGCAGAAGCCAAAGTAAGCAACGGGCGCAACCGCTTCCCCCCCGCTGCAACCAAATGCGCCCCAAGCTGCGGAATTAAGGGAACAGAGCTTTGCATCCTATCAATGATGGCCTGATTACAAGCCACCATATCATCAGCGAGATAGGCGGAAAGAGCCTTCAGGGCATCCTCCCCTTTGACCTCTTTCTTCATAGCCTCACCGCTAGATGCACTCGAAGACCCTGATGAGGAAGACACCAAAACGCAAAACTCCAGTTCTATCCGCTTAATTCATATATAACTATGCAAAACGGATAGGGCTAGAAAGCTGTTCCCCCTTTATCGCAACAACATGCAACATAAAGCAAACAGCTATTCTCCCCGATTAACATTTGCACACCATATGAGCGGCTAGAGAGATATGGTCAAGACACGTTTTGCCCATCAGCCACTCATATAACACAACGTTTATGGCTTTTTGCTCAATCAAACACACCACTTTCAAACGCATCCTCCCATGTCCCTTGGGTAGAGGCGCGTGAATATTCCGTCGCACGATTTTCAAAGAAGTTCGTATGCTCCACCGCATTGAGCATATCATCAACCCAAGGGAGCGGATTTTCCTCAATGCCATAAATAGGGTCTAACCCAAGCTGGGTTAGCCTACGGTCGGCAATAAAGCGAATATAACGCTCCACTTCCTGAGCTGAGAGGCCCTCTACAGGCCCCATCTCAAAAGCAAGCTCAATAAACGCATCTTCGTGAGAGACTGTCTGACGACAAATCTCTACCAACTCGGCGCGGAAATCCTCTGTCCAAATCTCTGGGTTTTCCCGCACGAACGTACGGAACAGGCGAATCATAGAAAGGCAATGCAGTGTTTCATCACGCACAGACCATGAAACGATCTGCCCCATCCCTTTCAACTTATTAAAGCGCGGGAAGTTCAGCAAAATAGCAAAGGATGCAAAAAGCTGAAGCCCTTCCATAAAGGCCCCAAAAGCAGCCATTGTTTTGGCGATCTCGCGCTTACTATTAATATTGAAGGATTGCATGTAATCATACTTATCCTTCATCTCTTTATATTTCAGAAAAGCGGAATATTCCGTCTCTGGCATCCCGATTGTATCTAACAAATGGGAATAAGCAGCAATGTGAATCGTCTCAATATTCGAAAAACATGAGAGCATCATCAGCACTTCGGTCGGTTTAAAGACCTGGCTGTAATACTTCATGTAAGCAGAGTTCACCTCTACATCCGCTTGCGTAAAGAAGCGAAAAATCTGCGTCACAAGGTTCTGCTCTGCTTCGGAGAGTTTGCGGTGCCAGTCTTTTACATCCTCAGCGAGGGGGACCTCCTCTGGCAACCAATGCAAACGCTGTTGTGTCAACCAAGCATCATAAGCCCACGGATAACGGAAGGGCTTATAAACCGGATTCTCCACAAGCAGATTCGCCTGCGCGGCAGATTCTGGGGCTTCTGGTAACGGAGTTGCTTCTGTCATATCTGAGACCTTCTATCCTAACGCGCTGCTGCTCTTATTGGCAGGAGAGACATTCCTCATAGCTCCCCGCCCCACTTTCTGCATGGCGCGGTGTGGCTTGAGGGAGGTGATCATCATCACCCTCCATGATATCGCGTTTCACCGCCATATTGGAAACAGTATCAGCCCGTTGGATGGATAAAGAGCGGCAGTAATAAAGAGATTTTACACCTTTTTTCCACGCTTCGTAATGAATACGCACAAGGTCGCGCTTATGCACATCTGCCGGCAAGAAAAGATTAACCGATTGCGACTGACAGATGAACGGCGCGCGATCAGCCGCATGCTCAATCACCCAACGCTGGTCAATCTCAAAGGCTGTCTTAAAGACATCTTTTTCATCCTGAGAGAGGAAGTCCAAATGTTGGACAGAGCCCTTACTCAACGTGATGGAAGACCAGACCTCATCCGTATCCTGCCCATATTTCTGCAACAGCGTAGCGAGATGGCGATTCCGTACCGTAAAGGAGCCGGAGAGCGTTTTTTGCAAAAAGACATTCGCACTAATTGGGTCAATCCCGGGGCTGGCATTCCCCGCAATGATGGAGATAGACGCTGTCGGCGCAACAGCCATCTTATGAGAGAACCGTTCTTGAATCCCATAATCTGCCGCATCGGGGCATGGGCCACGCGTTTTTGCAAGAGCACGCGATGCTGCCGCTGTTTGCTCGGCAATGTGCTGGAAGAACTTCTTATTCCACACCTTGGCCATCACGCTGCCAAAAGGAATCATCTTCGACTGCAAGAAGGAATGAAAGCCCATAACCCCCAAGCCGACCGAACGCTCCCGCATGGCGGCATAACGTGCATGCTCCATATCGTTAGGGGCATTATCGATAAAATCCTGAAGGACATTATCTAAAAAGAGCATCACATCTTCAATAAAGCGCGGCTCATCTTTCCACTCATCCCAATATTCGAGATTTAAAGAGGAGAGGCAGCACACCGCTGTGCGTGTCTTGCCGTGATGGTCTATCCCTGTTGGCAGGGTAATCTCCGCACAAAGGTTAGAGGTTTTAACCTCCAACCCCGCAAGACGATGATGCTCTGGCCGTGCGCGATTCACCGTGTCGGAAAAGACGATATAAGGCTCGCCCTGCTCCATCCGCGCCGTAAGCAGACGAATCCATAACGCACGCGCTGAGACCTTCCGAATCACACTATGATCCTTCGGGGAGATCAGAGCCCATTCCTCATCACCCGCAACAGCGCGCATGAAGTCATCTGTAAGCAAAACACCATGATGGAGATTTAGAGCCTTACGATTCGGGTCCCCCCCCGTGGGGCGGCGCATCTCGATAAACTCCTCAATCTCAGGGTGCCAAACCGGCAGATAAACAGCGGCGGACCCACGGCGTAAACTCCCCTGACTAATGGCGAGTGTTAAACTATCCATCACCCGGATAAAGGGGATCACCCCAGAGGTCTTCCCATTACGGCCGATATTCTCCCCAATGGAGCGCAAATTGCCCCAATAAGAGCCAATCCCGCCGCCCTTTGCCGCAAGCCAGACATTCTCATTCCAGAGCCCGACAATCCCTTCTAGGCTATCCTCAGACTCATTAAGGAAGCAAGAAATTGGCAGCCCACGATTCGTCCCCCCATTGGAGAGAATAGGTGTTGCGGGCATAAACCAATGGCGCGACATATAATCATAAATACGCTGCGCGTGCCCCTCATCCGCCCCATAACGCGAGGCAACACGGGCAAATAACCCTTGGTAAGTCTCACCTTCTAACAGATAGCGGTCATCTAAAGTGGCACGGCCAAACGCCGTCAGCCGTTCATCCCGCTCTGAATTTATATAAACGGGATGACGCCCTGGTAATTGCACTCTCTCTGCAAAGAGTTCGGGCTCTGCCGTCTTACCCGATGGCCGGGCGGCTGTCCGCACGTCAGGCATTGTCATGAATCGAGCCCCTTCATCCAAGTTCACTTTTAACGATTTTGGTCCCCCCATCTCCCACGCATGGGGACGAAATTTCAAGTCCTGTTTTTATAAAAATAAGCGTGAGTTGCGGATATATAGGAGCAACGCTAGGGAAAGAGACACTATATCTTGTGTTGCATTAATCTCTTTGTAGTCTCCTAGACGCGGCGAATCACAACCACCCACATTGAGCGTGATTCCGCAAAAGCTGGTCAGCAAGAATGCACGCCACCATCGCCTCTGCCACTGGTACAGCCCGAATCCCAATACAAGGGTCATGCCTCCCCTTCGTCATCACATCCACAGCCTCGCCAGCACGATTGATGCTTGGGACAGGGATGAGGATGGAGCTGGTCGGTTTAATGGCCATGCGCGCAACAATAGGTTGTCCTGTTGAGATTCCTCCCAGAATCCCACCTGCATGATTGCTCAAAAACACGGGCTCTAAGGGCGATTCCGAAGGGCGAATGGGATCGGCATTCTCATGCCCATGCAGAGCCGCAACAGCCATGCCATCACCAATCTCGACCGCTTTAATGCCGTTAATCCCCATCAAGCCGCCCGCAAGTTCAGCATCTAGCTTGCCATAAACGGGTGCCCCCAAACCGGCGGGCACCCCTTCTGCCACAACTTCAAGAGTCGCCCCGATGGATGAACCGGATTTTCTCACAGCCTCTAGCTGCTCGCTCCATTGCGGAACAATCGCTGCATCGGGGGAGAAGAAGGGATTGCGTTCCACCTCATCCCATGCCCAGCGCGTATGATCCACCTTTTGATGGCCAATCGCCGTTAATGCCCCACGGATGACGAGCTGCGGCCCCACAAGCTCCCGCAAGATCACGCGCGCCACAGCCCCCGCCGCCACCCGCATAGCCGTCTCGCGCGCGGAGGACCGCCCACCACCACGGTAATCGCGTATGCCGTATTTAAGGTCATACGCAATATCTGCATGGCCGGGACGATATTGCTGAGCAATTTCCCCATAATCCTTGGAGCGTTGATCCGTATTCTCAATCATCAGAGAGATGGGCGTTCCCGTCGTCTGCCCTTCAAACACACCGGAGAGAATACGCACTTGGTCAGCCTCGCGCCGTTGTGTCGTATAGCGCGACTGGCCGGGTCGCCTTTTATCCAACCAAGGCTGAATATCCTCCTCCGACAGCTTAAGGCGCGGGGGACAGCCATCAATCACACAGCCAATCGCTGGCCCGTGGCTTTCCCCCCATGTTGTCACACGCAACAAACGCCCAAAGCTGTTCTCTGACATAGCTATTAATCCTCTGAGGATAGGGTCATATCTGGAGCTTCTGGGTTCTTCATGCCGATAATGTTATAGCCGCAATCCACATGGTGAATCTCGCCGGTTACACCAGCGGAGAGGTCGGAGAGAAAATACAACCCAGAGCCACCAACATCCTTCAGCGATACATTCCGCTCCAGCGGAGCATTAATTTGATTCCAACGCAGAATATAGCGGAAATCCCCAATCCCATTAGCCGCTAATGTCATAATTGGACCGGCGGAAATCCCATTCACACGGATATTATCGCGGCCTAAATCCACCGCCATATACCGCACAGAGGCCTCCAGAGCGGCTTTGGCAACACCCATCACGTTATAATGCGGCATTACACGCTCTGCACCGAGATAAGTCAGCGTCAATAAAGAGCCACCCTCATTCATCATCGCTGCGGCACGCCGCGCTACAGCAGTAAAGGAGAAGCAGGAAATATCTAAAGCCTGAAGGAACGCCTCACGCGGCGTATCAACATAACGCCCGCGTAGATATTGTTTATCGGCCCAACCAATAGCATGGACGACAAAGTCAATCTTGCCCCACTTCTTCTCAATCTCATCAAAGGTGGCATTAATGGCGGCATCATCACTCACATCGCACGGCAGCACCATATCCGAGCCGACGCTCTCCGCTAAAGGCCGTACACGCTTCCCTAGCGCTTCGCCTTGGTAGGTAAAAGCAATCTCAGCCCCTTGGTCTGCACAAGATTTTGCAATGGCCCAAGCGATGGAATTCTTATTGGCCACACCCATCACAACGCCACGTTTGCCAGCCATAAGTGTCCCTTTGGCTGTTGCATTAAGCGCATGAGCTTCTGTATCCGACATGGTCGCCCCCTTGAGGATGGTCTAACATTTGTAATAAATTGGGCCATCTCGTTGCACAAGGAGGGCCGCACGGCAAGAGGACTCTGCTTTCAAGAACCTGTTTTCCGCTTCATCTGATGTTGTTCTATGGCATATGATGCGAAAATGCACCACCGTGAGAGGTAACCTCCAATGCGCTTCGATCCTCTCCTCCTTGGCTGGTCCCTCATTGGTTATGCGGCCATGCCGTGGCTGCGCCGGCATACTCAAACCCGCTTACAAACGGGCAAAGAAGAAGCATCCCGTTTAGGCGAGCGTTTTGGCTACCCAACGCAGCCACGCCCGCCACTTCATATGCCTGTTTTATGGATTCATGCTGCTAGTGTAGGAGAGTGTCGTGCGGTTCTACCTGTTATAGAATGCCTCTTTAGGCAACACCCCTCCCTTACCATCCTCATAACCACCGCTACCCGCACTGGGGGGCAGGTCGTTACAGCCCATGCCGCTTCCTTTAAGGGACGTTTGATCCATCAATTTATCCCTTATGACGCCCCTCATTTACTCAGTCGCTTCTTCGCCCATTGGCGACCTAATGGGCTGGTCCTGATAGAGAGTGAATTATGGCCGGGTCTGCTATGCCTCTGCCAGAGGGAACATATCCCTGTTATGGTGCTCAACGGACGGCTCTCGGCGCGTTCTGCCCGCCGCTGGCAATTAGCTGCCCCTCTTTTACGCTACTTATTACGCCCTTGCCGCTGGATTATGCCACGCAGCCAAGCTGACCAACGCGCCTTCACACAGCTTGGCATCGCTCCCTTGCTTCCCCCAGCAGACCTAAAAGAAGATGCACCTCCCCTCCCTTTTGATGCCGCAGACGCCGTCAAAATACGGCAGCATTTGGGAGGACGCCCTCTCTTTGTTGCAACATCCACCCATCCAGGTGAAGAAGACCTTATCGTTGCCGCTGCGCAAGAAGCCCGTCAACAACGACCTAACCTCCTTACCGTCATCATCCCCCGCCACCCAGAGCGCGGAGCCGCTTTGGCAGCCCAATTTAAAGCCCCATGCCGCTCCCAAAACACCATGCCACAAGACCAAGATCCCCTTTGGATTATTGATACATTAGGCGAGGTCGGATTATTCCTTCACTTAGCTGAGCGTGTTTTGATTGGCCACTCCCTCTACCCGCCCGGCGGAGGTCATAACCCTTTGGAATCTCTGCGCTTTCGTCGTCCGACGGCATATGGACCTTATATGCAGAATTGGCAGGATATTTGCACCACATATGCCACATTCCTCCATCAACTCCATGACAAAGACGCTCTCATCCAGTGGCTTGTAAGACCTACAATACCCGCCCCCCCACCATTAAAGCGCTCTAAAATTAGCCATGATGCTACATGCCTTATTATGAACATAATCCTTGGTAATAAGGAAAAATAATGAAACGAATTGCTCCATCTTTTTGGCAGAGCGGGACGTCAAGCGTTGTATCCGACCTTTTGCTGCCTGTCAGTAAGGTGACGGGTTACCTCAACCGACACCGCCAGAAAAAGCCATCTGCGAAATTACCTGTCCCTGTTTTATGCTGCGGCAATATCAGCGTAGGGGGGACAGGTAAAACACCACTTACACTTTATTTGCTGCAAAAACTTATTCAGCGTGGGCATAACCCGCATGTGATTACGCGCGGTTATGGCGGGCTATCCAAAAAAACAGGACGTATACAACCTACGCATGATAAGGCTACAGATGTTGGGGATGAAGCCATGCTTCTTGCCCGCCTCGCCCCGACATGGCGTGGCTCTGACCGTTACACAAACGCTCAACATGCCATTGAAGCAGGAGCCGATTGTCTTGTTATGGATGATGGTCTGCAGGACCCTAGCCTTCATAAAGACTTATCTATCCTTACTATTGATGGCCCAGTAGGCTTTGGCAATCAACGCCTTCTGCCTGCTGGTCCTCTTCGGGAAACCTTGGCTGATGCTCTACCGCGTTTAGATGCTGCGGTTATTTTTGGACAAGACCGCCATAATATTACCCAACAACTACCGGAAACTCTGCCCTTATTGCACGGTCGCTTAATGCCCTCTTGCGCGATCCACCAGCTTAGCGGACGCAACATCATCGCTTTTGCAGGTATCGGAAGGCCGCAAAAATTCTTTAATATGTTACGTGAGGCAAATCTCACAATTTTAAGAACGCTCACCTTTCCTAATCATCACATTTATTCCGAGCAAGAACTTCAACACCTCGCCCAGCTTGCCCATACACCCAATACGGTTTTGGTAACAACTGAGAAGGATAGTGTAAAACTCCCCTCACTGTTCCAAGACTTTGTCACCACCATCAAGATTGAACCCTCATGGCGTAATCCTTCTTTACCGGAAGAACTTCTAGACCGCTTTATGCCGTGCTAGCCTCTGAGGCATGAAGACTCATCTGGAAGCGTGGAGCCTGCGCGGGCTGCTCTGGTGTTTTGGCAAACTCTCCCCTGGTTTTGCCTCTACCCTTGGCGGGCGCGTGGCGCGGTATATTGGCCGCTTCCTACCTTCATCCCGCGTTGCGATGGTAAATCTCCAGCGTGCTTTTCCCGCCATGAGCGCAGTAGAACGTAATACGATTCTCGCTAACTGTTGGGAAAATCTAGGCCGTACCTTCGCAGAATTACCCCATCTTGCAACCTTGCCTGCTCACCCAGATAACGGGCCAGGATGGTATGTTCTAAACGAGCATATTTTACACCATGCCCGTATGCAGCAACGGCCTATTCTTTTCTTCTCCGGCCATTTAGGGAATTGGGAACTCATGCCCCTTGTCGTGGCACGTTATGGCCTGGCTTTCTCCCCCTTTTATCGGGCCCCGAACAACCCTTTAGTCGATCGTCTTCTCTGCCACTTACGCCGCAAACTTATCAATGAGCCTGTACAGTTTTTTCCTAAAGGCAAAGAAGGAGCCCTAGAGGCCATCCGTCACCTCGCTAAAGGCGGGCATCTTGGTGTGTTAGGGGACCAGAAAATGAATGACGGAATAGAGGTTTCCTTCTTTGGCCACCCCACCATGACAGCCCCCGCCACGGCTGCCTTGGCACTGCGCTTTAATGCCTTAATCGTCACCGGGCGGGTTTGGCGGGATGGGCCTGCACGCCTTACCTTAGAGGTCTGCTCCTGTCTGGACCCACACATGATGGTTCCCCCCTCCTCATCCCGCCAAGAGAAAATCCGCCATCTAACACAGCATCTTAATGACCAATTGGAATCATGGATTACAGAACGGCCGAGTGATTGGCTCTGGCTACATCGCCGCTGGGAAAAAAAGTATTATCGATAACAAGATTGTAACTTTCCTCTAGTCATGCGTTGAAAACATGGTAGGATTGCAAAATAAGAACTGACACATAGAGACCTCGCATTCCTATTCATTTTTTGCATAGCATGCATGGCACTCAAGGGCGGTTCATAGAGTAATGCGGCAGGTTATCTGCCCCGTTCTCACGAAGGAGATGCTGACATGGCTCAAAAAGCGTTTCGTGTGGCAGATCGTGCCGCTGCCTCCTCTTCCTCCCAGCAGGGCCCTGCCACTATCATTCCTTTTCGCCAGAAACTCCTACCTCATCATCGGCGCTATCTCGCACACTGGCTTACCGCAAGCCAACCGATGGGTATTCTTGATGCCTCTATAGAGAGCACACAGGATAGCCCTTCACCCCTTATTGTTATTTGGGTACGGGAAAATGCAGACCCTGCTTATCTCATCCGGCTTGATGGGCACCAAGATGGGCACCAATGGGTCTTAATAGACTGCCTCAGAGAACACGAATTAGGCCGATATAAAAACCTCAATATGGCACTCCATACAATTCGCCCTGTTCTTCCTCTACCAGAAGAAGCTGCTGCTTCCTGCTAACAAAAAGCCCGCCTAAACATACAGGCGGGCTTTTTTCTATTATGAGGCGCGCCCTTTAGAAATCCGCTGGAAGAGGTGTCTCTTTTGGCTCCTCAGCTTTTTTAGCAGCGGGTGTTGCTGCTGGTGTCGCCGTTGTCAAAGCTGAAGGGGCTGTTAGGTCACGCGAAGCAGGGATAATTATTTGGCTCCCCCCACCGGGGACGATTTGGTACACCCCCAAGGCCCGCAACATGCGCCCATCAGCCCGTAAATGGAACAAACCATCAATCCCAATATAGCCCTTTGGCTGGGTTAAAGCCTCGGTCGTTAACCGATTTTGACGAATCAACGCACCAGCTAACGCAGCGGCATCATAAGCATAATCGGACACGGGCGATGGTGGGCGATGATAGCTATTTTGATAGGTCTGCACATAGCCACTGCGAAGCTGCTCATCAAACGCAACATACCAGGCTCCGTGGAGGTCCCCCAATTTGCCATCAAAGGCACGCCATAACATCGGCCCTAAAATACGAATTTGCGGTGTTAAAAGCTGATTCGCCTTTAGGGCCTCAATGACATGAGCAAGGTCTAAGCCTGTATCACCCAGCAATAACGCATCAAACGGCACAGAGGGCACTGATGAGGCCGAAGCGGTAGATGCTGTAGAGGCAGTTGGAGAGGATGAAGACGTGGGAGCCGCTGGCGCATCATTCTCCGCTAACGGATCCTCTGCTGAGGGACCAGCCTCTTTAGGCTCTGGCGCGGCTGGTGTTGAGGTGGGCGTTGATGGAGACGCTGCGGCGGCTACCCCATGGCTTAATTGCGCCATTTTCTGCGTAATATCGTTGATATCACTGCTATGATAAATGATTTTAGGCACGTCCAACCCTGCCTCTTGGCAGGTTAATGTTAGCCCTTCCCCTAAAGCATGGCCAAAAGCTGTATCAGGTAAGAACGCAGCAAGATGCTTCCGCCCATCTGTCCGCGCAGCATCCACAAGCCGCCGCACTTGTTGCTCGGGCGTTAAGCCCATCACCCACACACCTGGCCGCGCTTGTGTAACATCACTTGTAAAGGCCAGCTCCGGCACATGAGCCGATTGCAACACGGAAGCTACCGCTTGTGTATCAGCCGCTGTTAAAGGGCCAAGGACAATCTTATCACCACTCTCCAACGCCATTTGGGCTGCATGAGCAGGGCCTTCCGCCTCGGCACTATCAAACACATCAAGGGCGGGGGATTGGCCATCTGGCAAAGCAAGGCGCGCGGCCTCTTGCATACGTTGACCAATAGCTGCATGAGGGCCCGTCAGCGGGACGACCAAACCTACACGAGCCGGTTTTTCCACAACAGGGGCAGGATGTGCAAAGAGGTCTGCCCCTTTATCGGCTTCCTCCCGACCGCCACACGCTGTGAGCAAAAGAAAAACGCCCGCCATGACTATCGTACGGCCATGTTTCCTCTTGCCGCGCCCCTGCCCATCGCGGCTATAAGGGATAGAGCAGCTCTTTAAGGATGGCGATGTCTGACAAACCATATACTTCCCCCGTTAACGGATCGTTCCCCTCTTCTACCGGGCAGCTCATACTTGTGGCAACGCCTATTGGGAACCTTACCGATATTAGCCAACGCGCGCTTGAGGCTCTCAAGACAGCAAACGCCATCTTATGCGAAGATACACGCGTTACCACAAAATTATTACGCCATTATGGCATCAATAATCAGCTTATTCCCCTCCATGACCATAATGAGCAAGAGCGCATCCCCACTGTGATTGAACAATTACAGCAAGGCCAATGCCTCGCACTCGTCTCCGATGCGGGAACACCGATTGTCTCTGACCCCGGCTATCGGCTTGTGCGCGCTGCTCAAGAGGCCGAGATTGCCGTCACCTCTTTACCGGGGGCAAATGCGGCCATCACCGCTTTAACCCTCTCTGGCTTGCCACCACACCCTTTTATGTTTCTTGGTTTTCCACCACGCGGGGAAGCAAGACGACAACATTTTGCCGCCCTCCGGGCTATGGAACAAGCAGGCTTAACCGCAACATTATTATGGTATGAATCCCCCCATCGCCTGCTTGATACATTGCACACACAACAACAAGTCTTTGGTGCAGACCGAGCCGCAGCCATAGGACGGGAATTAACCAAACATTTTGAAGAAATGCGCCGCGGCACCATTGCCGAACTCATTGCCCATTTTGAGGCAAACCCACCGCGTGGTGAGATTACCCTCCTCCTCGGCCCCCCAGAAGCCGCAGAAACAGGCGCGTTAGAGCTAGACCGTGCGCTAGAGGACGCCTTGAAAACACATTCCGTTAAAGATGCTGCAAGCCTCGTAGCGGGGATTGTCACCCTCCCAAAACGCACTGTTTATCAACGCGCTTTGGAATTAGCTAAACGGAAGAAAAGCTCTTAATCATCTTCCTTCGGCAAGGTGAATTGCCCCGCCGCAATCGGCATCCCTGTACGAATATTCGTAAAATGCACAACCGTTTTATGGCTTTGTGCGTCTAACACTGTCCATCCCTTCAAAGTGAGGGGCTGAGCAGCGAAATAGAGCGTCATCTCCCCCTCACTTGGGTTTTCCGTCCTCGTGACACGCAAGCGAATCTCATTGCCGCGTTGCTCATAATCCAGAATCGTTACATCACCTGAGAAGCGTGGGTCAGGCCGTAACAGCAACCCCAACGGGGTATGCTCCAAGGGGATGGTCGTAACCTGCCCTATGCTGCGGTCCTGAAACACCACTTTCCCCTCATTAGCTACTAGTAAGAGCGGGCTTGGTGGATCGTATGAAAAACGCATCTGCCCCGGCCGCTCTAACAAGACCGTGCCCGTGGCTGTGCCATTCTGCTCGCTCACTTGCTCAAAACGTGCTTGAAAGGTTTTTGCCGCTTTCAAGCTCGATTCAATCTTATGCACCCAACCTTGCTGCGCCGGGGTAAGGGATGCCGCAGCATATGCCTCCTTCCCCAGAGCCATGACCCCACTGCCTAAGCTAATAGCCATCGCGCAAGCGGTTATGATATGTTTCATCTTCATCTGACCACTCCGCCTTACTTATAAAGAGATATCCGCAGCTTGGAAAATGGGCCGCACATCCTCACGCCATGCCCCATAATATTGCTCTAACCAGCGTTCGGCTTGTGTTTTAGCCCCATCAGCAATCTCATAAAGCGGTGCGAGGTAATATTCCTCCCCATAATTACGCGTTTTTAGGCCACGTTCCGAAAGCTCCAAAACCCGCTTAGCAAGAGGGCGTAACCCACCGGGGAATGGCGCATCCATAGCTTTCTCGACAACCAATTCCGCAAGGGATTGATATTGTAGCCAAGGCTGCTCCTTCACCAGCTGTTCCGCCTCAGCCAGCACATCAGGGTCATAGAACAGCCCGACCCAGAAGGCGGATTGTGCAATCATCATAGACGGATTGCCCGCATCAGCCCCGCGCATCTCTAAAAACTGCTTCAACCGCACATCAGGGAATAATGTTGTAAGGTGATCCTCAAAATCCCCAAGGGTGGGATGTAGGCCCTTTAATGGCTCTTGTTGCTCCCCAGCCAACCATTTGCGGAAGGAACAACCTGCAACATCAAGGTTATGCCCATCCCGATTGACAAAATACATCGGGACATCCAACGCCCAATCCACATAACGTTCAAACCCAAAGCCTTCCTCAAAGAAAGGCGTGGGCTGGCCACTCCGCTGGTTATCCGTATCTAACCAGATATAAGCCCTATTAGAGAGACGGCCGGTTGGCTTACCCTCTGCGAATGGGGAATTGGCCATCAGCGCGGTGATAAGCGGCTGTAAGGCAAGGGAGACGCGCATTTTGCGCGCCATATCGGCCTCGCTGGAGAAATCAAGATTCACCTGCACAGTGCAGGTACGCGTCATCATATCCAGCCCACGCCGCCCAACTTTCGGCATATAACGGCGCATAATCGCATAGCGGCTTTTGGGCATCCACGGCATGGCATCACGCGGCCAAAGCGGCTGGAATCCCAAAGGGGCAAAGCCCAAACCCAACTCCCGCGCAGGCCCACTAATCTGCTGGAAATGAGCAATCATCTCCTGCTCTGTCTCTTGCAGCGTCCGCACGGGTGCGCCAGAGAGCTCAAATTGCCCTGCAGGCTCTAGGGAGATGGAACGTCCCTTATGCGCCCCAGCACCTTTTAGGCCAATAATATGCCCATTATCGCGGATAGCCTGCCAGTCTGGCCCTTCCAAAGCGGTTAAAAGGGCTTCAATCCCTTCTGGTTCGTAAGCTGGTGGGGCAAAAGGCTTTAAATCCCCCCGCGCACGCTCTGGCAGGCGGAAGCCGAACTTCTCATGCTCTGTCCCAATCCGCCACGCCTCTTGCGGCTTACAGCCCTTAGCGAGAACATCAATAAGCTGCGCTTTATTTTCAATTGGAGCTGTATTGCTCTCACCTGGATTGGACATACACAAAACCTTACCGGCTATAATTCATCTTAATACGCTATAGGACCGCCAGAATTGTCCGTAAGCCAGAGACTGCATATTAGGGGTCATCATGATGCTCATTCAAGAGACCAGCACAGAATCCCCTTTATCGTACCGCCATAATCTGCGCTAGAGCAGCACAAGCAGCCGTATCAGCCCGCAAAATACGCGGCCCTAAAGAAAAAGACTGCACAGCCTCATGCCGCGTTAGACGGTAGATTTCATCCTCCGCAAAACCTCCCTCCGGCCCAATGAGCAGCGCATCACATGAAGACGGTGCCCCACCTTGGCCAACACGCTCCAACGCAACAGTTAAGGTACGCCGGTTAGGCCAACGGGCCAGCACAGCGGCCAATGGCTCTAACGGCATAATCTCTGGGACATCCAACCGCTCGCATTGCTCTGCGGCTTCCTGCGCGATAACGGCTAGACGCTCCAAATTAAGGCGATGCGTATTCGTCCTAGCTGTCACAACAGGGCGAAAGCGCGTTACCCCAAGCTCCGTCCCCATGCGAATAACTAACTCCGTCGCATCGCGCTTTAATGGGGCAAAAAGCAGCTCTATCCCCTTTGTCTCCTCCTGCGGGCGCAGGCAAGAGCGCAACCGTGCAGAGCCACGCTGCTTTTGTAAGCTCTCAATCTCGGCATGCCATTCGCCATCGCGCCCATTAAACAGCACAACAGCGTCCCCCACCTGCAAACGCATGACCTTACCTAGATAATGCGCCTGCCCTGCAGAAAGCTCAATAATCGCGCCCTCATCCCAAGGGAAAGCGGATTCGACAATAAAAAGGCGTGGTTCTGTACGGCTCATAATCTCTAAGGGCATAACGCGTTCCCTCACAGCTTGCCAGAGATGATGATAAAATATTGACCTCCCCCTCATTCTCGCTAAGCACTAACTTTATGATTCAAAAGCATCCTCATACTGATATTTGCCAGAATGGCCTCATCGGGCGGCTTGGTGAGCCGTGGCGGTCCTACGCGCTTCTTGCCCGTTTAGACCGGCCCGTTGGCACATGGCTCCTCTTCCTCCCCGGCGTGTTTGGCATTTTCCTTGCTGCCCAAGGCCCCAGCTTGCAAAAACGGCTCCTCTATGTCGGGCTATTTGCCATTGGCTCACTGCTGATGCGCTCTGCAGGATGTGTAATTAACGATATATGGGACCGCAAAATTGACGCCCAAGTCTCTCGCACGGCAGGCCGTCCCCTCGCCAGTGGGGCACTCAGCCTAAAGCAAGGAATCGGGCTGCTCATCCTTCTCCTGTTAGGCGGGCTGGCTGTCCTCCTCGCTTTACCCCCCCTCTGCTGGGCCTTAGCTCCTGTCGCGATGCTCTTTGTGACATTCTACCCCACCGCAAAACGCCTCACATGGTGGCCACAACTTGTGATGGGCTTCACCTTCGGCTTTGGGGCCCCTATGGGCTACGCTGCCAGCCAAGAGAATATCGATCTACCGGGGATACTCCTCTATAGTGGGGTTATCCTCTGGCAACTCGGTTTTGATACGATTTACGGCTTCCAAGATATGGAAGATGATGCACGCATTGGCGTGAAATCGACCTCACGTTTAATGCTCAGCCATGCCCGCTTATTTGTTGGGCTTTGCTATGGGCTGACGATGGCCTTCTTTGCCGGGGCGGCTTACACAGCACACCTGGCACCGGTCTTTTGGCTGCCCTTCCTCCTCGCTGGCCTAATGATGGCCTATCAGGTGAAACGCCTCACCCCCCATGATGCACCACTCTGCCTCTGTTTCTTCAAGCAGAATGTCCTAATAGGCCTCATACTGGCATGCGCCTTTGTCCTAGGACGCCTGGGAGTTAACGGGGGGCCACTCGGCTTTTAAATAAAATCCGCCCCGCACTCAGCATAGCCCCAAAAAAGGCCACAAACGCCGCCGCTCCTAAGCAAATGAAGGCAGGATGGGAGAATAAGGTAAACAACCCTGCCACCAGCAAAGCCCCCGTTGTTTGGCCAGAGAGACGCGCTACGGACAACATCCCGCTTGCTCCCCCTTCGCGCCCCGGCGGGGCTGTAACCATAATCGCGCGATTATTAGGCGGTTGGAAAAACCCAAACCCCATACCCGCTAATAAAGTCCGCCATGCAATGGCACTATTGCTCGCATCCAATGGCAAAGTACAGAGTAAAATAAAGCCAATACAGGTTATCAACAGCCCAATGGAGGACAATAACGATGCAGGGAAACGATCAGCAATTTTCCCCACTGTGAAGGACATAACCGCAACCCCTACGGCCCAAGGGGCAATCAACAACCCAACTGTTGCTGGGTTTTTATGAAAAGCAACCGCCAAGGTGAAAGGCATCGCCACAATATACAGGTTAGACGCCACAAAACCACAAAAGCTTACCAAACACGCGACAAGAAACGGCACACGTTTGAGCAAATCCAGAGGGACAATTGGCTCAGTCCGTTTTTTCTGCCAGCGTAAGAGCAACCACCAGCTCACCAAACTCCAACCTGTCAGACCCGCTCCCCAGCCTATATCACCGTGCATAAAGCCATCCAACCCCACACCTAAAAGTGTAAAGGACACGACTGTAAGGATAGAGCCGGGAATGTCAGTTTTTACATCACTACGCGGTGTTTTAGGTAAAGCACGGCTCGCTAGTAAAATAGCCGCGCCGCCCAAGGGTAGGTTAATCCAAAATATCCACGGCCATGAAGCAATAGAGAGGATAAACGAACCAATAGTCGGCCCTAATGCCACCCCTAACCCAATGAATAACCCATTGAGTGCAATCCCTTTACCAATCAATTTATGAGGGTAAATGAAGCGTACGAGTGCAATATTCACACTCATAATGCAGGAGCTACCAACCCCTTGTAACGCGCGGGCTAAGGTAAGCTCTAACATATTTTGGGATACAGCACAGGCTACCGAGGCGATGAGGAATAAGACAATCCCTAACTGGCTCATCCGCCCAAAGCCAACCCGCGCCCCAAGGGCAGCCAACGGCAAGAGGCAGGCCAAATTCGCAAGCTGATAAGCATTGATAACCCAAATCGCCTGCGATGGAGACGAATGCATATCCGTCGCGATGGTAGGCAATGCCACATTGGCGACTGAATAATCCAAAATCGATAGCATCAAGGCTAAAATGACCGATGACATCGCCTTGACACGCTGCATCCCATAAAGGCCAGCGTGTCTCTCAGGGTCGTATTCACCCTCCAGGCTAGGATCGGTCATTTTACTGCCCATGATCTCTCTGCTCTCCTAAATAACGCAGGGGAACCCCTGCAAAAAGATTGCTCTCGATTTGCTCCAGGGACGCACCCTTTGTCTCTGGCACAAAACCTAATGTGATGAGAAGGAACATACCATTAAATGCTGCAAAAAGGATGAACGTCCATGACGCGTTCATAACAAGCATGAGCAGTGGGAAGATGCTAGAAATGACCCAATTCGCTACCCAATTTGTCACCGTGGAACAACCAATGCCGAAATCCCGCCCGCGCGTGGGCTGTACCTCAGAACAAAGCGCCCAAACAAGCGGCCCCTCCCCAATAGCAAACCCTGCTACAAAAAGGAGGATAAACCCACAAAGCAAGAAGGAAGCTGTCACACTACCCCCACCATAAGCCAGAACGACACTCACCCCTACTAAAGCTAATCCAACAATTGCACAGCTTGTCAGCAAAAGAGGACGCCGGCCCCAGCGGTCTGCAAACATAATCGCCACACCGGTGAAGACCATATTTGTCAAGCCAACAAGTGTAGTCGCCCAAACAGAGGCATTCACGCCAAAATGAGCAGCCTCAAACACCTGAGGCGCATAATATAAAAGCGCGTTAATACCACTTAGCTGCTGCATAATTTGCAGCACAATCCCTAAAAATACGGACCGTCTGAAATGACGATTACTACGGAACAACCCAAAGCCAGCATCACTACTCTTAGAGAGCCGGCTATGAATATCAGCAAGCTCTGCCTCGGCTACTTCTTCATCAGAGCGCAGAACACGCAGGACCGTACGGGCACGCTCTGTATCGCCACGCATCATCAACCAACGCGGGCTTTGGGGAAGTATCAACACCACAATAAGGAACAATATAGCCGGTAGGGCCATAATGCCTAACATCCACCGCCAATGCCCCCCTGAGGACAAAAAGCTATCGGAAATAAAGGCAAGGAAAATCCCCAATGAGACCATGAGTTGATAGAAAGAAATCATCGCCCCACGAGCAGATTCTACCGTAATTTCAGAGATATAAAGCGGGGCGGCAAAAGCGGCTACACCAACAGCAAGCCCTAACAAAACACGCCCCGTAATAATTAACCCCACACCAGGAGCAAAAGCACAAAAGAGCGTCCCTATTAGGAAGAAAATACCAGCCCCTAGCATGGCCCCTGTCCGGCCAAAGGAGACGGAAATACGCCCAGCAAACATAGCCCCAAAGGCCGCACCTGCCATCATGGAAGATACAATCCACCCTTGTAAAACAGGCCCAGCGTGAAAATCCATCGCCATAAAAGGCAACGCACCAGCGACAACACCCGTATCCAGCCCGAACATCAACCCAGATAAAGCGGCCAGAATCCCCAATACGGTAGCACGGCCTGTTGCTTTCTGCGTGACTGCGGAACCTTTCTCTCGCTGGGATACCGGTGCTACTCCGACCATGATCTCTCCTTAACCATACCTTTAAAATACCTCTCCAGCATGAAGCATCGGGGGAGTATGATTTATTGGCTTAGTCTGCAATCTTTTTAATGCTCGTTTTGCTTCACAAAAGGGTTACGGCTACCCCGCAGGAGCAATCTTATCGGCGTACCGGGAAGATGAAATGTCTCCCGTAGCCCATTGATAAGGTAACGCTTATAGCTATCTGGCAGTTGCTCCGCCCGCGTCCCAAATAGCACAAAAGTGGGAGGGCGACTCTTTGCTTGCGTCATGTAACGCAGTTTCAAACGCCGACCATCCACAAGAGGAGGCTGGTGTTTTTCCACTGCTTCTTCAAACCAACGGTTTAAATCGCTTGTCCCCACGCGAGCATTCCATACCTCGCTCGCACGACGCACAGCAGGCAAAAGGCGATTTAGCCCTTCACCTGTTAGAGCAGAGAATGTGACCACCTCAATCCCTCGCATTTGCGCGAGTGATATTTCGATCCGTCCCGCAATAGCTTTGCGTGTTGCTTGACGCTCCTTTACCGCATCCCATTTATTAAGGGCCAGCACACAGGCCCGCCCTTCTCGCTCGATCAACCGTGCGATTTGCAAGTCTTGCTCATCCACACCGCGCTCGGCATCCAGCACGAGGATGACGACCTCCGCCATCTTCATTGCCTCAATAGAGGCAGAGACAGAGACGCGCTCTAATCCTTCTTGCACGCGCGCACGTTTACGCATACCCGCTGTATCGACAATCTCAATCGGCCCAATGTCATCCTCTAGCCCAACGCTAACAGCATCGCGCGTTAAGCCAGCCTCCGGGCCGGTAATCATGCGCTCCTCACCGAGCAAACTATTCAAAAGGGTGGATTTCCCCGCATTAGGGCGGCCAATAATAGCGATGCGAAGCGGCTTTTCCCCATCATGCTCGGCAAGTGTATCTTCATCAGGGAGAAGACTTGCAATCTCTCCCATAAGGTCCGCCAGACCTTCCCCATGCTCGGCAGAAACCGCAAGAGGCGTCCCTAACCCCAGAGAATAAGCCTCCATCGCGGCCTCGGCCCCTGCACGCCCCTCCGCCTTATTCGCCACAAGAAGAACGGGGCGGTTCTGCCGCCGCAGCCAATTCGCAAAATGCTCATCTGCTGGGGTGATACCAGCCCGTACATCAACACAGAAAACCACCAAATCCGCTTGCGCAATACCCTGCTCTGATGAGGCACGCATACGGCCAAAGAGGGTCTCTGGAGCGGCTTCTTCCAAGCCGGCTGTATCAACAAGGCGCACACGCCGCCCGCGCAGCATCGCAACACCGTCTTTACGATCACGCGTTACGCCGGGCACGTCCGACACAATGGCCTGACGCCGCCCAACAAGCCGGTTGAAAATGGTGGATTTCCCAACATTTGGCCGTCCTGCGATAACGACAACCGGCAGCCGGCCTGATTCAACCGACTCAACCATAGGCGCGTAAGACACCATCATCACTTAAGACAAGCAGCTGCCCATCACACACAATCGGCTGGACTTGGCAAGATGATGGCGTGTCAATCTTCCCTAGATCGCTCCCTGTTTTTGCATCAATAATCACCATGCCGCCACGCTTCATACTGGAGAGGCAAACAAGTTTATTGTTCAACAAGATTGGGCCTGTCCATTGGATGCCCTTTTTCTCGTGTTTGGGGTCCTCAAAGCGGGTCAGCTGCTTCACCCAACGCACTTGCCCGCTTACCCGGTCGAGGCAAGCGAGTTGCTGATCCAGCGAAATGACATAGAGCCAATCACCACAAATGCAGAGCGGGGACTGACCGCTCACCTCACGCTCCCACAAACGGCGGCCGGAGCGCATATCAATCGCTACCAGCACGCGGGAGAGAGAAATTGCGTAGGCTGTACCATCCACCACGACAGGACCACCACGCACGCACGCGAAGTCCAGCATCGCACCAAGCCCATTACCCCCACCGAGACTATCGCTCCATACGATCTCACCAGAGGTTGCACGGAGGGCCAGAAGATCACCACTGCCGAACCCAACAACTACAATGCCATTGACCACAGCCGGAGCGCCTGCCCCAAACAAGCTCGTACTCACATTGGTAGCTTGATAGGTCCAACGTTGTTTACCCGTGCTGGCTTCCAGCGCAAATAAGCGAGCATCAATCGTGGTAAAGAACATCAAGCCATCAACGATTGTCGGGGCAGAGCGGCCCGGCGTGCCAATATCGACAACCCATTTCTGCTTCCCTGTTGCAGCATCCAGGGCGAGAGCTTGTGCAATACCATCCACAACATAAAGTGTATCATCAACAAGCGCGATGCCGCCGCCGATATTGGTCGAGCGCGTTTTACGCGCAGGCTGACAATGCCATAACAGCTTGCGATCTGGCCAGCTCCAAGCGCGGATAGCCCCTTGAGCATCCACCGTAAAGAGCCGCCCGCCCCCTATAACGGGAGAGGATTGCAATGCGCCATGACGATTGGGCACAAAAAATACATTGGACAGCCAACCCACTTCCTTCACGGCGGCACCGATAGATTGGCTCCATAGCTGACGCGTACCACTCCATGCGGCGTTTACAGCCTCATGAGAGGGCACACGGCCTTCCTGCATCCATTGATGAACAGGCTGAACCGCTGGTAATTGAACGACCGATTTATCATGCGGGTCTACCGTCAAGCCCGCCCCGGTGGAAAGGACATCAATACGCCGCCCGGGAAGAACTGTTTTCTTGGGATCGTCCTCAAAAATACCGCAGCCTGCAAGCCCGGCCATCGCCGCAACAGAGCAAGCCCCTTTAAGAACAGACCGCCGAGATGTCTTTACAGGCTGGCCAAGCGAAGGTGAAGAAAAACGATGGCTCATCCAGCCTCTCCTAATGTTTGTAATAACATCCCAGCCCGTTGACGCAGGCCCTCTGTACTATCGGGGGAGGATTGCACTTGCTGCAAAAGGCGGCGTGCCTCCTCATGGTCTGTCTTTGTGCTACCCGGTGCGAGGTCAAGCACCGCTAGGCCTTCCTTCGCAAGAGGGACCCAACTCCCGCCCTCTTGCACTAAAGCTTGATACCCCGCCCGGAGCTCATCACGCGGGGCCGTATCCATCCGCGCATTCAACCCTCGATACTGCGCCATAGAGCGAAGAGACGTATCTGCTTTTTTATCTTCCGCAACAGCGGACCATAATCTCAAAGCGGAGGCTGTGTCATGCTCTTGCAGTTTAAGTTCCGCCAAATACATAGCAGCGTAGCTCCGCACACCCTCTGGCGCGCTTTGGGCAAGCTCTTGTAAAATGCCTTCAGCTTTTTGATGAGCCGCCCCCTCTGTCACAGGCTTGCCCGACAACGCCCCAAGCAGTGACATGGCCTCAAAATAACGATTAGACGCTTGCGCCTGAGCAGTATGAAGCTGATGCTGCTTCCATCCCCAAACACCACCGCCAATGCCTGCTACAATAAGCACGCACAACACCACCACACCCACGCGCAAGCCCACGCTACGCATTTTTGCAAGGCGTTGTTCTTCCTCTAATTCTTGAAATAAATCGTCTGCCACGCCGTATCCTTAGCTGGACTGCACACACTCATTCCGCACCCTATAGCATGGCGGCTCTGCTACCAACATACTATCACGATAAAAAAACATCGCCTTCTTAACTCGTTATGGCTGAAAGCGGATAGGCTGGCCTACATTACGCGTGATAATCGCATCATCCTCCATCACCACATGACCGCGCACAATCGTCCCAACGGGCCAGCCTGTCACGCTTTTACCGTCATAAGGCGTCCATCCGGCGGGGGAGGCTATCCAGTCATTACTAATGGTGCGTTGCTTTTTCATATCCACAAGGGTGATGTCAGCATCGAACCCCACGGCGAGCCGCCCCTTATTGGGCAGGCCATAAACCCGTGCAGGGCCAGCAGCCATCACATCAACAAGGCGTGTCAGGCTCAACCGCCCCGCATTTACATGGTCCAACATCAAAGGAACAATCGTCTGCACACCCGTTAGGCCGGAGGGGCACTCCAACCAAGGGAGCTCCTTCGCATCCTTAGGGTGCGGGGCATGGTCGGAGGAAACAACATCCACCCGGCCATCACGCAAGGCGGCCCATCCAGCCTCAAAATGGCAGCGTTCATTCCTCAACGGAGGATTCATCACCGCCTTACCTCCAAGACGCTCATAGCATCCCGGCCCTTCATTGGTTAGATGATTAACCAAGACCTCCACGGTGGCGTAACGCCGGTTCTCAGCCAGAAGGGTAAACTCCTCCTCTGTCGAGACATGAAGAATATGGATAGGCCGCCCCGTCTTATGCGATAATGCCAAGATACGCTTCGTCCCACGGATGGCACATTCAGCATCTCGCCATTCTGCATGGAGATGGTAAGGCTGACCCGGCTCAAACAGCTTCCGCCGTTCCCGCAGGCGATATTCATCCTCTGAATGAAATGAGACACGGCGATGACCCGAGCGTAGAACGGCCTCTATCCCCTCATCATCTTCAATCATCAAATCACCAGTGGAGGAACCAGCAAAAACCTTCACTCCACATACGCCCTCCTCTTGCTCAAACTCAGCAAGTAAAGGGGTATTCTCCCGCGTAGCCCCGATATACATTGCGACGTCTATATGGGCTGTGTCGATAATATGCTGACGCTTCCAATCCAGCATCTTTTTATCGGTCACGGTGGGGTTTGTGTTAGGCATATCAAAGACGGAGGTAATCCCCCCTAAGGCAGCAGCGCGTGTGCCTGTCTCCAACGTCTCTGCCTCAGGCTTGCCGGGGTCACGCAAATGAACGTGAGAATCAATCAGGCCGGGGAGAACATAAAGCCCCGTTGCATCAATCACCCGTGTGGCTTCATCCTGCGAGGAAACACTCAATGAGGCAATCTTCTGATCACGGACCCCAATATCCGCTTGGGCCTCCCCCCATGGGAAAATGCACCGCCCGTTCCGAATGATGAGGTCAAATCGCATGATATCTCCTTAGAGGCTTGGCCATCGCTCTATCTAAATAATGGTGTAATTCTACTGTGCTCTGGCCCGTTCATAAAGAGCCAAGGCGGCATGCTGCACATTTTCCACCTTTAAGGCGGCCATATCACCCTCTCCCTCCGGGCCGGGGGCCAAAAGAACCTCCGCCCATCGGCCTGATGGTGCATATTGGGACGCATAACTTGGCCCAAACAACCCTAATGTTGGCACATTTAAAGCCGCAGCAAGATGCATCAACCCCGAATCACCCCCCACAAAGAGAGAGCAACGCGCAATAAGGGCCGCTACTTGAGCAAGGCTATACTGCCCGCCCCCAATATCCAACACATTAGGCAATAAGGCCCGTACTGGGGCGGCAAGGCGTGCTTCTCGCTCCCCCGGCCCATAAACCAAAAGGGGGCGAAACCCCCTTGCCTGCATCTGCCGCGCGAATGTCGCAAAGGATTCAACGGGCCAGATTTTATGCTCTGTCCCCGCCGTAATGGCTAAAGCGAGCCATACACCCTCATCAGGCAAAAGCGTAGCAGCATAGGCCTGCTCCTGCGCTCCTAACCATAAGGTGGGGTAATGTGCATATTGTACGCCTAAAGCGCGCGCATGTTGAGCCAGCTTTAAGCCCTTTTGCCGCCCTCCACGAACCTTATAACGCGCCCTGCTCCATACCCCATAACTGACAAGAGAGGCCCGTAAATCCACCACTACCTCCCACCGATAACGCACAACATCGCGCCATAGAGCAAGCCAATGCTGATTATAAGGGCGTTTCTCCATTACAATCAGCCGTTCGCAACGCGGCATATAACGAAAGAGGTCACACACAGCCGGGCCGCATACGATGGTAAAATATGCCTGCGGATAGCGTGCCATCATGGCCGAAAGGGCCGCTAAAGAGATAACAGCATCCCCCAACCGATGCGCCGTGATGAACAGGACGCGCTTCACTCTCGCATCCAAAGAGGGTTATCGACCGTCTCTAAAAACTGGGCATGACGGGCTAATGTAGCTTCATCTGGCGGGGCCATAGGGCGCGGGGTACGCCCTGTTACCGCCTTACGCTTTACCCGCCCCTCTGATGAAGTTCTTTGTGTTTGCTCATTACCCAGCCCCAAACCGCGTTGTCGTCCACCGATAAGCTCTACATACACATCGGCAAGCAAGCGGCAATCAAGCAACGCATTATGCGTGCCACGCTCGGAGAGGTCGATATTAAAACGACGGCAGAGCGCATCCAAATTCGCAGGCATACCGGGGAACTTCTTCCGCGCCATAATGACTGTATCAACCGCGCGGCTTTCATAATCCAATGGTGGACGCCCGGCCCGTTTTAGCTCCGCATTGATGAATTTGAAGTCAAACGGTGCATTATGGGCTATCATCTTCCCATCACCGATGAAGGCTAAAAACTCATCAGCAATATCAGCAAAAAGGGGTTTGCCCTCCAAATCGGCCAACGTAAAACCATGCACTTTTGTGGCCTCAGCCGGGATGTCTCGCTCTGGATTAATGAGGACGTGGAAGTAATTTTCCGTCCGCAAATCATTCACCAATTCCAAAGCAGCAATCTCAATGACCCTATCGCCAGTATCAGGGTCTAGCCCTGTGGTCTCTGTATCAAAGAGGATAGAACGCGTCATATCTTCCCTTCCTGTGCAGAAGCCTCATCCCTCTCCTGCCGTAATTGCTGCAAAAAGCGATGAATCTGCCGCGCACTAAACGCACGAGACAGTCCCGTTTTTATCACGATATCGGCCCGCTGTCGTCTCTCTTGGTCTGTCATTTGGCGTGTTAGAAAGGCTTTGGCCTCCTCAACACTCATCTGCCCGCGATGTTGATGACGCTGCCGCAAACGCGCTATCCGCACAGCGAGCGGGGCCTCCACCACCATCACGGCTGTGCAATCACGCTCTGCTCCTGTTTCCCACAATAAAGGAATATCCAATACGCAAAACGGCACGCCCCGCGCCCGACACCGCGCCAAAAATGCGCGTCTTTCTTGCTTAACAAGGGGATGGATTATCTGCTCCAACCGGGGCAACACGGCTGCATCTTGCCCGATGAGCCGCCGCAGAGCCACACGGTCTAACTGCCCATTATGCACCACCGCAGGGAACGCCCGCTGCAAAGGCCCAATAGCCCGCCCATGAGGGGCTTGTAGGCGACGCACGCAGGCATCAGCGTCAAAAACTGGGACCTTAGCACGGCGAAATAAAGCCGCGATCGTACTTTTCCCCGCTGCCATTCCCCCTGTAAGGCCCAGAACATACATAACTAAGTAAGGTCTGCCATCAAAAGGTCAAAGCTCTGCTTATCAACCTCTGGCCATAAACCAAACCACGCATGAAACCCAGCCCGCGCTTGGTACAGCAACATCCCTAAGCCCTCTACAGTGCGTAACCCACGCTGTTGAGCAGCGCGCAATAGAGGGGTTTGGAGGGAGGTATAAACAATATCAGCAACACTCAACCCTAATTGAGCCTGTTGGAGGATGCTGGGCCAATCCGTCTCATCATAGCCACCCATACCAAGTGATGTCGCATTGATGAGTATCTGCATCTCCCCTAAACGGGCAGGCCAATCCGCCCATGGCAACACAGCCCCTGCCCCAAGAGCCGAGACTAAGGCTTCAGCCCGTGCGGTCGTCCGATTAGTGATGAAAACATCGCACCCGCAATCCTGCAAGGCTGCAGCAATCGCCCGTGCTGCCCCACCTGCACCAAGAATCAACACAGACCCGCTGGGAGATACGGCATGAGCCCGCAAATTATCGCAAAAGCCCGTGCCATCCGTACAATCCCCAAGGATGCGCCCATCCTCAAAACGTAGCGTATTAGCCGCACCAGCCCGCTTTGCGGTCATTGTTAGCTCATCACATAAGCGAAAAGCCTCCTCCTTATGGGGGATTGTAACATTTACGCCGCGAAATCCCGCTGCTGCCAAGCCACGCAACGCGACCTCTAACTGCCCCGGCGCAACAGGCAGAGGGACATAAGCCCCATTGATCTGATGCACCTTACACCAATGATTATGCAACATAGGCGAGCGTGAATGGGCAACAGGCCACCCAATAACGCCCGCTAAAACCGTTTTACCATTAATCATCATGCTCTCTCTTTGCGTTGCGCCCATAAAAGCGGCAAGAGACGTGCCAAACGCTCCGCCCATGCGCGTTGCCCAGCGTCATCGGAGATTAAATCTTGCCTAATTTCAATCTCCAAAGCAGGGAGCTGACGCCGCCCTGCATGATAAGGCACGCTATATTCATTATGGCTATTTAACACATAAGGCTGATTATCCCCCACACATAACCCGCCTTCTGCCTCCAAAAGAGTACGCATAAGGCGCGCTGAATGTGGGTCATGATCATGCAAAAGGCCAATCTCCCACGGGCGCGGCTCTCCACCCTCCATAGCGGGGGTAAAGCTATGGAGAGAGACAAACAAAAACTCCCCTTTATCCCGCTGAGCAAGATGACGCTCTATCTCATCATGATAAGTATGGAGTATCTCCTCCTCTCGCGCATACCGCTCTTGCTGGGAAAGATTCTGATTCCCCGCAATCGCCGTGCCATCACTCACCGGCGGGATAGACGTTGGATGCCCTGCGGCCCGGTTACAATCAATCACCAGGCGAGAATAGACCTGCTCAATCAACAAACATCCCAAGGCGTTTTGCAGATGCCGCCCAACCTCCTTAATGCCAATATCATAAGCGATATGCCGCTCCCACGCCTGAGGGGGCACCCCCATATCCCCCAGAGATGAAGGCACAGCCTGCCCGGCATGGTCGCTAATCATCACAAAGGGACTTTCCTCCCTTGGAGGGAGAATATGATAAGGCAAAGGGTCTGCCGCACTTAATAACGGCATGGTTGGCGCACGCGTCATTCTGTTTCCTGCAATAAAGTGTGGATTATAGATACAGCCTGCGACTCCCCCCAATCCACCCCGCCATCGGAAATCGCTCGCACTTGCCCGCTTGCGTCAATCAGCAGCGTCATCGGCAAGCCCGGATCTTTCACCGTTTTGATGAAAGGTTGCACGTGCTCACGCTCTGCGACCCATACGGGTAAACCCACAGCATGCAGGCGGGGCAAAGCAGCAGCTACTTGCTCTGCTGCCCCACTATCTAACGCTACAGGCACAATGGGAAGATCGGGATGTGCCTTTAACAAAGCTGCAAGCTTAGGCAATTCCTCCCGGCAAGGCAGGCACCATGTCGCCCATAAATGCAGCATATAAGGCTTATTTTCATGCAATGGGAGGGTCGCCTTCTGCCCTGCTAAGCCAGTGACGGGAAGCATCACCGGGGCAGAGAGAGCGGGCTCTGGCTCCAATTCTTGCAGATTCTGCAATCCATCAGCCTGCGCGTAATTGTGCCTTACCCCCACAGCCGCTACAGTAAGGAGAGCCAAACAAACGGCACCTACGCGAATCTTCTTTAAGTATCTCATCATATCGGTCCTCATGACGCACCCTAATACCAGCAACGCCTCCCCTGCAAATAAACCAGCCGCTCCCGAAGCTGCCAACCCCCAATGGGGTGGACGTTTTGCCAGTGGCCCCGCCGCGATTATGGAGGAAATCAACGCCTCTATTGGGTTTGATAAAACCCTCTGGCGACAAGATATTCGCGGCTCGCTCGCTCATGCAGCTATGCTGCGCAAGGTTGGCCTACTTACAGCCCAAGAAGAAGCCGAGATTCAGAGCGGCTTAGCAGCCATTGGTAAGGAGATTGAGGAAGGGACATTCCCCTTCTCCCCCGCTTTGGAAGATATTCATATGAATATCGAATCCCGCCTCTCTGAGCGCATTGGTGAGGCTGGTAAACGTCTGCACACCGCCCGCTCTCGCAATGACCAAATCGCAACGGATTTCCGCCTTTGGGTGCGGGATTCCATTGATGGCATCATAGAGCAAACCGAAGCCCTCATGCGGACCCTCGCCCGCCGCGCTTTGGAGTATCACGATACCCCCATGCCGGGCTTTACGCATCTTCAAGTTGCTCAGCCTGTGACCTTTGGGCATCATTTACTCGCCTATGTGGAGATGCTCTCCCGCGATGCCTCTCGCCTGCGTGATGCGCGCCGCCGGATGAATGAGTGCCCCCTTGGCTCTGCCGCGCTTGCGGGGACCTCTTTCCCCATCGACCGCGAGATGACGGCCCAATCCCTAGGGTTTGACCGCCCTACAGCTAACTCTCTTGATGCTGTATCTGACCGTGATTTCGCGTTGGAATATCTCTCCGCCCTCTCCCTAGAGGCGATGCATCTCTCTCGTCTCTCTGAAGAGATTGTACAATGGGCGTCTGCCGCATTTAATTTTGTGCATCTCTCAGATGCCTTCACAACGGGCTCTTCCATCATGCCGCAAAAGCGTAATCCTGATGCGGCGGAGCTTGTCCGCGCCAAAGTCGGCCGCATTACGGGAGACCTCATCGGCTTACTAACCGTCATGAAGGGCCTGCCCCTCGCTTATGCGAAAGATACGCAAGAGGATAAAGAGCCTGTTTTTGACGCAACAACGGCCATCACCCTCTCCCTCGCTGCAATGGAGGGTATGATTCGGGACCTCAAAGCCAATAAGGCACGCATGAGAGAGCTAGCGGGAGCAGGTTTCTCCACCGCGACAGACCTTGCCGATTGGCTTGTACGCGCACTGCGCCTCCCCTTCCGCACGGCGCATCATGTTACAGGGCGACTTGTGAGTTTGGCCGAGCAAAAAGGCTGTGACCTTGCCGACCTCTCCTTAGAGGAGATGCAGGCTGTAGAGCCCGGTATTAATGCCTCTCTCTATGAGGTTTTGACTGTTGAATCCTCCCTCGCGTCACGCACGAGCAAGGGCGGGACCGCACCGCAGAATGTACATGCTCAAGCCACTGCGTGGCTAGAACGCCTTAATCATCATAAAGAAAGTAAATAAGATGCGCTCCATCCGCACGACACTCATTAAGTTAAGCGTCCTTACCTTTGTGGGGGGAAGTTTACTCTTAGGGCTAAATGCATGTGGCAAACGTGGCCGTCCTCAGCCGCCCGGCCCCGCTAACAAAGTAACGTACCCGCAGCCTTATCCGCCAGAATAACACTGGGACAATAAACATCATCTAACCCCATGGTGCTGAAACATTTAAGGAGACAGCACCATGCCATCCCATGCTGGCCTTACATCCTCTGGCAATAAACGGCAAAGGGACTCATAATCCATATCCGGCCCCATATGGGTCAAGACTGTATGACGAGGGCGGAGTTGTTCACGCCACTCCAACACGCGCCCTACCCACCCATGAGAGGGATGAGCCTTCCGTTGAAAGCACCCTACCACCCACATGGATAGATTCTGCAAAACCGTAAGGGATTCAGGGGGAAAGCTCTCGACATCAGTGCAATAAGCAAAATCCCCTACCCTAAGGCCGAGGCTCCTCGTCCAACCATGCTTCTGCGGGAAGATATGGCCTGTTAAAGGGCCAAGACTAACGGGGCCATAATCTGGGACCTCTCGTACGTCAAAAGCCGGGCAATAGAAATTACCGCCCTCCCACGGGCGAAAAGCGTAAGAGAAACGCTGCCGCAATTCACTCAATACCGCCTGGCTCGCTAACAGTTGGATGGGACGGCCAATCACGCGATTCACCGCCCGTAATTCATCTAACCCTGCGATATGATCACTATGTGCATGGGTGTAAAAGACTGCATCAATATGTGTCAGCCCATTATGAAGCATCTGCTGGCGGAGGTCTGGCCCGCTATCGACTAACAGACGAAACCCCTCATGCTCTATCACAATAGAAGAGCGCAACCGATAATTCCGCTGATTAGCAGGGTCACACACGCCCCATATCCCCGTAGCAGCTCCTTCAGCACCCCCAATCATCGGGACACCGGCCGAGCCACCACAACCGAGGATTGTCACCTTCATGCAGCACTCTTTGTAAAAAGACGCTGCGTATTAGCCCGCGTCACTGCCGCAAGCTGCTCCATCGTCATCCCACGCTCCTCAGCCAAACGCTGCGCCGTATGCACAACATAACCCGGCGTATTGGGCTTGCCACGCTTAGGCACAGGGGCCAAGAAGGGGCTATCAGTCTCCACCAAAAGCCGATCTTCAGGGGCATGACGCGCGACCTCGCGGATTTCCTCGCATTTTTTAAAGGTCAAAAGACCAGAGAAGCTAAGATACCCCCCCAACGCCAAAGCCGCCTCAGCAAGCTTCGCCCCAGAGGCAAAACAATGAATTAAGAAAGGGAACGCCCCTTTCTCATGCTCATCCTGCAAGATAGCAATCGTATCATCATCAGCTTGGCGCGTATGAATCACCAACGGCAAACCCGTTACCCGCGCGGCCTCGATATGACGGCGAAAAGAGGCTTGTTGCGCAGGCTTCACCGCCTCTGTCCCGTGGAAATAATCCAACCCAGATTCCCCAATCGCCACAACTTGCGGGGCCTCAAGGGCTGTGAGCATCTCATCAAGACTAGGGAGGGCCTCCTCATGGGCATGGTCGGGATGTGTCCCCAACGCACACCACACACGCAGCTCCGGGCTATCATGCGCGGTTAAAGCCAGTTGGCGCGCCCGCTCTGACCAGCGCGTGCCAATCGTAATCATCCCCGCTAACCCATGATGCCGCGCAAACTCCAAAGCGGCTGGCACGTCCTCTAGCCGGTCCAAATGGCAATGGGTATCAATCAGCCCCTTCATGCGCCTTTTTCATCCTCCACAAAGCGCGGGAATAGCCCTTGCGGTTTTGGCAACACCCGCCCGCCGGGGAGGGGTGTTTCCAACGCTTTAAAACAACGCTCAGCCTCCTCAACCCCTAGCTGGTCGAGCATCTTCGCCATCGTATCAGGCATATAAGGTTGGAGCAAAGTCGCCACTGTGCGGATAACATCGACCAACACGCGCAATACATCAGCCATGCGGGCGGGATTTTCCTTCTTCAACACCCAAGGGGCTTGCCTATCAATATACGCATTCGCCTCACGGATGAGTTTCCAAATCTCCTCCAACGCATCACTAATGGCCAAACGCCCGATATAATCACGCGTCATAGAGGGCAGAAGGCTGGCTTGTGCTAAAATATGCTCATCATCTTCCTGCAATGCGCCACGCTCTGGCAACACACCATCAAGATTACGCGCAATCTGGCTGAGTGTTCTTTGAGCAAGATTGCCGAGGTCATTGGCTAATTCGACATTCATCCGCGTAATGAGCGACCGGCGGCTAAAGTTAGAATCCCCTCCAAAGGGGACTTCCCGCATTAAAAAGAAGCGCAGCTGGTCTAGCCCGAACTCATCAGCAAGGGCTTTGGGGTCCAACACATTACCAAGCGATTTGCTCATTTTCTCGCCTTCAACGGTCCACCATCCATGGGCAAAGACACGCTTAGGCAAGGGCAAACCTGCGGCCATGAGGAAGGCAGGCCAATAAATGCAATGGAAGCGGATAATCTCCTTACCCACCACATGCACATCCGCTGGCCAATGCACATGCCGCGGGTCCTTCATATCAGGATAGCCCACGGCGGTGAGGTAATTCGCCAAAGCATCGAACCACACATACATGACATGGTCCGCATCGCCGGGTACCTCAATGCCCCATTTAAAGCTCGTCCGGCTGATGGAGAGGTCCCGCAGACCCTGCTTTACAAAGCTAATCACTTCTCGCTTTGGCCCATGAGGGCCGATAAAGTCGGGATTCTCCTCATATAACGCCAATAATTTGTCTTGGAAGTCAGACAGGCGGAAGAAGTAAGAAGGCTCCCGCACCCATTCTAGCGGAGCCCCAGAGGGAGCTGTCCGGCTGCCATCGGGATGTTTGGTAATCTCATCCTCGCCCACGAACATCTCATCGCGTGTGGAGTACCACCCCTCATAAGCATCCAAATAGATATGGCCATTTTCCGCCACTTTTTCCCATAATGCTTGGGCGGCCTTTTTATGGCGCGGCTCTGTCGTGCGGATGAACTCATCAGTCTGCACCGCCATATCACGCTGCATCTGACGGAAGCTTTGGGAGATACGATCAGCAAACTCTTGCGGCGGAACAGACTGCGCTTTTGCGCTTTGCTCCACCTTTTGACCATGCTCATCCGTCCCGCTGACAAACAACACCTCTTGGCCATCTAACCGATGGAAACGTGCAATGACATCACACGCAATAGAGGTATAGGCATGGCCAATATGTGGCGCGCCATTCACATAAAAAATGGGGGTCGTGATGGTAAAACGCCGCGTCATAAGCCGTCCTATCTCGCTTCAAGTCTTTATACTGCCACCTGTTATTGCCAGCCTTTAGGGGGCTAGAGCAAGGGCTTCTCGGAGTGCTTCTGCTTTATCAAGGTTAAAGCGTTCTGTCTGCTGGCGCAGTTGCGCTAGCTGACGAACACGCTCCGCCCACTCTGCGGCTTGTAGGCTGTTGCCTTCCATCGCCGCATCCCGCGCTTGCGTGGCTAAAGCCTCACTAAACAAATCACAAAAAAGAGCAAAGCCCTCCCCTTCGCGCGCAATCTGCTTAACACGCTCCCACATCTCGGAATCCATAGCCGTGCCTGCCATCACTTGCTCAACCAAGCCCGCGCATAAGCCATCACGATCTTGCGCCAAAAAGAGCGCACGCCCCGGGGAGCCATGAGCGCGGCGTAACAAATCGGCAGATATATCGGGAATCAAGGCTCGCATGGCCTGCTCATCCAAGCCAGAAAGCATTAAAGGCCGACAACGGCTCCGCAGCGTAGGCAATAACGCGCCGGGAGCTGATGTTGTCAAAAATAACACAGCCTTAGGGGGAGGTTCTTCTAGAATCTTTAACAGCGCATTCGCCGCAAAGCGATTTAAGCTCTCCACCCCATCTACAATCACAACGCGCCACCCGCCCTCTGTAGCGGTATGATGAAGAAACGTCTGTACCGGCTGGACCTCTGCAACCGTAATCTCACCCTTCAACCGCCCTTTGCGCGGGTCAATCTTACGAGCAATCTCCAACAAATCCCCATGTGTACCAGCGGAGATGCGCCGCCCGGCAGGGCTATTTAGGTCACTCCCCCCCAATAATTTACGCGCAAGATGAAAGGCCAAAGTCGCCTTCCCCACCCCTGCTGGGCCAGAAATCAACCACGCATGATGCAAACGCCCAGACTGCCACGACTCCTCAAACCGTTGTACAGCCGCTTCATGCCCCCATAAACGCGCGGCCTGTCGCGGTTCTGGCAGGCTCACGATGCTCCCCTCTTTTGGGCGAGATATTGGGTCACAACCTCATATAGACGGGCTTGTACCTCTACCTCTGAAGGCTCTGCATCCACCCGAATAATACGCTCCAAATCGCGCTCAGCCATAGCCTGGAAGCCTTCACGCACGCGCTCATGAAAAGCCACTTGCTGGCCCTCGTAACGGTCCAGCTTGCCCCCACGTTGTGCGATACGTTTATGAGCGACCTCACAAGGGAGGTCCAACCATAAGGTCAGGTCTGGCTCCCCACCAACAAGCTGACGCAACGCATTGATGAAGGCTAAAACCTCCGGCTTCTTCTGGCCTATCCCGTAACCTTGATACGCCCATGTGGAATCGTGATACCGATCACACACCACAATCTGCCCCTCAGCTAAGGCGGGGTGAATCACTTTGGCGAGATGGTCCGCTCGAGCTGCCATATGCGCCATTATCTCGGCCTGCCAGCAAAACTCCGCCTCGCCAAAAAGGAGAAGATTCCGCAAGGCTTCCGCCGCAGGGGTACCACCGGGCTCGCGTGTTTGGTAAACGCGCCATCCATCCGCCCGCAAACGCTCACTCAGGAGGTGGGATTGTGTGGTTTTACCCCCGCCTTCCCCACCTTCTAGCGTGATGAAGATACCGGGATGTTCACTCCGGTGCATGGCCAAACCGTGCCATAAGCCGCCCCACAACGCCCAGCTCTGCCACAGCCTCTACTGCGTAAAGAGGAGAATATACACGCGGCTGACCGGGCAACCCAGCCGATACATGGCCGGACTTCTGCCCTGCGACAATGGGGGCGGCAATCGGGGATGGATAATCCACGCTAATTTGCACCTTCGAGGACCAGCCAACAGGAATCGTCAAACTGACATCCTCCGCCACGGCAAGGGCCACACTACGATGCTCCCCCATCCAAACAGCGGCTTTAGGCTCGACCACCTGCCCACGGCTTAGGAACTTAACTGTCTCAAAACTAGAAAAAGCCCAGCTCATCAAACGCTCACCTTCATGAGCGCGCTCATTGGTGGAAGAAGTCCCGTTAATAGCGACAATAATGCGATTGCCATTACGTTCCGAACTCGCACAAAGCCCAAAACCGCCCGCATCTGTATGGCCGGTTTTTAGACCATCGGCCAAACCTTTATCGACAAGGACATTTCGATTGCCTTGACGAATATGATTAAAGGTAAATTCCTTCTCCCCAAAGAAATGATAATAACGGGAAAAATCATGGATAAGATGCTGCGCTAACACAGCCACATCCCGCGCGCACATATAATGACCATCCGCAGGCAAGCCGGTCACATTCATGAAATGGGAATTATGAAGGCCAATGCGACGAGCGGCCTCATTCATCAAGGTAACAAATCGTTCCTCAGAGCCAGCAATCCCCTCCGCTAAGACCACGCAAGCATCGTTACCCGACTGGATGAGCATGCCGCGGATCAAATCCTCCACGCTGACAGAACTCCCCAGCGGCACGAACATGCGCGAGCCTTCCATCCGCCACGCTTTATGGCTCACGGGGAATGTCTGCTCCATCCTAATACGACCAGAGGCAAGAAAGGCAAAAACAACATAGGCCGTCATCATCTTTGTTAGGGATGATGGCGGCATACGTTCTTCCGCATTGCGGCTGAGCAGCACGGTGTTGGTCGTACTATCAAGAATATATGCCCAGCGCGCGGAAGTCGGCATCGGTCCCATAGGGGTTATGGCATCCCCCATTGCCGAATCAGACATACTTGCTGCCTGTATAGAGGGGGAGGAGTTTTGCGCTACCGGGTGCCCCGGCTGCCCCGCCCCTTTGGCATGCCCTAGCCGTGATAATGCCAGTAAGGAACAGGCTGAAAAACCTGCCACTCCACCCATAAGAGAACGTCTTGTCTGCACGTCAATCCCCGCGCTATAGGCCCTGCCACATGGCAAAACCCTCTTTTAAGAAACCATCATGCCATACCCGGTAACACATCTTAACGGGTAATTTGATCGCCCAAAATCCCAACCGCTAATGCGTAATAATCGGACGGATTATAAGCTCGTATCGCTCGGAAATTACGATAAATAAGGAAGGCTTGTCCACCAGGCCCATCAGGTTGAAGCAAACTACCCTCAGCTTGCGGTGCTAAAAAGCCCGATGACTGCACAGGTCGTACCCCTAAAGCAGCCCACGTCCCCACGGGATGGACAGACGCATGGCGAGATTTTGTCACAGCGATTTGTTGGAAGTGCCCATGATTCCCCAAGGGAACACTCACCTCCTCTCCCCACAACTCCCCACGTTGCCAGCCAGACCGGCCTAAATAATTCGCAATAGAGGCAAAGACATCGGCCTCAGAGGTCCAAATGTCGCATTTGCCATCACCATCGCCATCAGCACCATAACGCAGATAAGCACTCGGCATGAATTGCGGCTGTCCCATCGCCCCTGCATAACTCCCCATCATACGCGCAGGGGCTATCGCTCTTTGGCCAAGAATTTGCAGGGCTTTTAACAGTTCACTGCGGAAGAAAGCGGCCCGGCGTCCATCATAAGCGAGCGTGGCAAGAGCATCGATCACATTAAACCGCCCTTGCTTAGCCCCAAAGCCAGACTCCAAACCCCATATACCCATAACGCTCGATTCATCGCAGCCAAACCGCGCAGCTAGCGCACTAACTGTGCCCTTAACGCGTTGATAAACCTGCCGTCCTTGCTCTATGCGCGATGAGCTAATGACACGCTGACGATACTGCGCCCATGTCATCGTAAATTCAGGTTGATGACGATCCAGCCGCAAAACCTCCTGATTTGGCTGAGTCGTGAGGGTAAGCGCCGCTGAAACGACATCAGAAGGCACGCCCGCTGTAAGAGCCTGCTGCTGTACCCCTTGCAAAAAGGCAGCGTACGAATCACCACGTCCCCATGCTGGTATGCTGGACGCCGCTGCCCCAAGCATTGTTGTTGTCAGGAAGCCACGTCTGCTTATTACTCTATGCGTCACCGCACTTTTCCTTCTCATGTAAGAAACCTTATTCTCACGTTCTGCGCTTGTAATAATTGCAGCACGGTCAGTTTCGTGCCACAACTCCGCTCATTCACAGTCAAGGCCGTTCTTTGTGATCCGTCTCAGTGCCATTATGGCGTCCCAGCCGCTCTGGCTGAAAGCATTTTCTATCATCCTTGGTACGTTTATCCTCGAGGATGTTGCAACCGTCTTAGCAGCAACAGCTGCTAAAAATGGTGATATTTCCATCATAGCCGCCTTATTAAGTTTGTATTTAGGGGTGATTGTGGGCGATGTAGGCCTTTATGGCCTTGGCCTAGCTGGCAGCCGATGGGTATTTCTCCGCCGTTTTCTTACCTTACCGAGTGAGGAACAAGCCCGTACATGGTTCTCGCGTAACATCATTGCTGTCGTCGCTATTGCGCGTTTTATCCCTGGTGTACGCCTTCCCCTTTACACGGCTTGCGGGTTTTTTCGTGCTCCTTTTTGTGCTTTTGCACTCACAGCCATCGCTGCGACGCTTGTTTGGACAAGTTTGCTTTTTCTTCTCTCCCTGCATATTAGCGGATGGCTCCTTGCCCATAAAAGCGGGTGGCGTTGGGCTGGGATTGCGGGTTTTGTGCTTTGTATTTTTGCAATGGGACGTTTAATCGGCCATCTTCAACGTGGAAGTCATAATTCATGACCTTTGATTCTGACCATCATACCTCTTTGTCACTATTCGAATTCTGGCCCGATAAAATCTTTTATACACCTATTGTGCTTTATTGGTTTTTTATGGGGTTGCGCTATCGTGATCTAACAATTTCTACCGCAGCAAACCCACGGATTGAGACAGGGGGACTATGCGGCGAGAGCAAAAGCTCCATTCTCGATCTCGCAGGCCCCATCGCACAACAGGTCATTGCCCCTTACCGTGTCATCCAAAATAACGCTCAGGCCTTTGAAAAAGTACTTGTCGCTTTGGATTCATTAGAAATTACCTACCCCTTCGTATTGAAGCCCGATATTGGCTGCAACGGAACGGGCGTAAAGCTCATCACCTCTCGGGAAATGCTCCAAAATGTCCTACCTCTTTTCCCTACCGGGGTGACCTTGATGGTACAAAAACTTATCACCTATCCAGCAGAGATTGGTATTTTCTATATTCGTCATCCTGATGAAGAAAGAGGACGTATCACCTCTCTTACTTATAAAGAGGCCCCCCTTCTCACAGGCGATGGACACTCCACATTAAAAGAGCTCATCCTCCAAGACCCCCGTATGGGGCAAATTCCTCAATTATATCTGCCGCGTATTAAGGGGCGGGAAAATAATATTCTTCCAGCGGGCGAGACATTGTCTTTGCTTTTTGCAGGAAACCATTGCAAAGGGTCCATCTTCCGCAACGGCAAACAAGACATCACCCCCGCTTTGGAAGAACGAATCTGCACAATTATGCGCGATATACCTGATTTTCATTTCGGGCGGATTGACCTTAAAGTCCTCTCCCCAGAAGCTCTTCGCGAAGGAAGGGATTTTCAGATCATCGAGATTAATGGTGTCGGCTCAGAGGCCATCCATATTTGGGACCGCAGGACAACCTTAGCAGAAGCCTATTCCACCCAATTCTACCATTATCGCCAAGCCTTCCTCATCGGAGCAGCAAAGAAAAAACAAGGCTGGAAGAGTACGGGCCTCCTCGGCACCTTACGTTCTTGGTTAAAACAAAGGCGCTTACTGGCGTCCTATCCCACCAACGATTAACCCGTGCCGTTTTATAGCTGCCCAGTACCGAAGATATAATTGCTGATCTGCTGCTCTAGAGAAAGAAGAGGCCTAGCATCCATAATCACAGCCCCAGCAGGTAAAGTCTGGGTCGCCTTACCAGGCATGATCTGCAAGGCATTATCCCCCCCCACGGTCGGGGCCCCAATGCCAACAGCCGTATCGGAGGGTAATTTTAAGCGGTCCTCTACAACAAATGAGACATCCACAACCGCTGTCTCTGGGTTAAGTGTAATTGCTTTTACACGCCCGACTGTCACCCCAGCGAGGTCCACATCCGCCCCCCTAGACAGACCATTAGAGGAACTAAATATGGCATGATAAGTAACCATGTGACGCCCAGGCCCCTTGAGCAGCCCCAGCCCATAGACCAAAAACACACAGGCAAGCACAAGAACACAGCTACTGGCGATAAAAGCCCCACCACGCCCTTTAACCATTGCCTGCATAGACACCTCGAAATCCCATCTCCCTTCTGCTATTATTACAGCAAGATAAGGGACTTGATAACATATAATAAATTTAGGTTATCACGTCCTTCTACGCTCCGCCAGCGGTAGGGCATATTTTCCCGCTAACCTCGTCCATTCAGCATAAATAATGGTTCCCCTATGACAATGTTTCAGGCTCTTATCCTCGCTATCCTTCAAGGTATTACGGAGCCTTTTCCCGTTAGTAGTTTGGGCCATGCTGTCATTCTTCCTGCTTTGCTCCATTGGCCCTTAGATGAACATAGCGCGATCTTTCTTCCCTTTTTGACCATGCTGCATGTTGGCACGCTGGTTGCGCTTGCCCATGTTTTTTGGAGCGATTGGCGCATGATCCTCTCTGGCCTCTTTGCACCACATCAAACGCCCCAAGCGCGCGCTCAAGCTGTACGTTTATGCGGCTTGCTCGTGGTCGCAACACTGCCAGCGGTGTTCATCGGCGGAGTATTTGAGCATCATTTCCGTCATATTTTTGCTAGCCCCCTGATGGTAGCTGGCTTTCTTACCCTCAATGGCCTTTTGCTCATCTTTACAGAAGCCATGCGCCGTCGTGCCTTACACCGCCTACATGACCACTCTAACGACTCCTCTACATTAAAAACACTAACCAATAAGGATGCTTTCATTATTGGCATCTGGCAGTGTTTAGCCCTCTTCCCAGGTCTTTCGCGCTCTGGTGCGACCATCAATGGCGGGCTTATGCGTGGGTTAGACCATCTCACTGCTGCGCGCTTCTCTCTGCTTATGGCCCAACCCATTATCCTCGCTGCTACAGCAAAAGAGGCGTGGCAACTCCGCCATGTGCATCTCACCACTATGGTGATTGAACAATCCCTCCTAGGTGCCATTGTTGCAGGGATTACGGCGTTGATCTGCTCACGTTTGCTACTGCGCTTCTTTAAAGAAGAGAGCCAACATACGCTCACTGGCTTTGGGATTTATTGTCTCATTGCGGGTATTAGCAGCGGCGTCTGGCTGTATTTTCACCCTTAAAGACAGAAAAAAGACGTCCCATAATTTACAAATCAGCTCTGACGGGCCATGAAAGAAACATTCCGGTATCATACCGTTTTTAGAGTGTCATACAGGATTCGCCTCACCCCATGCTCAGCAGTCACTATAATGAATAAAGCCCGGCGTAAAACACTTGCTCAAATACAATCCACAGGCGAGCAGCATAATCTAAAGCGCAGCCTCGGGGCCACACAACTCCTCCTCCTTGGGGTTGGCACAGCGATTGGAGCAGGGGTTTATGTCATCACCGGTACAGCTGCAGCTGAATATGCAGGGCCTTCTGTACTGCTCTCCTTCCTTATTGCCGCTGCGGCTTGCCTCTTTGCTGCTCTTTGTTATGGGGAGTTAGCTTCAACCTTCCCCGTTTCCGGCTCGGCCTATTCTTACGCTTATCTCTCTATGGGGGAGAGAATGGCGTGGGTGATCGGCTGGCTTCTCTTGTTGGAATATGGCATTGCTGGCACGGCAGTTGCCGCCGGTTTTTCGGGTTATCTCAATTCGTTATTGGAAAATTTTGGCATTCATCTTCCCGCTATTATTACCCAAACAACCTTTCAATCCATTCCACATTCTACAAATGGGCTTTTAGCTTTTCACCATAGCATTAACCTGCCGGGGCTGCTTGTTATGCTCCTTATCAGCCTTATCCTCACACGCGGGATCGAGGCTGTCGCACGGTTTAATACGGCTTTTGTCTGCATCAAAATTGCTGTGCTTGCCCTCTTTGTCGGGGTTGGAATTTTCTATATCACCCCGACCAACTGGCACCCTTTCATTCCCCCCTCGCAAGGGAACTTCCATTTCGGCATTGCAGGGATTTTTCGGGCAGCATCTATCATCTTCTTTGCTTATGGCGGCTTTGAGACCGTCTCCACCGCCGCGGCAGAAGCCCGCAACCCAACGCGTGATGTGCCTATTGGCATCATTGGTAGCCTCATTATCTGCACCATTGTCTATGTAACCGTTGCCGCTGTTCTTTTAGGAGTCGCTCCATATCACCTCCTTGATAGGGCAGACCCTTTAGCCGTGGCGACTACACTCATCCATAAACCGTGGTTAGCTTTGCTCATTAATACAGGGGCAACCATCGGGCTTTTCTCAGTCATGATTGGCTTGCTTTACGCTATTTCTCGCATGGTCCATGCCATTAGCCATGATGGCTTATTGCCACGTGTTTTCAGCATTGTGCATCCGCATTTTAAAACGCCATGGTTAGCCACATTATTGCTTGGGCTCCTCATGGGTGTCATGAGTGCCACCATGCCCATTGCCCTCCTTGGGGACCTCCTTTGTATTGGAACAACCTTAGCCTTTGCCATGGTCTGCTTTACCGTCATTTGGCAACGTAATCAGGACCCAGAGGCACCACGGCCTTTCCAAGTACCTTTTGGAGCCTTTTACATCCGTGGTATTTGGCTCGGCGTCACCCCTTTATTGGGAATTTTCTTTTGCCTTTGTATGCTAGTACCCCTCGGGCTAAACATAGCGCGCTCGACGCTTAATGGTAATCTCATCCCGTTACTCTTTTTCATCCTGTATGCCGCGCTGGGTGTATGTACCTATCTCTTTTATGGACGGCATAACTCTACTATGAACCAAAAATCACCCCATCACCCTCGTAATCATCAGCTCTGACGCCATTACTGGATGACCCCTTACTCTTATGCCTAAGCACTCTCATCACCCGGCTAAACGTCGTGATCCACGGCGGAAAACTATGCACCAAATTACGGCAGAGAATGATTCTGTTACGCTTAAGCGCAGCCTAACGGCTACCCAATTACTGCTAATGGGGGTTGGTACAACCGTTGGGGCGGGTGTGTATGTCATGACCGGTACCGCAGCAGCGGAGTATGCAGGCCCGGCCGTCCTACTCTCCTTCCTGATTGCCGCAGCGGCCTGCCTCTTTACTGCCTTTTGCTATGGGGAGCTTTCTTCAACCTTTCCTGTATCTGGCTCGTCCTATTCCTATGCTTATATCTCTATGGGTGAGAGAGCAGCGTGGAACATTAGCTGGCTCATGTTGTTGGAATATGGCATTTCCTGCACGGCTGTAGCAGCGGGTCTTTCAGGCTATATGAACTCCCTTCTGGGTATCTTTCATATCCAACTCCCCTTATGGCTAACCCACACCAGCCTACAACCTGTTCCCGGTTCCGAAGGTACGGCCCTAACAGCGGGATGGAGGCTCGACCTCATCGGGTTTCTCTCCGTCATTTTGGTGACGGCTTTATTAGCGCGAGGGGTGGAGGAATCCGCACGCTTTAACTCCCTTGTCGTCGCCTTAAAAATTGGTGTGTTATTCCTCTTTCTCATCATCGGGATAGGCTATGTCACTCCGGCAAATTGGACCCCTTTTATCCCCCCAGCTCAAGCGCATTTTCATTTCGGTGTGGCCGGCATCTTCCGGGCAGCCTCAATTATCTTCTTTGCCTATGGCGGCTTCGAGGCTGTCTCTACCGCTTCCTCCGAGGCACGCAACCCAACACGTGATATCCCCATAGGGATTATTGGTAGTTTGCTCATCTGCACCGTCATCTACGTTGCTGTGGCCGCTGTCCTTTTAGGAATCGTCCCTTACGCTAAGCTCGATGTGGCAGACCCCCTCGCCATAGCAACGCAAGTTATGGGCAAGCCGTGGCTTGCTCTCTTAGTTAATGGCGGGGCAACAATTGGCCTCTCCTCCGTGTTGCTTGGCCTGATGTATGGACAATCCCGCATTCTCCTCACAACAGGTCGTGATGGATTAATCCCCCGCATCTTTAGCGAGATACATCCCCGTTATCGCACCCCCGCGCGTGGAACTTTCATTATGGGTGGGATTATTGCCCTTATGACGGCGACCCTCCCTATTGATATTATCAGCGACCTCGTATCCCTCGGTACAGCTCTTGCCTTTGCGATGGTCTGCTTTACCGTCATTTGGCAACGCAATTACGCACCTGAAACTAAACGTCCTTTCCGCGTGCCTTTAGGGGGAATCCGCATCCGTGGTTTTTGGATTGGAATTACCCCAGTTTTAGGGATCATCTTCTGCCTCGTGATGATCCTCCCATTGCTCTTCAATATGATTCATGCCCTTCTAGGTGGTAATCCCGTACCCGTCCTTTTATTGGTGGGTTATCTTCTCGTCGGGGCCTTAACCTATCGTTTTTACGGCTATCATAATTCCCTCATGGCCCCATCACGCCCTCAAGGGCAAGGGACATCATCTCACCCAGAGTGAGCCTCACTCCCCGGCCCCCTATAGCTGCCCGGCGGGGGACAATGTATGGGGGGTGAGAGCAATGTGTCGGGGTCTGTTATGTCCAACTTTGCCCCTGTCTCGGGAGAGACAAATGCCACACGCCGCCGTGGCAGGGCTTGTGGGAAATGCTCCCGAATATGGGCAATAGCCTTCTCCCGAATATCGCAGCGTAAATCCCAGCTTTGCATCGCATTGCGCGCACTGGCAATGATACGCACAGAAATGGCTTGATCTGTACAATCAGCGACCTGAGCATCAAACACCTTACCGTCCCATAGGGGGCAGCCCCGCACAATTTCCCGCAAAACAGTGCGGATTTCATCCATTGGGGCGTCATAATCCAACCAAAGAAATACAACCCCTGTAATTGCTGCGGAATTATGGGTCCAATTCTCAAAACGATTTTCAAGAAAATAAGAGATAGGCACAATATGCCGCCGCCAATCCCAGACGCGCAGCACCACATAGGTGGCCGTTATTTCCTCCACCCAGCACCAATCCCCATTAATCACAACCAAATCTTCCATACGGATAGGCTGAGTAATGGCGATTTGTACCCCAGCGATAAGATTTGTAAGCAAGCCACGGGCTGATAAACCGACAATCAAAGACGCTGCACCAGCCGAGGCGAAGAGAGAGACCCCATATTGCTTCACCGAAGGGAAGAGCATTAACGCTGAAGCAACCGTAATAAGGCCTATCAGAATCTCCCCCAGCCGCCGCAATACTTTAATTTGCGTCTGATGGGCACGCGCCATGATGTCATCTGCATAATCTAGCCGCTCTAAGCGGTTAAGATACGCCTCTGACATCAAACGAAACGTGATAATAAGCGAAAAGCCTAATACTAATATCAATAAAAAGAACAAAAAGAGACGAAGGTCTTGCTCTTGCTCGTAAGAAAATCCTGTCGCTGCTGGCAAGGCCGTAATCAAAGCCAACAACGTAACCATAACCTGCATAGGACGCCGCAATGCACTAACGGTATTGCGAATCATCGCCCCACTACGGGTCCCTGGGATGCGTAGAATTAACGCACTGGCCCCATAGCCTAAATAAAAGGCCGCAAGCCCCACAATAACCAGCATCAACACTGATACGAGTGCAGGCGGCAACCATGACAGCGCACTGCTGAAGGTGAATAAAGCGTCTGTAAAATGCTGAGACAAAAAGGCGCATCCCCTACTGATAAGGCTAGGCTCTCGCATGAGGGAAAATAACAGGCCATCAAGCGAAATAACATAGAAAAGACGGAAAAAACGTAAAGCCACCCCCCAGAGTGTTGACTCCCCCACCAGCTTGCCATAAAAGCACACCCATCGTGAGCAGAGACTTGCGAAAACGTGATGGCGGCGTAGCTCAGCGGTAGAGCAGGGGAATCATAATCCCTTGGTCGGCGGTTCAAATCCGTCCGCCGCTACCATCTTCCTTCCTATATAATATAGTATGATGCACCCTCTACTCCGTCTTAGATAAAATGGTGTTGCGTGGTACTGCTCTAACTACTCTCAAACCAAATAAAAAAGCAGATTAGCTTAAAAAGCCAATCTGCCTTTACATCACCCCCTAAACTGAGGCTCTATCACTCATCATCATCCTGAGCCTCGGCCTCTTCCTCATGGCGTTCAGCACGTCTCCGCCGTTCTGTCGGGCGGCGTTCACTGCTGCTCGCTACAGGGGCAGAATCATCTTCATCCTGTTCCCTGCGCTCCCGCGCATCGCGGCGTTCTTGCCGTGCTTGCTCATAATTGCGCTGCCGCTCGGCACGCTCTTGCTGAGCAGCTTGTGCGGCTTGATTCATCGCATTCAAAACACGGAAATAATGCTCCGCATGTTGGAAATAGGCCTCCGCTTGCACACGGTCCCCCGTGCCGGTCGCATCGCGCCCTAGCTGAAGATATTTCTCAAAAAGCTGCTGAGCTGTGCCACGAATACGCAAATCCGGCCCGTGACTCTCGAACACATGGTTCCGGTTCAGAGGAATCTGACCATTATTGCCGCGGGACGTTCCCCCGCCCCCGCCTGCACGATGATGACGGTTCCTCATTCGCTTCATATTTTTAAACCCGCAATCTTTTCAAAACGGTGCATTAAAGCAGCTAATTCGTTATTTCTTCTCTACAGTCGGAAGAAACACCATAACGAAGAGGCAATGGACATCTCTACGCCATATCGCGCCTCTTTCTCTTTAACAGAGCGCAATCTACCAGGCATTAACGCATAAGCCAACTGCTTTCCTACGAAAAGGTAAGAACCAACGCACGTTCTATCCCTCCAAGGTCTTTCCGGCACGCTACACGCTTTAACCCCTCGGCCTCTGCCAATAAGGTTACGGCCTCGGCTTGGCCTATCCCTAGCTCTAAAATTGCACAGCCATCTTCTGCCAATAAATGCGGTAGGCTTTTGCATAAAGCACGATAGGCGGTTAGCCCATCATCTCCGCCATCTAAAGCACGATGTGGCTCATACTGCCGAACCTCCGGCATGAGCTGTGCCATGGCCTCATGCTCAATATATGGCGGGTTAGAGAGCACCACATCAAAAGGCCCCTTCACCGCCTCTGCCCAGCAGCCTGCGATAAAAGCGGCTCGCTCTGCTAAGTGATTCCGCCGCGCATTATGCTGGGCTAATTGTGCAGCTTGGGGTGTAATATCCACCCCCAATCCCCACGCTTGCGGATACTCACTGAGAGCAGCCAAGAGCAAACAACCCGTCCCTGTCCCTATATCCAGAATCGAGCGTACAGACTCACGCTCTGGCTTATGCGCCAATAACGCCTCAATTAGGCTCTCACTATCCCCGCGTGGGATGAGCGTCTCTGGTGAGACGGAGACATCCAACGTCCAAAAGCCCTGCTCCCCCGTGATGAAGGCCATAGGCTCCCGCGCACATCGCCGCTCCAGCGCGGTGGAAAAACGATCCACAGGTGCAGCCTCAATCTCCGTAAGCTGCATAAGCTCCAGCGGCGTACATTCACACGCCCAGCAAAGCAATAAACGTGCCTCAGCGCTAGCATCTTCAATCCCTGCGAGAGAAAGCCTCTCCACGGCGTGCCGTAAAAGGTCTATTTTACGCATAACATCATCTCCGGCGGCTCACCTGTCTTTTTTGGGAGGATAACATGACCATACGCCCGTACCTCCGTTCCGTACTCTTATCCTCTTTAGGCGGTTTCATCCTCACCGCCTCGGCATGGAGTGCCACAACACCCCCCATGCCCGATGGCCCAACGGGAGGGAGTTTTACCGTCCATGATGGCCGCGCCTCGGATGAATTATCCGAAGAATCACGCCTTTATGTAAATGGACAGCTTGCAGCGACCTTCCATCTCGACCTCGCCCATGCTGATGATTCCGCTATTATTCCACTCCCTTTAGGCCGGACGGACCTGCCTTACAGCCTGTGCGGTACAATCACCATTATGCGTGATGGCCATGCTGTAACGCACTCAGTAAGTGGGGAAGGCGTCCTCCATAACCCCGATGGGCATTATTACGAAGCCATCGGCACAGAAGAGTTTAAAGATTTCTTCTTGATGGATGAGGATGACCCCACCGCCGCTGAGCATCGCAATGGCCCTTCCTCCCGCTGTATTACCTCCAACAGCTAATCGCGACCATTAAGGCTGGCCAATTTCCTCCGCCAAAAGGGCCATCTGCTCATGATGGGTGAGCGCATTGACAATCTCACCAAACTCTCCGCTCATTACCTGAGCAATCTTATAAAGGGTCAGATTGATGCGGTGGTCCGTCACGCGCCCTTGGGGGAAATTATAGGTCCGAATCCGCTCCGAGCGATCCCCCGTCCCCACTTGGGACTTACGATCTGCCGCGCGGTTCTCATGGGCTTTTTGGCGTTCTGCCTCATAAAGACGAGCGCGCAAAATCTGCATTGCCTTGGCCTTATTGCGGTGCTGGCTCTTTTCCTCCTGCATCGCTACGACAACACCCGTGGGTAAATGTGTGATACGGACAGCACTTTCAGTCTTATTCACATGCTGTCCCCCTGCACCGGAGGCACGATACACATCAATCCGTAAATCTTCCTCATTTACCTCCACATCCACTTCTTCCGCCTCTGGCAGAACAGCGACTGTAACAGTGGAGGTATGTATCCGGCCTTGGCTCTCTGTCGCAGGGACACGTTGAACCCGATGCACACCAGATTCATACTTAAACCGTGCAAACACGCCGCGCCCTGTGATGGTCGCCATCCCCTCCTTCATGCCAGAAAGTTCACTCTCTGTGAGGGACATGACCTCAAAACGCCAGCCGTTATTTTCAGCAAAACGGCGATAAGCCTCAAATAATTCTGCAGCGAAAAGAGCCGCCTCATCCCCACCAGCAGCGGGTCGAACCTCTAAAATCGCGCTACGCTCATCAGCATCATCGCGAGGGAGCAGTGCAAGCTGCATCGCCTGCTCCAAAGCGGGCATTTCCGCCTCGACCTCTTCTAACTCTTGCTGAGCAAGCTCTTTCATCTCCGGATCTTGCAAAAGGCTTTGCGCCTCTTTGAGACGTTTCTGCCCCTCTTGCCATGCCCGAATCGCCGCAACAGGCTCCTCCATCGCCGCATAATCACGCGATAGACGGGAGAAAGCCTCTCCCTCCACCTCACCAGAGGCCATGAGAGCCTGCAATTCCTCAAAACGAGCAATAATCAGCTCTAGCTTATGCTCAATCGCCGTGCTCATGAGTTCCGAGCGCGCTCCAAAGCCTCAACAAGCTGCCCAATGGGGACTTCCTCTTGCTCCCGTGTGGCCAGATGACGCAACTGCACCACATCACGAGCGAGGTCATCATCACCGAGGAAAAGAACATGAGATGCCCCGGATTGCACAACGCGATCCATCCGCTTCTTCATATTCCCTCGCGTCTCTATCGCAAGGGAGAAACCATGGTCACGCAATGTGCGGGCAAGAGACGCCGCCTTGAGCAAGGCTGTATCTCCCATAGGAAGAATCGCAACATCGCTCACCTCCTCCGCAGGGGGGGCAATTAATGCCGCAAGACGCTCAATCCCCGCAGCCCAACCGATACACGGCACGGCAGGGCCGCCCATCTCCTCCACTAATCCTTCATAACGACCACCAGCCAACACCGTCCCTTGTGCGCCCAATTTATCCGTGACGAACTCAAAGACTGTATGGCTGTAATAATCCAACCCACGCACAATGCGGGGATTCTCCACAAATGCGACGCCAAAAGCCGCTAAGGCCGCCTTCAACTCCTGCCAGAAATGACGAGAATCCTCATTAAGGAAATCATCAAACGCAGGGGCATCCGCTAAGAGGGCTTTATCCTGCTCGGCCTTACTATCCAAAATGCGCAAAGGATTCAGCGCAAGCCGTGCCCGACTCTCTTCCGAGAGACGCTCTTCATGCTGACGAAAATAAGCGACCAGCGCCTCCCGCCATGCCATACGGCTCGCTTTATCGCCCAGCGTATTTAGCTCCAGCGTAAGGTCACCACCCAAGCCAAGCGAGACCAGAAAATCCCGCGCCATGGCGATAATCTCTGCATCCCGAAAAGCACTCTCCGCCCCAATCAGCTCCGCCCCAATTTGATGAAACTGGCGAAAACGGCCTTTTTGTGGACGCTCATAACGGAACATCGGCCCCGTATAGAAAATCTTCTGCGGGAGGGCTTGCGTCAACGCATTGGAGACTAACGCCCGTGCAACCCCCGCTGTCCCTTCTGGACGTAAGGTGAGGCTCTCACCACCGCGATCCTCAAATGTGTACATCTCCTTAGAGACAACATCCGAGCTTTCCCCTAAGGAGCGCGCAAAAACGGCCGTGTCCTCAAAAATAGGCGTTGCCCATTGGCGAAAACCATAGCGGTGGAAGATTGTCTGCCCAGCGTCAATCACCTGCTGATGGCGGCGCATATCCTCGCCTAAAAGGTCCTTTGTCCCGCGCGGGGGTTGCAAACGTGCCATTAATGTGCGGCCTTCTCCGCTGTGCCAGCCTCTATCGCTTCCACGCGTGCTTCTACCAGCTGGACAATATGCTCAATCATATTCTCAGCAGGCATTGTATGGTCCTGCTTACCCGCAGCATAGACCATATGGCGACCAGAGCCACCGCCCGTCACCCCAATGTCGGTCATCAAAGCCTCACCCGGGCCATTAACCACACAACCAATGATGGAGAGTGTCAACGGTGTTTTAATATGCTGCAACCGATCCTCCAACGTCTGGACAGTTTCCACCACATTAAAGCCCTGCCGCGCACAAGACGGGCATGAAATAATCTTCACCCCACGATGACGCAGACCAAGGGATTTGAGAATATCCCACCCAACCAGCACTTCTTCCTCTGGAGGGGCAGATAGTGAGACACGCATCGTATCACCCACGCCAGCCCAAAGGAGATTACCAAGCCCTAGTGCGGATTTCACCGTCCCAGCACGTTTAGACCCGGCCTCTGTAATGCCAATATGAAGCGGATGATCACAACAAGCAGCAAGCTGCTTATAGGCTTCCACCGCCATAAAGACATCCGAAGCCTTCACGCTGATTTTAAACTCATGAAAATCATGATCCTGAAGAATCTTCGCATGCTCTAACGCACTTTCGACAAGGGCTTCCGGCTTTGGCTCACCATATTTCTCCAATAGGTGACGCTCCAAAGAGCCAGCATTGACCCCAATACGAATGGAACAACCATGATCACGCGCTGCCTTTACAACCTCGCGCACACGCTCCGCACTGCCGATATTCCCCGGATTAATCCGCAAACAAGCGGCCCCCGCCTCGGCAGCCTCAATAGCCCGTTTATAGTGGAAATGGATATCCGCAACGATCGGTGCGTTTACCTCTTCCACAATGGTTTTTAAAGCCTCTGTGCTGGCAACATCAGGACAAGATACACGCACAATATCCACGCCAGCTAACTCAGCTTTGCGGATCTGAGCAATTGTACCTTCAATATCCGTCGTGAGTGTATTGGTCATGGTCTGCACCGAGACCGGCGCATCACCACCAACGGCAACATCACCAACATAGATCTTCCGTGACTTACGGCGCTCAATATGCTGATAAGGACGTAAACTGCTCATTAAAACCTCTCCGGGTCGCCAGTCTGCGACCCATGATTAACCTACTTGCTTTAGGGAAAAGCAAGCACAATACGCGGCGACGTTTATTAGTGCCCCTCTGGCGTGGGTGCTGCCCCTGTTATAACAGAGCCATAACCATAACGACCTTGTGTTATGGCAGTAGCATCAACAACCAGATTCCGAACAACCCGTCCACGCTGCCCTAAAGGTGCGCTTACAACATTCCCTGTCTGAAAAACAACACCCCCCGCATTACCACAGGTGATGCGATAACTCGCTCCGGCTGTCCCCTGCCATGTTTCGCCCGGTTTTAGGAGACGTGACACTAGGACTTTACCCGTTGCATCACTGATCTGCACCCAGCTATCCTCATGGGCCACAATTGCCACCGTATTTTCATCAGATGAAGCAGCCGGTTGTGCCTGAACAGGAGCAGCTGGCGGTTGCACAGCCTGCTGAGCAGAAGGAGGGGGCGGTTGCGTTACATCCTGAGATTGGACAGACGGCATTGGGGCAGGCACCACAGGACCGCTAGACTCAGCAGCTTGGCCTTTCTCAAGTGATGGATGCGCGGCATCCTGACCGCCCATATGGTCCCCTGCTACATTATTAGGCTCTGCCCCCGGTGAGATGACCTCCGGTGCGGGGGCGAGGTCAGGGGTATCTTTTGCAACATTATCCTGCTTCGGCCCCTCATCCTGCGTTGTACTCGGCGCTGTGACCTGCGGCAAAGGAGCGGTTTGGTCCCCCCCTACGGAGCCTGTCGATGTCTCTCCTGAGGACGTCGCAACAGCCCCACCCTCTTTATGATCTACAGGCTGAGCATCATGACTATCAGCCACATGCGCCGGTAAAAGAGACGAAGCAAGTTCCCCATGGGAGTAGAAATGATACCAGCCGGCATATCCCCCAATTATAACAACTAGCCCAACACCTAATAACCCCCACAACCCAGCGGAGCGTCCCTCGTGCGGGCCGGGAAGTTCTACTTGGACAGTTTGCCGTTTAGGGACAAAGGAAGCCAGCTCTCGCTCGGCCTGCTCCATAATACTCGCGACATCAAGCTCCAAAAAATGAGCATAACTCTTGATGAAGCCAAGAGCATAGACTTTATCGGGCAGCTCAGAATAACGCTCCCCTTCAATCGCTTGTAAGGTTGCACGCCGCATTTTGAGATGCGATTCAACCTGCTCTAAGCTCCAACCACGCTCCATACGCCGGCCCCGTAAACGGGCACCAAGTGTCACAGATGGCTGTCCGGCTGTATTTTGTCCCGTTGTCGCTTCTGTCATGCCCACTTGCTCCCTTTACTTGCCCCACTTCACTGCTTGATGAATGATCCAATAGTCACCCTATGTCGATCAACCTCGGTTTGGATGAAGCCGCCTCTCACGTTCTTGCAAAGCTGTAACAGCCTGCTCAACCAAAGTCGCAATAATATCAGCAACGGGGCGTATTTCCTTAACCATCCCGACAGATTGACCTGCCATCATCGAGCCATTTTCGACATCGCCTTCAATCACAGCGCGGCGTAATGCCCCAGCCCAGAAATGCTCTATCTCTAATTGTGCGGCTTCGCGCTCAATCTGACCTTTACGGAAACGCTCGATCACATCAGCCTGATGAGCCATAAAATGACGTGTCGCCGCATTAGCCAAGCCCCGCACCGGTATAACAGGGAAACGCTCATCCAACTGCACAGACATCACAGCATCACGCGCATTACCACGCTGAAAGGCCTGTTTAAAACGCTCATGGGCAATACTCTCTTGCGATGCCGCAAAAATCGTCCCAAATTGGCCGCCAGCCGCCCCTTGCTCCAGGTACGAAAGAACCGCATCCCCGCGCCCCAATCCACCAGCAACAAAAATTGGCACCTCGGTGATATTCGGTAATATCTCTTGAGCAAGAACATTCAGCGAGACAGGGCCAACATGCCCCCCTGCTTCAGACCCTTCAATCACCAGAGCCTCAATCCCCAGCTTGACCAAGCGTTTCCCCAAGGCCAAAGCTGGCGCAAAACCTATAGCCCGTGCCCCACCATCACGCACACGGCGGATTGTTGCCCCACTTGGCACCCCGCCTGCCAATACAACGTGACTAACCTTGCGGGCCAAGCACACATCCACCAACGCATCCAACTTCGGATGCATCGTGATGAGATTCACACCAAATGGTTTATCCGTTAGCGCCTGAGTAGCGACAACCTCTTCTTCCAAACGCTCCGGCTCCATCGCCCCACAGGCAATTACGCCAAAGCCCCCCGCGTTGGAAATGGCAGAAACCAAATTCCGCTCACTTACCCACGACATCGCTCCACCAAGGATAGCGTAGCGACTTCCTAAAAAATCGCACCCTGGCTTCCAGAGCTGGTCTAACGTCGCACGTGCCTTCATCTCTTCACTCATGCCTGTACTCCATCAGGCGCATCCAACCCATAAGCTGTGTGCAACGCACGCATGGCCAGCTCCATATATTCTGCATCAATGAGAACAGAAATCTTAATTTCACTCGTAGAAATCACCTGAATATTAATCCCTTTCTCCGCCAATGTACGGAACATCGTCGTCGCCACCCCCGTATTGGAGCGCATGCCTACGCCAACCACACTAATTTTAGCAACATTATGAGACGCACTTAATGCCCCATAACCAATATCTGCCCGCATTTCCTCTAAAATCTGGCTAGCCCGAGCAGCATCCCCTTTCCCTACGGTAAAGGTCATATTCGTGCTACGATCCGCCCCAATGCTCTGGACGATCATATCTATATTCAAACCTGCTGCCGATAAAGGACCAAAAATTCGCGCAGCGATGCCGGGTTCATCTGGCACTTGCCGAATGGTAATTTTCGCATCATCCATAGAATAAGCGATCCCGGTAACCAGCTTTTTTTCCACGCTTTCGTCCTCATCTACAACTATCGTCCCGCTCTTATCATCTGTTTCGACAAAAGAGGACAGAACGCGCACATGCACCTTCTCGCGCATGGCAAGCCCAACGCTGCGTGTTTGCAGCACCTTAGCCCCTACAGAGGCAAGTTCTAACATTTCCTCATAGGTAATACGCTCTAACCGACGCGCTTGCTTCACAATACGCGGGTCTGTCGTATAAATCCCATCCACATCAGTATAAATATCACACTGATCCGCCTTAATCGCCGCAGCTACAGCAACAGCGGATGTATCAGACCCACCACGGCCTAATGTGGCAATACGCCCATGTACATCCACCCCTTGAAAGCCAGCGATAACTGGCACTACCCCTTCATCCATACAGGCGCGCAAAGCACGCCCCTCCACATCTTCAATCGCAGCACAACCATGTGATTCATCTGTCCGTAACGGGATTTGCCACCCCTGAAAGGACCGTGCTGGCACCCCAATCGCCTCCAAAGCAATGGCTAACAAACCACTCGTCACTTGTTCACCAGTCGCTACCACAGCGTCATATTCAGCAGGATTAGCCTGCGGGTCGAGGTCGCGGCAATAGTGCACCATTTGGTTCGTCACACCCGACATTGCCGAGACAACCACAGCCACACGCTGCCCACGCGCACGCTCTTTTTTAACTTTCTCTGCCACAATGCGGATACGCTCTAGGTCTTTAACGGACGTACCGCCAAACTTCATTACGACTGTACGCGCAGCACCCTGAAAAGGCAAAACATCATCAACGGACTGTGCTGTATTATCTGAACAGTCGAGCATGGACATCTGAGAGGCGGCTCCAACACTAGGGCTATCGTTGCATAAATATCTGCCTCACATAGCTCCCCTGCCCTTTTCCGTCTAGCCACAACATGGCAGAAAAGCACCTAGACTATCTGGAGAAGTGCTAAAATGCCCGTTTCATCACCATCACACGAACACTCTCATACGCACACCTCGTCCGTTGTGGAGGATGAAATTAACCAGTTCGCAACATTAGCCGCACAATGGTGGGACCCTAAAGGGCCTATGGCCCCCCTCCATGCTATGAATCCATTGCGCACCTCATGGGTTCTCAAGCGTCTCCCCTCCGCCTTATTCTCCCAAGCAACACCGCCCAGTCTCCTAGATATTGGCTGCGGCGCGGGGATCGCTTGTGAACGCTTTGCAAGCCTAGGCTTTAACACATTAGGGGTTGATGCCAGCCAAGAGGGCATTAAGGCCGCCCAAGCCCATTTGGAGCGTTACCCTTTACCCCCTCATGCAGCCCCTCTCCATTACATATGCGGCACAGCAGAAGCATTATTGGAGGAAGGACGGCAATTTGATGTTATCTCCGCTTTGGAGGTCATCGAGCATGTACGGGACCCGCAAGAGTTCCTCTCCACACTTGCAAGCCTGACAAAACCCGGCGGATATGTTGCCATCTCGACCATGGATCGCAGCATCCGCTCCTTCCTCATGGCGAAATTGGGAGCGGAATATCTGCTGCGCCTTCTGCCCATCGGCACCCATGATTGGAAGAAGTTTATCCGCCCAGCGGAGTTAGACCAAATGGCACGCCGAGCAGGCCTGCGGCTTTTAGACCTCAAAGGCCTTAGCTATAGGCCACCTCATTGGTGCGAGAGCCATGATACGAGCGTGAATTACATCGCTCTTTTCCAAAAAGCCTAACATTTTAGCAAAAAGAAAAGGCACCTCTTCACAAGGTGCCTTTTCTTCCAGAAAACCTTACCCTATAGCGAGCTTAGGAATCCGCCACCATGAAGGCAAAGGTGGTTGGGCTGCCCACAGCGGTAAAGTGATTGGTAAAGACAGGCTTGCCCGTCTCCCGATCCACACGGAAGGCCGTCACAGAATCAGACCGCTGGTTCGCACAGAAGAGGAAGGTCCCGCTGGGGTCGAACATCATCGCGCGGCCATAATCGGCATGCATCCAGACCTCATCCTCCAGCGTCAATGTGCCATCAATCCCTACAGAGAAGACCGCTAGAGAATCACCAAGACGGTTAGAGACATAAACAAAGCGGCCGCTCTCTGCGATCAAGATCTCAGCAGCGAGCGTGGAGCCACGGAAGTGAGATGTGACCGTGCTGACAGATTGGATCTGCGTAATTTCCCCCGTTTGCGGATCGAATTTGGAGACCACAACCTTAGAGTTCTGCTCACACAGATTATACAGCACACGCCCCGTATGATCGAACACAAAGTGACGTGGTGCAGAGCCTGGCTCCATCTCGTAGAACGGCTTTTTCGCAGGGATCAACTTGCCTGTATGAAGGTCCAACCGCCAAACATAGACACGGTCCAACCCAGCATCATCCACCAATACAAATGTGCCGCTAGGGTCTGTGGCGACCATATGCGGATGCGCGCCGGAATGATCGGACACAGCGAAATTACCCTCTGGGTTATCAGCTGCACGCTCAGGCTGTTTAGGGCCAGAATTATGCACAACATCCGTTGCCTTACCCAAAGACCCATCAGCATGAATGGGCAGGACAGACACGCTACCGCCCATATAATTAGCAACGAGCAGATATTTGCCTGAAGGATGAACACTTAGATGCGCAGGCACTGCCCCGCCAGAGCTTACCGTGTTCAGCTTGGCCAATGTCCCGTTGCGCGTATCAACCGAGAATGCCGTGACAGAGCCACTACCGGCTTTATCAAAATCATTAACCTCACTCAGCGCGTACAGGAACTTCCGGTTCCGGCTTAATGTGATGAAGGATGGACTTGGGATATCCATAAAGGTTGTAATCGGCGTTAAAAACCCCGTATCACGGTCCATCTCGAAAAGGGCAATCCCCTTGCCATAACCCGTCACACCCGGCGGTCCGTGCTCCGTATAACCACCAACGAAACACAAAATACGCGGCTGTTGTGCTTGCTCGGCTTTAACACTACGCAAGGGTGACAGGGCTGTCGCAGCCCCTAGCCCAGCAAGCCCTAGAGCGAATTGACGCCGGGAAAAACTCTGTGACATGACGTATCTACTCTCCTTCAACTGCACCCCATGGCCAAGAAAATAAAATAAAATTTTATTTTCTGCCGATTCACTCCACCCCTACAAGAAAAAAGACCTTAACACTAGCCACCTTTCTGCATACGACATTGCGCACCAATAGCAGGGGAGTCTATGCGGCTCCATGTCTGGGTTTGGCCAAAAATACTTAGCCCCATATAGCCGCGTAATTTCAACGTCCCATCTTTTGCTAACCACATACTCGCCTGATACCGGCTCCCTGTCCGTGGGTTAAGCACTGTCCCATGCCAATGACCATTCTTACGGGGAAGCATATCACTGATGATTTCCATCCCACATTCCGAGCGGCCCGCATAATCCTTCTCTGGCTCGGCTTCAGTATAATCCATCCCGACCAGATAGCCGCATAATTTAGCGGCATCATTTTGGCATGATTGTATGAGAAAGATACCATCCTTCTCCTTAACCAACCATGTGCCGGCCAAAGGCGATGATGCCGCATAGGCGGATGAAAAGGCTGCCATGACCAGCCCGCCAACAACGCCCATCAAACCTGCATGAAAGATGTTAGGAGCGGCCCAAAAGCGCATCCAACTGGCCCGCTTTCTCCAACTGCATAAGCTCACTGCACCCTCCTATGGCTTTCCCATCAATAAAAATCTGTGGAACCGTTGTCTTCCCACCAGAACGCTCCTGCGCCTTTTCGCGCTCAGCAGAACCATGAGGCGCGTGGATTTCCTCAAAAGGCACGTCTTTCGCTTGAAGCAGCGTAATTGCACGCACGCAATAAGGACAACCTGGTTGCGTATAAATCTCGATCTTTGGCATTACAAAATTCCTTCCCTCTCAAAGTAACGTTACCCGTGCCGCCACTAGAATATCTACCGAAACACAGCCAATCTCAAGCAATGCTTTTGCACAACTCCCCAATGTTGCACCTGTCGTCAAAATATCATCCACCAAAATGACAGACCGCCCCTGTAGGAACTCAGAATGCCGCGGATTCACCGTCATGGCCCCTGCTAATTGGTGATGCCTCCCATGCCGTGATAGATGAGCTAACGCCTCCGTACGGAACTGCCGTTTTAGCCCATTAGGGCAATGGGCCAGCCCCTGTTTACGCGCAATGACGCGCGATATTAAAGCCGCTTGATTATAACCACGCGTCCATAAACGCCAACGATGGACTGGAACAGGCACAAGCACCGTATCTGGCTTTAAAATGTCCGCCCCAGCAGTGGTCATAAACCGTGCTAATGTTGCAGCATGTTCGGTTTTACTGCCATATTTTAAGCCCATAATGAGCTGACGCGCTTGGCCTTCATATAAAAAGGCAGACCGGCCTTTCCGCCATAAAGGCGGGCGTATTTCGCACGTCTCACACAGCCACCCGCGCTCTGCCACCTCATCTTGGGTAAGAGGCAAAGCGCATACATCACAAAAGGGCGGATGCACAAAACGGAGCGCATTAAAACACGCCCCGCACACACCCGCACTCCCGGGTGCGATTTCACAACCGCAAGATAGACAACTGGGCGGGAGGAGCCAATCCAGAACATTACGCCCGCATTGCCGTCCCCAGCGGGCTAAACCCGCCGGTACATCCCCCTCCCACATCAGTTTAAAGCTTAATGCCCAGTGGCCGCCGCATCAAAATCCGGGGCTTGCAGGCCAGACGCCTCTAATTGCGCGGTAAAAGCTGCTTTAAGCCGCGCTAACCCCTCATGAGTGCGTGCCTCAATCCGCCCGACTAACACTGCCTGAGTGTTAGAGGCCCGCAAGAGCCACCAGCCATCATCCGTGTTCACCCGCACACCATCTACGGAGGAGACATCAGCCCCTTCCTTCTCCAGACGGGAGGCGACCTCTTTGATAACATCAAACTTTCTGAGGTCATCACAGGGGAAGCGCAGCTCTGGCGTATTGACCATCTGCGGCAAGCCCTCACGCATCTCCGCTAATGTACCGGAGAGACGGGCAACAATACCAAGCACGCGGATAGCCCCGTAAAGAGCATCATCAAAACCGTACCATTTATCTGCAAAGAAAATATGGCCCGACATTTCCCCTGCCAAAGGTGAGGACGTCTCCGCCATTTTACTTTTGATGAGCGAATGACCCGTCCGCCACATGAGCGGTTTACCGCCGGCTTTGCCGACTTCATCAAAAAGAACCTGGCTCGCCTTCACATCAGCGATGATGGTCGCACCGGGATGCTTCTTCAGCACATCACGCGCCAAGAGAACGAGGATTTGATCGCCCCAGAGAATCTCTCCCTTACCATCCACAACGCCTACGCGGTCCGCATCGCCATCAAAAGCGATACCAACATCGGCCTTACGGGCCCGTACCTCTTTGATGAGATCCTGTAAATTGCCTTCCACAGTAGGGTCAGGATGATGATTGGGGAATGTCCCATCAATCTCTGGATATAGAATCGTATGCTCACCGGGGAGTTTCTTAATCAGACGAGTGAGGACCTCCCCCGCGGCGGAATTACCATTATCCCACACTACCTTGAGCGGCCTCTCGCCGTCATAATCCTCAAGAAGGCGGGCAATATAGGCTTCGGAAGGGTCAATGGTCTCAACGCGACCTTCAGCCTTAGGCACAACATCGCCTTGCGCGGCCAAACGCCCAACCTCGCGAATCTGCTCACCAAAGAAGGGCTTGCCCTTCATCATCATCTTAAAGCCATTATGATCCGGCGGATTATGGCTTCCTGTAACCATAATCGCCCCATCAGATTGCCCCGTAACGGCCGCATAATAGAGCATCGGTGTTGGACCACGGCCTACACGCCGCACTGTCACGCCAGAATCCACAGCCCCACGGACCAAGGCTTCTTCTAAAGACGGTGAGGAGAGACGGCCATCATAACCAACCGTCACCACATGCCCGCCATTACGGCGAATCATGCTCGCAAAGACGCGCCCTAGAGCATAGGCATCTTCGGGGTGGAGGGTTTTACCTACAATGCCACGGATATCATATTCACGCAGGCTTGTTGGCTCAAAATCATGTTTAAACGCACTCATATTACGGCTTGCCCCTCACACATATTTCTTTAAGAAAGCGCGGACATCATCAGCAAGATCGTCGCGTTCCAATGCCATGGCGACTTGAGCCTCCAAAAAGCCGAGCTTGCTCCCACAATCAAAACGCGTCCCTTCGTAGCGTAACCCGTGGAAGGGTACCTTACCGATCATCTCCGCCATAGCGTCCGTTAGTTGGACCTCTCCTCCTACGCCCGTTTTTAACGCAGAGAGCGGTTTCAACACATCCGCTGTAAGAACATAACGGCCAATAATCGCGAGGTTCGAGGGGGCATCCTCCGGGGCGGGCTTCTCAACAAGGCCGGTGACTTCCACCTTCTGCCCATCATCCTTACCAATCTTAAGGACACCGTAGCGGTCTGTCCATTCGTGAGGGACCTCATTTACGGCAACAACATTACCGCCTGTTTGATGGTACACATCAGCCAATTGCGCTACACAACTGCGCTTCCCATGGACGATATCATCGGGAAGAAGGATGGCAAAAGGGTCGTTACCAATAAAGTTGCGCGCACACCAAATCGCATGACCCAACCCAAGCGGATTTTGCTGCCGCACAGCCACGAGTGACCCCGCCTCCACGCTGCTGCTCTCCAACGCTTTCATAGCGGATGTTTTGTTGCGAGCCTGCAGAGTAGATTCAAGCTCATAAGCAATGTCAAAATAATCAATCAAATTATCTTTGCCACGCGCCGTGACGAGACAGAACTCCTCAATCCCTGCGGCACGCGCCTCATCAATCGCATACTGAATCAAAGGCATATCCACAACAGGGAGCATCTCTTTCGGCATAGCCTTTGTGGCAGGGAGAAAGCGCGTCCCTAAACCAGCAACAGGCAAAACAGCTTTTTTCAATGGCTTAATCATCGTAACTCTCTTCTCTATCTATTCCCACTCTCACGTACTATGCGGGGTTTGTCCCTCTTAATAAAACAGGTACGCATCCCCCAAAACGGGGGATAGTGTAAAAGAAAACACAAGCTTAACGCCACCCCCCTTATAAGAGGATGAAATCAAAACAATAGGACTTTTTTATGAAATTAAAGCAACCTTAACGGTTAATACGGAAGAACCATTGCCCGACCTTACGAAACAATGGTGCGGCCGAGAAGACTCGAACTTCCACGGGGTTATCCCCCACAAGCACCTCAAGCTTGCGCGTCTACCATTCCGCCACGGCCGCTCCGTGACATAAAGTGGCCTTTTCTTTAGCCCTCAGGCGTGACCACTCCGGTGAGATCGCCTATAGCTTAGCCACGCAGAAAGGGCAATGGTCATGACACAGTTTTATAAAGAAATTATCTGGCAACAAGACGACACTCTTTGCCCCTACCCCGACGCCCTCACGTTTATGCAACAAAATGTGGAGGCCATTGCCCATCACCAAGCCCCACAACGTATTTGGCTAACAGAGCATCCACCACTCTACACGGCTGGTACATCAGCAAAAGCAGAAGACCTCATCAACCCGCATCATTACCCAACATTTGAGGCCGGACGCGGCGGGCAATGGACATATCACGGCCCCGGCCAACGCATTGCCTATATTATGCTCGACCTCACACGCCCGCACGGCCCCCTCTCCGCACGGGATATACGCGCCTTCGTCCAATATTTGGAACGTTGGCTGATTATGACCCTCGAATCCCTCAATATCGAAGCCTTTACGCGAGAAGGACGCATTGGCGTATGGTGCTTTGATACCCAAACAGGGCAAGAGGCGAAAATCGCCGCTTTAGGCATCCGTGTGAGCCGCTGGGTCAGCTGGCATGGGATTTCCCTCAATGTCGCGCCAAACTTAGAGGATTTTAATGGTATCATCCCCTGCGGCATACGCGATTACGGCGTTACCAGCCTGCAACGCTTTAACCCCTCCCTTACTATGGCAGAGGCTGATGCCGCCTTGCTAAAAAACTGGGTTGCCCTCTTTGGCCCTGTTAAGCAGGAGGGATGAAGTGGCTTTCATCCACCGGTTGATTCTCTTGCACATCAAAGAGGGAAAGGCCGAAATGATGATGCCGCCCATCAACCCCCTGTATGCCAATCAAACTCAACTTGCCCCGCACATCAGAAAATTGCAGGGTCAGCAACCCTTGGGAAGGGTCGTTCGCTTCCGCTAGGGAGATTTGCAGCGATTCTTCACCCCGTGCGACTTGTGTTACCTGCACATCTTTATCAAAGCTGATTGGATGGCGCAGCAGCAACCCCATTGGGTTACGCTTTAGCGATAGATGCGTCACAGCGCCATTATCGTCATTGCGTAAAATCAGATGGCCATCACGTGCAACAGCCCGCGTTGCATGTGGGACGTCATACACCATCTCAAAACGCCCCGGGACGTAGAAGAAACGACCATCCCCCTGCTGCTGGGCTGGTCCATCCTGAGCAAATTGCGCTTGGATGGAACTCAATCCGTTTAAATATGCTTCGACCCGATGAATATCATGCCGCTCCCCTGCGGCAAGATGGTCATATCCTGCTGTAGCGCACCCTATTAAAGAGAGCGACATGACCAGCAAAACAGACCACAGCCTGACATGATAAATCGCACCATAGCGCATGAGCCGAGAGCATAAATCCTTCACGCAGATATCTCCCCTTTTAAGGTCAAAGAAAGGGCGTGCAAACCGCTCTCAAACTCTGCGGCCAAAAGCTGATGAACAAGGCGATGGCGTTCTACCGGCTTTATTCCATCAAAATGACGGCTCACAATATGCAGACGATAATGCGTCTCGCCCACCTGCCCCGGCCCTCGCGCCTCCTGCTGTGCGCTGCGTGCGTGGGCATGATGGCGATGGCGTGCGCTTTCATCATGAATCTCTAGCTGAGAGGGCATCAATGCCTCCTCCAACACTGCCTTCATACGCTCGGCTCTTGTCATTCACTTTCTTCCACGCTGACCCACAGATAACTAGGGAACATACGCCCCTTCACCGCCTTGTATAATAGAAAACTTTCCTTCTCTAAGAAAAGGATGCTTGCATCTAAGGCGAACCTCTCCCCATATCGTCCATTATGCAACGCAAATCCTCTCGTCATAAGGCCTTCGCGCCCGACCCAGATGCCCCAGAGCAATGCTGCGATCATCCTGATTGCGACCTGCCTGCTGGCTATCGTGCCCCACGCGGGCGGGATAATTTGCGCGCTTATTACTGGTTTTGCCTAGAGCATGTCCGCCTTTATAATGCGAACTGGGATTATTACCGGGGCATGACACCCGGCCAGATTGAGCGGCATCTGCGTGAGGATACCTCATGGCAACGCCCCTCTTGGAAGATGGGCACACCGGGGCACGATTCTGCACGCACCTCTTTCACGCTTGATGGGCTGCATGACCCGTTGGATATTCTTGCAGGCCGTAGGGCTCGCCCTTCACACGCTGCTGAGACTCGCAAGCAAGCTCCCCCCGCCCTGCGGGACCCCCTTGCCCAGCTTGACCTCGACTGGCCAACCACTATTGAAGTGGTAAAAACGCGTTATCGTGTCCTTGCACGCCGTTATCATCCCGATGCGAATCAGGATGACCCGCGTGCAGAAGAACGCTTTAAAGTTATTGGAACAGCCTATGCCACATTGCGAGAACATTTTGCGCATAATCCCGAGCATGAACCCAACAGTAGCCAATAACGCCTTTTACCCCCTTCTCTTCTCACCGCTGGATGATTATGTAATCGTACTATAGGGGTCCGCAATAAACAGCAGGCCACCCATCTGGTCATCCATACACATCTTTATGATAGGAATTATGACATGGCTCTTCCCTCTACACAGTCTCTTTCCGACATATTGCCAGCGACTCCCGATGCACAAAAACCAGCGCGGGAACTGTTTGACCTTGATTTAGATTTTGATGTCCCCCTCTGGTCCCAAAAAACAGACCATGTGCCCGAGATTGACCCGAGCTATCAGTTTGACCGCGATACGACCCGCGCGATTCTGGCAGGGTTTATGTATAATCGCCGTGTGTTGGTGCAGGGCTTCCATGGGACGGGGAAATCCTCTCATATCGACCAAATTGCCGCACGTCTTAACTGGCCTTGTGTGCGCATCAATTTGGACAGTCATATCTCCCGCATCGATCTCATCGGCAAAGATGCCATCACGTTAGAAGATGGCAAACAAATCACCGAGTTTCGCGAAGGCTTGTTACCATGGTGCTTACAAAGCCCATGCAGCCTCATTTTTGATGAATATGATGCTGGGCGGCCTGATGTAATGTTCGTCATCCAACGCGTGTTGGAGACTGATGGTGCTCTTACTTTGCTGGACCAAAATCGTGTTATCCAGCCTCATCCCTCCTTCCGCCTTTTTGCAACAGCCAATACGGTAGGGCTGGGCGATACAACGGGGCTGTATCACGGCACGCAGCAAATCAACCAAGGGCAGATGGACCGTTGGAACATCGTCACCTCCCTCAATTACCTTCCCAAAGAGCAAGAAGTCCGCATCATCAAAGCCAAAATGGGCGGTAAGCTGGATGATACACTCATCGGGCAAATGGTAGAGCTTGCCGACCTTAGCCGCGCAGGCTTTATGAATGGCGATATTTCCACCGTTATTTCCCCCCGTACGGTCCTCTCTTGGGCGGAAAATATTGACATCTTTAAAGATGTACCTTTCGCCTTCCGCCTCAGCTTCCTCAATAAATGTGATGAGGCAGAACGCAGCATCGTTGCTGAATATTATCAGCGTTGTTTTAATGCCTCACCTTTAGGGTGATTTATGTCTGACCCGCACGACCTTTTCCGCAAGGCGACCTTAGCCACACAGCGTGCTTTAAGTGGGCAGCAGGACATTCCCTTAACCCCTGCTCTAGCCTCTTTAGAGCGTGCGGCTCTTACCCCGGAGGAGATAGCGTATATCCGTGGGGCGACCGATGCCGCAGCCCTACAGCAACGGCATCACGACCCTGCAAAGCGCGTCACTTTGGCGGATGCTCAAACGCAAATCATCACCGATGGGATGGAGCAAGCCCGTTGTGAGATTTATGGCTCCCGCCATATGGCCGGGGTGCGGGCGAATATAAATAACCACCTCGCCCGGCGGCTCTACGCGCTTAATAGCGCGCGCATGATGGAGCGTGCAGATATGCCCGCCCCCCTCGCGTTAGAACTCCTCACGCGCGAGGCACTCTCTGGCCAAACATTGCCAGAAGAGATAACTGGCCCCGCCTTGGCAGAATGGCGACAAGCCCTTGGCCCCAAAGCCCGCGCTGCTTTAGAGACGCTCGCCCTCGTCCAAGACGACCAATCACGCTTCCACCAAGCCACACAACATTTTGTAAAAACCTTCACTCTGGAAAAAACGGGCCAAAGTGATGAGGAAGAGCCGGAATCCTCTAGCTCCCGTAATCAAAATCAGAGTGAAGAGAGTGAGGCTGGGGATTCCGCCTCGCCAGACCCACAAGGGGAAGAGGAGGAAGAAGGCAGCTCTGACGATGAGCACTCCATCCTCAATGATGAAGCGGAAGATTCCACCTCCAGTGGGGAGGACCCAGCCTCCGATGAGATTGAGGCCCTTCTTGCAGAAGGGGAAAATGGGTTTGAGCAACCTGCTGGCCCCTCTGAGATGCGTGAGGATGAACCACCCTGCCCAATTACGGGCCTTGGAGGGTACCATGCTTACACGCAGGAGTTTGATGAAGAAATCCACGCCCATGAGCTTTGCGACCCGACCGAGCTAGACCGTCTGCGGGAAAAGCTGGATGAGCAGTTGCAACAAACCCAAGGGTTTGTCTCCCGTCTGGCGCATCGCCTGCAACGTAAGCTTTTGGCCCAACAGCAACGCCGCTGGCATTTTGACCAAGAAGATGGGATTCTTGATGCAGCCCGCCTGCCGCGCATCATCAGCAATCCTTCTCTCCCCCTCTCTTATAAGCAAGAGGGCAAGGCGGATTTCCGCGATACGGTCGTCACTCTCCTGATTGATAATTCAGGCTCTATGCGCGGCCGTCCCATCACCACAGCGGCCATTTGTGGCGATATTCTTGCCCGCACGCTCGAACGCTGCGGCATTAAAGTGGAGGTTCTCGGCTTTACTACCCGCGCTTGGAAGGGCGGCCAAAGCCGTGTGAAATGGAGCGAAGATGGCCGCCCTAAAGAGCCGGGGCGGCTTAATGACCTCCGGCACATCATCTATAAATCAGCCGATACCCCGTGGCGGCGTGCCCGACGCAATGTTGGGCTGATGCTCCGCGAAGGGTTGTTAAAAGAAAATATTGATGGTGAGGCCCTCCTCTGGGCATGGAAACGTCTAAAACATCGGCCAGAGCATCGCCGTATTTTAATGGTGATTTCCGATGGGGCTCCAGTGGATGATAGTACCTCCTCCGCTAATGGGCCGGAATATTTGGATCTGCATCTCCATCGCGTCATTCATCAGCTCGAAAATGACCATGCAGGGGAACTCTTGGCCATCGGCATTGGGCATGATGTCACCCGCTATTACGCCAATAGTGTGACCATTAGCTCGGCTGAGGATTTAGGCGATACGATGGTAGCCCAACTCACAGCTCTCTTTGCCCCGCCCTCTGGCAAGACAAAACGGCGCGGATAATTTTCCCGCGCCCCATTGCCAGAAGGGCCAGACTCCGCCACTCTGCGGGGTACTATGTTACATTCTTCTACACATCGTCTCCGTATGGCAGCACGAGCAAAAAGCTTAGGCTTACTGGCTCTTTTAGGGGTTATGGCCCTGCCAGCAGCATATGCTGAAACACTGCCCCATCTTTCAGCCAACTGCTTTACCTATAGCCCCGGGCAGGTGAGTAAGACGAAGCAGGGCGGCCTCATCATTAAAAACATGCAGGCGGAACTTACTGGCACGCAACATCGCATCACCGTGCGCTCCAGCACAGTGGTAGACCATAAACGCACCCTTGATGCAGCCGGTTTGGCCCGCCTTAATGCCGCTGTTGCTTATGCTGCCCTCACCGCTTATCACCGTGGCATGACGGAGGCTTGCGCTAACCAACCTCTACCGGGAGTGCAAGAAGTCAAAAATGCGCTGCCAGAGATGAGCTGGCAAGGCATCACCCTTACCCGGCCAGACCGAGCCTCCACCGCAAGCACGGCTCATGTGCGTGTCCTCAGCACAAGCCCGGCTATTCATTTCCTTTTTGATGCAAACGGGATGACCTCCCCACAGGCGATTCTCCTACCGCCGTCTGTCTCGGGAGATATTACCTTTATCCCCTCTTCTCAGCCGCCTTATCATGTAACGGTCAATCAACTCCATACGGCCTTAAATGGTAGCGATATTGATGGCCGAGGTGATGTTCTCGCCACAGCAGGGCGTGAAAATCTCAAAGCTGATGTTCATCTCTCCATCAGCCATATTGGGGAGATGATAGACCAGCTTGGCAAAATCGCTCCCACAAAAATCACCGCAGCTTTGCTTATTGCCCGCATCATGGGGGAGAGAGAACCCAACCACCGCACGGGGTGGCACATCACATTAGAGCATGACACCATCCACGTGAATGGCGTTAAAGTCCCCATGCCTTTTTAAAAGGATGAGATAACGTCTTGCTTATTAGAGGCCACCCTTCCCGGTGGCCTTTTCTTTTACGCTTGTTTTAACTCCTTAATCCCCTCCAACGTCTTCATCTGCTCGGCAAGACGTGGGGTAACGCGATAAAAACCGGGCAGCCTAATCTCAATCGCCTGAGTTTCCTCCAGCTCTGGCAGCAAGACAACACGGCCTCGGCCACCCTTTACATCCTCTAACATTGTCTGAAGGGGGTCTAGAGCGATGGCGCGGTTAATCCATATCCGCAATTCCCCTTGCTCCTCAGCAGCAGCAGCCTCTAAATCCTGCACATGCTGGGCCGTAATACGCAGCGCATCACCATCTAGCTTCAACTCCGCCTGCACCAACACAGCCTGCCCTGCAACCAGCAAGTCCCGACAGGCTTGCAATGTCTCAGAAAAGAGCGTGACCTCGCAACTCCCGCTCGCATCGGTCAACGTCACCCACGCCATTTTCTTTCCTGTTTTGGTGGGGCGTTCCTTCTTCTCCACCACACAACCGGCAATAGCAACACGCATCTGCCCTTGATGCGCCTTTGGCTCTAGCTGCACCGCAGGGGTCACAGCCAGCCGCCGCAACACATGCTTATACGCATCTAAAGGATGTGCGCTCATATGGAAGCCAATCACGCTAGCCTCATGCGATAACCGCTCGAAATCCGGCCAAGGGCGTACCTTCTTCAGCCGCAAGACTTCGCGCAGGCTACTATCCACGCCGCCGCCAAAAAGCCCCGCTTGCCCGACCTCTTTCTCCTGCGCGCGCGATTGGGCACGGCGTAACACAATCTCCGCACTGGCAAAGACTGTGTGCCGGTCAGGCTCTAAATTATCAAACGCTCCAGCCTTGGCTAAACTCTCCATCTGAAGCTTATTGATATGACGGGAATCACAACGCTCGGCAAAATCTGTCATATCGCAAAAAGGCTGTGTGCCACGGTCTTTTACCAGGCCTTCCATCGCCACAAACCCAACACGCTTTACAGCAGCCAAAGCGTAACGAATCCCCAATTGCCCATCCTCTAACCGCTCGATAGAGAAATCAGCTTGGGATTTATTAATATCCACGGGCAAGACGGGAATCCCCATCCGTTTAGCCTCTTGGCACAAGGCGGCTAGCTTCTCCGTCTTTTCCCGTGCGAGGGACATACAGCCCGCAAGGAAAGGCACCGGGTGGTTCGCCTTCATCCATGCGGTTTGATAAGAAACTAACGCATAAGCCGCCGCATGGGATTTGTTAAAGCCGTAATTGGCAAATTTCGCCATGAGGTCGAACACTTCCTCGGCTTTCTCTGCCGTAATGCCCCGCTTTGTTGCGCCCTCACAGAAGATAGCCCGTTGTTTTTCCATCTCTGAGGCAATTTTCTTCCCCATCGCCCGGCGTAATAAATCCGCCCCACCAAGACTATAACCCGCCATCTTCTGAGCAATTTGCATCACCTGCTCTTGATAGACCATAATCCCGTAGGTCTCCTCAAGGATGGGACGAATCTCCTCATGGGGTGGCTCCCACGGGGCGCCATGTTTCCGGCGGCAATATTCGGGAATATTCTCCATCGGGCCGGGGCGGTAAAGCGACACCCCAGCAATGAGATCCTCCAACCGGCTGGCTGCCATCTGCTTGAGCATGTCGCGCATACCCGCGCCTTCAAACTGAAAGACGCCCGCCGTATCCCCCCGCGCCATCATATCGAAGGTTTTTTTATCATCGAGTGGAATATGGGAGAGGTCCACCTCCTCCCCTAAATCACGCAGAAAATCGACCCCGCGCTTGAGGATGGTCAATGTCGTCAAACCGAGGAAGTCGAACTTCACCAGCCCGGCTTGCTCAACAAACTTCATATTATATTGCGTAACGAGCATCTCACTACGCGGGTCTCGATAGAGGGGGACAAGCTCTACAAGGTCACGGTCCCCAATCACCACACCGGCTGCATGGGTGGAGGCATGGCGAAATAACCCCTCCAACTGCAAGGCAATCTCCAAGAGGCGGCGAATCATCTCATCATTATCGCGCATCTCCTGCAAGCGTGGCTCTTCCTCAATCGCTTGCGCTAAAGGCGTTGGCTTAGCCGGATTATTCGGGATAAGCTCTGCCACACGATTGACCATACCATAAGGCAAGCCCAACACACGCCCTACATCGCGCACTGCCGCCTTGGCTTGTAATTTCCCAAAGGTGATGATTTGCGCCACACGCTCATGGCCATATTCATCACGCACATAGCGGATGACCTCATCGCGCCGGTCCTGACAGAAATCGATATCAAAGTCCGGCATGGAGACACGTTCAGGGTTGAGGAAACGCTCAAATAACAGACCAAAGGGGATGGGGTCGATGTCGGTAATCGTCAAAGCATAAGCCACTAATGACCCTGCACCAGAACCACGCCCCGGCCCTACAGGAATATCATGCGCCTTCGCCCATTGGATGAAGTCCGCCACGATGAGGAAGTAACCAGGGAACCCCATGCGGGCGATGATGCCGAGTTCCGTCTCCAATCGTTCTTCATACTCAGCGCGGCGGGCCTCGCCATCCTTCATAACCGCAAGGCGTTTTACCAGCCCTTCTTGGGCCATAGCACGCAAGGTTTCCTCCTCCGTGCTGCCTTCGCGCACTTTAGGGCAAACAGGTAAAAGCGGCTTGCGTGTATTCACCGCCGCGGCACAATGCTGCGCGATAATCAACGTATTATCACATGCCTCTGGCAGGTCATGGAATAAAGCGCGCATCTCCTCCGGTGTTTTAAACCACGCTTGTGGGGAGACACGCCAGCGGTCCTCCTCCGCCATTGTCCGGCCTTGAGCAATACAGAGCAAAGCATCATGCGCTTCATGCAAATCCGGCGTAGGGAAGAAACATTCATTGGTGGCTACTAAAGGGAGGTCAAGCTCATCAGCTAAAGCGATGAGCTGAGGCTCTGTAACATCCTCACCCGCTTCATCCAGCCGGTTAATCTCCACCGCCACATAGCCATGAAACGCTTCTTTAAAGCGTTGGAGCATCTGTTTTGCTGCGTCTCTTTGCTCACCTAGCAATAATTTATTGATAGGCCCGCGATTACCGCCTGTAAGCAGAAATAACCCTTTAGCCCGGCTGCATAAAACATCCAGCGGCATAGAAGGATCCGCCGAATCCCCGTTCAAAAAACCTTGGGTGGAGAGATATTGAAGATTCTCCAAGCCTTCTTCCGTGCGCGCCAACACAACCAACGGTTCTGCTGGAATACCGGGCCGAGCAGAGGGAGATGGTAAAGCTAATTGGCACCCAATAATCGGCTGAATCCCCGCCTTACGACATTGTTGGGAAAACTCCAGCCCGCCAAACATATTGCCGCTATCAGTCAATGCGACAGCTGGCATGGCGTTTCCTTCTGCCAACTTCACAAGGTCAGGCACACGGATAGCACCCTGACTAAGAGAATAGGCTGAATGATTACGGAGATGGACAAAATGAGCGTAAGACATGCCCTCCATTTACCACGCCCTCATCCCCGCATGGAACAGAAAACAGATTTACGCGCGGAATGGGACGATGTGCCCTTCCGCCAATGTCACGGTGCGGTCCATCGCAGCAGCCAGTGCCTCATTATGAGTAGCAATAAGCGCGGCTACGCCTTCTTCTCGCACGATGCGCGTTAATTCCGCAAAAACAAGCTCCGCTGTTTTTGTATCAAGATTACCCGTTGGCTCATCAGCCAAGAGTAAACTAGGACGATTCGCTAGAGCGCGAGCAATGGCTGTGCGTTGCTGCTCCCCACCGGACATCCGCCCCGGCAAAGATTCTAACCGATGAGACAGGCCAAAGCGTGTTAATAAATCAACCGCTCGCAAACGTGCCTCGACACGGCTTACCCCCGCCGCTAATTGAGGCAGCATGACATTCTCACAGGCCGAAAACTCACCCAGAAGATGATGGAATTGATACACAAAGCCAATCTCATCACGCCGCAATGCTGTCCGCCCGCTCTCGCTCATTTTGCGCGTGCTACGCCCTTGAATCAGCACATCCCCAGCATCAGGACGCTCTAGCAAACCTGCCAGATGCAGTAAGGTCGATTTCCCCGTCCCACTGGGGGCGACCAAGGCCACCAGCTCCCCGCTTTGTAGGGTGAAATCCGCCTCTTTTAGGATATGCAGCTCCTCATCACCGGAGCGGAAAGACCGGCTTAATCCCTCAAGGGATAAGACGTAAGCCTCTGAATCCTTACTCATGACGCAGAGCCTCCACCGGGTCCGTCTTTGCCGCACGCCATGAGGGATAAAGCGTAGCTAAGAGCGATAAAACCAACGAGAGCACCGCTACCTCTACCACTTGCGACCACACTAACCGCGCTGGGAGACGCGCTAGGAAATAGACTTCCGGGTTAAATAAGTTCGTCCCTGTTAGGGATTCCAAAAGATGGCGAATATGCTCGATATTGAGGGCAAAGCAAATGCCTAACCCCGTCCCTACCAGAGTGCCCACCACACCAACAGAGGCTCCGCACATCAAGAAGATACGCATCACGCTCCCACGGCTCGCCCCAAAGGTGCGCAGAATGGCAATATCGCGCGTTTTATCCTTCACCATCATAATGAGGGAGGAAATCACATTAAACGCCGCCACAAGGATAATGAGCGTGAGGATAAGGAACATTACATTCTGCTCCACCGTCACGGCATCCAAAAAGCCATTGGCACTATCTGTCCAATCCAGCACTTGCAGGCGCGGATCATTCAACGCATCCTCAATCTGGCGGCTAAGAGGCTGAATATTGAGCGGGTCATGCGTACTCACTTGTATAAGCGAGACACTATCGCCCATCATCAAAAAAGCCTGAGAGGCCGCCAAAGGCATGAGGATGACATTGCTGTTATAGTCGTTCCAATTCGCATCAAAAATGAGCGCGACATGCACCTTCCGCACCCGTGGCATCGTGCCAAACGGCGTTGCTTGGCCATTGGGGGACAGGATGGTCAAGCTTGAGCCAACATGCAGCCCTGCACGCTCGGCCAAGGTCACGCCAATGGCCACCGCATCATTTCCGCGGAAATCCTCTAACCGCCCATCCATCACCCCTTGGGTGAGGGCTTTCCACCCCTGTAAATCCTCTGGGCTTAGCCCCTCCAACAATGCCCCGGTGGAGTAACGCCCCGCCTCTGCCAAAACAGTGCCTTGCGTCATGGGCAGAACCTGCGTCACACCGGGCACCTTACGGATGATAAACGCATCATCACGATAATTGCGAATTGGCTGCCCATAAGCATAGACGTTCAAATCCCCATGCAGGCCGAGAATCCGGCCCATGAGGTCTGCTTTAAAGCCATTCATCACGGCCATGACGATGATGAGCGTTGCCACCCCTAAAGCGATGCCAACAAGGGAGAAAAGCGCAATGACAGAGGCAAAACGCTCCCCCTTGCGGGCCCGCAAATAACGCAGGGCGATTGTTCGCTCAAACCGTCCGAACATGTTAGCCCAGCCCTAGCTTAGCCAAAGCCTCATCAAGCGGCAATTCACTCCGCTCGCCAGTAGCACGGTGTTTTAGCTCCACCATCCCGGCTTTAGCCCCACGCGGGCCGACAATAATTTGCCAAGGATAGCCCATCAGGTCAGCATCATTAAACTTCACACCAGCACGATCGGCGCGGTCATCATAAAGCAACCCTTCTGGGTCACGGCTATAAATGCTCTCACAAAGCTTATCACAAAGCTCATCACCAGGGCGGAGATTGAGCAAAGCTGCCCGGTAAGGAGCCACTTCCTCCGGCCAAATAATACCGGCTTCATCATGAGAGGCTTCAATAATCGCCCCGACCAGACGGGAGACGCCAATCCCATAGGACCCCATATGCGGGTGCAACGGTGCCCCATCAGCCCCATTAACCTCAACGCCCATAGCCTCGGTATATTTCGTCCCGAAATAGAAGATATGCCCGACCTCAATGCCACGGCCACCACGCCGGCGCGACTCTGGCACGCTCTCCCAAGCTGAGAGGTCATGCTTTTCATCCGTAGCGGAATAGGTTGTCTTCACAATCTCGCGCAGTTTTTGGAGGTCATCCTCCTTCTGCGGGTCAAGACCGATGCTATCCCAGTCGATCTCATCCCACCCGGCATCATAAAAGACTTCACTCTCCCCCGTTGGGGCAAGGACGAGGAACTCATGGCTCAATTCCCCACCGATAGGCCCCGTATCAGCAGCCATAGGCACGGCTTGCACACCCAACCGGCGGAAAATCTTCAAATAAGACAACATGATACGATAATAGCTGCTTACGGCATCCTCATAAGAGAGGTCGAAGCTATAACCGTCCTTCATGTAGAACTCACGACCACGCATCACACCAAAGCGCGGGCGGATCTCATCCCGGAACTTCCATTGGATATGATACAGCATCTTCGGTAGTTCACGGTAGGATTTCACCGTGCTGCCAAAGAGGTCCGTCACCATTTCCTCATTGGTTGGGCCATAGAGCATCTCGCGCCCTTGCCGGTCCTCAATGCGCAGCATCTCAGGCCCGTACGCATCATACCGACCAGACCGCCGCCATAGCTCGGCAGATTGAACAGTCGGCATCAGGATTTCCTGACCACCAATTTTATCCTGCTCTTGCCGCACAATAGTAGCAATGTTGCGCAGGACACGCAGCCCTGCTGGCAGCCATGTATAAATGCCAGATGACGTCTGCCGCACAAGCCCCGCCCGCAGCATCAAGCGATGAGAGGCGATTTGTGCCTCGGCGGGGACTTCCTTCAAAGTGGGCTGAAAAGCCTGACTTAGACGCATAATATTAAGGCCTCAGACGCGCAGAAGATGGACATCAACCAACGGACGCTTCCGCAATTTCCGCCCCAAAGCGCGGCGCAGAGCCGTGCGTGCTGCATCGCGGAACGCTTGATCATCTTGGCGGAACTCATCGGGGATTTCATCAATCGCATAAGCGAACTCTTCCCGAATCCGTGCGCTTTCAGGGTCATCCCGCTCCAGCAAGCCTGGTGCGCTAATGCGTGGCTCGCCGATAACATAGCCCTCATCATCCACAGCAAAGCTTGCCAGAACGATGCCGTTAAAGAGCATCCGCCGCCGCGCCGCTAAGACCCCGCCCGTCATGGGGAGGAGGCGGTCGCCATCCAGAGCCAACAAACCCGTTGGCGCGGTATCAATCACCTCGACAGGCCCCGGCCCTAAATTGAGGATATCGCCATCCTCTAACAACACAGCCTCTGCCCCCGCCTCACGCGCTAAAGCCCCATGAGCGGTAAGATGACGCCATTCCCCATGTGTTGGGATGCTATAACGCGGGCGCACCAAGCTATAAAGATGCCGAATATCCCCACCTGTTGCATGGCCGGATGTATGGACCATGCCGTCTTTATCCGTCAGCACCGTAACACCACGGCGCGTTAGGTTATCTTGCACGGTCATCACCGCTTGCTCATTGCCCGGAATCACGCGGGAGCTGTAAATGACCGTATCACCCTCACCAAGTGAAATGGTGGAATGTGTATCGCTCGCAATACGCGATAGAGCTGAACGCGCCTCACCTTGGCTGCCTGTGATAATCATCAACAAATTATCATCAAGGACATCCTTAATGTCATATTCCGTCAAGAAGGGCGGCAAATCAGCAAAATAGCCACATTCCCGCGCTGCTGATTCAAGATTGCGTAAAGAACGCCCTACCACCATGACCTCACGGCCAGAGGCTAACGCTGCTTTGGCGATGCTCTCCACACGGGCCACGTTACTGGCAAAGCAGGTCACAGCCACGCGCCCTTCTAGCCCAGCAATCATTTCTGTTAAGCCAACGCGAACATCCGCTTCGGACTGGGACCGCCCCTCCTTCATGACGTTCGTGCTATCACCGACAAGGGCCAACACGCCCTCATCCCCCAAAGCACGGAAGGTCGCTTCATCCGTCACAGGCCCGACAAGTGGGGTAGGGTCTAACTTCCAATCCCCAGTATGAATAATAATCCCGTGCGGTGTACGAATAGCTACCGATTGTGCTTCCACAATCGAATGGGTCACCGGGATGAATTGGAGGTCAAACGGGCCAACCTCAAAACGAGAGGATGGCATGATGATATGGATAACAACCTGATTCTGTAATCCAGCCTCAGTTAATTTACGGCGCAACACCGCAGCAGAAAAAGGCGTGGCATAAACCGGGCACTTTAAATACCGCCATAAATGCGCGACCGCCCCGATATGATCCTCATGCGCGTGGGTAATCACCAAACCGCGCAAATCCTTCTTACGCTCTGCAATAAAAACAGGGTCTGCAATAAGGACATCAGCCTCCGGCGTATCATTACCCGAAAACCCAATGCCGCAATCAATCGCCAGCCAATGTTCCTCACCGTTTTCACGCATACGGTAGAGGTTAAAATTCATACCAATTTCACCCGTCCCTCCTAAAGGGAGGAAGGCAAAATCACTTACTTGCTCTGTCATAAACGCATTTGATCCTCTTTAAGCGTTATCATGATGCCCAAGGGCATTATGGGCCTGTTGCCCAGAAAAATCGGTGATGAAACGGTCCTCATTCTGCTCCGCGAGAAGCTTTAGCCCCTCCAGCGTGAGGTCTGGTGCCACTTCATCAAATAATCTCGTCCCCTCGGAGAAAAGCGGGGCTAAACCGCCTGTCGCCACAATTTTGGGGTTTTCATCCATCTCCCCAGCAATGCGTTGAACAATCCCTTCAACCAGGCCAACATACCCCCAAAATAAGCCTGACCTCATTGCCACACTCGTATTACGGCCTATGGCCGTCATTGGTCGTCCTACACTCACACGCGGCAACCGTGCTGCTGCTTGGTGCAACGCATCCATCGAGAGATTCACCCCCGGTGCAATCGCCCCGCCGCAATAACGGCCCTGCGCATCGACAACATCGAATGTCGTCGCCGTACCAAAATCCACCACGACCAAGGGACCGCCACCATAAAGATGACGTGCCGCAAGGCCATTTAACAACCGGTCTGCCCCCAATTCTGCCGGGGTATCAACCAGCACATCCATTCCCCATTCCAGCTCATGATTCGCCACCAAAGGCTCCACATGCAGCCAGCAACGGCAAAAACGCCGCAGATCATACAACGCAGCCGGCACCACTGTGCCAATAATCGCCTGCGTTACACAATCCGCACCAATGCCTGCACGCTCCATCAACCCCAAAAGCCACGCGGCATATTCATCCGCTGTTCTACGGTCATCGGTCGAAATGCGCCACCGCCCAACCCATGATTCTCCGTCATAAATGGCAAAAACCACATTCGTATTGCCTGCATCAATGACGAGCAGCACGGCTCCCCCTACTCACAGATAACATCACCCGTCACAACCGAGGTCACAGTGCCATCATCTTGTGTGAGCAAAAGACGCCCCTGCACATCCAGTCCGGCAAATCGGCCTGATGTCCTCTTACCATGTCTTTCTAATATCAGTCGAGTACCTAGCGGATGCGCACGTTCGATCCAGCCATCCCATAAGGCAGTGTCACCGTCCTGCTGCCATTTCTCCCACCATTTATCAAAAGCCCGCAAAATAGACTCGGCGCATAATTGTGGTGCAGGCGGTGGCTTTAACGCAGAGAGGGCCACAACCTTACGTTCGGTAAGGGCAGGAGCTTTCTGCAAATTAACCCCTATGCCAATAACAACCCAACAGACCGTTGCAGAGACCACTCCAGTCTCGATGAGGATGCCAGCCATTTTATGAGAGTTAAGCAGAAGGTCATTCGGCCATTTTAGGTGAAGCTGCTGACACTCATCAGGGGATAAAGCCGCTGCTTCAACAAGCCCATCATAAAGAGCTAACCCGGCCAAATAAGGCAAAACTGAACGAAAAGACGCTGTCTCTGGCGCATGAAATAAAAAAGAGAAAGCGAGGTTACCCTCTCCACTCTCCCATGTACGGCCACGGCTACCACGTGCTGCGCTCTGGCGTTGTGCCAACACAGCGAGCCCCGTCTTCTCGCCGGCCTCAGCGCGCTCTCGACAAAAATCGGAGGTAGATGCCAGCGTTTCATAAATCTCGAAACGCCAGGTCATAACAACAAACTTAACATATGGGTGGTGGGCAATGACGGGATCGAACCGCCGACCCTCTCGGTGTAAACGAGACGCTCTACCGCTGAGCTAATTGCCCGCCACGGTTTATAGGCAAAAGCCTAATAGAAGGCAACGGGGAATCTTCTTTTTTTTCAAAAAATATGCTTCCCCGTTCTCCTAGTGCAAGATCACTTGCTAACAGCATCCTTCAGCCCTTTACCAGGCTTAAAACGCACAGAGGTGGAAGCTGGGATATCAATTTCCTCACCTGTACGAGGGTTACGGCCCTTAGCTGCCTTACGCTGTGCTGTAACAAAGCTACCAAACCCAACAAGGCGAACTTCCTGCCCCTTGGAGAGGGTTTTCTCAATTGTCTGGAACACAGCGTCCACAACATCCCCAGCCTTTGCTTTGGGGAGGTCAGCAGCTTCAGCAACAGCAGCGATAAGTTCCTGCTTGTTCAATGGTTTCTCCATGGTAACCCTTTCTAATTGTTAGGTGAACCAACCCAGGAGGAGTCAGAATCACACGATGCTTTTTCCATCTGCACTATGAAGAGGATTTTTCCCGCGTCAACCTTCGGAAGGCAAGAATACCCCCACTTAATGACGAAATGAACGAGAAATTCCTTTCTGAGTCTCTTTTTTGCCTTCCGCACTCACTATATGAGCCCCCGGTAAGGCCTTGGGAGCCTCCGTCAAAGCGACATTTAGAACATCATCCATGTGATGAACAGGGATGATCTCTAAACCTTGCTTCACATTCTCTGGAATTTCAACAAGATCCTTCACATTCATTTCAGGAATTAACACAGTTTTAATCCCCGCACGCAAAGCCGCCAAAAGCTTCTCTTTTAATCCGCCAATCTCCAACACACGCCCCCGCAAAGTCACCTCTCCCGTCATCGCAATATCGTGACGAATGGGGATGCGCGTTAACGCACTAACAAGCGATGTCGTCAAAGCAGCACCGGCGGAAGGACCATCCTTTGGCACCGCTCCCTCGGGTAAATGCACATGGATATCCGTTGTCTCCAGCAATTTGGGATCGATTCCCAACTCTTCCATACGTGATTTCACGTAAGAAAAAGCAGCAGAAACACTTTCCTTCATTACCTCACCTAGCTTACCAGTCTGGCGAATATTGCCTTTACCGGGCATTGTTAGGCTCTCGATAGTTAAAATCTCACCACCAACTTGCGTCCAGGCTAGACCTGTCACAATACCCACCTGATCCACCTTATCGGTCTCACTGTGGCGATAACGAGGTACACCAGCATATGTCTCCAACGTCTCTGGCGTAACCTCTATACGCTTAACCTTACTGCTAAGGATCTCACGCACTGCCTTACGCGCTAGACGCGCAATCATACGCTCCAAATTCCGCACCCCCGCTTCACGCGTGTAAGAGCGAATCAAAGCCAATATAGCGTCATCTGTCACATGCCATTCGCCAGGGCGTAAATTATGCTCTTTGGCTTGTTTAGCCAGCAAATGCCGCTTCGCAATCTCCAACTTTTCCGCCTCCGTATAGCCAGAAAGACGGATAATCTCCATTCTATCCAGCAATGGTTGCGGCATATCTAAGGAGTTCGCCGTGGTAATGAACATAATATCCGAAAGGTCGTAATCTACTTCCAGATAATGGTCCCCAAAGGTACTATTTTGCTCGGGGTCTAGCACCTCCAACAATGCAGAAGATGGGTCCCCTCGCCAATCGGAGCCAAGCTTATCTACTTCATCAAGTAAGAAGAGCGGATTATTCACGCCAACCTTTTTGATACCCTGAATAATCTTCCCTGGCATAGCCCCGATATAAGTCCGGCGATGACCACGAATCTCGGATTCATCACGCATCCCGCCGAGAGACATGCGCACATATTTCCGGCCCGTTGCCCGCGCAATAGACCGCGCTAGAGAGGTTTTCCCTACCCCAGGAGGACCAACTAAGCACAAGATCGGCCCTTTTAATTTCTTTGCGCGACTTTGAACCGCTAGATATTCCAAAATCCGCTCTTTGATCTTCTCCAGCCCGTAATGATCAGCCTCCAAAATATCTTCCGCCTTTTGGAGTGATCTCGTCAGCTTTGTCTGTTTCTTCCACGGCAAGCCTACAAGCCAATCCAAATAACTACGCACCACCGTGCCCTCGGCGGACATCGGGCTCATATTGCGCAATTTCTTCAACTCAGCACGGGCTTTTTCTTTTGCCTCTTGGCTTAAGCCCTCTTTTTCAATCTTTTCTTCAATCTCGCCAAGCTCATCACGACCATCCTCGCCCTCACCTAGCTCCTTCTGAATCGCCTTCATCTGCTCATTCAGATAATATTCGCGCTGTGTTTTCTCCATCTGTTTCTTAACGCGGCTGCGGATGCGTTTCTCCACTTGGAGCACATCTATCTCTGCCTCCATACCAGCGAAAACACGCTCTAGCCGTTCCTCAACAGATAAAATCTCCAGCAATTCTTGCCGTTCTGGAATACGTAAATTCAGATGGCTTGCAATAGTATCTGCCAAACGAGAGGGATCCTCTAATTGACTGACCGATGCCAGTACTTCCGGCGCGACCTTTTTGTTCAAGCGGGAATAATCTTCAAAACGCGATAAGGCCGAGCGTGCAAGAGCCTCCCGCTCCCCCTTCCGCGCACCCAGCTTGTCAGGCAAGTCCTCGGCAGCACTCTGAAAATAACCGTCTTTCTCTTTTAACCCGACCAAACGAACACGACGCAGACCCTCAACGAGAATCTTCACCGTCCCATCTGGAAGTTTCAATAGCTGAAGAACATTCGCCACCGTGCCAACGCGAAACACATCATTTGCCGTTGGCTCGTCTTTTCCAACATCCTTCTGAGATACAAGGATAATCTCCCGCACCTCCTCTGGCATTTGATTCAGAGCATGAATCGACTTCTCCCGCCCAACAAAAAGCGGAACAATCATATGGGGGAACACCACAATATTCCGTAACGGCAGCACTGGCAGAACAGGCTTTTTAACTGGTGTTGACCGTTGAGCTTTTGTTTTTGCTCCAGCGGAGCTTGCCTGTTTGGTCGCCTTCCCTACAGGGCCATCGCGCCGGGCACGCCGTGTAGGCGCCTTACGACTAGATGCAGATGCAGCACCCTTATCAGTCGTTTTTCGGCGGCTAGTTTTTGTCTTTGTCTCATCACTCATGATTTCAAGATCTCCATACCGGACGATCAAACCCCTGCCGCCCAATCAAGGCACGGCAGGGGCTTTCACTCTATACCATCAATGTGGGGTATCTAAGCATAAGGAACAAGACCCACACACACACGAAGTACAAATGCACAGGCCATTAAGCCTTCGCACCACAGCTAGTCCGCTAGTTTCTCCGACTCAGCTTTTTCTGCATAGAGATAAACTGGCTCGGCCTTACCTTCTGCAACATCACGATTCACCACAACCTTTTGGACCGTCTTGCGGCCAGGAAGGTCAAACATTGTCCCCATCAGGATTTTCTCCATGATGGAGCGCAAGCCACGCGCACCTGTTTGACGTTCAATCGCGCGGGCAGCGATCCCTTTAATCGCATCATCTTCAAACTCTAGCTCCACCCCTTCCATTTGGAAGAGACGTTGATATTGCTTCACCAAAGCATTCTTTGGCTCGGTTAATATCTGCACTAAAGCGGCCTCATCGAGGTCATTTAGCGTAGCAATAACAGGCAAGCGGCCAATAAACTCCGGGATAAGGCCATATTTCATCAAATCTTCAGGTTCAATATCCTTAAGAATATCACCGAGCTTACGATCATCTTCAGAGCGTACATCAGCCCCAAAGCCAATCCCGCTCCCCTTGCCACGTGCGCTGATGACTTTATCCAGCCCAGCAAAAGCTCCACCGCAAATAAAGAGCATATTCGTAGTATCGACCTGCAAAAACTCTTGCTGAGGATGCTTACGTCCCCCTTGTGGAGGAACGGAGGCTACAGTCCCTTCCATCAATTTCAATAAGGCCTGTTGTACACCCTCACCGGAGACATCCCGCGTGATGGACGGATTCTCAGCTTTGCGGGAGATCTTGTCGATCTCATCAATATAGACAATCCCGCGTTGCGCACGCTCAACATTATAGTCACAAGCCTGAAGCAATTTGAGGATAATATTCTCGACATCCTCCCCCACATAACCCGCCTCTGTCAGCGTGGTGGCATCAGCCATTGTGAAGGGAACATCCAAAATCCGCGCTAATGTCTGAGCAAGCAAGGTCTTACCGGTCCCTGTTGGGCCGATCAGCATAATATTCGCCTTGCCGATCTCTACATCATTGCCAACCTTCTCGGCATGTTCGAGACGTTTATAATGATTATGCACCGCAACGGAGAGGACTTTTTTAGCATCCTCTTGCCCTATGACATAATCATTTAAGATCGCACAAATCTCACGAGGTGTTGGTACACTCCCCCCATTTGTAACGGGACTTGCCCCACGCTCCTCACGGATAATATCCGTGCATAACTCGACACATTCATTACAAATAAAAACGGTCGGCCCGGCAATGAGCTTCTTCACCTCATGTTGAGACTTCCCACAGAATGAACAATAAAGCGTGTTTTTAGAATCGCTCTCTTTTTCGCTCATTACAGCTCCTCAAACCCGTACTAGCGGGTATGTTCAGGCACCGGCCTTCTTCTCTACTGGGTGGCGCAGCACGACTTCATCCACCAATCCGAAATCCTTCGCTTCCGTTGCGGAAAGATAACGGTCACGCTCCAACGCTTCCTCAATTTCCTCCAAAGCACGGCCTGTATGCTCACGATAAATCTCATTCAGCCGACGACGAATTTGCAAAATCTCCCGTGCCTGAATTTCAATATCAGAAGCTTGGCCCTGCGCTCCACCAGATGGTTGATGCACCATCACACGCGCATTAGGCAAACAAAAACGCCGCCCTGCCTCACCAGCAGCTAACAGCAAAGAGCCCATAGAGGCTGCTTGCCCAATACACACCGTACTCACAGGCGAGCGGATATATTGCATTGTGTCATACATGGCCAAACCAGCCGACACCACACCGCCAGGGCTATTGATGTAAAATGAGATCTCTTTAGTAGGATTAACACTCTCAAGATAAAGAAGCTGAGCGCAGATCAACGAAGAGACCTGATCATACACAGGCCCTGTAAGAAAAATGATGCGTTCCTGCAAAAGGCGGGAGTAAATATCAAATGAGCGTTCCCCGCGCGAGGTTTGCTCCACCACCATTGGCACGAGTGTATTATTAAACACATCCAAAGGGTTACGATCTTCAATGCCCATAGGTATTTTCCTTTACAACCTCCCTCTAGCCTAGCACAGCCCATTACGATTTGTCTTTGTGGAGATAAAAACAGCAGCAAGGCTATACAAGAGGGGCACGCCTACAAGAGCAAAAAAAAGGGGCAGCGGCGGGCTGCCCCTTCTTCATCCAACGTAGCGATTAATCCGCATCCGGCATATCAGCAAGCTCCTCGGCTGTGACTTCTTTGTCCGTCACATCAGCAAGCTCAATGAGGTAATCAACCACCTTATTCTCAAGGATTGGACCACGGAGGCTCTCGATGGCTTGAGGATTCTTTGTAAAGAACTCAAACACCATTTGCTCTTGGCCCGGATAACGGCGCGCCTCTTGCTGCATAGCAGAGAGCAACTCCTCCTGAGAGACCTGAATCTCCTGCTTACGGCCGATTTCTGCCAAGAGCAGCCCAAGCTTTACGCGGCGTTCGGCAATTTTGCGATAGTCAGCGCGCAAAGTGTCTTCATCCTTCGCGGCATCTTGCTCATCAAGAGTGCCGTTCTTACGCTCTTCCTCAATACGACTCCAAATTTGCGCGAACTCGGCATCTACCATGCTCTCAGGCGCATCAAAATTGGTCTTTTCGGCAAGAGCGTCCAACAGCTCGCGCTTAATCCGCATACGGGAAAGCTGTTTATACTCACCCTCGGCCTGCTCGGTGATGAGCTTACGCATTTGCTCAACACTCTCTAGGCCCAGCCCTTTAGCGAACTCATCATCAATAGTCGGATCAACCGGCTTCTTTAGCGCGTTTGCTTTAATATCAAACGTCACTTCCTTACCGGCAAGCTCAGCGGCCTGATAATTCTCTGGGAAGGTCACAGTAATGACCCGCTCATCACCGGGCTTCATGCCTTCCATCTGCTCAGCAAAACCGGGGATGAAACCCTCACCACCAATCTCGACATTCACATCATCAGCGGTGCCACCCTCAAAAGGTGTGCCTTCTTTTTTGCCAACGAAATTGACATTCAGCACATCACCCTTCACAGCAGGGCGGTTTTCTTCAATCGCCTCAAATGTGCGGTTACGTTGTGCGACCTCACGCAGAGCTTTCTCTACGACCTCATCAGCAACTTTCGCGCTATACCGGGTCAGCTTTGTGCCAGATACATCGGGGATGGTAATCTCAGGCAGGACTTCCATCTCGATTTTAAACTCAAGGTCCTTACCGTCTGTCCCGGTAGAAACAACATCCACTTGCGGCTGCATAGCAGGGCGAATCGCCTCATCCTCTAGCAGCTTACGCACACTCTCCTGCACCAGCTTCTCAGCCACCTCAGCCTGAACAGACTCACCAAAACGCTGCTTTACAACGCTTGCTGGCACTTTGCCGGGGCGGAAGCCTGGGAGTTTAACATCGCGACTCACTTCAGCCAGACGAGCCTCACACCGGCCCTGCAGGTCAGCGGCAGGAACAACTACTGTGAAAGACCGTTTCAGGCCCTCGTTGAGAATGGGCTTAACCTGCATGAATCCGACATTCCTTCTCTATAATCAGGGGGATCTCCAGCATCGTATCTTCAGCCGGAGAGTGCCTTGGTGCGGGCGGAGGGACTTGAACCCCCACAGCTTGCGCCACCAGAACCTAAATCTGGCGTGTCTACCAATTTCACCACGCCCGCATAAACCAGACGGCTATCTCCAGTACCAGCCCCGTAAGGAACCGATGCCTTCATTGTCCTGCGGATTTAACGCATGAACCCTTCCACGGCAAGAGGCCATTCCTGCAAATCTCTCTTTTATGCTATAAATGGCCCCATAATGCGTTAATTTCGTGATCTCTACGCGCCATGAGACGCCCTATAACGGGCTGCGCCGAGATGACCAAAAATATCCTCTGGCACAATCCATCCTCCCTTTGCCGCCGCAGCGCGCCGTGCTGCCTCTCCATGCATCCACACACCTGCCGCAGCGGCCTCCCAAGCGGGCATCCCCGCTGCGAGACATGTCGCAATAATACCGCTAAGCAAGTCCCCTGCCCCTGCTACAGCTAAAGCGGGGGTGGCGTGGCTATTAATCGCGACCCGACCGTCGGGGGCTGCAATAATGCTATCAGCCCCCTTCAGCACGACTACAAGATTCAACTGCTTTGCCGCGTATCGAGCTGCCTGTAAGCGATCCCCCTGAATAGGCCCGAAAAGCCGTGCAAACTCCCCCATATGCGGGGTCATAACAGTCGCCCCCTTTAAACGCTCGGGATTCCCCGCAGCCCAAGAAAAAGCACCTGCATCAACAACAATCTGCCGCCCTTCCTTTTGAAGTAACGGAAGGGTGCGTCCCACCTCATCAGGCTGCAAACCAGGGCCACAAACCCACACATGCCGCCGTTTATCCTCCAAAGCAGCGGCTAAAGATTGGGTATCAACAATCGCGGCGGGAGAGGCGAGTCGGTAAATCATGGCTGCCGTCTCTGGCACTGTCAGACGCACCATGCCCGCCCCAACATGCCGTGCTGCCTCAGAGGCAAAAAAGGCTGCACCGGGCATCTCGGCCCCGCCACACACACTTACCACACCACGGCTATATTTATGATCAAGCGGCTCTTGCTGCGGTAACGCCCATAAAGCAGGGCCATTCTCCCACATTATACTGCGCGTATCAGCTAAAATCGCTTCAGGAATGGCCAAATCAGCACACAGCACCTCCCCACAAACCGAACGTCCCGGCAAAAGCAAATGCCCCGGCCTCTTGCGAATAAGCACAATGGTCATAGCACATGGTGCTACCTGCCCCATCAAGCTGCCCGTTGCGCCATCAAGACCAGAGGGAACATCAATGGCAATAATGCGCGGTGCCGCTGCAAAAAAGGCTTCTACAAGAGGCGGTAATGGCCGATTCACCCCGGCCCCAAAGACGGCATCCACCACCAACTCCGCCCTTGCCGCTTCCTCCGAGGTAAAATCGACCACATCACCATGCCAGCGCGCCGCCATTTTCTGGGCCAAGCTGCCCTCAACAGGGGGCTGCGTCATCGCAACACGCACCGGCCACCCCCATGAGAGCAAATGCCGTGCCAGCACATAGCCATCCCCACCATTATTCCCCGGCCCGCACGCCACCACAACACGACAGGGCTTTACGTGCTGGCGGATTAGCCGTGCGGCCATCATGCCTGCACGCTCCATAATCACAGGGAGAATCGCCTCCATGGCTTGGTCCATCCGACGGGTTTCATCTGGCAATAAAAGAGCTAATGATGAAAAACTTTGGTGAGAAAGACAGGACATAACGCGATCTTCTCTCTATAAGATAGCCGATCACTTCATTACACAACAATGGATGACCTATGACCAGCTCTCTGCTTTGGGGCTTTGTATTAGCCCTACATCTTCTTTGTATCACCTATTGGCTCGGTGGGGCTATTTTCTGCCTACAAACACGCCGCACCACGCGTTTACTGGACGCCCAACAAGCCAGCACAGTTTTGCTCCAAACCTATAGCCGTTTTCTGCGGGCCTTATGGCATGTTGTTCCTCTTGCTATCCTTAGTGGCATTCTACTCATCATCCATGTAGGTGGGCATTTGCCGTGGCCGTATCACCTAATGGCCCTATGTGGCCTGCTGATGATCATCATCTTCCTGAGCATGAATTTTGGCCCCCTGCGGACGGCACGTCGTGCGCTTCGGCCTCAGCCTCAGCTCTTTACAGCGTTGCATCGTCGGGCTGCTCTTATGGTTATTTGTGGCATTATTGCCATCATTTCTGGCGCAATAGGTGGCGTTGTTTAAAAACATTTTACTTTGACTATAAACAGCCAAGCCATTCCCTTGCCAAGAATGGCTTTTACAGATAACAAACGGGAAACGCATATCGGGGATGGTGGTTTACCCTCTCCTCGGGTGCTCGTGAGGCTGTCCGACGGGGTGCCGGACGGCCATAGCTGTAACGATAATAGTCCGAGAGTCATTTGAGTAGCAAAACCTCCTCTGGTCCGTCCAAAACCCGCAGCAGCACAAGCCGCACGCGGAAAACGTCCTCCCCGCGTACCAAAGCAGCCAAAGCCACGGCTGAAAACAAGATAAACCCGCCAGACGACGAGCCTGAGTTACAGCCTGACTCTGCCCCTACTGCCCCCAAGAAAACACCCACGCGCCGCCGCACGACGACAAGCCGCAAAAAGGCCGTCACTCCTGCTGAGACAGAGAGTGGAGCCGATGCTTCTATTGAGACTGAAGCTGCAGCAGAGACGCCAAAACGCAAAACACCCACCCGCCGCCGTACAACCAAAGCTGCCGCAGCGGAAGAGACCGTTCTTGCTGACGAGCCTGAAAAAAAGCCCGCTAAACGGACACGCCGTAAGGCGGTGAGTGCAGATGAGGCCCCTACCACCACGGACGACGGCGAGGCCAAAGCCAAACCGGCTACGCGTAAAAGAACGACCCGCGCCAAAGCAAAACCCGTAGCCTCTGAGCCTGAAGTGACGGATGCGGACGAGGCTCCAGCCCCCAAAACGCAGCGTACACGCCGTAAAAAAGCGGTTGAATCAAAAGCCACTGCACCAGCCGATGAGGCTATAGCAGATGGCGATTCTACCACACCAAAGACAAAGCCCCGTACTACTACGCGGAAGCGGGCAAGTACGCGCAACACTAAGAGTGCAGACACCAATAAACCTGCTGAACAGACCGAGACACAGCCCGTCACAGCGTCTTCATCGCAGCATAAAGACACTCCTCATCATGAGGATGCGGAGCAGGAAGGCCGTCCGCGCTTCCAAGACCTTGCCTTATCAGCCCCTATTCTTAAAGCTGTTGAGGCCATGGGGTATACTCACCCAACGCCTATCCAAGCTCTTGCCACGCCGGCAATTCTAGCAGGGCGTGATGTGCTGGGGGTTGCCCAAACAGGGACGGGTAAAACAGCCTCTTTCACGCTGCCTCTTTTAGAGAAGCTCTCCAAATCCCGCGCACGAGCGCGTATGCCGCGTTCGCTCATTCTGGAGCCCACGCGGGAACTAGCATTGCAAGTAGCAGAGAACTTCAAGCTTTATGGGGCACATCTCCGCCTAACCCACGCTCTGTTAATCGGCGGGGGGAAGCTGAATGAACAACGCGATATTCTTAATCGTGGGGTAGATGTACTCATCGCCACACCGGGGCGTTTACTGGATATGTTCGACCGCGGCGGGCTGCTGCTTACACAAACGGACACGCTCGTTATTGATGAAGCAGACCGTATGCTAGATATGGGCTTCATCCCTGATATTGAGCGCATTGTCAGCCTCCTCCCACGCCAGCGTCAGACGCTCTTTTTCTCTGCGACAATGGCCCCGGAGATTCGCCGCTTAGCGGATAATTTCCTCAATAACCCGAAGGAAATCACCATTGCGCGGCAATCCTCTGTTGCCAGCACGATTACTGAAGGGCTGCTCATTGTCGAGAAACGGGATAAAAACCGCGCTATCTCCGCCTTACTGCGCCATGATGATGTTCAAAATGCCATTATCTTCTGCAACCGGAAGCGCGATGTTGATTCCCTAGAACATTACCTCACTAAACAGAAGTTCTCTGTAGGGCATCTCCATGGTGACCTCGCCCAAGATGTGCGTTTTGATACGTTAGAGCGTTTTCGCTCCGGTGAGTTATCCATTCTTGTTTGCTCTGACGTTGCAGCACGCGGGATTGATATTGGCGGGCTCTCCCATGTTGTGAATTACGACCTCCCCTTTAATGCGGAGGATTATGTTCACCGTATTGGTCGGACAGGCCGCGCAGGGAAGGAAGGAATCGCCTATAGCCTCGCCACGCCTGATGAGCAAAAGCTGCTCGAAGCTGTTGAGGCCCTCACCGGTAAGAAAATTGAAGCTATAGAGGTTGAGGATTTCCCCTCCCTGCAATGGCGCGGCGAGGATGAGGCGAAACCATCTCATAAAAAAGATGGGGCGAAAAATACCCGCCAAGGGCGCAACAAACGCGCCCCAGAGGCAAAAACGGACGAGCAACCCACACCGCCGAAGAAGCAAGCTTCACGCGCTCTTCTTCCTGAGGCGCGTAAGCATGACCATAAACGCTCTGGTCGGGCGGAGCTGCTCCCCCCTGTGCCAGAGACAAATGGCATGCAGGATGGTTTTGGTGAGAACGTCCCTGCCTTTATGAAGGTCAGCTATCTGCCAGAGCCGCATGAACCTTCTGATTCATGAGGGGGGATTCCCAGCAATGCCATCTCACGGTCGAGCAGCTAGGCCGCTCAGGCGATGGGATGGTGCGTTACGAAGGACGCAGCTATTACATCCCCGGCACATTGCCCGGTGAGCAGCTTCATCTACGTTTTCATCACGAATCAGTAGAGCTTTTGGGGTGGGATCATTATGCCCCGGAGCGTGTTGTCCCCCCTTGTAGCCTTGCAGGCCGTTGTGGGGGGTGTACCGTCCAACATATGGAGCCTACCGCCCTCCTACATTGGAAGGCCCAGCACATAGAGCACGCTTTAACCAAAAGTGGCTTTACCGACCTCCCCACCCCCATAATGTATCAAACCCCACCTCATAGCCGCCAAAGGCTGGATGTGGCCCTGCAACGCGTGCCCGGTGGGGTTATTCTCGGCTTACATGAACGCGGTGGGGACCCCGTTGATATGACGGAATGTCCGCTCATCCGGCCAGAACTATTCGCTCTATTGCCCCCATTGCGTACATGCCTTGCCTCATTAGGGGCTTTGACAGGCCGGGGAGCTTTAGCGATTAATCTGCTCGAAAGCGGACCAGACCTCACCTTAGAAACCCCCGCCCCTTTGAGCGGCTCAGACCGTGAAAAACTCGCAGCTTTTGCGCGTGCGCACCATATATCACGCATCACATGGCGGCCTGCCCCCGGCAAAATGATGGAAACTGCTGCCCAGAATGGCCCCGTTTTTCATCATTTTGGGGGTGTAAAAGTCACCCCGCCCCCCGCTAGTTTCCTCCAAGCCAGTAGCGAGGGTGAGGCCGCTATTTGCGAAGCCGTATTAGCAGGGCTGCCTCCCCTCAACCGTAAAGACCGCATTATTGAGCTTTATGCAGGCTGTGGGACATTAACCTTCCCCCTCGCACAGCATGGTTTTGTGAAAGCCTATGAAGGCGATAAAGCGGCTATATCCGCGTTACGCGCAGCCACGCATGGGAGTCGCGCTGAGGGAACAGAGCGCGACTTAAACCGCCAACCTCTCCTCCCAACCGAGCTTAATCAGGCACGCGTTGTTGTGTTGGACCCACCCTATGCAGGGACGGGCAAGCAACTCGCCTCGCTTATACGCTCGACTGTGCAGGACATCATCTATGTAAGTTGCAGCCCTGCAGCGTTGGAGAAAGAACTTCCAGCCCTCCACAAAGCTGGGTTCGCCTTGCTCTCATGGCATGTGATTGACCAGTTCCTATGGTCAAGCGACGTAGAGGCCGTCTTAACACTCTCGCGCGACCCCAAACGCATCCGCAAGGCGAGAAAAGCACGGCAAAGCTAATCTCTATACCGCTTAAACGTGGAAACTTTCCCCGCAGCCGCACCGGCCTTTCTCATTAGGATTGGTAAAGGTGAATCCTGATTCAAGCTCCTTCACCTCATAATCCATCACAGTACCGATGAGGAACAAAGTGGCCTTGCGGTCCACCAGCAACGTCAAGCCATGGTCCTCAACGCGCTCATCCCCTGCTGTGGCCTCAGAGACAAAATCCATCTCATAAGACATGCCAGAGCAACCGCGCTTACCAACACTAATCCGCAAAAGCTTACCCTGCTCTGCCCCTTCATAAAGGGCTTTTAAACGGGTAGCAGCTTTATCTGTTAAGCTCATCAAGGGTGGTAAAGAACGCTTCTTGGGCATTTCTGTCATGATATTCCCCTTGTTTAAAACATATTCAAGGCCAAACGGGCCTGATCGCTCATCCGGCTCATATCCCATGGCGGGTCCCACACGACCTTAACGGTCACTTCCTTCACCGTGGGGACGGAAAGAACAGCGTAACGGACCATCTGGGGTAATTCTTGCGCGCTAGGGCAGTTAGGCGCGGTAAGGGACATCTCAATATCCACACGGCCATCATCATGCAAATCAATCGTGTAAATCAGCCCTAGCTCATACACATTCACTGGAATTTCCGGGTCAAAGACCGTCTCAATCGCAGCAATGACTTCATCTTGCTGTGGGGGCGCATCCACTGGTGGGGGGACAAGCTCCTCCTCCCCCGCATAAGCCTCCTCTTGCGTAGGCAGGGGCATCCCTCCTGTAGGCGTAGTCGCCTCACCTACCAGAGGGGCTGTGGAATCATTCATCATCTGGTCATCTGCGCCTGTCATAACACCCTCACGCAAGTAAGCTACGCGTACGCTCAATCCCGTGTGCCAGAGCGTCTATATCATCACATGTTGTATAGATAGCAAAGCTAGCACGTGCTGTCGCTTGCACGCCAAGCTCATGCATCAATGGTTCGGCACAATGTTGCCCCGCACGGATGGCAATGCCCTGTTGGTCCAGCAGTACAGCCAAATCATGCGGATGAGCCCCCTCCACTTGGAAAGAGAACACCCCCCCACGCTCTACAGGGCGGCCCATAATGCGAACACCCTCTAGCCCTTCAAGCCGCTCTTGCGCATAAGCCACCAACTCACGCTCATGCGCTTCTATCCGCTCAGCCCCTATGCTCTCAACAAAGCGAATAGCCGCCCCAAGGCCGAGCACCTCCAAAATAGCGGGCGTCCCAGCCTCAAACTTATGCGGCGCATCCGCCCATGTTGCTACTTTAAAAGAGACAGAGCGAATCATATCCCCGCCCCCTAGGAAAGGCGGCATCTCCTCCAGCAAAGGCAGCTTACCCCACAAAATGCCAACACCAGTCGGGCCATATAATTTATGCCCCGTAAAGACAAAAAAATCCGCACCAAGAGCCTGCACATCTACCTTGCGATGCACGATAGATTGGGAGCCATCCAAAATGATTTTTGCCCCATAATGATGGGCCAGCTCCACAAGCCGCTTGGCCGGTGTAATGGTCCCCAACACGTTGGACATATGCGTGACTGAGACAAGAGCCACACGGCCATCACGCAGCAAATCCTCATAAGCGGTAAGGTCAATATCCCCCGCAGCATCAAGCGGTACAACGCGCAGCTCAATACCCAACCGCTCTCGCAACATAAGCCACGGGACGATGTTCGCATGATGCTCCAAGGCGGAAATCAGCACCGCTTGGCCAGGTTTTAGCTGATTGCCTAAGGAATGAGCCAAAAGGTTAAGGCCCTCTGTGCTATTCTTTGTAAAGACAATCTCACGCCGGTCCGCTGCATTAAGGAAGCGCGCCACATCATCACGCACGGCCTCATAAGCCTGCGTGGTCCGCTCGCTCATATCATAAAGGCCGCGATGAATATTCGCATAACAATGCCGCGCCGCATGCCCCATAGCCTCGATGACACATTCCGGCTTTTGAGCCGAGGCCGCACTATCTAAAAAGACAAGCGGGCGGCCATGTGCCGTCTCTGAAAGAATGGGGAATTGGGCGCGTACATCATCCAACATGGCCGGGTAATGCCTTTAGCAAATAATGACGGAGGCTCTCATGCTCTACGAGCTCTACCGTCTCTAGCAAGAAAGCCTGTACGAGCATATCACGCGCCTGCGCCTCTGGCACACCGCGCGAGCGTAGGTAAAAAAGCTGCTCCTCATCCAACGCCCCCACAGTCGCCCCGTGGCTGCATTTGACATCATCAGCATAAATCTCAAGCTCTGGCTTGCTGTTCATCTGCCCTTTTTCAGAGAGAAGCAGGGCCTGATTCATCTGATACCCGTCCGTCTTTTGGGCAATTGGGTCCACCAAAATCTTACCCTGAAAGACCCCTTGCCCTTGCTCGGAGAGGACTGTCCGCACCGTTTGGCGGGATGTGCAATCCGGTGCGGCATGATGAATCATAGAGGAAAGATCATTCAGCCGCTCTCCATCCACAAGCTGAATCGCATTCACATTCGTATTGCTAAACGGCCCATTGAGCTGGCTAACAACCTCTTGCCGCGCTAAGGCTCCACCCTGATTGAGGGTAAAGCTATCATAATTGCCTCGCTCCTCAATCTTGGCCCCAGCAATCGCAAGGCGTGCTGCAAGGGGGCTCTCTTTTTGATGCGTGATATGGCTGAAATGAGCCTCCTCCGCACAATGAACATCCATTTGCGGGTTTGTCAGATACCGCCCAGTCCCCAGCTGAATATCCAGCAAAGTCAACTTTGCCCCTTTTGCTAAGGTAACACTATGGTGCAAATGGGTGGAGACATCCTCGCCCTCGGTGAGGCTGACCATAATCACCAAACCCGCATCCCGCCCAGCGGGGACCTTCAACCGCGCACCCGGCTGACGCAAAGCAGCATTCAATCCCGCTGAAAAACGCCCTGTTAGCAAGCGCGGTACAGCGGCCCCATCACCATATTCTTGCACTTCCATACAAGCAGGTAGATGGGACAATGCAGGGCAGAATTGCCCATTGGCAAAAACCAAAATCCCATCATGCTGAGGGAGGTCTAGCTCTGCCACGCTCTGCTTAATGTGCGCCTCCCCCAACGCAGGAGCAGCCTGCCATGCCACCCCATTAAGCGATTGCAGCGGCGTATAATGCCATGCTTCCACTCGTCTTGTCGGCAGCCCCTCCGTACCGAGCAGGGCTGCACGCTCCCCAGCACGACCCGTTAGAGCCTGCCAAGCTGCTGCCTTATTCTCACTCACGCTGCGGCCTCAAGAAACTGTTTATAGCCTTGTTTTTCCAGCAATTTGGCCACCTCTGGCCCACCGCTATGGATGATACGCCCATGGGCCATCACATGCACACAGTCTGGCACAATGTAATCCAAAAGACGCTGATGATGAGTAATCACCAAAGAAGAGAAATCCGGCCCACGCAGGGAGTTAACCCCCTCTGCCACAATACGCAGCGCATCAATATCCAAACCGCTATCTGTCTCATCCAAAATGGCTAAGGAAGGCTTCAATAAGCGCATTTGCAGCACTTCATTACGCTTCTTCTCACCACCGGAGAAGCCGACATTCACGGCCCGTTTGAGCATCTCATCCGACATGGAGAGACGCTTTGTCTCTGCCCGTACGAGTTTGAGGAAGCTTACAGCATCCAACTCCTCCTCCCCGCGGGCCTTGCGCACGGCATTAACGGCGGTCCGCAAGAAGTTAGCGTTATTTACCCCCGGCAATTCCACCGGAGCTTGAAAGGCCAAAAACATACCAAGAGCAGCGCGTTCTTCTGGCTCTAAAGCTAATAAATCTTGCCCCTTAAACTGCGCTGAGCCTGCCGTAACTTCGTAATCCTCACGCCCTGCCAGAACATAAGAGAGTGTGGATTTACCAGAGCCATTCGGCCCCATAATGGCATGAACCTCCCCTTTGGGAATCTCCAAGCTTAGGCCCTTTAGAATCTCCTTTGGGGTGCCATCAGCATCAATCTGGGCTTTCAGCCCCTCAATTTTTAGAAACTCACTCATACCTTACCCCACGCTTCCTTCTAGGCTGATTTGAAGCAATTTCTGCGCTTCCACAGCGAATTCCATTGGCAGCTCTTTAAGCACTTCCCGGCAAAAACCATTGACGATAAGCCCCACAGCTTCCTCCTCGGAAAAACCACGGGAGCGACAATAAAAGAGCTGGTCCTCAGAGATTTTGGAGGTTGTGGCCTCATGCTCGACACGCGCACTCATAGAGCGGCTCTCGATGTAAGGCACTGTATGCGCCCCGCATTGGTCGCCAATAAGCAAGCTATCGCATTGCGTAAAGTTCCGCCCATTGCGTGCCTTTGGCTGCATCCGCACCAAACCACGATACGTGCTATCGGACTTCCCTGCCGAAATTGTCTTTGCCACAATGGTAGAGCGTGTATCGGGGGCGAGATGGATCATCTTCGTACCCGTATCAGCTTGTTGATGACCATTTGTTACGGCAACGGAGTAAAACTCCCCCACTGAGCCTTTACCGGCCAGAATGCAGGAAGGGTACTTCCATGTAATAGCAGAGCCTGTTTCTACCTGCGTCCACGAGATGCGGGCGCGATCGCCTTTGCAAATCCCCCGCTTGGTTACGAAGTTATAGATACCGCCTTTGCCATCCTCATCACCGGGATACCAGTTTTGCACTGTGGAATATTTAATGGAGGCATCCTCCATCGCCACAAGCTCTACAACAGCAGCATGAAGCTGATTTTCATCACGCTGCGGGGCTGTACAGCCCTCCAGATAGGACACTGTGGCACGGTCCTCAGCGATGATTAAGGTCCGCTCAAACTGCCCAGTATTACGAGCATTAATGCGGAAGTAAGTGGATAGCTCCATCGGGCAACGTACCCCTTTAGGCACATAGACGAAAGAACCATCGGTAAAAACAGCTGAGTTTAACGCCGAGAAGAAATTATCCCCCACTGGCACAACCGTGCCGAGATACTTCTTCACCAAGTCTGGATGCTCAATAATCGCCTCAGAAATTGGGCAGAAAATCACTCCCGCTTCGGCCAATGTTTTACGGAAGGTCGTCGCAACAGAGACGCTATCAAACACCGCATCAACGGCAACGGGCGTTTTTTGTCCGGCCCCTTCAACACCAGCGAGCATCTCTTGCTCATGCAGGGGGATGCCGAGCTTCTCGTAAGTTTTCAGCAGTTCGGGGTCCACCTCATCAAGGCTTTTAGGCCCCGGCTTCTTTTTAGGCTGAGCAAAATAATGGGCATCTTGATAATCAATGGGAGGGTGCTTCACCTTCGCCCAATTTGGCTCGCTCATCTCCTGCCAAGACCGAAACGCCTTTAACCGCCATTCCAACATCCATTGCGGTTCTTTCTTCCGTGCAGAGATGAGCCGGACGATGTCCTCATTCAGTCCCTTAGGGGCGAGGTCCATCTCCACATCTGTCTCAAAGCCCCATTCATAATTGGACTTCGCCAGTTTCTCGACAGCTTCACGAGTTTCCGACACAGCCGGCATGGCATCCTCCCTGTCCTTCAGATACACGCATTGTCGCTTCTGCCGATGTGGCAGAGGGCGGATTACACTTCCACTCTGGGTTGGCCATATCGGCAAGGCTAATGCTCTCCAACGCCTGCCGCACCGCCTGATTTACCGTATCCCACTGCCCAGAGAGGCCACAGGTCTCCTCATGCGCACATTCCCGCCCATCACAACAAGCTGTAACGCGAATAGGACCGTCCACAACTGTAATCACACGCGCTATAGAAATATCCTTTAGCTCATCAACCAAACGATATCCCCCACGCGCACCACGGAAGGAAGCAACCAACCCACCAGCAGCAAGCCCTTTTAAAAGCTTCGCTACGGTTGGCTCTGGCACGCCCGTTTCTTGTGCTAGGGCAGCAGCTGTGGCCAAAGTCCCACGCCCCCCTAACCTTACAAGGACGACAGTCGCATAGTCAGCCAATTTGGATAATCTCAGCACGGTGAAAACCCACAACCTCTGTTACGATTCTTTATTTAAGACCTGCACGGTCCGTATTCAAGGAGGTGGCCTATATTTTCCCGAGGGTCAAGCTTTATCTTGGGTTTTTTAGGCTATGGTACCAGCCAAACCAACAAAGCTTCTAACAAAGCTCCTACCACAAAACCCACCACGGTGCCATTCACACGAATATAAGCGAGGTCACGCCCTATGCCTGCTTCCAACCGGGCAGAAAGGCTCTTCGCGTCCCATTCTGTAATCACGCGCTCTATCATGTTTGATGTATAATCTTGCATAGCGGGCAAAGCCTTTACAACCATTTGTTGTACGGCATGATTCATACGGGTGGATAATGCCGTCCGCTGTAACAAGGCCTCAACAAATTGCCGGTACATTGTGCGTAAAGCCTGCATGCTCAACCCATCATCGCGCGCGCTATCATCCTCGACCATTATACGTAAACGCTGCCATAGGCTCCCACTCCATTCCTTCACACTCTCATGCGAGAAAAAGGCTGTGATGCTCTCCATCAAGTCATGCGCGCCTTGTGGATCGTCCTCTAATTCTTGAATCTTTGTGCGCACCCATCGGGTAAAGCCATGCCTTAAGTCGGAATCCATAGGGTCCACACGTCCTAACTCGGCCCGTAATGCCGCAAGCACTTGTGTTGCAATAGACGTTCCCACAGCCCAACCAATTAATCGCCCACCTTGCTCCTTTACCCGTTTTTCTACAAAACTCCGTAAATCCTCCTCTCGCGTTGTGACAAACTCCTTTAACTGGGCAAGAAAAAAGGAGAACACCTCCTGATGTATCTCCTCATCCACTAACGCTTTAAAACCACGCAACACTAAGGCTGTGACATCTTCACGCTTTAAAAGCGTAGGAAATAACGTCACTAAAAACGAACTACCGCGCCCATCACCAATACGCTCTAAAATCGCTGGGGTCAGGTTGCGTAAATATCTTAGGATTTGATTCTCGATCTCTGGCTTTTGCAAAAAGCGCGCTAACAAAACAGGGAGATCAACTTGCTCTAATAGGCGAATCACCTCCACTTTTGTGAGAAAATGCTCCACCATAAACCGCCCCAAAGCACTCCCAAGCTGTGCTTTGCGTTGCGGAAGGATAGCCGTATGCGGGATAGGCAGCCCTAGAGGATGGCGAAATAAGGCCGTCACGGCAAACCAATCAGCAACCCCACCAACCACACCAGCTTGGCTACCAGCTTGGAGCATGTCCAACCATAATGGTGTGCCATATAGATGTTGCCATAGGCTCAACCGGCTAATAATTGCCACGCCGGAGGCTCCTGCCAGCAACAATGTCGCACTCAGAGAGACCCGATTTTTCCGCTGTGGAACGGACATGATAACGGTCACCCCCTCCTAAAGCCTTGATAAAACCCACGCTTATTAAAACGGAGGGGCTTATCCTCGCTCCTTAAAGTAAGTACGCAACAGTTTTTATCAATGCTTGGCTCTCTAGCACGATTCCGCCTATACAGGAACAATCACGTTAGAAGGGGAAGTAAGCCTTCCCTACCTAATAACCACAAATGAACACAAGCGAGACTGTTCCTCATGCCAGATTGCGCCTCCCCAACTGACGCATCGCCTGCCGAACTGATTAAATCCTACGCGGCTACGCTTACACATAAGCCGCATGACCTCTCCAGCCTCATTATTACATTAGCGGAAAAAATAAGTGCTCCAGGAGAGAATGAGACAATCAAACAGGCGATCCGTCTATTACGGGACCGCAACTTCACAACACGCGCTGCCGCCCTGCGCCGTTATATCGGCTTAGAGCAAAACGGGGCGGAGGCATCCCCTACCGAACGGTTACGCCATGTAGCAGAGCAGCTTGTAGCCCATGCGAAAACGCCGGATGACCTCGCTATAACGGGTTTTTCTGCCGTTTTTACAGCCCATCCCACCTTTGCTTTAGCCAATGATGTGTACGACCTTCTCGCCCAATGTGCGGAGGACCCGGCCCATCCTCTCCCCATCCTGCCGACCCATCGCCGTGCTGCCCCTCCCACATTGGATGAGGAACAAGCCCTCGCCCTTGCCGCCATCACGCGCGGACGCGATGCATTGGATGTCCTCGCCAAAAACATCTTCCAAGCAGCACGTCAGCGTTGGCCAGAGGTCAAGAACCTAAATCCCGCCCCTATCAAACTCGCAAGCTGGGTAGGATTTGATACTGATGGACGTAATGATATTGGCTGGTGGGATACAATCCGCATCCGCCTCGGCCTTAAAATCGCCCAGCTAGAACGCCTCTTAGAGGGGCTGAAAAAGATTGGACTGCACGATTCCCCTCTTGGGGAGCGCGTTCTTGCGGCCCTTATGGCCACTGTGCAGCAACGCGATGCCTGCCCACGCTCCATCCCGGGGAAAAGCTTAACGCCAGAAGAGATTGTTCAATTCTCACACAAGCTCATCTCATTGCGCGAGACGGCCTTGCTTCATGCGGAAGATTTGCTCCCGCTCTTCCAAGCAGAGCGTGCCAAGCTGGATGATGCAACGGCTCAAGAGCTTGATGTCATCCGGGCTGGCTTTCTCAATCACGGTCTTGGTATCTCCCATATCCATACCCGCCTCAATGCTGCGCAGATTTATAATGTCGCACGCACGCGTTTAGGGTTGACGGACGATCCAACACTCCCCTTCCATCGCCGGGCTTTACTCTCCCATATTGATGCTGCGATGGATAACCTCAAACCCCTCGCGATTGATTTCGGGGCCTTGTTGGTTGAACCAAGTGCCGCCTCGCGTTTGATGATGACGATGGCGCAGATCCTCAAACATATTGATTCCGGATCGCCCATTCGCTTCCTCATTGCAGAAACGGAGAGCGGCTATACGCTGCTTGCGACCTTGTGGTTAGCGCGCCTCTTTGGGATTCGGGATGAGCAAATCGAAATATCTCCCCTCTTTGAGACTGAAACAGCTCTCGAAAATGGGGCAGAGATTCTTGAGGAAGCCTTCCGCTCTCCCCATTGGCGGGCTTATCTCCGTGCTAATGGGCGGCTCTCGCTGCAATTTGGTTATTCCGATTCCGGCCGGTATGTCGGCCAGCTCGCAGCAGGGCCAATGGTCGAGCGGCTACGGCTACGCACCTTAGAGCTTATGAAAGAACACGGGCTGGATGACATCGCCCTCACTATGTTCGACACACATGGTGAGAGCATTGGCCGTGGGGCGCATCCTTTCAGCCTTAAAGAGCGGTTGGATTATTTCTCCCCCGCTAATACCCGCCAAGCGTTAAAAAAGGCCGGTATCACCAGCCGGGTGGAAACGGCCTTCCAAGGGGGGGATGGGTATCTTCCCTTTGGCACGGCTAAGCTTGCTGCCTCTACCATCGCCACATTAGCGGAGTTTGTCGCTGCTCAACATGAGCCAATCGACCCTATTGCTTTAAAAGACCCCCTCTTTAGCAGGCCTGATTTTGCGATGGATTTCTTCTCCACCATCGCTTTAAAGATGGGGGATTTGGTGGATGACCCCGGCTATACAGCCCTCCTAAGTGCTTTTGGCCCCGCTTTGGTGGATAAAACAGGCTCCCGCCCTTCTGCCCGTCAATCCGATACAGCGCGGGTGACGCGTATTACGCACCCAAGCCAAATTCGCGCTATCCCTAATAACGCCATCCTCCAACAACTTGGCTGGTGGGCCAATGTGCTACATGGCCTTGGGGGCGCAGCACGGCGTCATAGCGAGCAATTTGAGCAATTGCGGCATAAATCTCCCCGTTTTCGCCAGCTTATGGATTTCGCAATCCAAGCTCTTAAACATTCGGACCTGGATGTCCTGCGTGCGACCATCCATCAGCTTGACCCCGGCACATGGCTCAACCGCGCAACAGAATGCGATAATGCCGATGACCGTATGCACTTCCTCAGCATCGCGCGCGACTTGGAGGAGCTAGAATTCTGGAAGAGTGTGCCCGCCCTTTTCCGCCGGATTCAACGGGAGGATATTGCTCTACGTTCCGCCTGGCCAGAAACACCCCGCATGGAGGTTGAAGAAAAACTCCTCCATGTCATCCGTTTCGCTTTGATGGAACGGATTTGGACATTAGGCACCCAGATCCCCTATTTCGGCCCGCGTGGCGGCCTCACGCGTGAGGCCATCACCACCTTGATTCTCTGCCTCGATGTCCCACGGGCCTTGCGCCTCTTGGATGATCTTTTCCCCATCTCTGCCCCCAGCATTGCCGACCTCGACTTCGGTGAACCCGGCGGGGCGGGAGAAGCCCAAGGCTTTGCACGCGAACATCGGGAGATCTTCCAACCGCTGCAAGAGGCGTTTGACCTCCTTCGTGAGGTTGGCATCGCCATCATGCATGCAAACCATTGCTTTGGCTAACACGCTTATAATGGTCCCTTCCCTCTGAAAGGGACCATCAAGCAGAAAAGCAGCGCGCGCGAGCGGTTAGTCCTCCTCCCGCCACACACCGTTTCTGGCACGTTTTAACAAGATACCAGGTTGGAAATCAGCCCGCCAAATCTTGGGGATACCAACCCGTTGGGAGAGATAAATCCCCGTATGGCCGGAGCATAAATACGCAATAAAACAACCCGTTGCGTAATAAACGATGTTCGTACCTCCAAAAAGCTCGACCCCCATAATGGTACAAGCTAATGGGGCATTTACTGCGCCCCCAAAGACAGCCACCATGCCTACACCGGCGAGCAAATCCCCCGGCACACCTAAAAATGGTGCGAGGGCATTGCCTAACCCAGCCCCTATGAAGAAGAGCGGCGTAACCTCCCCTCCTTTATAGCCTGTTGCCAAAGCAATGACGGTAAAGAGCAGCTTTAATAACCAACTCCACGCATAATGTGTTGAGCCGAAGAAATTGACAATGGACGCCCCGCCAAGCTCCGGTGCTGTAACGCCCAAGCCCAAATAATCCCGCGTCCCTAAAAGCCAGACCAGTGCAATCGTTGCGACACCGCCAATAGCTGGCTGCAACCATGTGTGAGGGCAAAGTTTTTTAATAAGCGGGGCAAGCCTATACACCCCCTCGGAGAACGCCTTACTCGCAAACCCAAAGGCTACCGCTGCAAGGGCCACCTTAACCCATAACAACGCATCCACATGGAAAGCAGGCTGACCTTGTGCGGCAAACCCTTTAAAATTAACGATATAACTCGCGTGATGAATCCCCCATTGATGGCATGTCCAATCCGCTATGATGGACGTTACCGCAACGGGCAAAAGTGCTGAATAATCCAATGCCCCAAGCGTGACGACCTCCAGCCCAAACACCGCCCCAGTAATCGGTGTGCCATAGACTGCCCCTAGGCCGGAGGCCATACCGGCCATGAGGAGGATACGCGTTTCTCTTTCATCAAGGTGGAAAAGCCGCGCAAAATTACTGGCAAGGCTTCCGCCCATCTGCACCGCTGTACCTTCCCGTCCAACAGATGCCCCGAATAAATGGCTCACCACCGTCCCGATGAACACAAGGGGAGCCATACGCAACGGCACGCCTTCACCGGGCTTGTTAATCTCATCAAGAATGAGGTTATTGCCCCCGCCGGCACGGCCACCCCACCAATAATAGGATAACGCTACAGCAACACCCGCCAAAGGCAGCCCATATAGAATGTTCGGATGGGTAAAGCGATAATGCGTTACCCATTCCAACATCCACAGGAACAGGGCGCAGAAGCTCCCTACAAGCAGGGCAAGCGGCGCTAAAAGGCAGAACCAACGGCCCAAGCGCAGCATAAAGGCTATAATTTCTTTAAAAGATACCATATCAGACTCCTACACCATGCCCCTTATCCTTAATTCATAAGGGGGTCCATTGGTAGGAATCATCAGCCTTTCCCTCGCGGGTGGCGGTTCGGCCTATCGGCCCGGTGGTAATCCATCACCGTGTAACGAGGATAACATCATCCTTGGGGATAAGGTCAAGGCCAAAAAGAAAACCCTCCGCCAGATGACTGACAGAGGGCCTCCCCTAAGCAAGACTTACCTGCAAAGCGAATTAAGCACGCTCTGCGATAATCTCATCCTGCACGTTGCGCGGCACAGGTTCATAATGATGGAACTGCATTGTAAAGGATGCACGACCCTTTGTTGCAGACCGCAGATGAGAAATGTAACCGAACATTTCCTTCAGCGGTACCTGAGAGCGAATCAGAACAGTGGAGCCAGAGGTCTCCTGATTCTGGATGATACCACGGCGGCGGTTAAGGTCACCCACAACGTCACCAACATGGTCGTTTGGTGTGGTGATCTCCACATCCATGATAGGCTCCAGAATGACCGGACCAGCCTTCTTCATCCCCTCACGGAAGCACGCCTTAGCGGCGATCTCAAAGGCCAGAGCGGAAGAGTCAACATCATGGTACTTACCGTCTTCCAGCGTGAACTTAAAGCCTACAGTCTCGAAGCCTGCTAGAACACCCGTGCTGGCCTGCATACGGATACCTTTTTCCACCGCAGGAATATATTCCTTCGGCACGGCACCACCGACAATCTTATTCTCAAAGAGAATCTCTTCTGCGCCCTTCTCTGTCAGCGGCTCGAAGGTGATCTTCACCTCAGCGAACTGACCAGACCCACCGGACTGCTTCTTATGCGTGTATGTCTCGGTGTGGGACTGTGTGATGGTCTCACGATAAGCCACCTGCGGAGCACCGATATTGGCATCCACGCCATATTCACGGCGCAAACGGTCCACGATGATGTCCAGATGCAGCTCACCCATACCGGAGAGGATGGTCTGGCCTGTCTCTTGGTCTGTACGCAGATGCAAGGACGGATCCTCAGCTGTCAGCTTTTGGAGAGCCAGCGTCATCTTCTCAACAGCGTCTTTGGTCTTCGGCTCGACAGAAATATCAATCACCGGAACCGGGAACTGCATACGCTCCAAAATAACAGGGTCAGCGGCATCAGCCAAAGTATCACCTGTTACAGTGTCCTTCAGCCCCACGAAGGCAGCAATATCACCAGCCCCAACGGACTTCACTTCCTGACGCTTATCAGCGTGCATTTGGAACATGCGGCCCACACGCTCCTTGGTGCCCTTGGTGGTGTTCAGCACGGTATCACCCGTATTCAACACACCACGATAGACACGCACAAAGGTCAATGTGCCGTATTTATCGGAGATAATCTTAAAGGCCAGACCAGCGAACTTACCTTCTGGGTCAACCGGGATGATCGGCAGGAAGCTCTCATCAACTTCCTTATCTTCCGGCGGAGCAATACGGATGCCCTCAACCTCATCAGGAGCAGGAAGATAATCAATCACGGCATCAAGAAGAGGCTGCACACCCTTATTCTTAAAGGCAGTACCGCACAGGACAGGGCGGAACTCACCAGCGATTGTACCTTTTTTGATACAACGCTTCAGTGTGGCAACATCCACCTCACCTTTATCAAAATATTCTTCCATCGCAGCGGTATCGACACTCAAAGCTGTGTCGAGAAGGTTCTGCCGTGCTTCCTCAGCACGTTCCTTCATATCGGCTGGGATCTCTTCGTAATGGAACTTCGCCCCGAGCTCGCCGCCTTCCCATACGATGGCGCGCATCTCCACGAGGTCCACAACACCGACCATGTTCTCCTCAGAGCCAATCGGCAGCTGAAGGGGAATCGCCACGATATCCAGCTTTTCCTTCAATGTGCTGAAAGCGTAGTCGAAGTCAGCCCCGGTGCGGTCCAGCTTATTGATGAAGATGATACGCGGCACGTTATAGCGGTCCGCCAAACGCCAGTTGGTCTCAGATTGCGGCTGCACACCAGCCACACCCTCGATCACGAAAATCGCACCATCCAGCACGCGCAGGGAGCGGTTCACCTCGATGTTAAAATCGATATGGCCAGGCGTGTCGATGATGTTAATGCGGTGGTCGTTCCACTCACACGTCACAGCAGCGGAGGTAATGGTAATACCGCGCTCACGCTCCTGCTCCATATAGTCAGTTGTGGTGTTCCCGTCATGCACTTCACCGATACGATGAGACATACCAGTGTAGTAGAGCATACGCTCTGTTGTGGTCGTCTTACCAGCATCAATATGTGCGGTAATACCGATGTTACGAATCTTTGAGAGAGCGGACTTCGCGCCCTGGACGCTATCGTCGGTCACGGGAAACCTCCAAAATCAAGGAAAGGTGCCTCGGCTTAATACCGGGGCACCCTCATAAGCCCTGTATGAATATCATAAATCGTCCCCCAGCAGAGCCACCCCAGAGGAACCATCAAACCCTTATCAGGCTGCGGACTGTGCCGTCTTACGCTCCTGAACGCGCAGGATACGCCGCTTAATCACCAGAGCCTCTGGCGTTAGCTTACGATTTGGCGTGCCCAGCAGGAAGGAATCCAACCCGCCATTATGCTCAACCGTACGGATGCCCTTAGCGGAGAGGCGCATACGCACAGGAGCCCCAAGAATATCGGAAAGAAGTGTGGCTTCCTGCAGATTCGGCAGGAAACGACGGCGGGACTTGTTATTGGCGTGGCTGACGTTATTGCCCGTCAGTACCCCTTTGCCCGTGACATGGCAACGGCGAGACATAGAACTTCCTCGATACTGTGATACGCCAAGCAACGAGGCTCGGCGTGTTCCGTAAATAAGGCGGGCTTATGACTTACTAACGACGATACGTCAAGTCTTTCCTGCCTTTCTACCGACAGAAGCAGCCCGCTATCCCTCTACAACCGAATGAGCCTTAGTGAAACCCCCTCTTACCTGTAATCTCCACATTCCTGCATAAATACCCGCTTTTCTCAGCAATTCTTCATGCGTTCCCTCCTCCACCACACGCCCAGCCTCCATAACGAGAATATGGTCAGCCGTTTGAATCGTGGAGAGGCGATGGGCAATGACAAGTGTTGCCCGCCCTTGAGAGAGCTTCAATAATTCTTGCTGAATAGCATGCTCGGTGCGCGTATCTAACGCACTGGTGGCCTCATCCAACACAAGCAGGGGCGGATTGCGCAAAATCACACGAGCAATCGCAATGCGTTGCCGCTCCCCGCCGGAGAGGCGTATCCCACGTTCACCCACTATACTCTCTAGCCCATCAGGCAACTGCGCTAATAGGGGACCAAGCTGAGCGGCTTCTGCCACGCGTTGAATCTCATCCCTACTAGCCCCAATCCGCCCATAAGCAATGTTCTCAGCAATCGTGGCGTTAAAAAGGGATGTCTCTTGTGCAACCACACCGATGTGACCACGCACAACATCCACTGCAAGCTCTGGCAAAGGCACGCCATTCATGAATACAGTACCAGAAAGCGGGTCATAAAGGCGGCTCACCAATTTCGCTAACGTAGATTTACCAGAGCCACTTCGCCCCACAATCGCTACCCTCTGCCCCGCATGAAGCTTAAAACTCACATCCTTGAGACGCAGCTTATCAGCCTCATAGCCAAAGCAGACATGCCGCATTTCTATCCCCACACTACCTGATGGCCCTTTGGGCAATGGCGTAGGATGTGCAGGCGAGCGTATCTCTGGCTCTAAAGCAAGAAGCTCAAGATAGGATTCAATATCTACACGCGCATTACGCCAGCCAGCCCCAACATAATTTAAGGCCCCCACCGCGCTATAGACACTCCGCAAATAAGTGCCCATCAATACAAACTGCGCTACACCAAGACGATGCGCTAAAATATCCCTCACTGCCAGCCCCAATAAAGCCGCACTAGCAAAGGCGATTACGCAATTACGGATAGCTTGGGAGCCCCCAACAAGCCATTGCAAATGGCTCTCGGCACGATTTAACCCCCGCCATACGGCTTTTTGCCGCTCACATTCATAGGCTATATTCCCAAAAGCACGCACGATATCGGCATTGAGCAGACTATCCACTATATGCCGATGCACCATATTATTCGCCGCATTACGCGCCCGCCGCGCCCGCATACGCCAGCGTGTAAAGAGATACGATATTGCGCTATATAAAAGGAGCGTGCCGCACAGTAGAACGAGGTACTCCCCACTAAACACACGCAACACGACAAAGAAGGTTAGCCCCAATCCCAGCATATTCGGCAATAGATTGGAAAGGGCCATATCCACAATCATGCTTGCCGCGTCCGCCCCGCGGTCAATAATCCGCGTTAAGGCCCCTGTTTGCCGGCTTTGGTGAAAGCGTGCGCTAAGGTGATGGATATGCTCCACCCCCAACACGCTAATACGTTCTTTTAAGGTCGTCCTTACCGGCATCATCAACACGCTACGCGCTGGCCCTGCTACGGCCCCTAAGACACGCAGCACCGTATATTGTGCAAGCAAGGCTATCATGGCTGCCGCTACGACATCACGCCCTGAAAGCTGACCAACCATACGGCTAAAAAGCCATGGCGTGGCCACTGTTGTGCCACTTTCCACCACTAATAGAAGGCAGGACACACCAAAGCGCATCACCCAGCCATACAGCCTTGCTGGTCGCACCTTTTGCCATAAAACACGCAGGGATAAACGCTGTGTCGTGCTGGATGCCATGAGCCCCTATCCCTTTTAGCGCTGGAATGAGCTGAATAAGAATGACAATTTTTTTACACAGATAGCCCTTTTCTGCCAGTGGTTCCCTGTTATGGCTGTTACAAGCACGCCTTCCTAAGCAGGCTATCTTTTACGCATCCGAGCCTCTATTGAGGCCTTGAGAGGGACTTATGCTATCCCCTGCCGCCGCACCATTCCTCCGCCATATAAAACGCTGCCACAATGTCACACTCCCCGCAGGGCGAATCCCACTTTTATATCAAGGCATGACAATAGGATTAGTGGACCCTAACGCCCTAGACTGGCTCACCAGTGGTCCATGTGCATCCTTGCTCCATGTGACCTCTAACGCCATTACCCTCCCCGCGGGGGAGCATCTGCGTGACATCAGCACCGCCCTCATCGCGCAAGAGCGTGTCGTACCGTTTAATGAATGGTTTGATGTACGCACACCAGAAGGCACCATCATCGGGCAAATTGACCGCGCTCTTATTCCTGTTTTTGGTGTGGAGGCCTCTGGCGTCCATATGAACGGCCTCGTACGTAAAACAGACGGTTTATATCTCTGGGTTGCCCATCGTAGCCCCCATAAACGCCTAGACCCCAGCAAGTTAGACCATCTTGTTGCTGGCGGTATGAGCAGTGGCCTTACACCTCTTGAGACCCTTGTGAAAGAAGCGGAAGAAGAAGCGGCTATCCCTGCTGACATTGCCCAACAAGCACATCATGCCAGCACACTCCATTATGCTATGACGCGCCCAGAGGGCCTCCGGCGTGATAAGCTTTATTGCTATGACCTCACTTTACCTGAAACATTCATCCCTCATGCAAATGATGGTGAGGTCGAATCCTTTCATCTCACCCCTATTCAGGAGGTTTTTCAACGCGTGCGGGAAAGTGATGACTTTAAATTTAACGTCAATCTCGTTCTCTTAGACCTTTTCCTCCGCCTTGAGATGTTCGATAAGCAGGATAGTCTATTATTGACACGCGCTCTACACGGGCAGACTAAGCCCGCTTAGTTTCTCATTCCTTCATAGCCATAGAGCGTTGTAGTATTTTTTGGGACAACATGACCGAAACACCTCCTCCCCCCACACAAAAACCCTTCCCTAAAGAAGCACGCCAGTTGCGTCTGCCTGCGCCCTCCAAAACATTACAGCGGCGCGCACGCAGTTTTCTTGCGCTCTTCTTCATCATCGCTGCTCTTTGGACGCTAAGAAATATGCTGCCAGCCCTACTATGGGGCTGTATCTTTGCAATTGCGTTATGGCCTCTTTATAAACGGGCTACCAAACGCTTCGGGACCTCTATTTGGCTTCCCCTCTCATTCACCGCTATTCTGGCCTTGGTCTTTTTGGTACCGGTCTCCTTCATCAGCCTAAAAATCGCCGATGAGGTCAGCGGGGCTTTGTTATGGGTCGATCAGATTCGCCATCAAGGCATCCCTACCCCAAATTGGGTGGACCGCCTTCCTATTGCCTCCGCGCAAGTGAAAGCCTTCTGGGCGCAACATCTCAATAACCCCGATACGTTAAACGAGCTTGTCCACTCCCTCAGAATGGGGCGCGGGGTTGCATTTGGTAAACAATTTGGCTCTGAGATTCTCCATCGCGGTATCTTATTTGTCTTTTCTTTGCTTACCCTTTTCTTCCTTCTCAAAGATAGTGAGAGCATCATCCGCAAATGCCTCATCGGCTCACAGCGGCTTTTCGGCGCACAAGGGGAAACATTAGCGCGGCAGATTATCTCCTCCATTCATGGCACTGTCTCCGGCCTTGTCCTTGTTGGGCTTGGTGAAGGGGCCATCATTGGGGTGTGTTACATCATCGCCGGGGCCCCACAGCCACTCATCTTCGGCCTCGCCACAGCCATTGCTGCCATGGTGCCACTACTGGGGTGGATTGCCGTAACGGGTGTATGCTTCCTCATCGCCTTTAAAGGTAGCATGCTCGCCGCTGTCATTGTGTGGCTTATTGGGGCGATTGTTCTCTTTATTGCCGACCACTTCATCCGCCCTATCTTAATCGGCGGTAGTACAAAAGTACCCTTCCTATGGGTTCTGCTTGGCATCCTTGGGGGGGCGGAAACATGGCATCTTATGGGCCTGTTCCTTGGCCCGGCCATTATGGCAGGCCTGCACATGCTCTGGAGCCTCTGGACCAGTAATAAAGGCCCGGGACTGCGTGTTGTGCGTTATCATAGGAGGAGATGAACCGCAGGAGATGGTCGGGCAGGCGGGATTCGAACCCACGACCCCCAGTCCCCCAGACTGATGCGCTACCAGACTGCGCTACTGCCCGTCGTCCTGCGATGAGGAAGCTCTAGCAGCCTCACTCCATTCCTGCAATGGGGTGAGACGCTTTTTTAAGTTTTTTCACCCTCTAATGAGCTGCTTTAGCTGCCCCAACTCGGTAAGAACATCACGCAAGAATTGATTAAGTCCTTCTTGCTGCTTCCCTTGTTCTGCCTGTTTAGTTTCACGCTCCTTCAAAGAACGTTTCAACCGCACATTCTCATCTTCCAAAGACTGCATCAGCAACACAGACTGCTCCAACTTTTGGACCAACATGTGCTTTTCCGACTCTAACTTGCTCTGCTGCTCCGCACCGGCACGTAATTGTACTTCATGCTCGCCCTGTAGACGTTGTACCGCTTCGCGCAGTTTATTATTATCCTCTTGCAGCTGGGAAAGCTTTTTCTGCAAAGCCTCGCCTTGCTCACGCTCACTTTGAGCCAAAGCCAACTTCTCACGCATCGCAGCTAAAGCCGTTTCCTGCTCACGTGCTTTCAGCTCGGCCTGATGGTGATGATCTTTTAAATCCATCGTAAGCCGCTCTACCGTCCCTTGTAAGGTGAGGTTACTCTCTTCTAACTCCTGCAAATATGCCGAGCTTTTTTCCTCACCAGTTGTTACAGAGGCTTCTTCCAACGCGTTTTTTAACGCCGCATTCTCATCTTCAAGGCTCTTAAGAGAGAGCGCAATAGGCCCAAACTCCTCTACCTGAACCTCCAATGCCTTATTGTCGCGCTCCAGAACGGCCAATCTCTCAGTAAGGGCTGCTACATCCGTCTCCGCCGCAGAAGGCGAAGCAACTTGTTGCTGGGGCTCGCTATCATCATGCATCTGAGCATGAGACGTAGCTTTAGAATCCTCCCCGCCAATAATTCCTTCTCGCTGCAACCGAGCAACAATTTCGTGGCTTTTCGCACCCTCTTGGTACAAGAGGCGGGCAATGTGCCGTACGATGTTAACAGCCTGCCCATCGTAATAACTTTGCCCATCATCACGTTGTTCAGTCTTAAAAACAGGGTAAAGACTTTCCCACGAACGTAGACGGTACAAAGGCAAACCTAACTCTTCTGCAACACTAAGAGCTGGTCGTAATGTCTCATGAGATAAATGATGTTCGTTTGTTGATGTCATGACTGGGCATTCCGCGTCCGTGATTTACCATTGACACTCTCCCGCAATAACCGAGACGGGCGAAAGAAAGGCACGCGCCGCGCCGAGATAACAGCTTCCTCCCCCGTTAAGGGGTTACGCCCCAACCGGGTCGCTTTATCTCGCACATCAAACGTACCAAACCCACTAACTTTTAAAGGCTCACCCCGCTCAAGCGTTTGGACAAAAAGCTCGAACATTTCTTCCAAAAACAAGGTAGCCTGCTGGCGAGAAAAACCCTGCTCTTCCTGAAGAAGGTCTATTAAGTCGGCGCGTGCAATAGTCTCCATAATAAGCAGACCGTATCACGAGCCATCCATTTAGCACACTGCAAAAAACACAACGCCGCTAAACAATTACATACGAATAAGGGCTGAACCCCACGTCAAACCGCCGCCTAATGCTTCCATCAATACCAAATCACCCGGTCGAATACGGCCATCACGCACGGCCTCATCCAACGCAAGCGGGATAGATGCTGCAGACGTATTCGCATGACGATCTACCGTTACAACAACACGCTCTGAGGGGAGAGAAAGTTTTTTGGCCATACCTTCAATGATTCGGAGATTCGCCTGATGCGGGACCATCCATTGAATGTCTGTCCCCCTCAGCCCATTCGTCTCTAAGGCCTCATCCACCGCAGCGGCAAGATTGACCACAGCATGGCGAAAAACCTCGCGCCCCTGCATCTTCAAGGCGACTTTGCCAGAAATACACCCAACCGCGCCATTAACGTAAAGCAGGTCCCCCAGCCGACCATCCGCATGGAGGTGAGTGGATAAAATACCCTCCCCCTCACCAGCACCGGCCTCAAGCAACACAGCCCCAGCACCATCGCCAAATAACACGCATGTGGACCGGTCTTGCCAATCCAACAGGCGGGAAAAGACCTCAACCCCTATGATTAAAACGCGCTTAACCTGACCCGCGCGAATCATGGAATCACCTACTGACAGCGCATAAACAAAACCAGAACATGCCGCGCTGACATCAAAACCAAAACCACGCTCCATCCCCAAAGCCGCCTGCACACGCACCGCAACGGATGGGAAAACCTGATCAGGTGTGGATGTCGCTACGATAATCGCATCGATATCATGAGCGGACCTACCAGCGTGGTCCAACGCGTTCTGCGCGGCCTTATGCGCTAAAGACACTGCTGTCTCATCACCAGAAACAAGATAACGTTGGCGGATACCTGTCCGCGTCCGAATCCATTCATCTGATGTATCAATCTGCGCAGCAAGCTCATCATTACTCACAGCGCGCTGAGGCAATGCCGCTCCCACGCCGATCAAACGACTACCTAACGCACCAGTGCGAGGCAAAAGATGCTGCGCCATAAGACGTGTTACTCCTGCTCTTTGCCCTCTAAGGGCTGGCCAAGCATACCAAGCTGCTCTAACCGATGGCGGATCTTATCATTAAGATTATTATCCACCGCATCAATCGCCACGTCCACAGCTGAAGCAAAACCCTCAGCATCAGCACCGCCATGAGATTTTACAACAATCCCATTTAACCCCACAAATACCGCACCATTGTAACGGCTGGGATCAATCCATTCCCGCATACGACGCAAACCGGGACGGACCAACATATACCCTATCTTTGTCAGCCAATTTGTTTGGAAAACATGCCGCAACAGGCCTAAAGCCAGCTTTAAAGCCCCTTCCCCTGTTTTTAAGGCAACATTACCCGTAAACCCGTCAGTCACAACAACATCAGTCACGCCAGCGGTAATATCATGCCCCTCGACAAAGCCATAAAAACTCTCGGCTAAAACACTATCCCGCAACCTCTCGGCTGCCTGCCTCAACCGCTCGTCGCCCTTTAAATCTTCTGAGCCGACATTAAGCAAACCGATGCTCGGAGCCTTAAGGGACAGGGTTGCTTGGGCAAAAGCCTCCCCCATAATTGCGAATTCGACCAAATTACGCGCATCACAAACAATATTCGCGCCTAGGTCCAACATCACAACATCACCACGCGCGGAAGGCTGAACAGCCGCCATCGCAGGGCGGGAAATACCCGGTAAGGCCTTAACAATAATCTTAGCTAAAGCCAGCATAGCCCCGCTATTGCCAGCCGAAACAACGCCTCGGGCCTCCCCAGCAGCAACGGCCTCCATAGCCACCCGCATAGAGGACCCCCGCACACGCAGTGCAGCAGTGGGCTTCATCTCCATGGGGATGCTCTCCGGTGCATGACGAACCGTACAAGCAGCACTTAACCGGGGATAATCCTTAAGAGCCTGCCCCAGAATCGCTTCATCCCCAATAAGGAGAATCCGAATCTCAGGATGACGAACAATGGCCGTCTCCAACCCTGCTAGGACGATCTTGGGAGCGTGATCTCCCCCCATAGCATCAACCGCTAGGGTAAAAGGAACCGGAGTTTGCGCCACCTGTTTATCAGCCTCACCCTCAGCCCGGACGACAGACGCCTCTGTCATGAGTGCAGCCCCCAGAAAATTCTTCTATCTCTCCTGCTCGCGTAACCGCAAAACAGACAAAGCCCTGAGCTAAACCCAGGGCTATTTCCCTTCCGGGATATTAGGCGCGGACTGCCTTTAGCGCACGCCCTTCCGCATTGACAACCTCGCGCCCGTCATAATGACCGCAATGGCTGCATACGTGGTGCGGACGTTTCATCTCTCCGCAATTTGCACATTCCGCATGAGCTTCAATACGAAGCGCATGGTGGCTACGGCGCATACCGCGACGGGACGGTGTCGTTTTTCTTTTAGGGACGGCCATGGGTCTTTGCCTCTCACTGGGTTATATATCCGGCTTCTGCTACCGCCATAGCGCGGCCTCACACCGGGGACATCTCACTAACTCTCACCACTGCCATAAGCTACAGTGCTCAGGCGTGGGGCTCTAGCAGAGAGAAAGCCTCCCTGCAAGCCATCAATGCCTTACGACATATCTACTCTGCACGCTCTCCTATCAGAATCGTCCAGAAAAGGCCACTCTTGGTGTTATTTTTCCTGCAATTTTTTCAAAATAGTAAAAGGCGACTTCTTGCCTTCCTTCGCCCCAACCTCAAGCTCATCATCTGAGGGCGTCACATCTACAAAACTCTCCAACCCAGCACCGTCGCGACGCGGATAGGGTGTAAGACATAACGCTAATTGCTCCGCTGCAGCTTCACCCAAGTCAATCATCCGTCCATCATAAGGGACATCGTCAGCATCCTCTTGCAGCAGACTTTCAAGATCAATCTCATCATCATCGGGCATATCGGATTCTGGGATAAAACGAAGCTGAAACGCCTCATTAATCGCCTCCTCCACCGCCTCCCCTGTGATAATGCAGGCTTGTTCGGCTTTTGCTTGGAGGCGTCCATCTGCGAGGACAATACCATCCTGTCCCCGTTGCAAATAAAACACGCAAACAAGCTGACTGAGTGACAACAACCCAAAACGCTCTCTCAGAGCTTCACGCTCCTCCTTGTTAGCTTCTACCTTCTCCTCCAAAGGGCGACCCAATTTTGCTAAAGGAACACGGCGGGAAAACTCCGGTGTTATCTGTTTTGGTGACACTATCTCGTGATGATCAGCTAATTTTTTGGATGACATCATGGCCTCTATAAACAAAATACATCGCCCTCATTATGCCACCATCCAAAAGAGAATGTAGGAAAAAGATTGACATATGCCGCTCTCTAAGGCACCGGAAAGAGCGCATATGACTTGGCCGCATACCATCAGGACAGTTCGCCCTTCATGATTACCCTTACGACATCCTTGTCCCGTCTGCTTCGTTCCTTTACGGTGCGCCCCTGTAGCGTAGCTGGTTTAGCGGCTATCGGGGCTCTTATGCTAAGCGGTTGTGAAGCTATAAGCCCACCTCCCATCCCGCGTGGTGCTTTGGTCGAAAAGATGGATTACGACCAGCTTGTTCTTAACTCCAGCACACAAAATGATGCGCTAAGCCTACTGGGCTCCCCAACGGCACATGCGACATTCAACGACAACACATGGATTTATATTTCCATGACGAAGGACCTCGTCCCGCTGGCGCATCCTGTCATTGATAAGCAGCAAGTTTTGGTCCTCAATTTCGATAATTCTGGCGTCCTGCGGAAGATGAATGTGCTGAACAAGCGTGACGCGATCCGCGTTCACATGGCTAGCGGGGCTACACCAACACCAGGGACGCACATCTCTGTTATTCAAGAACTATTGGGCAATGTGGGGCGTTACAACCCTATGAGCAGCATGGGCAGTACCTTCGGTGGCATGGGCAATGGCATGGGGCCGATGAGTGGCCAAGGAACAGGCAATGGAGGCGTGGGCAACTCCATGCCGTAACCCACCTCTCCTAACCATGATGACCATTATACAGGGCGCACTTGGGGGCGCCCTTTTTACTGAGGGGGGCTTAAACTCTCAACCGCGCGCAATACGCGGCGAAAACCATCAACGGCTGTGCCATCTACTTGTTTATAAGCCTGTGTAACAACAGACCGAATGGCCCCAAATAGCTCTTGCTCCAAATTCTTACCTTTGGGGGTCAGGAAAACAGGGCGCCGTCTTTTATCGTTATGATCCTCCCGTTGCTCTACCAAGGCTTTGCTCTTCAACTCCCCTAAAGCACGGCCTAATGATTGTTTGGTGATACCCAATTTTGTGCATAACTCACTCGGCAATAAACCCTCATGGCAACTAATCATAAATAAGATTCTATGATGAGCAGGCCCCAAACCATATTGAGCCAACCCTTCCTCGCACGCTAATGCGAGGCAACGCCACATAATGAGCAATCCCTCAAAAGATTGCCTAATGGAATTCTCTCGCAAATAGAGATGCGCATCCATCATCGCTCGCCTCTCATCCTCCATCAGCTCTTCCACTCCCCGCCTCTCTAACCAATGCGTTTATAGTATCTCCATAACTCACAAATAAAATCTCTCTCTTCTTTTTCCTTACCTAGAAACTATTGTCTCATCTTTTGGAGTATGATAGGCCCTTACCCACTGTAATCGGATCCCATCCTTCCAGTGCATCAAGCTAACAATAGCACGCGGAAGGATCAGAACCCCCAAAGGAGATGACGACACCGTGCAGGTTCTCGTTCGTGATAATAATGTAGATCAGGCTCTGAAAGCCCTTAAGAAGAAAATGCAGCGCGAAGGCGTTTTTCGTGAGATGAAGCTGCGCCGTCATTTTGAGAAGCCGTCTGAGCGGCGCGCTCGCGAGGTTGCCGAGGCCGTACGTCGTGCCCGCAAAATGGAGCGCAAGCGTCTGGAGCGCGAGGGTTTTTAATCCCGCACAGGTCGTACCATTACGAATGAGAGAGCCATCCTACGGGGTGGCTTTTTTCATATCACATAGCCAGTTTAACGAATCTGCCATCCTGACGGTACCTGTCGTATCTCCAAGCGATAGGCTCTTACGGGCATCCGGTTTTTATACCGTTCCACACGCCACATATCTGTTTGAGCAAAAGCGTAATGAGCATCTTCGATAAAAAGAGCCTTTTGCACACTAATCTGCGGCATCCCCTGCAAATAAGCCCAACGCGAGTCTAACCCCATTATCTTAATGCCGTCTGGTTTTTGAAACGCCAATATAGACGCCAAAGCATAGTCACGCACAACCACGACCGAGTCCCCCCTCGCCCGCGCTTGTGTTGCCACCTCTATAGCCAGCCTCTGCCAACCTGCACTCAAACGTGCAATAGGGTCCCAATGGGCCGGTAAGGGCAATAGCCCCGTCAACGCCTGAAGATAGATTATGAAGGAGCCAACAGCTCCCATCATCACCGCCCCTTTTATACGACCACCATATCCAGCCCCCGCTAAAATCAACGGGGGATACAACACCCAAACCCAATTCGCTTGAACACGATCCCCCATCCCATGGAGGAAAAATATCACCATCATCGGCACGCTAAGCCATAAAAGCACACTCGCACGGGAGTGTCGGACCCTCCATAAGCCTATGCAGCATAGTCCCGCTATCCAGGGCGTTATTAAAGCGAGCTGGCCAATAAACAACTCACCTAAAAACTGTCCTGCACGTTCTGGCTGCCACTGCAAAGCTCTCCCCCCCTGCTTTAACAGCCCTGCCCAATGATGATGGGCATTCCACCACAAGGTAGGGAGAATCATGACACCCGCACAGCACCCTCCCAACCAAGGCCCCACCAAACGCCAAAGCCCCCCCCCGCTTAAAAGAACATATCCCACAAGCCCCACACCCCATAAACAGGCTGTATATTTTGAATCCACCGCCAAACCGAGGCTCACCCCACATAACGCCCACCAACGCCATGCACCCCTCGACCGTAACGCGTGCGCCAAAGCCCATAACGCCATGCTTAAAAACATGAATAATGGTACGTCTGGCGTCATGGGGATAAGCCCGATGCTCGCCATGAGCATTCCATTTAAAAGCCATACAGCACGGCTTCCCACCGCTGTTTGGGAGGGGAAAAACTGCCGAGCTGCAAAAAAGATGAAGAGATTGGCTAGGCCAAAACTCAACAGCCCCGCAAAGCGCACACCAAAAGCCGTGTCTCCCCATAGGGTGGTTCCCAAACGCACCCAAAAAGCAACCATAAAGGGGTGATCCACATACCCCCATTGTAGATGACGCGACCAGAGCCAATAATAGGCTTCATCTGGCACAAGGGGGATATGAGCCGCCCCCACAAGACGCAGCAGCACAACCACCCCAACACAAAAGGCCCCGAAAAAGACCCCATTATGCTGGGTAGAACGCCACCACTTACAAAGAATGTGCCAAATAAACATCTACCCCCTCACAGGGGTACACCGGCGCGTTCACAGCTTGTTCTAATAACTTGAAAGGTCTGTACGCGCACTACATGAGACACTTCTATCAAGTCTCGCGTTAAACGATTCTGATGCTCAACATCACGCGCCATGAGACGCACAAGAAAATCCTCTCCTCCACGAATCATATGGCATTCCCGGGCCTCTGGCCATTGGGCGACAAGCGCCTCAAACTCTTCTAACACAATACTTTTCTGGCTATCCAACCCCACAAGCGCGTAAAAACTAATAGTCCACCCTAATGGGGCCGGGGCTAACGTAGCATGATAGCCCTGGATAAGCCCCATCTCCTCCAACCGCCTTACCCGCCTAAGACAAGGCGGGGCAGAAATCCCAACACGGCGGGCAAGCTCTACATTGGTGACCCTCCCATCCTGCTGTAACTCAGCTAAAATGTGACGATCAATCTCATCAAGGTCTGCAATGCTCATAGGCGGTCCAAAAAACTACAGAAGAAGGCTATAGCACCTCATATAACCTGATCTTTTTAATGTGGAAACTCTTTACTCCTTTATGGGAAATAATATTTCACACACTTTCCTCATTATAATCATTTTTATCGACATCTTTCATATACTATATCTGTTACCTAAGAGAGCTAGGCTAATGCCATAATGGCCCTCCCTGTGAAGGCCTGCTGGTCATCTTATCTGAAACATGGAGCTTATAATGGCTGAAACACACCAGACTGATATGCTGATTGTTGGTGCTGGCCCCGCAGGATACACGGCGGCCATCTATGCAGCACGTGCCGGGATGAATCCCCTCCTCGTCACCGGTATGCAGCCTGGTGGACAGCTTACCATCACTGATGAAATTGAAAATTTCCCCGGCTTTGCAAAACCCGTCCAAGGCCCTTGGCTTATGGAGCAAATGCGCGAACAAGCTGAGCATGTCGGCACAAAGTTACTCTATGACCTCATTACAGAAGCCTCCCTAAAGCAAGGCCCCGATGCAGAAGGATATTTCCACCTCACCGGGGATTCTGGTGACCAGTTTCGTGCTCGTACAGTTGTCATCGCAACAGGGGCACAAGCAAAATGGCTAGGTTTAGACTCCGAAAAAACATACCAAGGGGCCGGCGTCTCCGCCTGTGCTACCTGTGATGGATTCTTCTATCGTGGCAAAGAGGTTGCTGTCATCGGTGGTGGTAATACGGCTGTAGAGGAGGCTCTTTACCTGACCCATCATGCCTCTACCGTTCATCTCATTCATCGTCGGGATACATTACGAGCAGAGCGCATCTTGCAAAAACGCCTGCACGCTAACCCGAAGATCAAACTCCATTGGAACCGCGAAGTAAAAGAAATTTGCGGCAGTGGCAGCCCTGCTGTCGTCACGAGCCTCCGCTTAGCTGATACAAACCAGCCTAATGTAACAGAGACCTTAGCTGTTGATGGCGTGTTTGTCGCGATCGGTCACAGCCCCAGCATAGGCCCCTTCCGCCATGAAGTCGCGTGTGATGAAGAAGGGTACATCATCACCACACCAGGCACAGCGCGCACCTCCATCCCAGGTATTTTCGCAGCCGGTGATATTCAAGACAAAACCTACCGCCAAGCCGTCACAGCTGCTGGTACAGGGTGCATGGCCGCGTTAGAGGCAGAGCGCTACCTTGCCGAACGGGGCATGAGTGATCCAAAACCGTGATAAAAAACAGCCTGTTGCCCTTTTTATAAAACGATACGCAAAAGAAACGCATCTGAATGCTATTCTACCCTTGACCATTCGTTTCTTTTCAGGAAGTTTTTACTAAAGAAAACACTGTGAGGTCAGGGCGTAGGGTAGTATGAGCAAATCAGGCCATGATTATTGCGAAGGGGCGTACGGGAATCAAAAAATGGATTGGGATAAACTCCGCATCTTTCACACCGTTGCTGAGGCAGGGTCCTTCACTCATGCAGGGGACCGCCTAAACCTGAGCCAATCTGCCGTTTCCCGGCAGATTTCTGCGTTGGAGGAAGTGCTCGGCGTCCCTCTCTTCCACCGTCATGCGCGTGGCTTGATCCTTACCGAACAAGGTGAAGTGCTACATCGCACAGCGCGAGAGGTTTTCTCCAAACTGGCCTTAACCCAAGCTTTTTTAAGCGAAAACCGCGAAAAAGCCGCCGGCAAAATTAAAGTTACAACGACCTCTGGCTTTGGCCTTTCTTGGCTAACCCCACGTCTGCACCGTTTTATGGAGCGGCACCCTCATGTTGAGGTTACCCTTCTGTTAGAGGACTCTGATCTAGACCTCAGCATGCGCGAAGCTGATGTCGCCATAAGGTTACACCCCCCTACACAACCGGACCTCATTCAACGCCATTTAGCAAGCTTCCATATGCCCATCTATGCTAGCAAGGAATATTTGGAGCAACATGGCACACCGACTACCCTTAAAGACCTTGCCTCCCATAACCTGATCGGTTTTGCGGGATGGCACCTCCCTTTACCGCATGTCAATTGGCTCATAGAGCGTCTTGTGCAAGATAAAATTATCCTACAACCGCGCATTCCTCTCGCTGTTAATAATATTGCCGCTGTTGGTATGGCCATCGCCCAAGGCAACGGGATTGGTACGCTACCCTTCTACACTGCCTCGGCCCATCCAAATTTGGTCCGTATTCTCCCCGATGTCGATGGCCCCTTAGCAGAGGCCTTCTTCGTCTATCCTGAAGAATTAAAGAGCTCTAAGCGAATCTCTGTCTTTCGGGATTTCCTTTTAGAAGAACTCAATACCGCCCGCACGGGAAAGGACGTTCCCTCCCATAGTGCCGAAGCCTTTATTGCTTCGGCCGATTAACCCGCTCGCGTAGCTCCTTCCCTGCACGGAAGAAAGGGACACGTTTAGCCTCGACATCAACAGACTGGCCCGTCCGAGGGTTGCGTCCCTGATGGGCCGTGTGTTGGCGTGTTCCAAAACTACCTATCCCGCGCAACTCTGCCCTATTCCCGGCGGCTAACCCTGCCGCAATATGGCTAAAAACCCCATCGACGGCTTTACCAACTTTGTCTTTGGTCATGCCATCCAGACGCGAAGTCAATAAAGCGACAAACTCCGAGCGCGTCATCCCAGCCCTCCGCCATTACCATTTCTGTAACTAAGAGTGGCAAGAGGCGGCTGGCAGCGTCAAGATAAAAACAGACCACATAGAAAAGGCCGGGAACATGCCCGGCCCTCTCCTAGATCATAGCTACGTCTCAATAATTAGCCGGCATTATTCTGGCCGCGTTTATTATCCGCGGACACGCCAATATTGCGCCCTAAACCAATCGTCCTTGCCAGCTCAGAACGGCGCGCTGCGTAAGCTGGCGCAACCATCGGATAATCTGACGGCAAGCCCCATTTCTCCCTGTATTGATCCGGCGTCATATCGTAAGTACTTTTAAGATGCCGCTTTAACATCTTTAACTTCTTCCCATCTTCTAAACAAATGATGTAATCAGGGAATACAGACTTACGAACAGGAACTGCTGGTTGCTGTTTAGGTGATACACCTATTTCTTTTACGCTCCCTCCTCTCCCCGCCAAGGCGTCGTACACTTGGCGTATCAGTCCCGGCAAACTATCAGCAGGCACATCAGAGCCCGCCAACTTAGCAACGACAATATCGGCGGTTAACTCCAAAAGCTGTTTACGGTCAGCATTGGAGGAACCCTGGCTTTCTCTAGCCGGTATATTTTCCGTCATTGAATAACCTTCTTCGCTATAAATCTTCGTGAGAGGATTCACATAACTTTTACTATTTTTCCTCTAAACAAAAAAGAGGAAATATTCCCTCTGTCAAAAAAATTTCTCTTTTTCACCCAAATCATCACGATATCTTTTCAATTATAAGTGTTGCCCCTCGCCTAAATAGGCAAAGCAAAGTAGATTCCTATACAGAGATTGCTTTGGACCGTAACATGTTTGCTCGTTTTCTATCCAACCTGAATTTTAAGGTTTCATCTTTTCTTCCATGGTTATTCGCCCCCTCTCTTAATGCTTTTTTCTTTGCCCTCCGCACGACTGTAGCAGCCTGCCTAGCATTAGGGATCGCTCTTTGGTTAGAGTTGGATAGTCCCATCTGGGCACCTATGACGGTTTGGTCTGTAGCACAACTTACCCGTGGAGAAAGTCTCTCTAAAGCACGCTGGCGCATCATCGGTACATTAATCGGCGGGACAGCAGCCTTAATTTTTGTTGGTATTTACCCGCAGGCCCCTTGGGTATTTTTCCCGCTCATCGCGTTATGGATTGGCTTATGCAGTGGGCTTGCTACCTTTGTAAGCAACTTCCGCTCATATGCGCTTGTTCTCTCTGGTTATACCTGTGCCATTATTTGTATGGATGTCGTACCAGAAACCAACAACATCTTCATGTTTGCTGTCTCGCGCGCAAGTTACATCATCCTTGGTGTTTTATGTGAGGCATTTATCGGCCTGCTTTTTGCTTTTAATCAGGACCATCTTGCCCATATCAGCGTTCGCCAAAAGCTGGAATCCGCTCTCTCTTTAGTGGGTGACACGCTTTATCACATTATCCGGCAAGATAGCGGCGCTCTCACCGAGGCACGCAAATTATTTGGCACTATCCTATCTATCAATGACCAAATCGAATTTTCCGAGCTCGAAATGGGGGCTCATGGTCATGAAGGCGACCACGCCCGTGCCGCATTAGCAGCCGTCTCCGCCCTCTTATCGCGCAGCTTCGGCATGGCAACCCGTTTGGAATTATTATCCTCTAATCATAAAGACTTTGACACAGTCATTATGGCCTTTACGCAGTTCTTACAGCATTTTTCCAAACGCTTACCTCAAGAGGAGGAAATCGCAGAACTCCTTGCAGAACTCCAGCATCTCAGAGACCTCTGCCGCCGTTATGCAACGCCTCACCGTCGCACAACACTCCCAAGTGCCAATCCCTCCATAACGGGAGAAAACAGCTTTATCACCAACTCCGATCTTGATGAGCGCATTCTCTTTTCCTCTCTAGGGGATCTCATTGGTGATCTTGAAGAGGCCATTACCGAATATCATGCCAGTACTCATACAATTCGTGGTGATCATTTCCAATTCCAACGTCATACACACCATGATGGACGGCTTGCCTTTAATAATGGCTTTAGAGCAGCATTGGCCGTCTTAGTTACCTCCTTTATTTACGAAGTAACAGCATGGCCAAATGGCAATACACTTATAAGTATTACCGCCTTAATTTGTGGCCTTTTTGCTACGAAGGAAGACCCTGTATTAGGGACTGTCAAATTCCTAAAAGGCTTGGCTGTAGCCTGGTGTGTAGCGTGGCTGCTCTGCTTTGCCTTTATCCCGATGGTCACAACTTATGAGCCCCTTATCATTATCCTCTCTATCGCGATGATGCTCGGCGGACTCGCCCGTGCCAACCCCAAAACAGCCCCTGCGGCTGCGGCTTATAATCTCCTCATGCCCTTAATGTTGGGGATCCAAAACCATCATATTATTGATGAATCAAAGTTCTATAATACGACCTTGGCAATTATGCTCTCGGGCGTTACAGCGGTTTTGATCTTTCGCAGCATTCTTCCCTTTAATCGCAAGGCCGAAGCCTTCCGCCTACGCCGTGCCACATTGCGCGAGCTCCGTAATCTTGCCAGCTTAAACAGCACGCCTCAAATCAGCACATGGATCGGCCATAACACGGACCGTTTCTCACGCTTGCTTCGCCACGCTACGGCCATCACTCCACTTGTAGAAGCTGGCATACAGGGGACATTAGCTACCCTTACCTTAGGGCTAAATATCATTCGCCTTCGCGGTTTGCTCAATCGTGAATATTTACCCGAAAGCGCGCGCCGGCCTATTACGCTTGTTCTCTATTACATCGAACATTCATCCCGCCGGCATGACCGCGCCGCCCGTCTGACCCGTGCGGCCATTCGCCGCCTCCGCGAGCTTGATACACAAGACCATGAGGCCATCATTCGGCTAGAAATCACCCGCGCCTTGACCCATCTTGTCGTCATTGAATACACATTGCGTACTAATGAGAACTTTCTTGATGCGAGCGAGCCTTTCCGCGGGGAAGGTCCCATTATCACACCTCCCCCTCAACCGCCAACATTGCAAGAATTAGAAAGCACCTAACGATTATGAAAATCCATTATCTCGTCACAAGCTTAGAGACAGGCGGGGCTGAGTTTGCCATTCCTGACATCGTTCATGCCCTTAAAACCTATGGGCATCATGTTGATGTCACCGCATGTGAACCCCGCGATATGGGAGCCGCCCCGTATCTTGATCGCGCAGGCATCCCATATCGACTACTTGGGACAAAAAGGCGGCCTTTCCTCCTCACGCTCTTGCGTATTTTACGCTTACTCCGCAAAGACCGCCCTGATATTATTTGGACCTCCCTAAGCCGCGCTACGTTACTCGGCCAACTTGCGGGGAAAATCCTCTCCATCCCCGTTGTGAGTTGGAAGAATAGTGCAAGCATCCGTTTTACCACGACAGCAGGGCGGCCCATCACACGGTTATGGGTGGCGGATTCCCCTTATGTTGCACAATTTTTACAGGATGTTATGAAGATTCCTCCAGCAAAAATAACATGCTGGCCACTTTATATTGCTGCGCCTAACAGCCATCCAGCCCCGCAATGGGATGGCACAACACCGCTGCATATTGGCACTACAGGCCGCTTACATGAGGTTAAAAATTATCCCCTCTTGATTGAAGGCCTTGCCCTCTTCCGTCGGCGTTACCCACAATGGGCCGACCATATCCGCCTCTCCTTTGCCGGAGATGGCCCCCAACATGCCGAGTTGGAAAGCCTCATCAAAACATATGGGCTTCAACACCATGTGTTTCTTTTAGGCTTTCAAACAAATGTCACGTCTTTCCTCAAGACACTCCATCTTTATACGCAACCCTCACGCTATGAGGGCATGTGCCTTGCCGCGCATGAAGCCATGAATATGAGCCTCCCTGTCATTGCCACACCAGTGGGGGAAATGCGTCATAGCGTCCAACCCGGTAAAACGGGGTTTATCCTCCAGCCTGACCATATCCCAGAAACATTCTGTGAGACCTTAGCAGAGATATTCCAACACCCTGAAGAACTGCACCGCTATGGCATAGCCGCTAAAAGCTATATTGATGCACATTATAGCCGAGACGCCTTCATGCGGCGATGTGGAACGATTGTTGAAAGACTGGCGCAGATGACTGGCATAAAGACATTGGAGAATACTCCATCATGACAAAACTCTGCCGCTATGGCCTCCTCGGCTCTGAAAAACCCGGATTAATTGATAGCTCTGGCACAATACGAGACCTCTCCGGCTTTTGGGATGATGTAACACCAGAGCACCTCTCTCCCCACTCCCTTGCCCAACTAGCGAAGATTGATACAGCGACCTTGCCACTTGTGGAGGGCTCTCCACGGTTCGGCGTACCTGTTAGTCATGTTTCTAAATGTGTTTGCATTGGCCTAAACTATGCTGACCACGCCGAAGAAGCCGGTCTTCCCATCCCGCAAGAGCCAATCGTCTTTCTAAAAGCTCCTTCTGCCCTTTGTGGTGCTTATGATGATAAGCCCATTCCCCCCCATGCCGCACAGATGGATTGGGAGGTGGAGCTAGGCATCATCATCGGCAGCACGGCACGCTATGTGACAGAAGCGGACGCTTTGAACTATGTGGCAGGATACTGCATCATCAATGACGTGTCAGAACGCAGCTTCCAAATGCAATCCTCACAATGGGACAAAGGCAAAGGCTGCGATAATTTCGGACCTGTTGGTCCCTATCTCGTCACGGCTGATGAACTTGCCGAGCCACAGCAACTCCATCTCTGGCTAGATGTGAATGGCACACGCCGGCAAGATGGCTCGACAGCGACTATGATTTTCTCCGTCAGGCAGATTATCGCCTATCTCAGCCGGTACATGACCCTCCTCCCCGGCGACATCATCGCCACTGGCACCCCACCCGGCGTGGGGATGGGGCACAAGCCACCCCTTTGGCTGCAAGAAGGTGATGAAATACGACTTGGTATTGAAGGGCTGGGCGAGCAAAAACAAACACTAATACGGTGGCGGCAATGAAAACACCGCCACCATCCTCGTGAATATGGAGCATCAATTTCACAATACCGGGAGGAACAAGAATCATATTATATTGCTGATCCTCGGCACGTGAAGCTGAAACAATTTATGATCTTATTTTTCAACACAATATTATCTGTTTTATATCACAGCTTCTTTAACTTCTTCTGTGCATCTATATTACCCATAGATGCTGCTTTACGAAGCCAATTTGCCGCTACATGCACATCCCGCCTTGTTGAATGTTCTTCTAGATATATAAGCCCCAAAGTATAAGCCGCAACATCATCACCTTGTGCAGCGGCACTTTCCAAATAGGCTATCGCCGTATCGAGGTCTTGCCACCCCCAATAGATTGTCCCCAGTTTAGTTTGGGCAGGGGCGTAACCTGCCTCGGCGGCTTTTTTATACCACGCTAAAGCGGTATCTTCATCGCGCTTCACGCCCTGCTTATTCTCATAAGCCAAACCTATATCATAGGCTGCCGCTGCACTACCTTGCTTCTCTGCTTTTTGGAACAGCGCAAACGCCTTTGCATAATCACGCAGGACACCATGGCCATCCCTATAAAGCTCTCCAAGCTTTGCTAACGCCAAGTCATCATCTTGAGCTGCGGCCTTTTGATACCATTTTAAAGCTTCGTTATAATCTTGGGGAACGCCCTGCCCGTACTCGTATAATAACCCAATATTATATTGGGCCACTGAATCATCTTGCTCTGCGGCCTTCCGATACCATTCTAAGGCCTTGCCATAATCTTGAGGAACACCCCGCCCCAACCGGTATAACGTCCCAAGCCCCTCTTGGGCTGTAACATCATCTTCAACAGCCGCCTTCTGGTACCACATGGCAGCTTTTGCGTAATCTTGAGGCACACCTATGCCTTGATCGTAAAACTCACCCATCTTCGATTGAGACGGCACATCACCTTGATCTGCCGCCTTTTTATACCATTCAGCCGCTCTTACTTCATCCTGTGCAACACTTATCCCAAAAAGATAAGCGTTCCCCATGACACTCTGAGCACTTGCATTGCCATGCTCTGCCTTATTGAAAATAACAAACATGCCCGGGTCTCGCGGGTCTATATTAGGATTCTGCTTAGACTTCGCACATCCAGCATGGCTTAAAGAGACCATAACCGTGGCTGATAATACAGTTAGAATGATGCGCATCTTCATCCTGCAGCTCCCTAAACTCTGCTGTACAAGCAGCAACCTGCCCGAGACTAGCACCTTCTATAATGATTCATATGTGAAAAATATGAAATCTTGGCGGAGAGAGAGGGATTCGAACCCTCGGAACGCTTGCACGCTCAACGGTTTTCGAGACCGCCCCAATCGACCACTCTGGCACCTCTCCGGGGCTTGGGAATTCACTAGGTAAAGACCTACGCCACTCCCTGTAATAATGTGCGTTATGGCGATTTTTCTCTTATATGACAAGAGGGGACATAAAGAGCAAACACACCGCCCCTTTCTAGCCGTTTTTTATTGACGAACACGCAGAGAAAGAGTAAGCAAACCCCCTGTTCCCGTAGTTCTGCGCGTCATGCCATGGGCTGGGTGAACCAATGAAAAAAAGCGAGCGGGCCTGCCAGACCTACAAAGCTAGGGAGGCTAAGGGCCAGAGGCTTCGGTAACATAAAGAGAGTTTTGCATGTTTGCAGTCATCCGCACGGGCGGGAAACAATATCGCGTTGCTAAAGACGCTATCTTGAAGGTCGAAAAGCTAGAGGCTGAGGCTGGTAGCACAGTGACCTTCTCCGATGTTCTTATGGTTGGTGGTGAAGGCAGCACCAAGGTTGGGGCTCCGCTGGTCGAGGGTGCTAGTGTTACCGCTGAGGTTGTTGCCCAAGATCGCTTGCCAACGGTCATCATCTTCAAAAAACGCCGCCGTCAGAATAGCCGCCGTAAGAATGGCCATCGCCAGCCGGTAACTGTTCTGCGTATTACCGCAATCAACGCCGCGTAACTTCGCCCGTTCTTTAAGGAGACACAGTCATGGCACAAAAAAAAGCAGGTGGTTCCAGCCGTAACGGGCGCGATAGCGCAGGCCGCCGCCTCGGTGTGAAAAAATTTGGTGGCCAGAGCGTCATCGCTGGGAACATCATCGTCCGTCAGCGTGGCACAAAGGTGCATCCGGGTGAGAATGTTGGTATGGGCCGTGACCATACACTTTTCTCCCTCGTTGATGGCCGCGTGCGCTTCCAGCGTCGTGCTGGTGGTAAGGTCCATGTGTCCGTTGCCCTAGCAGAAGCTGCTGAGTAACACTCTCTGTTGCCCTTATAGGCGCAGAGCATGAGGAAGGGTCGGCTCCATCATGGTGCCGGCCTTTTTTCTTCTCCCCTCCTCCCTTCGTACATGCGGTCTTTCTCATGAAATTTCTTGATCAAGCTAAAATCTATGTCCGCTCCGGTGATGGGGGGGATGGTGTGGTTGCTTTCCGGCGCGAAAAATATATCGAGTTTGGCGGCCCTGATGGCGGTGATGGTGGCCGGGGTGGGCATATTTACGTCCGGGCTGTGCCAAGCCTTAATACATTAATTGACTTCCGCTACACTCAACATTTCCGCGCCCGTAAGGGAGGGAATGGCGCTGGCTCCAACAGAACGGGGGCCGGAGCGGATGATGTCATCATTGATGTGCCCATCGGTACGCAAATCTTTGATGAAGACCGTGAGACCCTTCTTGCTGACCTTGATGAAGATAATAAAACCGTTCTGCTCTGTCAGGGGGGTGATGGCGGACTTGGTAATGCTCATTATAAAAGCAGCACCAACCGGGCCCCGCGCCGTGCGGATAAAGGCTTCCCCGGGGAGGAACGCTGGGTTTGGCTCCGGCTGAAACTCATTGCCGATGTCGGGCTTGTGGGCCTGCCCAATGCAGGTAAGTCCACTCTCCTCTCTGTTGCCTCGCGTGCCCGGCCAAAGATTGCTGATTATCCCTTCACAACCCTGCATCCTCAACTTGGCGTTGTGCGTCTTAACGCTATGGAAGAGTTCGTCATTGCCGATATTCCCGGCCTCATTGAGGGCGCAAGCGAAGGTACAGGGCTGGGTGATCGCTTTCTCGGCCATGTGGAACGCTGCGCGCTACTCATCCACCTCATTGATGGGACAGATGAACATTTCGTCCAAAATTGGCGGATGATTCGTAAAGAGCTCAAAGCCTATGATGAAGGCCTTGCTACTAAACCAGAGGTTTTAGTCCTTAATAAATGCGATGCACTTCTGCCAGAAGATATTGCAGAACGTAAAGCCGCTTTGGAAGCTGCCTCTGGCGCGGAGGTCCATCTCCTCTCCGGGGTCAGCAGGGATGGGCTGCCAGAATTGCTCCGCTATGTACAAGACCGCGTAACAGCCTCTCGTAACGCTTAAACCTTTAAAGGGAGGGATGCCTTCATCCCAACGCCCTCCCCTTTATCGCTACGCCCATATAACCGAAAGGCTACGCACGCCTTGTGCGCCGCGGATTAAGACCCCTTCAATATCCGCTGTGGCAGAAGGACCGGACATTAACACGCCATACCCTGCTGTACGGAACTCCGAACGTTCCCGGTAGGCATTATGCATGTTCCCGACCAACTCATCTTTGGCGAGCAGAACAACCAAATGCTGTGCAAGATGGACATCTGCGAGATGGTCCTTCAACTCCACTTCGCTAAGGAAGATACCGCCCATCTCCGCCACGCCAAAGGCTGCACGCACCACCATAACATCCACTGTATCTGCCTCTTGGTGCGTGGTGAGGTCCTCTATTCGTAACGTGCCTTTTACTTCAGGCACAGCGGTGCAGAGATTACGCCGTTTAGGGAAAGCACGCGCAATCGCTGCCTCCACCGTCTCACCATCTTGGCGATGAATCATCTGCCCGCCCATCAAAGCAAGATTGGATTCAAAACGCTCCGGGCTAGCATCTTGGTCACCCAGCATCACAATGGGAGGCAAAGGGTAAGCCTCCTCCGCAGGGGACTTCACCGCCCGTAAACGACTAAGAATGACATCACGCGCGCTCATAGCCTTATCACTCATGATGATGTCCCCTCCTGCGCGGTAGTCTCTTTCTTTAAACGGTTCTTTTTGTACCAACTATGGAATGTCTCCTTCACCGGGTGAGGGAGCTCGCGATGTTTTCCCCATGGGTTCAAATAATTATACAGCACAAAACGCGGCATAGTTTTTAAAGCCACCTCTGTGCCGCTAATGGAGAGGCGATATAATTTCGGCTGGGATAATAACCGCCCGGCCATCTTCATAATTTCCTTTTTCACAAAAGGAATCTCATGCCGCTCGGCTAAAATACGCCGCCATTTATAAAGCTGGTCGTGAATATCAATCTTCACCGGGCATACATTCGTGCAGCTTCCATTCATCGTGGAGGCAAAGGGAAGTGTGCTAAACTTCTTCGCATTAAACGTAGGGTCGATAATCGCCCCGATAGGGCCAGAATAAACCGCACCATAAGACTGCCCACCAGAGCGCCGGTAAACGGGACAGGTGTTCATACACGCCCCACAGCGAATACATTTGAGCGAGGACCAAAAATCCTCCATCCCCAACCGTTCTGAACGGCCATTATCCACAAGGATGACATGCATCTCCCCGCCCTTCTTCGGCTTACGGAAATGCGTTGTATATTGCGTAATGGGTGAGCCAAGCGCGCTGCGGGATAATAAGCGTATAAACACGCCTAAATCCTCCATCCGCGGCACAAGCCGCTCAATCCCTAATGTCGCGATGTGCAGATTCGGCAAATTCGCACTTAAATCCGCATTGCCTTCATTAGTACACACCACAAAACTCCCTGTCTCTGCGACAAGGAAGTTCCCCCCCGTCATGCCTGTATCGCCACTCAGCAAAACGGGGCGCGCTGCATTGCGTTGTGCCTCTGCCAAAGCGTGAGGGTCATCAATCGCAGGGTCTGTGTGGTAATGTTTAGCAAAAACCTTCGCAACATCTTTGGTAAGCTTCTGTACCGCGGGGACCACCACATGGCTAGGCAACTGATTATCCAACTGTTGGATGCGCTCGCCGAGGTCTGTCTCCGTAACGGTAATGCCTTTAGGCTCCAAATATTCGCGCATTTCACATTCATCGGTAATCATCGACTTACTTTTGATGATGGATGAATGACCATGCGCCTTGAGGATGCCCTCTACGATGCGGTTATGCTCTGCCCCATCGCGTGCCCAATGGACGTGAATCCCATTCTTTTTTGCATTCTGCTCAAATTGCTCCAAATAATGCGGCAAATGGGCGAGTGTATGCTCTTTAAGCCGGGATGCTTGTTGGCGCAGCTCCTGCCATTCTGGCAGCTCGTGCATTTGTTCATCCCGTTTCTGCCGCATCCCCCAGAGACGTTCATCGTGAAAAATGCGATGCAGATCATCCTTTAAAAACTCAGCCGCCAATGAGGCATGCGGGACTGGCTTCTCCCTCATGAGCGCGCTCCATTAAGAATATCAGCAATATGAATAAAGCGGATTGGCACGCCATTGCGCTCCGCACAGCCTTGTTGGTGCATCATGCAAGATGTATCGGCAGAGACGATATATTCCGCCCCCGCATTATGGTGATCGTTCACTTTATCCAACCCCATCCGTGCTGAGACGGCTTCCTCCGTTACGGAATATGTGCCGCCAAAACCACAACATTCATCAGGGCGTTTCGGTGTTGCGAAGGAAATACCCTTCACCGCAGAAAGTAACGTCTTAGGTTTGGAGAAGAACGGCTCGCCCAACTCGGACATGCTAGCCGTACGCAAAGCACGTAATGTTGCACAACTATTATGCAGCCCCACTTTGTGAGGAAACTCTGCCCAAGGGAACTCCCGCACCCGCAGCACATCATGAATGAACTCTACAAGCTCATACGTATTTTGCCGCACATGACGGACCTCATCAGTCTGCTCAATCGCATCAAAATTCTCACGAATATGATGAACACAGCTCCCAGATGGAGCCACAATCATATCATATTTAGCGAAATTGCGGACAAAGAGCGCTTCTGTCTCTTTCGCATCACGATTGCATCCAGAGTTCGCCATAGGCTGACCACAACAGGTTTGGTCCATAGGATACTCAACATCCTGCCCCAATTTCTCTAGCAACTCCAACGTTGCGATGCCTGTTTTGGGAAAGAATACATCTATATAACAAGGAATAAATAAGCCAATTTTCATAATAATTTACCCTACGATAGGTAGAATAAATCATCAATAAAACAAAATGTTATCAATCCTAATCCTTTACAGGACAATCAACTAATAATCACTCTCATCTATACTGACCCTCTTATGAAAAAAGGGGACGTTCATCACGCCCCCCTCTCCTCACGACCTAATAAAAGGCTACCTCTTACTTAGCAAGAGCCGGTAGCGGGTCCATCAGGCCAGGGTTATCGGCATAATCAACAGGCACAGCAATCACAACTGGGCCTTGTGTCTCCATCCCCTCACGCAGAGCAGCTTTGAAGCTCTCTACGCTATTGACGTTAATCCCCTTCGCCCCAAAGGAGCGGGCAAAGGCTGCAAAGTCAATCGGACCGAATGCTACTGCGGCATCACGGCCATATTTCTTCTCTTCCTGAATACGGACCATGTTGAAGTGCTGATCCACCCAGATGATATGGATGAGGTTGCTCTTCAGACGAACAGCCGTCTCCAGGTCCATAGAGGACATCATGAAGCTACCATCGCCAGAGACGGAAATAACCTTCTGCGCTGGGTTAAGGATGCTGGCAGACATACCCCATGGCAGAGCAACGCCCATCGTCTGCTGGCCGTTACTGATGAGCATCTGCCGTGCACGGAAGACGTCCAAGAAACGCGCATGCCAAATATGGAAGGACCCCATATCCAAACAGATTGTCATATCCTGCGCGACGATGTCTTCCATCACCTTGATGACCTCAAGCGGATGGAGCATCCCCTGCTGGGTGCTTTTTGCCTTCTCGAAAGCGAGCTTTTGAGACGCACGATACAGCTCTAAAATCTTATCCAAAGCAGCACCGTTGGAAAGGCCAGAAACCTCCCGCGTCAGATGCTTCAATGTATGAACAATGGAGCCAATCAACTCAATTTCTGGATTAAAGGCATTGTCCAGCTGAGCCGGAACGACATCAATATTCACAATCGGGCGATCAGGCTTCGTGTTCCAAAGGCCGGGATCATACTCAATGGGGTTATACCCAATGGCAATGACAAGGTCCGCCTCTTGCAGCAGGTAATCACCATACTGGTTGTGGAACAACCCAATCCGACCACAGAAGCGCGACTGCAAGTCTTTAGAGAGAGTACCAGCAGCCTGGTAGGTCTCCGTTACCGGTAAGTTGGTTGCCTTAATAAAAGCACGGATTGCCTCGGCATTTTCAGGCTTGCTGGCCTTCATCCCCAATAGGACGACCGGCTTTTTAGCCTTCTTAATCGCCGCAGCGGCATCCTTAATCTCATCCTCTGGGGCTGGGCCAGCTTTAGCAAAGCTGCGTTTACCCATTAGCGGATAATCTTTGGTGATTTCTGCATTCAACACATCCATCGGGATGCTTACAAAGGCACCGCCCTGCCGGGGGCTCTCTGCTGCACGAAAAGCATTGCCGATCACCTCGGAGGCCGCAGCAGGATCACCAATCTCTGCGCTATATTTCGTCACCGGGCGCAACATGCTGACTGTATCCATGCTCTGATGGGTCAATTTCAGCAAATCAGCACGCCCAACAGCCCCGCCAATGGTGAGGACAGCATCACCCTCGGAGGTTGCTGTTGCCAAACCGGTTGTCAGGTTGGACACACCGGGGCCGGATGTGGCAATCGCCACACCAGCTTTACCCGTGATACGGCCAATCCCCCCCGCCATAAAGACGGCATTTTGCTCATGCCGCGCTACAATGGTGCGGATGGGAGAATCTTCCAATGCCTCAAAGAGACGGTCAATCTTTGCACCGGGAATCCCGACAATATGGTCAACGCCATGGGCTTCTAAATTACGGACGATAAGATCCGCTGTTGTTTTGCCCGCGTTAGGAGCTTTCTTCTGCGTCATGAGCTACGTTCCTAATCCCATATAACCCCGCCATTATCTAGGCGGTGTTATTGTAAACATATCAAACCAAGTAAAAATCAACCGCCCTCAGCCGTGCGAATAGCCTCATGCAAGCCTGCTGGCAGGAGGTCGGCCTTAGCGAATTCTTCTGTCTTTGGCAGGGAGATTTCCAAGTCGGACATACGGGCGACTTCCAGCTTGCCAGACTTCACACGGTAATCCGTCACATGCCCACCATGCTTGCGATCATCACTCAAAACATGGAGGTGATAACCTGCAACATTAATCCCTTGCATATAAGGCGGGGTACGGAAGCCAAGCATCACACCGCTAATCTCCCCCATTTTGAAGGTCGGCTGCTTGGCCACAACCTCCAACATGCCCGGGTAAGGCTTATGCTGGCAAAAGACTGTGCGTGTATCGACTTTCTCAAACTCACCGGTAAACCGCACAGCCCCAAAGAGGTTAGGGTTATCGATAAGCTCATTTACAAGAGCCTCAAACTCTTCTTTGCTCATGGGCTTATCAATTGTGACGGTCTTTTCAGGCTCAAAATAGGTCACACAAGCGAAAGGGGTCTTCATATCCGCTGTCGTGCCAGAAGCAATCCCCTCGGAGCGGAACTGCCGTACCTCCCCTTCGGTGACGATCATCTCACCATCTAGAGCATCAAACGTACCCAGACCGAAATCACCATGCTGAACCAGCTCACCCAGCGTCATTTCGCCGTCATAAACAGCGTCCAACAACGCGGCCATGGTAGATGTCTGGAAAAGACGGTTCGGCTTTACACCTGAAGGTCGAGTCATATTGCCCCCTGTGTTGTTACTGTCTTCCTCCCTAAAACAGCTTAGGGAAGGCCACAAATATATAGTTACCATTACCACCATATATCTTATATATGGCTCCTATGGAGATTCGTCATTTTCGCTATTTTGTGACCATTGCTGAGACAGGCAACATCACCCATGCTGCTGAAAAGCTGGGGATGGAACAACCACCCCTCAGCCAGCAAATCCGCCGTTTAGAACATACACTCGGCGTTGCCCTCTTTCGCCGCCAAGCACGCGGTGTCAGCCTAACAGAAGCCGGACGCGCACTCCTGCCCCATGCGCGTTTGATTCTCGACTTACGCCGTCAATTCATTGAGGATGCACACGGCCTTGCCAGAGGGGAGAAGGGCCATCTACGCATTGGCTTAGCAGGGGCTGTCCCCCTCCTCCCCAGCATTCCTTTTGCCATCCGCCAATTCAGCACCATTGCGCCGGGCGTTACCCTCTCCCTAGAGGAAAGTAACACTCCCGCCTTGTGCGAGGCCTTACTCTCCTACCGCACGGACATCACAATTTTGCGCCCGCCTGTGCCGGATCAAGCGAATGTCCATGTCATTCCTTTATTAGATGAACCGACCCTCATCGCCTTACCGAAAGGGCATCCTTTTACCAATGTAGCAGAGATTCACCTCAGCCGCTTAGCCACCGAGCCACTCATCATCTTCCCGCGGGAATTAGGGCCGGGATTCTTTGACGCTATATTAGCGGCTTATCGCGATGCAGGGGTTACGCCTGCCCTTGGCCAACAAGCCCCACAAATTGCAGGAACCATCCCCCTTGTGGCCGCGGGCTTGGGGGTGTCCATCGTCCCCCAATCACTCCACCAACTTCATACAGGTGGGGTAACATTCCATAAAATCGCACGGCCTGCCCCCCATGCAGCCCTCGCGATTGGGGTGCGCAGAGGCGAACAGCCACCCCTCATCAACCATTTCATCAGCGTATTACAACAGGCCTGCAAAACACATACCGAATTGCCTGACCTGCCATAACCACCTTACATGCCTAAAGCGCGCCGATAAATATCCAACAATGTTTCTTGCTCTTCAATCTCAGCAGGCTCTTGCTTACGCAATTTGATAATCTGTTTGACCACTTTGACATCAAACCCTGCGGATTTTGCCTCAGTGAAAATATCACGAATATCCGCCCCTAATGCTTTACGTTCCTCCTCCAAACGCTCCACACGCTCGATGATAGAACGCAAGCGATCTGCCGCAATACCGCCTGTTACCGTACCTTCATCACCCTGACCCATATCCATAAATCTCTCTCCTACCAATGTCTCTATATGCCAAAATATTTAAGGCGGCTTATCGCCCCCTTATGAAGGGGTCAATACCACTGCTAGAACAAAAGGCTCTATCCCTTTTGCTGCTACCTATGCAAAAACGCCACTAACCTACCAAAAAATATAGCAAATCACAAAAACACAAACGTAAATAACGCGTAACGTCCTATTGCATAAATCCACAAACTCCACCACAGCCCATAAAAATCACGCTCCACAGCCTATACACGCCCCCCATGCTTGTTACCGCTTGAATGAAAGCTGCTAGACGCTTTACAAAGAGCAGATAGAAACAAGAGACAAACCCTCTGCCTCAATTAGTGTTTCCCAACAGGAAAGGTAACGCCCTATCATGGCTCACTCTCAACAGACCGCACCGTTTGATTATGTCATTTTCGGCGCCACGGGCGATCTGACGATGCGCAAGCTCCTCCCCGCCCTGTATAATCAGCTCCGTATTGGGCATGTTCCTGAGGACGCACGCATCATCGGCACAGCCCGCTCAGAGCTATCAACTGAGGAATATCGCACACGCGCGCAGGAAGCTTTAGAGCATTTTCTCCCCGCTCCCCATAAAGATGCAGCCCTCATTGAGCGTTTTCTCAAAAAAATCCATTACGTTACATTAGATGGCACGAAGGAAGATCCTGCCTCTTGGGATGACCTTCACACCGTCTTAAAACAATCCCCAGCAGACCGCATCCGCGTCTTTTATTTCTCTACTGCTCCACAGCTTTTTGAGGCAATTAGCGAAAATCTGCACCGCTTCAGCTTCATCACGCCACAATCCCGCGTTGTGCTGGAGAAACCCATTGGGACCGATAGTGCCTCTGCCCGCGCTATTAATGAAGGTGTAAGCCGCTTTTTTAAAGAAGAACAAATCTTCCGCATCGACCATTATCTCGGCAAAGAGACTGTACAAGACATCATCGCCCTACGCTTTGCCAACCCTGTTTTTAACGCAGTATGGTCAGCTGAGCATATCCAAAGCATCCAAATCACTGCCGCAGAGACGGTGGGTGTCGAGGGCCGCGCTGCTTATTATGATACATCCGGTGCCCTGCGCGATATGATTCAAAACCATCTATTGCAAGTGCTTAGCCTATGCGCGATGGAAGCCCCGGCAGACCTTGGTGCGGATTCCGTGCGCGATGCTAAAGTGAAGGTCCTCAAAGCCCTACGCCCTATCCCTCCCGAAAAAGTAGCCAGCGAGACACTTCGCGCCCAATATATCACTGGGACAATGGATGATGTAAAAGTCCCCGGCTATTTGGAAGAGCTTGGCGATAACAGCAATACAGAGACCTACGCCGTTATGCGCGCTTATGTCGATACACCACGTTGGAAGGATGTCCCTTTCTATATCCGCACCGCCAAACGCTCTCATAAAAAAGTGAGCGAAGTAGTGGTAACCTTCAAAAAAACAGCGTCCTCCCTATTCGGTAAAGATGGGGAGCATAACCGCCTTGTCATCCGCCTTCAGCCTAATGAAGGTTTTGGCCTTGCCCTGAACATCAAAAACCCCTCCGCTGCGGACTTCTCCCTCCAACATGGTGCTATGGATGGACGCTTCGCCCCGGCTGATGGCTCTCTCATCCCCGATTCTTACGAGCGTCTCATGCTAGATGCTGTGCGCGGCTATCCCGCTCTCTTTATCCGCCGCGATGAGGTAGAAGCCGCATGGGCATGGGTAGAGCCCACATTGCAGACATGGGCGGCTAATAAAGTGCCGATGACACATTATCCCGCAGGTTCTTACGGGCCAAAAGAAGCACGGGCCTTTATCGCCACCACAGGCGATGCATGGCACGAAGATATGAAAAACTAACGCCCCCTCGACCACTTCCCACAGACGACAGCAACACACCGTCCTGCTCCTAGCAGGGCGGTTTTGCTATCCATCCCCTGCTATAATAAGCGAATTAACATCGTGACAGACAACACGCCCCCACGGCTTGGCCGCCGCCGCCCAAGGCCGCCGCGCTCTCTCAAACAGCATATCATCCGCCGGCTCATTGTTATCGTCCCAGCCTTTTTCTTAATGTTCATTTTTGTGAGAACAGGGGCACTAGATAGCCTCTATGACCGTTTCACCTTTAATAAGTTAAGCTGGTTCGATAATACGGCTTTGGTAGAGCATTTACGGACGGTCATTACCCATAAGGGCCTTACCACCATGCCACGCCGCTGCCTTGTTATGGTCGTCAACGGGGATGCGAGTACACCCGTACCCTCTATTGATGTCTTGGGACGGCATGGGAATGGCTGCCCCGGCACAACACCATCGGCTGAGCTGTTATTTCACCTTCGTGTTGATCGTGCTGGCCAAAGCATCATGACCGATGCAGGCTCCCCCGGATTATATCGCCCCCTCATCCCTTAACCCTTCCGTTAACTTGACCTCCCCCCATGAGGGAGGCATAAGCAGCCCAGCCAGATGGTCGGGCGATCGCTGTAGCTCTTTAAAGAGCTAGGGAGGAAAGTCCGGGCTCCACAGGAAGACGGTGCCGGCTAACGGCCGGCGGGGGTGACCCTAGGGACAGTGCCACAGAAACAAAACCGTCCGCCTATCCCCCTTTTTACGAGGAGGATGCGGATAAGGGTGAAACGGTGCGGTAAGAGCGCACCGCGCGGCTGGCAACAGCAGCGGACATGGTAAACCCCACCGGGAGCAAGACCGAATAGGAATGACAAGCCACATATGGCTGGGGGTGCCTGCCCCGTCATTCGGGTTGGTTGCGTGAGGTGTATTGCAAAATACATCCCAGAGGAATGATCGCCCCATCCCCGTAAGGGGATAGGACAGAACCCGGCTTACAGACCATCTGGCCCTTAATCATCCTCCCTAACATTATTTTCATCACACAAAGCCATCATCTGTGATGAGCGCGCCCTCATCATGGCGTATAGCGGCCTCTCTTGGCGCGCCATTTACCAGCATTTCTCACGCTTAATACAGCACATACCTCCTATAGATTCTCTTTATAATCTATTTGCATTTTATTAATTTTAGAGCTGCTCATTCCCCCTCCTCGCAGATTATTTACCTTAAAAAACGCACTCAAACGCCATTTTTGCGCAATAAAACTTTGACGTCCCATGAAATCCCATGATAACCCATAATTTCCCAAAGAGGGGAATTTTGTATCCATCGTCCATCATTCAGGCAAAGGGGAGGGGCATTTCAAAACAATGACGATGTTTCTCGGTACCCATGCCAGCCGGGTGGATGCAAAAGGGCGCATCTCCATCCCTTCTCCCTTTCGGACAGTCCTACGCGATAATGCCCGGCCGGGTGATGCGATGATGATTATCCGCCCCTCGCACCTCCATGATTGTTTGGAAGGCTGGACATCCTCCGCCTTCTTCTCCTTCTCCAACGCGTTGGATGAGTATGATCCTTTCTCTGAGGATCATGACGACCTCGCCACAAGCCTGTATGCTGATGCTTATCCGCTCGATTGCGATAAAGAGGGGCGCGTCAACCTCCCCAAGGCGTTAAAGGAACATGCCAACCTAGAGGGGGAAGTCACCTTCATGGGGCTAGGGCGTGTCTTTCAGATATGGAACCCCGCTCTTGCTGAAGAGCGTAGGAAGCAGGCCCGCAGCCGTGCGCGTGAGCTGGGTCGCCACAAAGCTACCTCCACACGGGAGGGGTCCACATCATGAACCACGCTCTTTATCGCATAGCTGAGGACATGCAGCAGGAAGGGCACTTCCCCGTTATGCTGCCAGAAGTGCTAGAGACATTAGCCCCCAAACCGGGCGGGACTTATCTGGATGGCACCTTTGGTGGTGGCGGCTATAGCCGTGCCCTCCTCCGCGCCGCGGCCTGCACAGTCCATGCGATTGATCGCGACCCTGATGCAATTAAACGCGGCCAGCCTCTCATTGCTGCCTCAGAGGGCCGGTTGCACCTCCATCAAGGCACCTTTAGCGCGATGGAAGAGCTTGTCGGCGCATATGGACCTTTTGATGGCATCGTCTTGGACCTCGGCGTCTCATCCTTCCAACTCGACCAAGAAGAACGCGGCTTTTCCTTCCGTCATGATGGGCCTTTAGATATGCGGATGAGCGCAACCGGCCCTAGTGCGGCCGATATCGTCAATGGGGAGAGCGAAGCTGCTCTGGCAGATATTCTGTACCATTATGGGGAGGAACGCCGCTCCCGCCGGGTTGCCCGCGCTATTGTGGATGCTCGCCAGAGCGGCCCCCTCCAGACGACGGGGCAACTTGCCGAAATCATCCGCAAGGCTGTGCCGAAAGAACGGCCCAATTTCGACCCTGCGACGCGGAGCTTCCAAGCCATCCGCATCGCTGTGAATGACGAACTAGGCGAGCTAGAGCGCACCTTAAAAACGGCCCCTAACTTGCTCGCCCCGGGCGGTATTTTCTGTATTGTGACCTTCCATTCCCTAGAGGATAGAATGGTCAAGCGCGCCCTTGCCCAGCTAACGGGCCGTGTTGCGGGGCCTTCGCGCCATACCCCTCTCTCCTTACAGCAGGCAGAAGCCCCCGCTTTTGCGCTGCTCCATACACGCCCTCGCTCTCCCTCCGAGACAGAGCTTACCCTTAACCCTCGTTCCCGCAGCGCACGTTTGCGCGCTCTGCGGCGTATTTCCGCCCATGGAGCTTCCGCATGATCCGTTTTGCTACTCTTCTCTGCGCCGCTATGGCCGCTGGGTCTGGCCTCTTTCTTTACACAAAGAAGCATGAGACCCTTGTGCTGAATCAAGATATCCGCAAAACGGTGGAGGAAACCCGTCGCGTCCAACAAGAGACGGCAATACTCCGCACACAATGGGCGTTGCTTAACCAGCCAGACCGCCTCTCTGCGCTATCGCAACGCGTGCTGCCTCAGCTAAAGCAGGTCGAGCCTACACAATTTGTGCAACTCACCAATTTGCGCGAACGTCTCCCCGCAATTAGCCATCATATGATCGCTATGACACCCGTACGAGAACAAGCCCAACATACCCTAACAGCTCTCACCACGGCCTCTGCCCCTGCCGCAACACCGCATAATGCTGCACATAACCGTAACATCAGCACAACCACTGGGGCGGAGAAACAAACCGTCACAAATCATACTCTAGAGCAAGACCTCGCCTTGCTGAGTGAAACTGATGCCCCCAAACCAATACATCATCATCGTCATGATGCTGACCTAGCCCTCCACAAATCCCATATTGTGCCGGCCCATCCACATACAACATCTACAGACGATGTTGCTTGGCATCCAACCGCCTCTTCCCATCAAGGAGACCATCATAACCATGCAAGGGGCATCCATACGGCTGCTCTCTCAAATAGTGATGACGACCAAAGCCCTCTACCACCGCCTATCCCTCTAACAAATTAAAACGCGTACATTATCTTGCTCTCTCCCATAACCTAGTGATCGAACCTCCCTCCCCATGGCCCCCAAACCCTCACGCAAGGCAGATGGTAAGAACTCTGCCCATGCCGCTCATAAGGAAAAGCGGAGGTTTATTCTCCTCCGTGGGGTGGAGGCTTATCGCCGCTGGCGCAATGACCGTAAGCAGAACCCTTTTAGCTGGTTAGAAACAAGCCATAATCGGCTCATTTATTTAGGGATGGGATTTCTCTTTCTTTATGGTGGGGTCGCGTTAAAGGCCCTCTTTGCCACAATCCTCACCCCTATGGCCCCGCTTCCTAATCAAGTCGGGGCGATTATTCCTGACATTCCCCACCCAGACCCTAAAGCCCTCGCTGGCAGTGGGTTCGTACTGCCTAATATTCAACGCGCTACCATTACAGACCGTAACGGCCAGCCTTTGGCTCTCTCTCTGCCAGTTGTGCAAGTTTACGCCAACCCGATGGAAATTATTGAGCCTGAAGATGTTGCCAAACAACTCCATTCCATATTGCCTAACCTAAATATCCCTGAGACCATTCGCCGCTTAAAGCAGAAAAAACAGTTCGTTTATCTCGCTCGCAATATTGCCCCTGTTGATGAATTGGCAATTAATAATCTAGGCATCCCCGGCATTTATTTTGAGAATGGTGAACAACGCCATTACCCGCTTGGCACGCTTGCCGCACAAATATTAGGGGCTGTGGATATTGATAATCACGGCATTGCAGGGGTGGAGAAATATTTTAATCAACGCCTCCTCAGCGACCGCACACCCCTGCGCCTCTCCCTTGATGCCCGCGTGCAAGCGGCAATGCGCGATGAACTTAATGAAGCCAAAACACGCTTCCGCGCTATTGGGGCCTCGGCCATCCTCATGGATGTCCATACGGGGGAAATCATCGCTATGATTAGCTTGCCTGATTATGATGCGAATGACTTCGCCCATGCCTCAGATGATGCACGCTTTAACCGTGCGGTAACAGGTATGTATGAGCCGGGATCGACCTTTAAGCTACAAACAGCAGCTATGGCGTTACAGCTTGGGGTAGCGCATCCGTGGGACCAATTCTCTACCATTCCTATCAAGGTGGGGCGGTTTAAAATCTCCGACTTAAAGACCGACCATTTCGCCCCTTGGCTGGCTCTGCCATCGGTCATGGCGTTTTCCTCCAACCCAGCTTCAGCTCATATTGCCCTAGATGTCGGGCGGGAACACCAACATGATTGGCTTAAAAATATGGGCTTCCTCGACCGCGTCCCAGTCGAACTCCCCGAGGCGGGCCGTCCCATCGTCCCTTCCCTCAAAAATTGGGGGGAAACCACCGTTATGACCGTAGGCTTTGGTCATGGTGTTGCGGAATCCCCTCTCGCTATCGTCCGTGGGACAGCCACAACGGGGAATGGTGGGTACCTCGTCACCCCTACACTCTTAGCCCGCGAGCATCTCAATGATGATGTCGTGATGGCTGAGGAGGAGAAAGGCCCACATCTCATCTCCACCCATAATGCAGACCTATTACGGCGTATTTTACGGCTCGTTGTTACAAAAGGCATCGGTAAAAAGGCCGAAAGCCCCGGTTATCTCGTTGGTGGGAAAACCGGCACGGCAGAGAAAATCGGGGCACATGGCGGGTACCTTAAACACGTCAATATTACCGCCTTTACCGGCATGTTCCCCATGAACGCCCCACGCTATGCGCTCTATGTCATGCTGGATGCCCCCCAAGGTACGGCAGAAACCCATGGCTGGACAACCGCCGGCTGGATTGCCGCACCGACATTCTCCAAAATCGTCACACGCGTTGCCCCTATGCTGGGCCTCTTTCCCGCCCCGCCGGAGAAGGCCCAGCAGCTTGATGACCAACTCGCCCTTGCTTTGACCCCACCCGTCCCGCCGGGAGTGCGTCGTCCCCTTGGCCCTGGTAATGACCCCGGCGCGGCGGCTGTTAATCGCCTCGCTGCTAAACATACCCCTCATCACGCTCATTAGGCCCTGCTCATGAAACTCTCTGCCTTACTCCATCGCTACGCTCTCTCCTCCCCCAGCACGCATGACCCCCTCATCACCGCAATCACGGCTGATAGTCGGCAGGTCAAAGCGGGGAGCCTCTTTGTCGCCCTAAGCGGCCATAAACATGATGGGCGAGACTTCATCCCTGCCGCGATTGCCCAAGGGGCAGCCGCAATCATCCTTGCCCCCAAACAAGGGGAAACCCTCCTACCGGAGCGACATGAAAACGGCCATACAGCCCCCCTCATCCCTGTAGCGGACCCAGCCCATTTCCTCGCCCAAGCGGCCGCTTACCTCGCAGGGCCACAACCAGCACATATCACCGCCATTACGGGGACAAATGGCAAAAGCAGCACGGCTGACTTCCTCCGCCAGCTTTATCAACTCCGCCATTATAAAGCTGCCAGCCTCGGCACGTTAGGCCTCATCAGCGATGTAGAGATGCCCCCTCTGCCAGCCTTAACCACACCTGATGCTGTTAGCTTAGCAACAACACTCGCGCGCCTAAAAACCTATGGTGTTGAGCATGTCGCCTTAGAGGCATCATCCCACGGGCTTCATCAAAAACGGCTTGATGGCGTGGCCATTACCGCAGCAGGTTTTTCCAACCTCACGCGTGATCATCTCGATTATCATCACACGATGGAGGACTATCGAGACGCTAAGCTCTCCCTCTTTAGCACCCTATTGCCGGAAGGGGGGCTTGCGGTCATCAATGATGATATAGATGTTGAGAGCCGAGACGCCCTCCAGCATATTGCCGCAAAACGCGCTCTAAAACTCCGCACAGTCGGCACAAAGGGTGAGACAATCCGCCTTCTCGATGCGCAACCAACCCCACATGGGCAAGACCTCACCATCCAGCTTTATGGCCGTACATTACCGCCTATTCACTTCCCACTGCCAGGGCGATTCCAAGCGGAAAATGCATTGCTTGCCGCCGCTCTTTGCTGGGAGCATGAGGAGGAAGCAAACGCCATCATCGCCCTGCTCCCCCATTTAAAAGGGGTGCCGGGCCGCTGTGAACCGGTCGCAACCCTCCCTAACGGGGCCTGCGCTTATGTCGATTACGCCCATACGCCTGATGCATTAGAGCATGTTCTCCTCAGCCTCCGCCCCCACGCAACGGGGCGGTTGGTGGTGGTCTTTGGTGCAGGAGGCGACCGCGACAAAGGCAAACGCCCTCTCATGGGACAGATTGCCGCTCATCTCGCTGATGAAGTCATCATTACTGATGATAACCCCCGCAGCGAAGACCCCGCCACTATCCGTGCCGCCATCCGCGCGACAGCTCCCCAAGCGCAAGAGATTGGTAACCGCAAAGACGCTATCCAAACCGCTCTTGAGAGCCTCAGAGAAGGTGATGTGCTGCTCATCGCTGGGAAAGGCCATGAGACTGGCCAGATTATCAACGGGGTAACCCATCCTTTTGATGACCGTACACTCACAGCCGCCCTCGCTGCGGAGTTATCATAATGCCCACCAGCACAGCCCCACTTTGGACAAGCCAAGACCTCCGCAACGCCACACAAGGCCGGCTCACCGGTGATGTGCATGTCCGTGCTGTCTGTATTGATACGCGCAGCCTCCAACCGGGGGACCTTTTTATTGCACTCATTGGCCATAATGCAGATGGGCACCAATATCTCAAGCAGGCTTTAGAGCATGGCGCGGCCTGCGTTATGGCGCATGATGGTGCAGCCATTGCTAAAGCTGGCTTAACCGATGACCCTCGCCTCCTCCTCGTCTCGGACACGATGCAGGCCCTAGAGGCATTAGGGCGTTATCGCCGTGCTCAGTTTAAAGGCAAGGCCATTGCCATCACAGGGAGCGTAGGCAAAACCACAACCAAAAACATGCTCGCCACAGCCTTAGCCGCTTATGGGAAGGTCCATGCCTCGGTGGCTTCCTTTAACAACCATTGGGGCGTCCCCCTTACCTTAGCGCGCTTACCTCAAGACGCTGCCTTTTGCATTAGCGAAGTAGGCATGAACCACCCTGGCGAGATTGCCCCTCTAGTGGCTCAAATCCGCCCCGATATTGGCCTAATTACCACCATCGGGAGCGCGCATCTCGGCCATATGGGCAGCCTTAACGCCATCGCTGCGGAAAAAGCCAGCCTCTTTGCGGCTCTACCAGCGGGTGGAACGGCCCTCTGCCCAGAAGAAGCCGCGCAATTCCCCGCTGTCACCCACGCTATCCCACAAGATGTCTCCCTCTGGCAGGTGGGGACAACGTCTCATGCAACCATTCATGGTGATGAGCTGCACTGCACCGCCACGGGGAGCCAACTTCATCTCTCCACGCCGGCGGGGGAGGCACAGCTTACACTTACAGCCCCGGGGCCTCACCTCGCCCGCAATGCCGCTCTAGCTCTTGGTGCAGTGGCTGCTTTGGGCCTTCCGCCCCAGGCGGGGGCCACGGCTTTACGCCACTTCCAGCCCGAGGCGGGGCGTGGGCAACAACGGCTTTTACCCGGTGAAATCACCTTATTGGATGAAAGCTATAATGCCTCCGGCCCCAGCATACGTGCAGCACTGGAGACGCTAAGCTTAATGCCCGCCCCCCGCCATATTGCCGCCCTGGGGGATATACGCGAGCTTGGCACCTTTGCCGCAGAGGAGCATCGTGCCCTAGCCCAACCGTTAACAGAGCATAACATCCTTACTTTTTGTTGTGGCCCGCATATGAAATCCCTTTACGAGGCCCTTCCCCGATCCCTACAGGGCGGTTATGCTGAGACATCAACCCAACTTGCCCTTCTTCTACGCCCTGCTTTGCAGAAGGGGGACGTTTTGCTTGTAAAGGGCAGCTTGGGAAGCCGTATGCGTGACCTCATTGCGTTATTAGACCAACCCGAATCATCCCACAGCCCAGAGTCCACCTAATGCTGTTTAACCTCCTTGCCGCTCCCTATTCTTCCCATGGTGGCCTGCTCAACCTACTGCATTATATGACCTTTCGGGCCGGATGTGCTTGCTTAACGGCATTAATCATCTCTCTCCTCTTGGGGAAACCTTTTATTGCCCAGCTTAAACGCATTCAGCGGCAAGGTCAGCCCATCCGCGCTTTAGGGCCAGAACGCCATATTTTGGAGAAAGCAGGCACCCCCACAATGGGCGGGGGCCTTATTCTTTTCTCCCTCGCTCTCTCCACCCTATTATGGGCAGATTTACGCGATGGTTTTGTGTGGGCTGTCTTACTCACCACGCTAGGCTTTGGCGCTATTGGCTTTGCAGATGATTACCTCAAACTCGCCAAGGGCAATAGCAAAGGGGTTTCTAAAAAACTCCGCCTCGGTGGGGAGTTCCTCATCTCTTGTCTTGCAGGCATTGCGATGGAGGCCCTCACCCCGCCAGAGTTCCGCAATGCGGTGGCCTTTCCCTTTACAAAAACCTTCATGTTGCATTTGGGCTATGTGTTCCCCCTCTTTGCAATGGTCACCATCACAGGTTTTGGTAATGCGGTAAACCTCACTGATGGGCTTGATGGCCTCGCTACCGTCCCCTCCATCATCGCTGCTTTGGTCTTTGCCTTAATCGCCTATCTGGTTGGTAACCACGTCTTTGCAGATTATCTTCAGCTTCATCACGTCCCTGGCACGGGGGAGCTAAGCATCTTCTGCGCGGCTCTCATTGGGGCGGGTTTGGGCTTCTTATGGTTCAATGCTCCCCCGGCAGAGGTCTTTATGGGCGATACCGGCTCCCTAGCCCTTGGCGGGGCTTTAGGCGCGGTGTCCGTAGCGGTTAAGCACGAGCTAGTCCTCTGCCTCGTAGGGGGGTTATTTGTGGTGGAAACCATCTCCGTCATTCTCCAAGTCTTTTGGTTCCGCCGGACGGGGAAACGTATTTTCCTTATGGCTCCCCTCCACCATCATTTTGAGAAAATGGGCTGGCAAGAGCCAAAGATTGTCGTACGCTTTTGGATTGTCGCTATCATCTTGGGGCTATGTGGCCTCGCTACGTTGAAGATACGCTAATCATGGCCCATCCCACATCACCTCCTCCCTCATCATGGCCTAAAACCCTCCTCTCCGGGCAGCGTTATGCTGTATACGGGCTAGGGCGTAATGGAGCTGCTGTTGTGGAAGCTCTCCTCGCTATGGGGGCGGAGGTTCATGCGTGGGATGACCATAGCCCTACCCTCTCTAAAGCCCTGACCGTCCATCCCAGCCTCACACTGGCCCCACTTGATGACCTCTCCGGCTTTACAGCCCTCATCCTCTCACCCGGCATTGCCCATCATCTACCGCAGCCACACCCTACGGCACGCCTTGCTCAAAAGCAGCACATCCCCATCCTCTCCGATGCGGAGTTGCTCTGGCAGGTCACCCGCAAAGCAGGCTCTAAAGCGCGCTTTGTCTCCATCACGGGGACCAATGGCAAGTCCACCACTACGGCTCTATTAACCCATATCCTCACCGAGGCCGGTATTCCTGCTTATTGTGGCGGCAATTTCGGCACGGCCTCTCTGGCCTTACCGCCCCTTGGCGATGATGGTGTTTATGTTATCGAGATGTCCTCTTACATGCTCGAGCGTCTGGAGCATTATCACGCTTGTGCGGCTGTCCTCCTCAATTTAACACCTGACCATCTCGACCGTCATGGCTCTATGGAGGGCTATCTCACCGCCAAAGCTCATGTATTTGATAACATGACCAAGGGCGACCTCGCCCTTTTGGGAGAGGCTGCCTCATGGAGCAAACCCCTCCAAGCCCGCCTGACCTCCCAGGGGCTAGACGTCCATACTCTTACTATCACCGATGCCCTTTCCCCGGAGGATGCCCCCTTCCTACCCGGCCCGCATAATGCCCAGAATATTGAAGCCTGCCGCCTCATAGCGCGTCATCTTGGCCTCTCTGATGCGAGCATTGCCCGTGGCATACGCAGCTTCCCCGGGTTAGACCATCGCCTACAACATATCACAGAGGCAAAGGGCATCGCTTTTATCAATGATAGCAAAGCCACCAATGCGGAAGCCAGCTTCCACGCCCTGCGGGCTTTTCCTCATCTTTTATGGATTGCTGGCGGTATAGCTAAAGAGGGTGGCATTACAAATCTCGCCCCGGTTTTAGGGCATGTCCACCGCGCCTTCCTCATTGGGCAGGATGCCCCCCTCCTGGCCGAGACGCTTAAAGCCCATAATGTAGCTTTTGAAATCAGCACAACGTTGGAGCAAGCCACCCGCGCCGCTTGGGCCTATGCACAAGCCAGCACCACCCCCTTACCGATTATTCTCTCCCCCGCTTGCGCGAGTTTTGACCAATTCCGTAATTTTGAGGAACGTGGCACAGCCTTTGCCACCCTCGCACACACTCTCTGCCATGCCGATTGCCCTGCTGAGGAGGAAGCCCGCTAATGGCTCTATCCGACCGCACGAACAACTCCCACCATGCCCAATGGTGGCGTAGTCTCGACCATGTAAGCCTTAGCTGCGTTGGTGCGCTCATCGCCCTTGGCTATATCCTCATGCTCGCCGCAAGCCCTGCTGTGGCCCACCGCATTGGGGCCTCCCGCAATATGTTCATCCTCAAACAAGTGGTCTTTTTGGCCTTAGCGGGGGCGGTCGTCATCGTCACATCCCGCCTGACCCCGCGCATGGTGTTACGCATTGCGCTCATTGGCGGGGTCATGGCCTTGGGAGCCACCTTCATGACGCTCATCCATGGGATGGAAATTAAAGGCGCGCGCCGCTGGATTGCCCTACCCTTAATGTCTGTGCAGCCTTCAGAGTTTCTAAAGCCCTGCTTCGCCGTTGTGACGGGGTGGCTGCTTAACCTTCGTTATGAAAAAACCCTCTCTAATGGTTGGCGATTTCCGGGGCGTTTGGTCGCTTGTGGTGTTTATCTGGTCATTGCTGCACTCCTCCAAGCCCAACCAGATATTGGGATGCTATCTGTCATTAGCATGGTGTTCATCACCCAACTCTTTATTGATGGCTTGCCTATTATTGTCTTTGGTATGCTCGTCTCCGCAGCTTTAGGGGCTTTTGGTGTTGCGTATTTGGTGTTTGAACATGTTCACTCCCGCGTGCAACGCTTCCTCCACCCCGATGTGGGGGACCATTACCAAATTGATACCTCTATGCGTGCCTTTGGTAATGGCGGCTTGCTCGGGCGTGGGCCGGGGGAAGGCCGTGTTAAAGACCTCCTACCCGATGCTCATGCTGATTTTGTCTTTTCCGTCGCGGGGGAAGAATATGGCTTTGTCATGTGCCTTTTTATCATCGCGCTCTTTACTATCTTGGTCTTTTCCACGCTCAATCGCTTATTGGAGGAGAAGAACCCTTTCATCATCCTCTCCACAAGCGGGTTGATAACAGGCTTTGGCTTACAAGCTTTTGTCAATATGGGGTCATCGCTACATTTAATCCCCACTAAAGGGATGACCTTACCGTTTATCTCCTATGGGGGAAGTTCCGCTCTCTCTGTTGCTTTAACAATCGGCATGGCCCTAGCCTTAACACGCCACCGCACAAAGCCAAGCCGTTTTACAACACCATCCTCCAACGCTACCACACACTTAACCGCGCCATCCAAAGAGAATCATAACGTATGACAAACGCTCCCATCATCATCGCCGCAGGGGGAACAGGCGGCCATTTTTTCCCCGCTGAAGCTTTGGGGGAAGAGCTCCAACGCCGCGGCTATCCCCTCATCCTCATGACAGACCCACGTCATAATCGCGCCGAGCAGGGTGTTTTTGCACATTATCCCCGTTATACGCTGGCCAGTAGCGGCGTGGCGGGTAAAAAACCGCTTGATAAATTCAAGGCTATTACGCGCTTATTATGGAGCTGCCTAAAAGCACGCAAGCTCATTGCTGTACATCACCCTACAGCAATTATCGGGTTTGGTGGCTACCCTTCCATCCCTCCACTTTTAGGCAGCCGCCTGCTCTGCCGTAACCGCCCTGCCCTCATCATCCATGAAGGCAACGCCATTCTTGGCCAAGCCAATGCTGTTCTCTCACGCTTTGCCAATGCCATTGCCACCTCCTACCCACAGGTCATGCGCCTCCCTATTGGGAAAAAGGTCGTCCAAACAGGTATGCCCGTCCGCCCTGCACTTGAAGCCCTAGCTGATGAGCCTTACAGCCCACCCACCCTCCATACAAATGAGGAGCCCATCCATCTCCTCATCTGGGGTGGCTCTCTTGGTGCGCAGGTTTTTAGTACAGTCGTGCCACAAGCTCTCTGTAACTTACCTCAACATATCCGCATCCGCTTACATGTCACCCAGCAAGCCCATGAAGATATGGTCCCCGTATTGACCAATTTGTACAAACAAGTCGGTATTACAGCGCACGTTACTCCCTTTATTAATGATGTCGCCTCCGAGCTTAAACAAGCTCATCTCGTCATCGGGCGGGCTGGTGGCTCCTCCGTGGCAGAACTCGCCATAGCAGGACGCCCCTCCATTATGGTGCCCCTCCCCATTGCTGCCTCTGATGAGCAAGGCTTCAACGCCCAAGCGATGGAGCGCGCAGGCGGGGGCTGGATGATTCGTCAGCGTGATTTCCAATCTGAAAAACTTTGTGACATGCTCCTCCATCTCTTTGAGCATCCTGATGAGTTGAGCCGTGCTGCCCATGCAGCACGAACCCTCCAACAGCGCCACGCTGCAAAAAAACTGGCCGACCTCGTTGAAGCCACTCTAAAAAGCTGATTATCTGCCCTTCCCCCTCATTAATTGGAGTAACCCTTCATGCGCACATTACCCCTTAACCTGGGCTTGATCCATTTTGTTGGTATTGGGGGCATTGGCATGTCCGGCATTGCAGAAGTACTGCATCTGCTGGGTTATAAGGTGCAGGGGTCTGACATTGCCGAGAATGCGAATGTCCAACGCCTTCGCAAAGCAGGGATCACCGTCCATATCGGCCATGATGCCGCTAATCTGGGTGAAGCACGCGTGGTGGTAACCTCCACAGCGGTTAAACGTGATAACCCAGAGGTTGTCGCCGCACGCGCCCGGCTCATCCCCGTTGTAAGACGGGCCGAGATGCTCGCCGAACTCATGCGCCTGCGCTGGGCCATCGCCATTGGGGGGACGCACGGCAAAACCACCACCACCAGCCTTGTGGCCTGCGTGCTAGAGCAAGCCAAGCTGGACCCGACCGTCATCAATGGCGGAATCATCGAGGCTTACGGCACCAATACCCGCATGGGTGCTGGGGATTGGATGGTCGTAGAAGCTGATGAGAGTGACGGTTCCTTCCTCCGCTTACCGGCTATCATCGCCGTTGTTACCAATATGGACCCCGAACATCTGGACCATTGGGGCTCTGATGAGGCTATGGAGGCAGGCTACCGGCAATTTGTCTCCAACATTCCCTTTTATGGTTTTGCCGTCTTATGTGTGGACCATCCACGCGTCCAACAGATGATCCCTCAACTCTCTGATCATCGCCTCATTACCTACGGCTTCAGCCCGCAAGCGGATGTCCGGGCCGAAATCACCGGGACAGATAGCGAGGGCGTCACCTTCCACGTCACCATCACAGACCGTACCGCTAACACCCAACGGCGTGCAGGGCCGTTCCATCTCCCCATGTTTGGCCATCATAATGTCCTCAATGCTGTAGCTGCCATTGCCGTAGCTTTAGAGATGGACATTCCCGATACGGTCATCGCCGATGCTCTTGGCGGCTTCCGCGGGGTGCAACGCCGCTTTACCCTCACCGGGACATGGAATAACGTAAAAATCATTGATGATTACGGCCATCATCCTGTTGAAATCGCCGCTGTATTAAAAGCCGCGCGACAAGCTGGGGCAAAACACGTTATTGCTGTGATACAACCTCATCGTTATTCCCGCTTGCAAGCCCTCTTTAACGACTTCTGCACCTGTATGAATGATGCTGATACCGTCATCGTTGCTGATGTCTATGCCGCAGGGGAACCCCCCCTTGAGGGCGTTGGGCGTGATCAGTTGGTCGAAGGGCTACGCGAGCGTGGACACCGCCATGTTCTGTCCCTCCCTTCGGAAAAAGACCTCGCTGCCTTAATTGCAGACATTGCCGTACCGGGGGATTATGTCCTCTGCTTAGGCGCAGGCTCCATCACCCATTGGGCAAAAGCCCTCCCTGCTCAGCTCGCTGCGCATAAACCGGAGAGCTTATGACCAGTACAGCAGCCCCTTTCCAGCCGCTCCGTGGCAGGCTGAAAGCCAATGTCCCTCTTGCCCCGCGCAGTTGGTTCCGCACTGGGGGGCAGGCGGACTGGCTCTTTGTCCCACAAGATGAAGAAGACCTCGCCACAGCTCTACAGCAAAGCCCGCCTGATATGCCCCTTACCGTCTTGGGGGCGTGCTCTAACATCATCATTCGCGATGGCGGATTAGCCGGGCTAACGCTGCGCCTCGCCGGTGGTTTTGCCCAGATTGAAGCTGATGGTGATGGGCTCATCGCCGGGGCGGCAGCACTGGATAGCAGCGTGGCAGAAACCGCCGCCCGCGCTGGAATGGCAGGCTTTGCCTTTCTCTCCACCATTCCCGGCTCTATTGGCGGGGCAGTACGGATGAATGCCGGGGCTTATGAGGGGGATATGGCCTCCTTGTTAGATTGGGTTGAGATTCTCACGCGTGAGGGCACATATCAACGCCTCCCCGCAGCGGATTTGCACATGGGCTACCGCCATACAACCCTGCCAGACGGTGCCATCGTCCTCCGCGCTCGTCTCAAAGCCCAAGGGGCGGAAGACCCCGCCCTCATCCAAGAAGCGATGCACGTTATGCGGGCTAAACGCGAGGCCAGCCAGCCTTTACGCGCTCGTACTGGTGGCTCGACCTTCCGTAACCCAGAGGGTCATAAAGCATGGGAGCTGATAGACGCCACTGGCTGCCGTGGGTTGCGTCATGGTGGGGCACAAATAAGTGAAAAACACTGCAATTTTATGCTCAATACAGGCCACGCCACCAGCACCGAGCTAGAGGACCTTGGCGAGATGGTCCGCGCCCGCGTGCTAGCACAAAGCGGTATAGAGCTACAGTGGGAAATCAAACGGCTAGGCCGCCTCTCTCATCCAGCATGATGAAGTTTTGAGTATGACGCAGCACTTATCCTCCTCTCCGACCTCACAGTCTGTAGCCGTTCTTATGGGCGGGACCTCCAGCGAGCGCAGTGTAAGCCTCTCCAGCGGCAAAGCCGTCACGGCGGCTTTAAAAGAAGCCGGACATCACGTCCACGCGCTTGATGTCGGGCCGGACATCACCACGACCATCGCCGCGTTAAAAGCCTGCCGCCCAACAGTTGTCTTTAATGCACTGCATGGCCCCGGTGGGGAGGATGGTGCCATTCAGGGCGTGTTAGAATGGCTAGGCCTGCCCTACACACATTCCGGCATTTTAGCCTCGGCAATAGCGATGAATAAGGCCACCACCCGCATGGCCCTCCAAGCAGCTGGCCTACCCGTGGCAGAGGGCTGCCTCATCACCCCCGCCGCCCTTATTGACCGTGCCCCCCTTCCCGCGCCTTATGTTCTCAAACCAGTCGCCGAAGGCTCCTCTGTTGGGGTGCATATTCTCCATCAAGATGATAAATCAACACGCCGTACGATTGCGGAATCATGGACCTATGGCCCACAGATTTTGGCTGAACACTTCATCCCCGGACGGGAACTTACCGTAGCTGTATTAGGGGATACCCCCCTCGCTGTGACAGAAATTCTCCCCCAAGAAGGCGGGGGATTTTATGACTTCGCTGCAAAATATCAGGCGAATGGCTCCCGCCATATCATTCCCGCCCCCCTGCCCACATCCATCACTGAGCGCGCCCTCGCCCTAGCATGCCAAGCTCATCATGCCCTTGGCTGCAAGGGGGCAAGCCGGACGGATTATCGCTATGATGAGCAAACTCATCAGCTCGTGATTTTGGAGGTCAATACCCAACCGGGGATGACAGCAACCTCCCTCCTGCCAGAGCAAGCCGCCGCGCGTGGGGTCAACTACCCGCAACTTTGTGATTGGTTGATCAAAGACGCGCTGGGCCAAGCAAGCCCCCTTACCCTGACATCTCTACCTTCGACACATACAGCCTAACACCCTATGGCGTTTTTCTTCAAAAAACGGCCTCACATGCCGCTAGACCCTTACGAGGACCGCCCCTCTCGCCTCTTTCTCTTTTGGCAGCGTCAAAAGATGATTCTCCGGCGATTGAGCATTGTCATTCTCGTTGGGGTACTCCTCGCTGGAACAAGTTGGTTGGCATGGCTCAGCCTAGGTGGCCATGCTTTTACCAACGCCTTAACCGAACGCTTCGCCCAGCTAGACCCCCTCCGCATCCGTCACATCACCATAACAGGCCGCCATTTAACTGATGAAAGCGACGTGATGGAAGCCCTCGGCACGGGCTTAGACCATTCGCTCTTCGGTTTCTCCGTAGAGGATGCCCGCAAACGCCTTGATAAACTACCCTTTATTGAGCATTCGACCGTCGAGCGTCATCTACCCGATACAGTCCTCATCACGTTGGAAGAAAAACACCCTATCGCCATCTGGCAGATTGATGGCCATTTCATTCTCATCAACCAAAAAGGCGATAATGTCTCCCAGCAAGAGCTTACCGCACATAACCGCTCTGCTTTTCGCAAATTACCACTCGTTGTCGGGGCTGGGGCCAATTTAGAAGCCGCCTCTATTTTAGGGTTATTAGACCATTATCCCGACATTAATAGCCATGTTCTTGCCTTTATCCGTATCGGACAAAGACGTTGGAATATTCTAATGCAAAATGGCACAACCCTCCTCCTGCCCGAAGGGGCAGAGGCTGCCGCTTTGGAGCGCCTGCATAGCTACCAAACGGAATACCAACTCCTTGACCGTCCCTTAAAGACCATTGACATGCGCCTACCCGATCGTATGGTCATTCATCCCGCCACCCCCAGTACTGACCAGGATAACCCAACACCATCGTCCACGCCGCCGACAATTGGACATTAAGCCATTATGACATCTTCCCTCCCCTCACATACACAGGCTTTTCCCGTCCCCCAGCAGGATCGTGCCGTCCTCCCCATCCTCCCCTCAGAGGAGCAACAAGGCTTTGTTTGGACCCCCGGTTTAAAGGCGGTCTTGGATATTGGTTCCACCAAAATCACCTGCTTGATCGGACAAGGCTTAAAAAATGGGGGCTTACGTGTTCTTAGTTGGGGATGGAGACGCTCCGAGGGGGTTAATTCTGGCGCGATTGTTGATACAGCAAAGCTAGAGCGTGTTATCCGCGCTACCGTCGGTGATGCAGAGCGAAAAATTAGCCGTCGTATTCGAGATGTAACCGTCAATCTTTCCTGTGGTGCTCCCCGCAGTTACCATCTTGATACCTATCTCTCCCCCAATGGACGAGAAGTTGATGAAGCAGACTTACAAGAGCTTTACGAACAAGCCCGCTATGACGCTATAGAAACCGATCGCCGCATCATCCATGCTATGCCGCTAGGCTTTAACATTGATGAGAGCATCACCGTCCTCAACCCTTGTGGCCATCAATGCGAAAGATTAATGGGCAAGTTTCATATTATTGATGCCCAAACAAGTGTGATCCACACATTAGATGCCGTCCTACAGCGGGCTGAGCTTCGCGCTATTGATATACTCTCCAGCCCCATTGCCTCCGGCATCGCCGTGACGGACCATGACGAGCGCGACCTTGGCGTAACTGTCGTCGATATGGGGGCAGGCACTACGACATTGGCTGTTTTTGCCCGTGGGCGTGTCCTTTATACACGGCATATTCGGGTGGGTAGCCATCATATCACACGCGATATTGCCCTTGCTCTTTCAATCCCCATCGACGCGGCAGAACGTCTTAAAACACTCTATGGCGTAGCATATGCTTCCGCTGATGATGCCAGCCTTCCCATTGCCCTTCCTCTCTCGCATCATAATGGCATACGCCAAATTACACGGGCCGATATTGTCCGCGCTATCGCCCCCCGCGTAGAAGAGACATTAGAGATGCTCCGCCACGAGCTTAACGGCGCAGGCCTTGGCCGCCCCGCAGAAGGCCGCGTTGTCCTCACAGGCGGTGGGGCTTTGCTCAACGGTCTTGATAGCGTCGCCGCAGAAATCTTAAACCGCCCCGTCCAAGTTCGTCCTCCCAGTGGGATACGTGGTTTACCAGAATCCAGCCATCCCTCCATATGGGCAGGGTTTTCTACCGCGGCAGGCTTATTGGCTTGGTCCGCTGGCGCGCGCAGTAGCTTTTGCTTAGCAGAACAACACGCCCCTACACGCGGGCTTGGTAAACGACTAGCTGGCCTATTGCGCAAAAAACTATAATTTGGTTAGGATAATCAATATTTAAGGTTACATTTGTAAGCTCAGATGGTAGCCTACCACTACTTTGTAGCTGCCGTGTATTTTCTACGGTCCGCCTCGTACATAACCCCAGCCGGAGCAAGATCATTATGTCATTAACGCTGACACCAACCACCCCCGGTTTGAGTGCTGTAAGCCCCCCACGTATTACTGTTATTGGGGTTGGCGGCGGCGGTGTTAATGCCGTTAATAACATGATCACCAGCCAATTGCGCGGGGTCAATTTTATCGCGGCTAATACGGATGCCCAACAGCTAGCCCTCTCCAAAGCAGAGACACGCCTACAGCTCGGCCCCACCTTAACACGCGGTCTGGGGGCCGGTGCTAAACCAGAAGTTGGTCGCCAATCCGCCGAAGAAGTGGAAGATGAGATCCGCCAACATCTCGAAGGGGTGGACCTCGTTTTCGTCACCGCTGGTATGGGCGGGGGGACAGGGACTGGTGCCGCCCCTGTGGTTGCACGTATTGCCCATGAGACCGGTGCTCTAACCATTGGCGTTGTTTCCAAACCATTTGATTTTGAAGGCTCCCGCCGAGGGCGCGCTGCTGCAGCCGGCATTGCCGAGCTGGAAAAATACGTTGATACTTTACTCGTTATCCCCAACCAAAATCTTTTCGGCAGTGCCTCTCTGACAACCTCGTTGGTTGAGGCCTTCGCTATGGCGGATGATGTCCTCTATAGCGGTGTACGCAGTGTTACGGACCTCATGGTCGAAGCCGGCTATCAAAATCTCGACTTTGCTGATGTCCGTACCGTCATGAGCGGTATGGGCAAGGCAATGATGGGTATTGGGACAGCCTCCGCCGAAGAAGATGGCGAGGATTGGGCCATTACAGCTGCTGAGCGTGCTATTTCTAACCCTCTATTAGAGGAAACCTCTATTAAGGGGGCCCGTGCTTTGCTGGTCAATGTCACGCTAGGGCCAGATATGAGCTTACTTGCCTATAACCAAATTATGAATCTCATTCGCGAGACAGCGGATTGCGATGACGAAGAGATTAATAGCGGCTTTGTCGTCAATGAGAATATGAAAGGCAAAGTACAAGTCTCTGTTATTGCCACGGGGCTAGATGGCCGGCTCCATGCCGTTACACGGGAGGGTAATACTGCCGAAACCCCAACCGCAGAAACGCCCTCTCACCCACAAAAAGACGATACATCAACTGTAGCTGAGACAAACCCCTCATCCTCCAGCCCTGCTGAGGCCCAAACCTCTGAGCCTCATGCTGAGGATATTCCTCACCAGATTGCTGGCAGCTCCATCCCCCTAGCCTCCCATAATGCCCTTTACACTCCGCAAGAGCGTGAATCTCTGGAAGTTTCGCGCCCTCAAGAGGACGCTACACAAACAGGTGGTGGGCTTTTTAGCCGCTTTTTTCGGACCCGCCCTACCCCCGAGGCAGAGCGTAAAACCCCCACCCCACCCACGGAGCCAAAGCGGCATGACCAGCCCCTTCCCCCAAATGAGGAAGATGACCTAAACATCCCAACCTATTTACGACGCGGCCCTAAATCATAACAAAGCCTAGGGACAGAGCCCTTGTCGTTATCAGGCTTGTTCTATCACGTTGGATGAGGCTCGCATGCTTGCGCAACCTGCTTATATGGAACCTACAACATATCGCAGGTTGCGCCTGCCTCACCCCAAAAAGCATCGTCGCCCTCTCCAACAAACTACATTAAAACACGCGATCCATTGTCGGGGTGTCGGTTTACATAGCGGCCGCCCCGTTACCCTACGGCTTATCCCGGCCCCCGCTCATACAGGCTTACGCTTCCAACGTTTGGATTGCCCCGGTACCCCTTCCTTCCGTCTCACGCCAGAATGCATCATCAATAGCCCTCTAGCGACGGTCGCCTCTGCGCCTGGGCAAACGGGGCTTCACATCGCCACGATTGAACATCTCCTTGCGGCTCTTCATGCCTGCAAAATTGATAATCTTCTTATCCAGGTCGATGATGCAGAACTCCCCATTTTAGATGGCTGTGCCTCGTCTTTTCTCTTCCTCTTAGAAGCCGCAGGCCGTACCGCTCTCAACGCACCTCGCCACGTCATTCACATCTGCCGTCCCGTTTCTGTACAGGGGAAAAATGGGGCTTATGCTCGTCTTGCACCGCACCATACTGGACACCTCCATCTCTCTTTAAGTATCGACTTCCCCGCCCCGGCTATTGGCCAGCAATCTTATGCACTAACACTGGCTAAAGAGCCTTTTAAACGCGATATCGCCTTCGCCCGCACCTTTGTAAACTACGAAGATATTGCCCCCCTTCATGCTCAAGGCCTCGCCCTTGGGGGAACCCTAGAGAACGCTTTGGTCATCCAACATGACCATGCCCTCAACCCTGGCGGTATGCGCCGTCCTGATGAATGTGTCCGCCATAAAATGCTTGATGCAATTGGGGACCTTTATTGTGCTGGTTATGGTCTCTCCGGCCAATTTGAGGGGTATAAAACAGGCCATGCCCTTAATAACCAACTTTTGCGTGCGGTGTTATCATCTCGCAATAACTGGCAGTTTATTGCAGATTCCGCACCTGACCTTCCTTTACCTAGGAAGAATATCAGGCTAAAGGAAAAGAACCCTCTTCCCCTAGAAAACTCCCATGCTATAAGAAAATCATGGTCAGCAGCATCCTAAACTCACATAATACCCGCTCTCGTTTCTATCTTTCGGCTTTTACAGCTCCTGTTCTGCTAGGGTTTGCCCTGCTCACTGGCTGCTCATCGGATGCCGATATTCAGGCGAAATTGCCACGCACCGCAGATGCCGAAACCCTCTATAATTACGGGATTGATGCCCTCCATGGGGGCCATTATAAGCTCGCTAGTGCCGAGTTTGAGCTTCTGCAACAAAATTACCCTTATTCCGGCTATACTGGTAATGCGGAGCTGATGGAGGGGTATGCCTATTACCTCCAGGGCGAATATGCCCTCTCCGTCCAGCAGTTAGAACGCTATCTGCAACTCCACCCCACCAGCCCAGATGCCGCTTATGCCTATTATCTGCGCGGCTTGTGCTATTATGAGCAGATCGGCGATGTCTCGCGCGATCAACTTGGCACGCTAGAGGCTATGGACGCCCTGCAAGAAGTCATTACCCGTTTCCCCCAAACCTCTTACGCACGCGATGCGCAATTGAAGGTTGATCTCTGCCGCGATCATCTCGCCGGGAAAGAGATGTATGTAGGGCGTTATTATCAGCGTGAGAAAGACTATCAAGCCGCCTATGGGCGGTATCAGCGCGTTATCCAAGACTTCCAAACGACCAACCATGTGCCAGAAGCCCTTGAGCGTCTTGTAGAAGTGAACCTTGATCTTGGCTTACCAGATGAGGCCCGCCAAGCGGCGGCCGTATTAGGCTATAACGCGCCTGATAGCCGTTGGTATCATTTAGCCTATAATAAGCTAAAAGCTAACCATCAACTTACGCCACAACTTCGCAAGCCAGAGCCCCTACGCAAAGAGCCTAAAGAAAAGCGTCATCGCACTAAACATCACCGTGATGCATTAGTGCCTGCCCCCATGGTTAGCCACCCCGCTCAGCCAGATTCCGTCATTACACAGCCGGTCTCGGAGACACGCTCTAACCCTGTAACCTCGATTGATATCCCCCCAACAACGACAACCACCCCGCCGCCTACCAACAAGGCTAAGGGAGCCAAATAAGCCTCATCACAAGGCCAGTTAGACGAGGTACCCCTTGCTTAACTGGCCTTTTCTTCTCATATATTTGACATTGCATCATTTAAACACCACGGCAGCAATACGCCATCTTGGCCGAGTTCTGGAGGCTGCATTATGCTGACACATCTCTCCATCCGTGATGTTGTCTTAATCGAGAAACTGGACCTCCCCTTCCATGCGGGGCTAACCGTCCTAACGGGGGAAACCGGGGCCGGTAAATCCATCTTGCTCGATAGTTTAGGCCTTGCTTTGGGGGAGCGGACCAATAGCCGCATCATCCGCTCTGGGGCAGAGCAAAGCAGCGTTACCGCCGTGTTTGAGCTCCCCGCTGACCATCCCGCTTATGCCCTCCTCCGCCAAAAAGACATTGCCTCTATTGAGGAAGGCGAGCCTATCGTCCTCCGCCGTATTGTCACGCAAGAGGGACGCTCCCGCGCTTATATTTGTGACCAACCAGTCGGCATCACTATTTTGCGGGATGTTGCCGCCTTACTGGTGGAGATTCAAGGCCAGCATGAACAAATGGGGCTGGCGAATCAAGCGGCTCATCAATCATTATTAGATGCATTCGGCGTTCCTACCACCTTATGCCAAAAGGTCGCCAAAACGTGGGATGAATGGCAAAATGCCCTCCGTTCCCTAAAGACCGCTCGCAAAGAGATAGAGGAGGCCACCCAAGAGGAGGACTGGCTCCGCCAAATTGCAGAGGACCTCACCGCCCTCGCTCCCCAAGAAGGCGAGGAGGAAGAACTCGCCGCTCTCCGCGTTAAACTCCAACAAGATGAACGGCGGGGCGAGGCCGTAGCCGCTGCTTTGGGTGAACTCACCCCGCGGGACCGCCGCTCAGCCACGCCAGCCAATGCCCTGCGTGCGGCTAATCGTGCGCTCTCTCGCCTCTTACCCTCCCCTTTAGATCGGGAACAAGCCACTGCACAGGAGATTCCCTCTGCTCAGCAAGAGCAAGCGCAAGATGCTCTCACCGCGCTAGAAAAAGCCGAAGAATATCTCGCTGAGGCCGAAACCCTCCTCTCCCGCCTCGCGGTAGATACCACCATGGATTCACGCCTCTTAGAAGAGACTGAAGGGCGGCTCTTTACCCTTCGCGCTGAAGCCCGCAAACATAAGATAAGTGTTAGCGAACTCCCCAATTTTCTGGACAATATCAATCAACGCCTCGCCTCGATTGAGTCCAGCACAGAGGCTCTCACAAAATTAGAAGAACAAGTACACCAAAAGCGCGCCGCTTATGAGGCCGCAGCGCAAGAGCTTAGCACCGCTAGGGAAAAAGCCGCCCGCCAGATTGAAAAACGCGTCATGGCGGAATTAGCCCCCCTCAAATTAGAACGCGCCCGCTTTATTGTAGAACTCTCCTCCCTCGCACCAGAGCAATGGAACCGCCATGGGATGGAGCAGGTCGCCTTCCTCATTGCCGCTAACCCCGGACAACCCCCCGGCCCACTTGGCAAGGTCGCCTCTGGGGGAGAACTCTCCCGCCTTATGCTCGCTCTTAAAGTCGTACTCGCGGGGCGGTCCTCCCTTACAACGCTCGTATTTGATGAAGTTGATTCCGGCGTGGGCGGGGCCACGGCCTCAGCCATTGGCGAGCGACTTCATCGCGTAGCGCAGGATGTGCAGGTGCTGGCCATCACCCATAGCCCGCAAGTTGCCTCTCGTGGGGATTATCAACTCCGCATTGCCAAGCATGTAAAGCAAAACCACACGCAAACCAGCGCAACCCTCCTCAGTGAGGAAGAACGCCGGGAAGAACTCGCCCGTATGCTTGCGGGCACTACCGTTACCGATGCCGCCCGTGCGGCGGCCGATAGCCTTTTGGGACCCACAAAACCATGACCACCCAAACCCCGGCCCAACGTCACGCAGAGCTTGAAGCCAAAATCGCCCGATGGAATGAGGCGTATCATGGCCATGACGCGCCGGAAGTCTCCGATGCTCTTTATGACCAAACCCGGCTAGAGCTTGTCATGCTAGAGGCTCGCCACCCCGAATTAAAACGAAAAGATGGTGCCTCTGCCCAGATCGGGGCTGCCCCTAACCCTGCCTTCGGCAAGGTCGAGCATCGCGCGCCTATGCTCTCGCTCGATAATGTTTTTAATGAGGAAGACTTCGCCCATTTCATCAGCAAGATTGGCCGTTTTTTAGGGCTTGATAATAGCCAAACTGATGCCCTCATCTTCATTGCAGAGCCTAAAATTGATGGGCTTTCCATCAACCTAACCTATGAAGATGGCCACCTTACAGTCGCCACCACCCGCGGCGATGGCACGGTTGGGGAGGATGTTACAGCCAATATCCGTACCATCAGCACAATCCCACAACAGCTCCCCGCCCCTTATCCTGCTGTTATCGAAATCCGGGGCGAAATCTTTATGAGCCGCGCGGCCTTTCTCGCCCTCAATAAACAACAAGAAGAACGCGGTGAGAAGCCCTTCGCCAACCCACGCAATGCCGCTGCTGGGTCCCTCCGCCAATTAGATGCTTCTATTACCGCGCGCCGTCCTTTAGGGCTTTTTGCTTATGGGATGGGCTATAATACGGGGCTTGATGTCACCACCCATACAGAATGGCTCGATCAGCTAAAATCGTGGGGCTTCAGCGTTAATCCCCTCTCCCGCACCATCCATCATGCCAGTGATGTCCCCGCTTATGTGGCAGAGCTTGCTGCGGCACGGCCTGACCTTGATTATGATATTGATGGCATCGTTTTTAAACTTGACGATATCGCCCTCCAAACACGGCTCGGCTTTGTAGGCCGTGCGCCTCGCTGGGCGATTGCGTGGAAGTTCCCTGCCGAACAAGCCATCACCCGCCTTAATGATATTGAGGTCCAAGTCGGCCGTACAGGGGCCCTCACCCCCGTGGCGCATTTAGAGCCTATCAATGTTGGTGGGGTCATCGTCTCGCGGGCTACCTTGCATAATGAGGATGAAATCCGCCGCCTTGATGCCCGCCCCGGTGACCTCGTCCAAATTCAACGCGCAGGGGATGTCATTCCCCAAATCGTGCGCGTTATGGATGCAGAGCGTCCAAACCGTGCCCCGCCTTTCCACTTCCCCGACCACTGCCCCGTCTGCCACGCCCATGCCGAACGTATAGGTGATGAAGCCGTACGCCGATGCAGCGGTGGCCTTACCTGCCCCGCTCAAACGGTCGAGCGACTCATTCACTTTGTCTCTCGCAAGGCCTTTGATATTGATGGCCTTGGCGAACGCAGCATTCGCAGCTTTTACGAGCTCGGTCTTGTTCGCCGCCCCGGGGACATCTTCCGCCTATATGAGCATAAAGACCGCCTCCAAAAGTTAGAAGGCTGGGGGCCACAATCGGTCGAAAACCTCCTTAACGCGATTGAAGCCCGCCGCACCATCAGCTTTGCGCGGTTCATCTACGCCCTTGGCATCCGGCGTATTGGGGAACGTAACGCCCAACTTCTGGCCCGCCATTATCACAGCTACCCCATATGGCATAAAGCTATGATGGCCGCGCAACAGCCTGATAGCGAAGAGCGCGCTCATCTTAGTGCCATTATGGGCATCGGCCCCGCCATTGCAGAAGAAATCGCCAATTTCTTTGAGGAAGAGCATAATCAAGAGGCCTTAAATGACCTCACCCCCGCCCTCACCATCTCAGAGGAAACCACCCCCACCCGCGGTGAAGGGGACGATGCCCCTTTAACAGGGGAGATTATGGTCTTTACTGGCTCCCTCACCACGATGTCCCGCCCGGAAGCCAAAGCCATTGCCGAGCGTCTTGGCGCGCAAGTAACAGATAGCGTCTCGCGCCGCACCACGCTGGTTGTTTTGGGTGAAAAAGCAGGCTCTAAAGCCAAAAAGGCCCATGAGCTTAACATCCGCACTGTTAACGAAGCCGAATGGCGCGCGATTGCCGGGTTAGCAGGAGACGTGTAGAGACAATCCATGCCCACTATATCACCAACCCACCATCCCCTCCTGATGCTCACAACCGGCCTCATCGCTATTGTGCTGCTTATTGGGGTGTCCGTCCTCATCTCCCTTTCGGAGATTTCCTTCGCTGCGGCGCGCGAGACGCGTATGCGTGCCCTAGCCGAGGCTGGGGATAAACGCGCCCGCGCCTTCCTTCGCCTCCGCCGCAATAGCGGACAAGTGATGACGGCTATCCAAATCTGCCTCAACGCGGTTGGGATTCTCGGCGGTGTGATTGGTGATGCCCTCCTTACCGACCCCTTTGCCGATGGGCTTTGTGCGCTAGGCATGGCCGCCCCTTTAGCGGAGAAAATAGGCTCCTTCAGCTCCTTTATCCTCGTCACTGGGCTATTCGTCCTCTTTGCGGACCTCCTGCCCAAACGCACAGCGATGAACGCCCCGGATAAAATCGCCCTCGCTGTTGGATGGTTCCCCGCCCTTGTCCTAAAATTGCTTTACCCGGCTGTGTGGGTCTTTTCGCATATTGCAGACCTCATCTTAAAACTCCTGCGCATCCCTGCTACCGCCACGGTAGAGCCTGTCACACCGGAGGACCTCCGCGCCATTCTGGCCGCAGGTACAGCCTCTGGCGTGTTGCTAGAGCAAGAACATCAAATGATTCAAAATGTCATGGCCTTACAGACACGCTCTGTGACCTCCGCCATGACCCCGCGTGATGAAATCGTCTATCTTGATGTCAATGAAAGCTTGGAGAGCCAACGCGATAAAGTCCGTGTCCGACCTTACTCGCGCTATCCTTTATGTAATGGCTCGTTAGACCAAGTTATCGGCTCTATTCGGGCTGAAGATGTTCTCGTCGCTGTGGTGGATGAACCCGCCACTCTGACAAACCCTCAAAAAGCCCCTCCCAAACAAATCTTCAACATGCGGCGTGATGTTCTCTCCCTGCCCGATACGCTTAATCTTTGGGAGACGCTCGCGCAGTTCGATACACATGGGGCAGGTTTTGCGCTCATCTTTAACGAATATGGGTTAGTTGTTGGCCTCATCACCTATAAGGATATTATGGGTGCGCTCATGGATGGGCTTGCTAACCCATTTGAGGAACAAGCCATCGTCCGCCGTGATGATGATTCTTGGCTCATTGACGGGGCAGCCCCTGTTCTTGATGTCGTGCGGGAGCTTGATATTCCTCTCATTCTTGACCATGCCGAGTTTGATACAATCGGCGGCTTTGTCATCCACCGCCTCCGCCGTATGGCCCGCAAGGCTGATCGTATTGAGGTTGCAGGGTTCCGCTTTGAGGTAGTCGATGTCGAGCGATTCCGCATCAATCAGCTCCTCGTCACACGGATGAAGAAGGCCATTCCATGACGCCCTCTCTTGCCACACCGTACGGCACGGCCCAAGATGCGCTGCTCATTATCGATATGCAGCGGGACTTCATGCCCGGTGGGGCCTTACCTGTCTCCGATGGAGATAGGCTCATCCCTCATATCAATCAGCTAACAAAGCTTGGCTTTCGTGCCGTCATCGCTACGCAGGACTGGCACCCGGCAGGCCATTGCTCCTTCACCCAACAAGGCGGGCCTTGGCCTATCCATTGCCTCGCAGGCAGCCACGGTGCCGCCTTTGTGGATGGGTTAAACCACAACCCTATAACCCATATCATCCGCAAAGGCACAGCATTGGGAGCAGACTCCAACTCCGCCTTTTACGATGATGCAGGCACATCCACCGGGCTAACCGCCCTGCTCAAAGGCTTAGGCGTATCCCGCGTCTTTCTCTGCGGTGTAGCGTTGGATGTCTGCGTGCTCGCAAGCGCGCGCCACGCCGTGCAGGATGGCTTTACCACCACCATCCTCCAACACGCCTCTGCGGGCATCAACATCACGTCTGAATTTTTCGCAAAAGCCAAGCGTGAGCAGATTCATATCAGCAACCCCTAATTCACGGCATCGTCTCTTGCGGCTTCGAGAGCCATCCCCCCGTAAATCCGGCTTTCTCCAACCCTGCACGGATATAACGGTTCTTCCGCATCACCTTCCATACAAAGCCGCTGCGTAGATTCTCAATCATCAGCAAAATTGGCCCTTGATCAATACCAAGCTGCTGCTCATCCACCCAGAACCCATCCTTCGTCTCAAAACTTGGGTTAAACGCATCCAAAAAACCATATTGATTATAAATCCGCTCCCCGTAACGTTCCTTCATCGCTTTTAGCGCAGGCAGCGTAATTTCCGGCGCAAACGCAACGGACCCACCTATGGCCGTTGGGGCAATCGTACCATCATCTAAGACATAATCGCGCCCCGCCCCACGGGCACTATAAGCCATAAAATGCCGCTTCTGCCCATCGACCTCACGCTCAGCCTCACCCGGCCCATCGGAGGCCGTTAAGCCCCAGATATTCTCATCATATCCCCGCCAATGGCCCGGATTATGCACGGCATAATCCCGCTGCGCATAAACAGCCTCACGACTATTCTGGAAGTAATCATACCCGCGCTCACGGCTCGCTTTATCGCGAATATCACGGAAATCGACCCACGATTCGCTATATTGATGCCCAAATAATGGCGCGAAATTAAGGAGATGATGCCCGTAAAACTCCCCTTGCTGTCCTTTATGCGTCTCCGTCCAACGGTCCCATATTCCCGCTGGCAGAGCATGAGATGGGGCCCCTAACGCCATAACATACAGCATCAGCCCCTCATTATAGCCTTTCCATTCCGCAGAGAGGAACTTATCAGGCGGCATCCACCCCATGCTCAACCAAGAGCTTTTACCGCCTGTCATCCAACGCCAATTCACACGGCGATAAAGCTTATCCGCTAATGCCCGAATCTCACGCTCATCAGCATTATGTCCATCATAATAAGACTGAGTGAATAACACCCCAGCCATCAATAAGGCCGTATCAATACTCGAAAGTTCCGACCAATCTGCCACGCGCAAACCGGTCTCAGAATCTAAGAAATGGTAGAAAAACCCACGATACCCCGCCGTCCCATTCACCGCGCGCCCTTGCGGTAAAGAGAGAAGAAAACGCAGCGTGACCAAACTGCGCTCCACAGCCTGCGCCCGTGTGATATAGCCGCGCTCCACACCAATGCCATAAGCTGTCAAACCAAAGCCAACACTGGCAATACTCGCTGCCCCATGCGGCAAAGGCGCACGGTCTGGCACCAACCCATTGCGCGGATTCGCCGTCTCCCAAAACCAATTGAACGTACGATGCTCCACATCCTCAAGGAAAATATCATGAGCAGAAAGGGAAGTTGACGTTTTATAAATTACAGTTTGCGCGGTCGCATAAGAAGAGATAGGCAATATGCCCCCCATCCCCACAATGGCAAGCGGAAGGATACGCAATATACGCCAAGAAGATGAAAAAATCTTATTATGCCAACATGCCATGGAAACTATCCCTCCATTAGACTCTCTCATTCCAACCCCAAGGAATGATTTACAGCTTACATGACAATTATCACCATTGTGAATTCCTTTTTTTGAAGTTTTATCTTTAATAATTAATTCATAATATGAGATAAAAAATTCTTATAGCTCTAATATCATTTTTTTTATACAACAAAGGAACGGTTAACGTCCTAATAGATTCTACAACAATGAACTCTATACCTATTATTCTTGCATTCAACCAAGATTTTACCTTACCTGCTTTGACAACAATATATTCACTTATACAGCATTGCTCTGACCTACGCCGTATCGAATTTTTTATTTTCTATGATGCACTTAACCCTTACGTTATGCATCTTATTGAGAAATTTATCCACTCTTGCGGGCCGCTTGTCACTTTCATTAAATGCAGCACTGCATTCGAGGGTTACAATATCCCCACGCACGACCCTAGGCATCCCAAAGAAGTTTTCTTCCCGCTCTTAATCCCTAAATATTTCGCCTCTTACGACCAAGCTCTTTTCTTAGATTCTGACCTTTTCATTCGTGATGATATTCTCACAATGATTGATGCTATGCCTAATGACAAAAAAATAGGCGCTGTTAAGGATACATATCATAGTCATCTACATACAAGTCATATATGGGGCTTTGAGGATTATACAAGAAACACCCTTCAAATAAGACATTATGAAAACTACTTTAATAGTGGTGTCGTCCTCTTTAATACAAAAAACATTACTACCGAAGAAGCAAAACACTGCATTGAATTGATAAAAAATCAATGGCAATCACATGATGAATCTATTTTAAATTATCTTTTCCAAGATTCTCTGCATCTTTTTCCCAGTAAATGGAACGTCAATATAGAATATATGCATCTTCCCCCAGAAGAGTTCCGCCAGTCTTTTCAGTCAGACCTCATCGAAGGACGGCAGAATGCTGCCATTTGCCATTTTGCGGGACCAAGCAAACCTTGGCAGCAACAACCAGAATACCGCCTTCTTACCTATTACCCCGAATATGAAAGTACATGGCACGCACTACAAAAGCGTCTTGCCCCCTTAGCAGCAGAAATCTTATGTGGTTCCCTATGGGATAGCGTACCCCCAAAATAAAAAACAATATTTAATGCACAATTAAAATACTAAATTTCCTATTTTCATGAATGATTATATGAATTACATTCAATAAAATGTTTTATATTTATAAAAGGTAAATAATGAAATTTTGTATTATCGGTGCTGGTTTTAGTGGGGCCATCATTAGCCGACATCTCGCCCTACAAGGCCATGACGTTCTCCTGCTAGATGAGCGCCCACATCTCGCAGGTAACTGCCATACATCACGTGATCCTAGCAGCCATATTATGCTACACCATTACGGCCCGCATATCTTTCATACAGCCCATCACCATGTTTGGGAGTTCATAACGCAATTTGGCACATTCCGCCCTTATATTAACCGCGTTAAGGCGGTCTCACAAAATCAGATTTTTTCCCTTCCTATCAATTTAATGACTATTAATCACTTTTATAAAAAAACTATGAATCCTCGCGAGGCTGAGGAATTTATTTATGCCATCTCTGACAAAACAATCAAAAACCCTTCTAATTTTGAAGAACAAGCTCTTTCTATGATTGGAAAGGACCTATATTACGCCTTCTTCCAAGGCTATACACGTAAACAATGGGGCATGGACCCAAAAAAACTCCCTGCTTCTATTCTAAAGAGACTACCTGTTCGATTCAATTACGATGATAATTACTTTAGCCATCCTTACCAGGGCATCCCCGAAAAAGGATATACAGCCCTCGTTGAATCTATGCTCTTAAACCTTCCTATAGACATCAAACTCAATACAAAGTTTGAAGAACTCCCTTTTAAAGAGGCTTTTGACCACATCTTCTATACAGGACCGATTGACCGTTACTTTAACTATGCTTATGGCCATCTACCCTACCGCACATTAGATTTTGAAAAGCAGGAAGGCCACGGTGATTACCAAGGCACAGCCGTTATTAACTATTGTGATGAAAATATCCCTTACACCCGCATCGCCGAACATAAACATTTTACACCATGGGAGGCACCTCACTTAGAAAAAACAATCTGGTTTCGGGAATATAGCCGCCTCGCCCAAGAGAAAGACATACCCTATTACCCCATAAGATTAGCCCAGCAAGACGCCATGCTCACCACCTATATCCAACGCGCTGAAGCAACTCCCCATGTCTCTTTCTTAGGACGGCTAGGGACCTATCGTTACCTCGATATGGATGTAACCATACACGAGGCCCTCAAAGCATGTTCAGTTATTGATCATGCCCTTAAAACAGACACCCCAATCCCAAGCTTCTTCCACACATCCAGTTGACCAGAGAAAATACAGAGGCTCAAAATTCCTCTATATCCCCTGGTCATACATTTTCATCTTATTGAACATGCAAGGGTAAATTCCCCATCCGCTCTGTGGGAATGGTATCAAAAATATACCGCCATTCCTCCCGCAAGCGAGAAGCAACGTCAGCCTCAGCAATCATATCCAAAAGGTAATTTAAACGCTCTTCCCACGCGCGCCGTACAGTATTTTCTGCCTCACGTACGGCAGGGATACTCCGCAAACGGTCTAACTCCCTTTGCGTTGCCAGCTCACGCAGCAGAACATTCTCATTAACAGCGGTAGAGGTATCCTCAAGCTGGGTAATATAAGAATTAGCCCAATAATCCGCATAACGCTCTACACCGAAAGAAATAGCACCATCCAATCCACTATTACGGGCATATTTCCATATCCATTCTACAATGGATTTAAAGTAGTAGTGCGATATATAGATCTTATCAAAATAGCCATGATCAGAGAAAGCAGGATCACGCCCAATGCCAGGTGGTGGATTACGATATTCATGCAATCCGCCATTTGCTAATCTATATGTAAAGGAGTCCCCGTACCACCAAAGGGGATTATGCGGACGCGATTGTAAAACCTTCTGCGGACGACAGACAGACTTCACTAACCGCCACCCCTCTCCCACACGACCATGAGAGACAATAACCCGATTACGTTGTGTCAGCGGGACGGTCAGGTCGGCAAAACCATTTTGATTCACTTCAGATGAAATGAACTGCCAGTTTAAAGCGATGGCGTCCGTATCCCAACGCTCCATCCCTCTTAGATAATCCTGCACCTTATCAAACATAGGCGAGAGTGTAATAAACTCATCACCATCGAGGATAAAGCTCCACTCATAATCCAAAATATCCGGTAGGATGTTCAGCGCATGACCATAAGCCTTAAGCTGCGCTGAATCCCCTAAAGACACCTTGTTATCAATATAGGTGATAATACCTTCATCATGCAGAGTTTTTAAAAGAATATCCGACTGATCATCATTATCATTACTATAGATGAAAAAATGCTCGACCCCCATATTCCTATGGTAAGCGATCCATTCCAGTAAATAGATACCTTCATTACGCACGGTAGAGAGGAGACATACTTTCTTCCGAGGGGTAATGTGGCCTCGCATATATTGTAACAACATATGCAAGAACCCCTCGGGGGATCCTACTACGCCGTATGTCAAGCGTATATTCGCTGCATCACAAAGCAGCGAACCATGCGCCGCTGGCCGTCCACCATCCTGCCAAGCAACTAAGCTATTAATCGCATCTAGCCAAAAAACATCTCTTACTTTCCGACTTAACGCATCTAATAACGCCTTGTCCTTAAACAACAAAGCTGCGAAGGCTTTCAGATCCCGCGTACGTATAAAAGGGAAAAGCCCGTCTAAAACATGCTGGAGATAATGCCCCTCATAATTGAGAATCAAAGCACGCAGGCCCTCAGGGCTGATCGTGCGTTGAAAATGCCCTGCAAATTCTCGCCCTAAATGTAATAAGGCGCCTTCTGGTGGTTCTACTGGGCAGAAATGGAATTGCTCCCATCCCTTCATCTGCACACAATCACCCAGTAAATAATTTACACCCTTAGCGTAGGACCAAGCATGGGTTGTGCAAAAGCGCTCCTGCACAAAAACACTTTCCAACCCGGCATATTCTCCACTTTCCACCGTCTTAATACGCCGGAAGGGGATCACTGTGCCCTTATAGAGGAACTGGTCTATCCATAAAACGGAGGGGGATGCCTCCACTTCCTCGGGAGGCTCCGCCGTCAAAAATGCGTAATCAGGCCACTGCGGGAAGACCACACATAACAACGGACGATATACCGACGTGCCATCTTCCGCGCGCGAGGTCATCTCATCACTACGTACATGGCAAACAGCACCATCCTTCTGCCTTACGGCCAACCAGCCTCCGTGGGCAGTTTCCAAATAAAAAAAACTTCCCCGGTCTGCATTCATGCCTGACAACCCTTCTGCATTTTCACTACACCGATCTCATTTTTTTATCTTGGCACCCTTATCAGGTATTGATATTGTTCGCCTATGCAAACATTACCTTTACCTCCAGCAGGCACCATCCCCATTGTTTTGGGACTAAGCGAAAACTTCGCACCATACGCCTATACTACCATACAATCCGGGTTAGACAATATTCTTCCTGGTGTCCGACTGGCGTTTTATTTATTCCATGAAGGCATGTCAAAAGAGACACAGGACATTGGCCGCCGCCTCTTTAACTCGCCTCGTTCGGAAATCCATTTTGTCGATATTAGCGAATGGATGAATAAAAACAACCCCTCATACTTAGGACATGCGTCTCGTCCTACTTTTTATCGTTTGGCTATTCCAGAAGTTCTTCACAACTTTCCGCGCGTTATTTACCTCGATTCTGATATTTTTATGCGTCGTTGCCCAAGCGGGCTTTTCTACTCCATTCATAAGGACGCGCAGATCGGCGCTACGCGGGACCTCCTTATGATTCCCGCTCAACATAATGGATTCCGCCTTCCCAAAGAGGTCGCCGGGGGGCCCCCTCTTATCGATTATCACCGGGGCGCTTTGGGTGTTCAAAACTCCGACGATTATTTCCAAGGCGGCGTGTTGGTCATCAACATCGATAAAATTACCGAGCACCAAGTGCGGGAGTGTGGCACCCTATGCGGCACTCTTTTTTGGATGATGGACCAAGATATTCTCAACCGCGTCTTTTACGGCCATGTTTGCTTTATTCATCCCAATTGGGATGTTTGCTGGGGGCCAGGCTGTGAGGAAGCGAGTGAAAATCTCCCCCCCCATTGGAGGGACTTATATCGTGAAACCCTGAAGGATCCTTTTGCGATTCACTACACAGGCTTCCCAAAGCCGTGGAATGGCTGGGACGGCCCCTTCACAGATGATTACCGCAGAACTCTAGAACGAGTTATGCAGTATTTCTAATAAAAAATCCCCGGATCAACTCCGGGGATTTTTTTGACCTCTAATAAAGCGTCTTACTTTATAAAGTCTCAATCCTCTAATGGTACATTAGAGCGTGTCACGGTTAGTTTTACTTGGTCACTCTCTGGGCTGAGCAATAATACATCAACAGACTTACCAGCCGGAATCTCGCCAATTTCAGCCAATTTCTCTAGGTTTCTAGAAAGCGCGACTTTCTGTCCCCCTAACCAGAAAAAGTTCCCAATATTCTGAGAAACATCCGGCCAGGCCAAACCACTCACTGGCTTACCATTAATCTTAAGCTCTGCCAGAGAACCATCTAGAAAAATGGAAAAAGCATCCATCATTGGCTTAGTTAAAGGAATGAAGCGTTCCCAATCCAACAAATAGCCGGCATACCAATGCATATCCTCATTGCTTGGGTTGATGGACAAAAAGGTCCCCGCAGCCCCCTGCGTTTGAAGCCCAACAATATGCTTCCCTGCTTCGACAAACTGCGCTTCTGGCAAACCCTGAGGGATAGAAGATGTCCGACGCAGCATCACACGCGACGGCGTCTGCACTGGCCAAGACGAAATCATAAAAAGGTCAGGATATTCACACGGCGTTAAAAACTGACGCCGTAGCTCCTTCCGGTCCCCATCATAATTCACCACATGACCAAACCAGTCCAAAAGCCATATACGTTGCAGGGCATCAAAATCAGGCATAAATTTTTCCTCCAAAGGGAATGAGTATATGCCTCACTTAGCATATACTCTCTTATCAAGTCCTACCAGAATCCTAACGAAACATCAAAAAAAGATGCACGCTATCAATCTACTCATAAAACACTAGTATCCGACACGATAGGCGCCGACGAAGAAGCATAATGTACGCGTCCCCCCGTATGCTGCTCGTGACCGCCCTTGTCGTCAAGCGTTGTATATTCCACACCATTACTTAAACTATGAATATGACGGATTGGCCCCTCATTTCCATAAGCTTCAATCATGCGAGAATACACAATCGGCCCTGTCACCAATAGCGTCCCATGCCGCCCGCTACCCTGCATATCAGGTTGATAAACACGCAAAAGACACATCACCTGGTGGATAATGCGCCGCATAGTCGGATGTCCAGACGCACATATAAGGTAATATTGCTCATACTCCCCGTAGGTCATATGCTGGACTTCAGGATGTTGGCGCGCTGCATGCCACCAATGCGATACTAAAAAACGATCATCAGGCCGTGTAATTATGCTTAATGGCGTGGCAATGGCCGTCTTTAAATCCACATAGACGCCCCCAATCGCATAAATACACAAATAACGGAAGAGGTCCGCTTTAGCAGCACCATAATCTGGGTGGATGGCCTGATAATAGCTGTAAACTTCTTCGCTATAATGATCTAAAATGAACTTTTTAATGTCAAAAAAACCACCATCAGACCAATAAAAATATTCATATTCAGCATTTAAATGGAGCAATTGTGCGCGATTATCACGGAAAACTTCAGGATAAGTGCCAGGCTCTCCAAAACCGATGCCAATTTGATGAATATTCTTCTCGATCCCCGCATTTAGCGGACGTTCTGGCACTGGGTCAGGTAGAATAGATGGATCAATCTTTTGAAAAATCGCACTCTTACCAGGGCCAGTAACATGCTCGATGCTCATATCATAGCCAAAGGAGAGGAATCCCTTCTCCTCATGCCGAAAAACATAGCGCTGTGAGGCTACATCCTGACGGACATAGCCCCTCTCGCGTAATTCTTCCTCCGTTAACGGCTTTACCTCATCCTTATCAAACCAAGAACATAAATGCCGCTGCACAATCATCCCATCGCACGAGGCAATATAAGTACCCAAATAGCCAACAAACATATCCTCAACCCTCCCCCACGATCGGTTTCAAACGGGTTGCCGTTATCTCACAACACGACTCGCTATTATGCAAAGGCAAAGACAACGTCATGACATCATGAACGCCTAACCGTCCCAAGGCTGCAAGAGCTTGCCGACTCTTCATTAAATCAATGCGTAATGTTCCCAATAATGCCGTATACAATTCTGCTGCGCCGGCTTGAGGGAACTCTAATTGTTTAATTCTCTGACCTGTCGATGATAGATGAACCTCACCGATATCAGGGTCCGTCATAAGGATGAGACCTTGAAACATATCATGCGTAATAGGCAAAAAACGCTCCCACTCATTGGCAGCACCAACAAAAAGAGTGTGATTATTACGCACATCAATAGAAAGATACGCCCCGGCCTCATCCTGCAATGTCACAAGGCCGCTATCCTCGGTGTTTAACACAAGGGCAGGCACCTCTAACGGCACACCGGAGTTCCCCCACCATGTTGGAACAGAAGAGACCGGCAATGGATAGGGCAACGCCACAAATCCCTTCAACAACATTCCTAATAAAGGAACCCGCGCCAAGCCCCGCCTATACGGCTCGTAACACAACATATGCCCGTAACCATCAAGAAACCAAACCTTCTCGAACGAGTACAAAAAAGAATTTTTGACAGCCATTTACAATCCCTGCCCCTCACCTATCGTGCCTCACTATGCTCTTATATGTAAAAGAACACAAGGTTAGAAGATAAAAACAACCTTACAAAGGAACTCAATCTTAATATTTATATCTTTTTAAGATGTTATTCTTCCAATTCACGCACCTTTCTCTGATACAGATCCTTCAGGTATTGCCCCGCTCTAAGATATACTACACGACCGAAATGATCGTATGTGTGAGCTTCTTCCAAAGAATGAATAAACTGATCAAAATTTACACACCGTACGTTAGGAAATTCCTCCGATACTTCATACTGCCAAAAAGCCACCGTCGCATGCCGTTCTAATATGCCGGACTCAGGGTATAGATCAGGCACTTTAGAGGGAAGTGTAAACAACACAACATCACAATGTGCGGGAACCTTCCGCAAAATTGCCCGCAAATTTTCCTTATGTCGTTCCTCGTCAATCACGCCTAAGGGACGCAAATTAGCCTTCGCAAAACGGTAATAGCGTAACTCCGAGCGTGGACCGCCCATTCTTAAAAAATCATCTTCATAAAATTGCTGAAAATTCCCATACGCTACCTGCGGAGGGCAATAAGTCGCTGTATGTTCACTATCTGGCAAACGGTAAATTTGGAAGCCCGCATCTGCCCAAAAGCTAAACACCACCAACCCCCATGGGGCCTCTTCTAAAGGTCGCAAAGAAGGGAAAAAATCTTCCGCCTTATAACCACATTGCCTCAGAGCGGTATGCTCACGCTCCCCTCCCTCCACACTGATACGCACCATGGAGGAATGGTCCCGCCGAATCAAAAAACCATTACGCACCGTATTCGTAAAAACGGTGATATCGCTCGAGCAATCTTTTACATAATGCCGAATAGAATCAACATCACAACCACCCCCCATAAGGATAGGATAATCGGCCTGCTGTAGAGGCACAGCCTCGCCCTCTTCATCAAAAGAGGTAAGCTGCACCCAATCTACCGGAGCTGTGTCTGTAGTCGGGTCGTTTGCCACCTCCCCTTGGACCTCTAAATATGGCTCACCAAGATAGCGGTACACCCATGTCTCAATATGCATCCCAAGGGTACGGCACGAAAAACAGAAATGAACGAGAAAATTATCCGTGGCATTCTGCACAACGTGGAAAAAACCAACGATGCCATAATCACCATAATTATCTCTCACACGGACGACCGCCATATGGTTGAACGTCCCTGTATGTTCGATCATCCGCTCAACATCATAAAGAGCCTCAACTTTATCTTCTGAAAGCCTCTTTTTTGTAAAGTTAAGCTGATTCGTTCGATTTAGTAATTCTGCAACGCGCTCTTTATGCTCCGTTAAATCGTAAATAATTTCAACTTGTATATTGCTCTTCCGCAAAAAATCATAATCATCAAGCGCAGCATCACCACTTTCATTACGATCTTTATATTTCTGCTCTTGTAGTTTATATTGTTTAAGGCGTTTTTTCTCTTTATCATCTTTCCCCTTAAAGAGGTCAGACTCTAATATACGCTCTACAAATGTTTCATCCTCCACTTGGATACCAGGACAGGTTTGGCGCACCTCCTCGCGGTTTGTGGGGTTGTCATCAATAAACATGACCGTTTCCGGCCGAAGTTGCATCTTCTGAATAATTTCAGCAACGCGTTTGCCTTTGCTGCTCCAATCGATACTAGGGAACACAAAATGATCCCATATCTCCATGGCTTCAAGCTCGGCTTTTACGGCCTCGAAATCGTTCTTCGAACAAATAGAATTTAAAATACCGCGTTCCGTTAAGGTCCGTACGATAGCAGCGGCATTACTCTCAGCGATGATTCCTTCTTCAGCGAGCGTTCCTTTCCAAAAGGTCTCATCCATATCCCATATTAGCAATCTAACGGCTTCACTCATCCACACACCTTAATCAGCTATCAAAGGAGGAATACATCCTCTTTTCTCTATGGTTAACACGTTACAGTTTTTACATTCTGTGCACTATAAACTTTTTCTCAAGAATGAGGAAATAATCTTATAAAAAATCACAAAAAGTTCTATAGTTCCTCGATGATTGAGCGAGATTTACCTTTTTTTGAGAGAGTTTGGTTCTTCGATTGCTTTGGGCACATCATTAGCTATGCCCCCTCTCAGAGCCGCCTTATACGTACTCCTTTCCAAGGGACACTTATGAACGGCTTTATTCCCTCTCCCTTTCCTCTCCCGCCACAAGCAGACCTCACATGGTGGAATCTTAACGGAGAACAGCTCCCTGTCGAACCTCTCATTATGAAAAAAATCCGCAGAGGCTTAGTTAAATTACAAAAAAAAGACGCAAACGAGTTTCTCAGCATTAACCCACGCTCTGATGATCTCGGCTTTGTAACTGGCGTCAATGCGTGGGAGCAATTTCTCCCCGTGACAGAGCGCATGTTACAAGGTTTAGCCCTCATCAGTGACCCTGATATGAGCCATATTACGGCCGAAGCATCATCTAAGCAGGTAGGGCATTTCAGCTTTTTGCCTCCTAGCGACAATAAGCCAGGTGGTGGGCGCATTGGGGAGGTCGTGATTAATCTTTACGACAACCTACCCAGCCTAGCTGCTTTATCCTCTATAAAAGAAGGCGAAGACCACACAATCTCTTTTACAAATTATGACAATGAGTCTGTCAGCCACTTCACCTTATTTTGTCGCTCGGTCAAACCATAAACTGATGGGCCTACGTCATGTTTCTTAGCCGTCTTAACACCTATATTGCCTGTACTCCACAAGGGCTAAGCCAACAGCATGTTTGCGCTTATAGCGATGAGAACGCCCTTCCCCCTGCCTCTGAAGGGGACATGACACATCATGGCTATGTGCTCAAAAACATGGGTAACAACCAATATGTTTTTACCCATCCAGAGCAAGGGAATCTCATTCTACATCCTGATATGTCCATGACCCATCATAGCGATCCGCTCCATGCAGATAGTTATGTGCGCATCATTGACCCTACTATACTCCCACCACCTCCCCCCGTTATAGAACCAGCCACGACCATTGCGAAATATATTCATCAAACAGGCAAAGAGGCTGAATTCCCCGAATCATTTCGGCATAATCGTGATAATTTGATTCTTCTCAACCCAGATTATGACTTCTGCTATTGGTCCGACCAAGGCGGCCGCGCTATTCATGATTTTATAGCGGAGCATTATGGCGACGATGTTTTACGCTATTATAATGCAATAAATCCCCGTTATGGGGCCGCACGGGCTGATCTTTTCCGTTACCTATGCCTCTACCAGCTCGGCGGTGTGTATCTGGACCTTAAATCGACAATCGTCGTCCCGCTGCACACAATCATTCGGCCTGACGATACAGCCTTATTATCCTTCTGGCCGCGTGTGGGTACGGAATATCCCGAGATTCAGCATGTTAAATATGCGGGAGAATATCAACAATTCTTCCTCATCTACGCAGCAGGGCACCCTTTACTACGACGTATTATTCATCAAACATTATGCAATATTAAACTCTATGATCCCTTTATTCATAGTGTGGGCCTGCAAGGGACGTTCCTGACCACAGGGCCTATTATATATTCCCGTATTCTCCACAGCTATCGCACACCGCAAAATGCACGGCTCTTCCATGCGCTAACCAGCGGGGTTGAGTATAATATCTTCTCTCACGAAGCTCATTACGCCAAAATTGGGCCAACACATTATACGCGCCAAGATACACCGCTCATTATCGAGCCAGAGACGTTACCGTAATTACAGAAGAAATGAGACTTCAAGCTAAAAATTGCGCACCAAGCCACAATATATGATGGTGCGCCCTGCTGGATTCGAACCAGCGACCCACAGCTTAGAAGGCTGTTGCTCTATCCAGCTGAGCTAAGGGCGCTCTGCCTTTGCTGTGTAACGTGGTCGGGGCGCCCGGACTCGAACCGGGGGCCTCCTGTACCCAAAACAGGCGCGCTACCAGGCTGCGCCACGCCCCGACGACGTGAGCTACTTCTTAAAGGGCCTTGCCCTTTCAGGCAAGGGGGTTTCACCCCAAACAGGTGAGTTTTTTCATAAAATTATACAACGGCTCCACGGCTAAGGGGCGGCACAAATTGCGGGGCCATATCCCAGGGGAACAATACCCATGTATCTTGTGCAACTTCCGTTACAAAATGATCCGTATAAGGCCGCCCATCGGGTTTGGCATAAAGGCAAGCAAATACCGCCTTAGGCAGCATCTCCCGCACATAACGCGCTGTCACACCAGAATCGACAAGGTCATCCACAATAAGAAACCCCTCCCCGTCTCCAGCCGCGTCTGCCTCTTTAAGCAGTTTAGGCTCCTGCTGGGTGCCCTCTTCTCCTTCATAACTCACAACCGAGACCGTCTCGATCAATCGGCAGCCCAACTCCCGCCCTAAAATTGCAGCAGGAATTAGCCCCCCTCGTGTAATCGCTACGATACCACGAAACGGCCTATATTGCCGCATCAACTCCGCTGCGAGCAGGCGCGCATCACGATGCAGCTGGTCCCATGTAACCGTTGCGTATTTAATGTTCTGAGAGCCTTGTGTCTGCGCTACGCCCGTCATGCTGGTTAATGCCTTCCTTATGGCTATCCTCGATGGTCATTCCCTCATACTGCATTGTACGGGAGGGTAGAACTGGTGGATCACATAATTTAGCGAACATATAAAAAAAGCCCGCACCCCAAAAGGCCGGACTTACTTAAAAAGGCTGGCTCCCGAAGTAGGACTCGAACCTACGACCCAGCGATTAACAGTCGCTTGCTCTACCAACTGAGCTATTCGGGATCAGCTGGGAGCTTATCTACCCAAACTCCCCGAATGGGTAAAGGCTTTTTTTCACAATGATGAAAAAACTTTCGCAGCTTTAAGCACAAAAAAAGCCCGCCCCTTAAAAGGCCGGACTTACTTAAAAAAAGCTGGCTCCCGAAGTAGGACTCGAACCTACGACCCAGCGATTAACAGTCGCTTGCTCTACCAACTGAGCTATTCGGGATCAGCTAGGGCTTATCTAGCGAAACTCAGCCTATGGGTAAAGCCCTATAATACGTTTCTTCCTCAAGAAAACACTCAACAACAATTAAGACGCAGCAGAATGGCCCCTCTCCAGCTCTTCCCGCCCCTCTGTTGCTAATTGGTCAACGCGCTCATTTTCCTCTAGCCCTGCATGAGCCTTCACCCAATGCCATTCTATTTTATGGCGTTTCGCAACGTCTAAAATGCGCCGCCATAAATCCATATTCGCTACCGGGTCACCTGATGCATTGCGCCAGTTACGACGTACCCACCCTGTATGCCAACGCGTTATGCCATTCTGCAAATAAGCACTATCGGTATAAAGATTCACGATACAAGGTCGCTTTAGGGCCTCCAAAGCCATAGCGGCAGCGGTAAGTTCCATACGATTATTGGTCGTCTCCGCTTCGCCGCCTTTCATTTCCTTTTCATGCCCTTGATAGCGCAAAAGCACGCCCCATCCCCCAGGGCCGGGGTTGGGTTTACACCCGCCATCGGTCCAAATATCGACCTCCATAGTGGGGGTATCTTCTGCCTCAGCATTAGGGGACATGCGGCACCTTTTGGAAATGATGCAACCGCCGCTGATACGCCCATGGGTCTTTACGCGTCACCAACGCCCCGGCTGGGGTATGAACCCAGTCATAAAGACGTGTGAGCAAAAACCGTAACGCCGCCCCTTGGCATAAGACCGGCAAAGCCGCCCGCTCTGCATCACTTAGGGGGCGAATCTGCTCGTAACCTTGTAAAAGAGCCTCTGCCCGGTCGGGTTGATAATCCTGCTCGGCTTTAAAGCACCACGCATTTACACAAATAGCGAGGTCATAAGCGAGGAAGTCCGTACAAGCGAAGTAGAAGTCGATAATGCCGGATAATATCTCTCCTTCAAAAAAGACATTATCTACGAATAAATCAGCATGAATCTGCCCACGTGGTAAATGGTCTTGCGTTGGCCATGCCTTAATGACCTCAACGAGAGCCCCTTTTGTCTCTGCAATAAGGGTTGCTACAGCCTCATCACCACCATCAGTGCAACTTGCAAATACGCTCTGCCATCCCTGTGGCCCAAGGGCGTTGGGACGTTCCGCCTTATAGCTTTGCCCGGCCTGATGCAAACGCGCCAAAGCCTGTCCCACTTGCGCACACGCCGCTGGTGTAATCTCCTCCCGTGCGTGCCCCTCAAGGAAGCTAACAATCACAGCAGGCTTACCCGCTAATTGCCGCAATACGCGGCCATCCCGCGCCATGATAGGTTGAGGGCACGCAATATCATGCTGCGCTAAATGACCCATCAACCCCAAGAACCACGGCAATTCTTGCGGGTTCATGCGTTTTTCAAAGAGGGTTAGGATAAAGCGGCCCTGCGTTGTCTTGAGCAAGAAATTGCTATTTTCAACACCTTCCGCAATTCCAACGAAGGAGTGCAAGTCCCCTATAGCGTAAAGGGAGAGGAAGTCCCGTAAGACCTCCTCATCTAACTCCGTATAAACGGCCATAAGGCTTTAGACCGCATCCGCCAGAGGCTGTGGCAAGCGGAAATTGATGTTCTCCTCCTTCACAATGCGCTCCTCAATAGTGACATCATAGCGAGCGGAAAGCTCCTCTATCATCTCCTGCACCAAGCTCTCCGGTGCGGAAGCCCCGGCACTCATCCCTAATGTTTTGACGCCATCTAATTCGCTCCAATCCATGTCGGAGACTTTCGGCACCAAGAGGGCACGCTTTGCAAGAGAGCGTTCTGCCACTTCGCGCAGCCGTTGCGAATTGGAGGAGTTGGGCGAGCCAATAACAATCACCAAATCACATTCCGCAGCCAGCTCCTTAACCGCCATTTGGCGATTCGTCGTGGCGTAACAAATATCTTCCCGCCGCGGCCCCACAATATTAGGGAAACGCGTGCGCAGAATATCAACAATCTCCGCTGTATCATCAACTGAGAGCGTTGTTTGAGTAATGAAGGCGAGGCGGTCCACATCCTTCGGCTGAACCTCAGCAGCCTCACGCGCATCATTAATCAAGGTGACGGCTCCGGGAGGGAGCTGCCCCATTGTTCCCACAACTTCGGGGTGGCCTGCATGGCCAATCATCAAAATATGACGCTGCTCTGGCCCACCACCGGCAAAGTGACGCTCTGCCTCCCGATGGACTTTAGAGACAAGCGGGCATGTGGCATCCAAATATAAAAGGTTACGCCGCTGCGCCTCCGCTGGCACGGATTTCGGCACACCATGGGCGGAGAACACTACATGACCATCTTCAGGAACTTCATCTAGCTCCTCTACAAAAATGGCCCCTTTGGCTTCCAGACCTTCTACAACCGTGCGGTTATGAACAATCTCATGGCGGACATAAACAGGCGCGCCGTAGCGACGCAAAGCCTCTTCCACCACACGAATAGCCCGATCCACCCCCGCACAAAAGCCTCGCGGGCCTGCGAGTAGAATCTTTAACTTGGGCCGAGAGGTCGGCGAATCTGCTCCGGGGTTAGCAGAGTTGGCGGTTACAGGTGTCGTCTGTTCTGACATAATCTTCCCCAGGCAGGCGATAAACGATACGATATTGAACGGTTCGGCAATACCTCATACAAAGATATAGCATATAAAGCATCACCTTTGGGCCCTTATATCGTCCGTATTGCCGTCTGCTGCAATGTCCTACGCCCATTTTCTATGGAGTTTTCTGAGTCCGATGCCCGCATTCTCTCCCTCTTCCCCTATATTCTCCCGCTTGATGGGGGGTTTCGGTGCCCTCATGCTCATTAGTTTTCTTACCGGCTGCGAAGGTGCTGATACCACACATACCTTCGCCCCAGCATGCCCCAAATTTGATGTGCCCGGCCCCTTAGCGGACCTCATTACTTATGATGGCAAAGGGCTGGATGCTGCACACAGGCTCACCTCAACACATATATTAGCTGTGCAAGGTGATTGTCGTACCGGCCCGCAAGATGAGCAAAAACGCCCCCTTACCCGTGTACGTCTTAGCTTGAACCTCCAACTAGAGCGTGGTCCCGCCGCAAAAGGCGATACCGTAACCATCCCGTATTTTGTGGCCATCCTACAAGATGGAAAGATTGTAGATAAAAAAATCTTCACCGAGACGCTAAAATTAACACCTGCGCTCTCCATCACACAGGTTAATACGCCGTTGCGTTTTATTGATATCCCAACGGGCAATAATCCGCAGATCAGCCCTTACTCTATGGAGATCGGCTTGCAGCTAAACCATGATGAATTAGATTATAATCGGACCCATTTACGCGCAGCTCAATTCCAAGAACATGTGCAATAACGAGCGGCGCTACCCCCCTATATCGCGGTAAACTGCCGCCATGTATGATCATCATCAGAGAGCGTGCCGAATGTCTGGCCAATGAGGTAATCAGCCACGGCACGTTCATTAAAGAGTTGATGATAACGCTGCCACCCCGCCCGAGCGACATCTTGGCGGCTTTTGGGATGTTGATGGAAGAAACAGATAGCCTCACTAAGCTCATCTATTGTACTAAAAAACCCCATCTCTCGCTCAGAAAAAAGGCAATCATAGCCTGTTTGTCGCTCCATAAATACAAGCTGTCCATTACCGACCATCTGTGCAAGACGATCTGAACTATAAAGATGATAATCCGCCCGGCGGCTAATATTAAGGCCCATCGCGCTCTGCTCTAGTAACGCAGCGTAAGCAGGCCCGCTCACATAAGGCTGCCCGCGTACCCCTGCATACGCATAGCGCATAGTGGGCGGCAATGTCCCCTCTAACATCTGACAAAACTGGTTCATCTCCCAGCTCTGCCCACAAATGAGCCGCTCGCGCGCTGGATTACCGCAAGAGTAAAAAAGGTCCGCTTCTATATTTTGACGCGCAAAAGCCTGACCACGCTCTACACTCGCATCTACTGGATTAGGCAGAAAATAAACACGCCCGCCTTCTCCTATAATCTCACGCACAATCGGCCCCGCCGTGGAGATGAAACTAGCATCCACCACCTGATGCCGGGCAGCAAAATCCCGCACATTATCAGGGACAAATAACGCATCAATATTCCATTGTACGATGAGCATTCCTGGCTGCTGGCGGCGTATCTCCGCAATGACAGCAGGGGGAATCATATAGCCATGACCTAATAAAAGAAGGTCCGGCGCACTTAGCGCGAGGAATTCCTTCAACGCACGCCATAAATACCGCCGCCCTAATTTGCGGCTGCCAAACCATCCCCCCGCACGCGCAACATCGCGGTAGGAGAGATCAATAACGTGATGCCCGTTGCGGACTAACCCGTGAGAAAGCTTACCCCCCACACTAAACTGGCTAGGGGCGTTTCTCTTCAAACTAAAAAAGAAATCCCCGACATGGACAATCTTCAACGGACGCGCCGTAACCCATCCGCCTCCCCCATGTCGGGCATTGTGCACTCTAATCCTTCCACCACTGTACTGGTTTTTGGTTGGATTCATCCGCCTCAACAGACGCCGCTTTCACCTTTGTAGCCGAAGCAGACTTTTTACGCTGTTGCCCACGCAACTGGTGCAACTCCGACCTAAGGCACAAAATCTCTTCATCACGCTGTTGTATCAGCTTCTTGCCTTCATCAACCTGCAAACGCAAATGCGTTATTTGCGTTGTCGCCGTACGGACACGATCCCCCAGAATAGCTAACTCGGCCTCTGCATCGTGCGATCGGCGTCTCTCCCGCTGCAAGCTCTGCTTTAACCGCTCTTGCTCCTGCCCCACCTCGATTGTCGCAGCAATACGGTTTACGTTCCGCTTCTGCCCTGGGCGTGCGAGGGTCTGATGTTCCACAACCACTGTATCGTCCCCTGCAAAACGGCGACGACGCGTTGTTGTCTGCTGGTTTACCCGCCCCCTAAAGGGAACACGCCCTGACGCACCACTATTTTGCTGCCGATTACCAACCATTCTCGGTTGAGACGGTGACACAGTGTCATTACCCATCCCCATTCTCTCCAACGCTTCACGGAGAGAATGCTCGGTTAGATACGATTCATCCTGCATTGTCTGTAATTTCAACAATCTTCAATAAAGTTATACGATTCAAGCCACTATCACTCCCTCTATTCTCCATAATATCTACCTCCTAAAAGATATGACTTATAGATTAGAGGGAATAATAGGTCTCTATTCCCAACGACTACTTGCCTCTGCCACATTACAATGAAAATGTCAAAAATAAGATAACATTTTGACAGGTCGCCGATTAGCCGTTTCTAGAAATTTTAACGATGAATTAACCCATTACCTTGCACTTGGCATTGCTCTAATAAGGTTACTAGCGCACCGGCAAGGCTTTTCATCTCCGCTGTGCTTCCATTTTTCTGCACAGCCTTTAATTCCGCCCGTTCTTTTGCTGTGGAGGAATGTATTAAATTGTATAGAAAATTTCTATCAAAGGGACGACCATACAGCTTCCCTAAGCGTGTTAGGCGGTTCTTATCCTGTGCTGATTGAGCATCTGACAAAGCAAGATTAAAATTTGTTGCCAGTTTTTGCGCTGCCACATGCGTTTTATCGTAATCCTGCACCATTTGGCGAGCAAAACCCTTCACTAACTCATCACTACTATGGGTATCAGCCAAACTCGCCATAGCCTTCATGTAAACAGCTCGAGACTCAATTTTCTGCAACATTGCCACATCACTTACAGACAGTTTAGGCGGCGTTACTGGCCCCTTAGGTAGAGGCGGAACCCGCGGTGCTGAAGGCGGGAATAATGCACACCCCCCCATAGCCAAAAATGCAATACATAATATGGAATGACGTTTCATAATTTTCTCTTCTCATCCTCCCAAACACATGGAACACTCAACAACAGTCGTTAATTACGTCAGGTTATAACCAATATGCAGCAACATAACAGGACAATTCCTACCTATATCCATAGGATTTTACGTTATCTTTTCGCTTTCGGAGCCTTCTATGCCAGCCTCGCCGTTGCTAGCCAAGCCCTAGCCACCCATCTGCCCGACGCCGCTTTTCTATCTCCACAAGGCAGAGATATGCTCCATAGAGCTGCCGACATTGCTTTATGGCACGGAATCGCCCTCTGTGCCCTAAGCTTAGGAGCCTCCCAACTGCATCCGCTACGTCTTACATGCGGCTGCATAGGTCTGGCCCTCGGCACCACCCTCTTTAGTATCCCTGTTGCACTTCATGGAGTTGGGGTCTTATTCCCTGCACGACTAGCCCCCTTAGGGGGAACAATGCTCATCCTGTCGTGGTTATGTGTAGCGTCCTCTGCTCTACAACAGAGGAGCGCTTAACGCCCGCGTATTTTTTGCAACAGCCATAATCCTGACAGCTGGATTAACAGGGCAAGCACAAAAGCCCCTAACACAATACCCAGCAGGATGAGTTGCTCCCGCCCCAAAGCTGTTTCTATATGCAGCAGCGTATAAAGTTGCTGCCACCACGCTGTCCCCGCGACATATTGCACAGCATGAAACACAGGAGAGCAGAATCGCACAAGCAGGAGGAAACCAAACGTTAGCCCCAACAACACGACCATACGACCAAGCGTAGAGGCAACCGATACCTCTTTACGCGACGTTTTATAAAAAATTGGCCGTTTCCGTCTCACCTCAAACACCCATCCTGCTCACAACGTAAAGATAGCCTAACAGGAAATCATAGTTGATCAAGGAATCCAGGCCGCGAAAGGCCATTTTCAGCATCGTATTGTTACAGTTTCTCTACCTTCCTCTCTTAGGAGTACGTCTAGCCCTTTATCCCCGCCACAAAATCCTTCAATCGCTCGCAGGCTTCGGCAAGCTCTGCATCGGCGGCCGCAAAGGAGAGCCGTAAATGTGGGCCATAACCAAAGGCAGAGCCGGGAACTGTAGCGATGTGCGCTTCCTCCAACAGAGCCTCAGCAAAGGCGACATCATCTTTTAACAAACGCCCCCCGGCTGAATGCATGCCCATCAAGGCAGATAAGCCGGGATAAGCATAAAATGCCCCTTGCGGCATAGCGCAGCTAAGCCCGGTAATCTGCTGTAAAGCCCCGACCACAACGCCACGCCGCCGCTCATAAGTTGCTCGCATCGCCTGCACCCCGGCCATATCTTCCCGCAAAGCCGCGGCGGCCCCGCCTTGTGCCAAGGTACAAATGCCAGATGTCGCATTGCCCTGTACTTTAATCATCGCCTTAATGAGCGGCACAGGACCACAAGCGAAGCCAACACGCCAGCCAGTCATCGCATAAGCTTTGCTCATCCCATTGATGATGAGGACACGCTCTGCCAAATCCGGCGCGACATTGAGCAAAGAAAGATGCGCTTTACCATCAAAGGTGAGATGCTCGTAAATCTCGTCACTCATCACCATGACATGCGGGGCATCGCGCAACACGGCAGCAATCGCCTCCAAATCAGCGCGCTCTAGGATAGCCCCGGTCGGATTATTGGGGAAGTTCAGCACAAGCCAACGCGTGCGTAGGGTAATTGCTGCGCGAATCGCTTCTGCTTGTGGGCGAAAGCCATCTTCCTCCCGGCAAGGGACCTCCACTGGCACACCACCAAACATCCGCGCAATGAGGGGATAACTCACCCAATAAGGAGCGGGAACAACAACCTCATCCCCCTCATTTAAGGAGGCCATAAACGCATTAAAAATAGCTTGTTTGCCGCCATTACAGACCATCAACTGCTCTAGCGATACATCCAACCCATTATCCCGCTTAAACTTTGCCGCAATGGCCTCCAATAGCGGCTTCTGACCGGGAATTGGCGGATAGCCAGTATGCCCCGCGCGGACTTCTGCTACCGCACCTTCCAACGCGGCGTTAGGCGATGGGAAATCCGGCTCGCCCAAGGCTAAGGAAATCACCGGCTTACCCTGCGCTTTAAGCTCACGCGCACGCGCGGCCATAGCAATGGTTGCGGGTGTGGGTAATGTCGCTAAACGCTCGGCTGGTTTAAACATTAGGCTAGCCCCTCACAAAAACGGGCAATGCGACGGCAGGCTTCCTCCAAAAGCTCCGTGCTTGTCGCGTATGACACACGGAAATAACCCGGCATCAAAAACGCAGTGCCATGCACGGCAGCAACCCCGGTTTCATCCAGCAAGGCCGTGACGAAATCTTCATCATTCTTCAGCACATGCCCACTTGCTGTGCGCTTACCCAACAGATTTTGCACCGAGACGAACACATAAAAAGCCCCTTCCGGCTTAGGGCATATAAGCCCCGGCACGCGGGAAAGGGCTGCGACCACGAGGTCCCGCCGTTTTTGATAGACAGAGACCATCTCTTGAATGAAATCTTGCGGGGCAGACACAGCCGCCAAGGCCGCCGCTTGGGCGATAGAGCAGGCATTACTCGTACTTTGGCCTTGCAGCTTTATCAGCTCCTTTATCAACTGCACGGGGGCGGCAGCAAAACCAATACGCCAGCCTGTCATGGCATAGGCTTTGCTGACACCATTCATCGTAAGGGTACGCTCCCGCAAGCGCGGCTCTACCTGCACGATGGTATAAGCCTGCCGCCCATCATAGGTCAGCTTGGCATAAATATCGTCCGTTAAAACCCAAATCTGCGGGTGCTCTAGCAGCACATCTGTTAGGGCCTTTAACTCTTCACGAGAATACGCACTGCCTGTCGGATTACAGGGGGAGTTCAACATCAGCCAACGCGTCCGCGGTGTAATGGCTGCCCGTAACTGCTCGGCTGTTAGACGGAACCCCGTCTCGGACGTCGTGGGTACGATGACCGGCTTACCATCAGCCAGCTGTACAATATCAGGGTAAGAGACCCACGCCGGGGCTGGGATGATGACCTCATCCCCCTCATTCAATGTCGCGACCATGACGTTATAAATGACCTGCTTACCGCCTGTAGAGATGCAAATCTCCTCCGCGCGGTAATCAAGGTCGAAATCAGCATTCAACCGCGCAGCAACAGCTTGGCGTAAGGCCGGTATGCCCGCTACGTCCGTATATTTTGTCTCGCCACGCTGGATTGCCTCTATCGCTGCCTGTTTGATGAAGTCAGGCGTATCAAAATCCGGCTCCCCGGCAGAGAGGCTAATAATATCCCGCCCCTCTGCTTTTAAAGCCCGCGCCTTTTGCGTAATGGCGATGGTCTGGCTAGGCAAAATACGCCCCATCCGCGTGGCAGCAAGTGGCATATCCACTCCTCTTTACATCTTTAACAGGGGCTTCTTAGGCCCCTTGCACTTAAGCGCGGGCGCGCAATGCTTTAAGAACAGCCGCACCCATCTCCTCAGTCCCCACGGGGGTATCGCCCGCCGCCGCAATATCTGCCGTCCGTAACCCAGAGGCCAGAACATCAGACACGGCTTGCTCAATCAACGCAGCATCCTCACCACGCTCCAGCGAATAACGCAGTAACATCGCTAAGGAGAGGATTTGCGCAAGCGGGTTCGCAATGCCCTTGCCCGCAATATCGGGTGCACTCCCATGGATGGGCTCATATAAAGCCGCGCGTTTATCACTCCCGACCGGTGTGCCTAATGTGGCAGAAGGCAACATGCCTAAAGAGCCCGTCAACATCGAGGCGAGGTCAGATAATAAATCCCCAAAGAGATTCCCCGTAACCATCACATCAAATTGCCGTGGGTCCCGCACGAGCTGCATCGCACAATTATCAGCTAACATGTGGGTCAGCGTGACATCGCTATATTCACGTTTATGTAGGTCCGTCACAACCTCACGCCAGAGCAAGCCGCTCTCCATGACATTGCCCTTCTCTACCGAGCAAACACGACCACTCCGCAAACGAGCGAGGTCGAACGCTACACGAGCCACACGCTCAATCTCGGCTGTGGTGTAAACTTCGGTATTAATCCCGCGCTTTGTGCCATCGGGGAGGCTCTCAATACCGCGCGGCTCGCCAAAATACACACCGCCGACCGTCTCACGCACAATCATCAAATCCAACCCACGCACCACATCCGGCTTTAACGCAGATGCCGATAATAGCGGGTCGAACAATTTGGCAGGACGTAAGTTTGCGTAAAGATTCAAATCCTTACGCAAGCGCAGAATAGCCACCTCTGGCCGGCGGTCAAAGGGGACATCCTTCCATGCTGGGTCCCCTACCGAGCCAAATAAAACAGCATCGGCCGCTTTTGCTTTGGCAATCACCTCATCGCGGATAGGTACATCATATTTAGCCAGAGACGCCCCACCGACAAGGTCCTCCGACAAGTCAACATTAAGCCCGCGCTCGGCCTTCAACCAATCAATAATCTTGACCGCCTGAGCCATAATCTCTGGCCCGATGCCATCACCGGGCAGCAAAAGGATTTTATGTGAAGCACTCATGCTGTTTCTCCTTTTGCGCCAATGACGCTTTGCGGGCAGCTAGCTTGCTTCGTTGAAGGCACCCACGCGCGTGAAGGCCGGGCCTCAAAAGCGCGGATGGCCTCCTCATGAGTCTTCAGCGTTTGAGCCACATCATCCAGCCCTTCTAAAAGAACCTGACGGCGGAACGGGTCCATCTCAAACGTCACGACCTCACCATCAGGGCGATGAATCTCTTGCTTTTCCAAGTCAACGGTTAAGCGCGCATTTTCACCATGGCTCGCATCCTCCATCAGAGCGAGACATTGCTCACGCGGCAGGCGAATGGGCAAAATGCCATTCTTAAAGCAGTTATTATAGAAAATATCGGCAAAGCTGGGCGCGATAACGCAACGAATACCGAAATCCAACAACGCCCAAGGTGCATGCTCGCGCGAAGAGCCACAGCCCAGATTATCTAGCGTGATGAGAATACCAGCCTTACGATAGGCTGGTTTATTCAGCACGAAATCCGGGTTTTCCTTCCCCTGCGCATCATAACGTTGCCCGGCGAAAAGATGCTTACCCAACCCCGTGCGATGAATGGTTTTAAGAAAACGAGCGGGGATGATTTGATCCGTATCCACATTCTCTTGTGGGAGAGCCGCTGCAACGCTGGTTAAACGTGTAAATTTTTCCATGATTAAGCGGCTCCTTCTGCCAATTCAGGCTTTAACAAATCACGCGCATCACAGAGCGTCCCTGTCACAGCCGCCGCAGCGGCCATGGTGGGAGAGCAAAGATGCGTCCGCCCATCCGGGCCTTGCCGTCCCTCAAAATTACGATTGGAAGTAGACGCAGAACGCTGCCCCGCACTGAGCTTATCGGGGTTCATACCCAAGCACATAGAGCAGCCCGCTTCGCGCCATTCAAACCCGGCTTCACGGAAGATTTTGTCCAACCCTTCTTGCTCCGCAGCATAGCGCACAAGGCCAGAGCCCGGCACGACCATCGCGTGCACACCCTCGGCCACCTTCCGCCCCTTAAGGACTGCCGCAGCGGCGCGAAGGTCCTCAATACGGCTATTCGTACAAGAGCCAATAAAGACGACATCCACCGGTGTGCCGGCAATTTTCTGCCCTGCTTCTAGCCCCATATAGGCCAGCGTGCGGCGGATGCGCTCGGCCTTGGCTGGGTCGGCAAACTCCTCAGGGCGGGGCACGGTGCCTGTAATGGGCAGGACATCTTCCGGGCTTGTCCCCCATGTGACAGACGGCGTAATTGCCGCGGCATCCAACACCACTTCTTCATCAAAATGCGCGCCATCATCGGTGGCTAACGTCTTCCAATAAGCCACGGCTTGCTCGAAAGCCTCACCCTGCGGGGCAAAAGGACGACCCTTTACATACGCAAAGGTCGTTTCATCCGGTGCGACCATGCCTGCGCGCGCTCCGGCTTCGATAGACATATTACACAGCGTCATGCGCCCAGCCATATCCAGATTACGGATGGCAGAGCCTGCAAACTCAATCACATGGCCTGTCCCACCAGCTGTACCGATACGGCCAATGATGCTGAGCATGATGTCCTTTGCCGTCACGCCCGGTGCGACATCACCCTCAACCCGCACACGCATATTCTTGCTACGCTTCTGAAGCAGCGTCTGGGTTGCCAATACATGCTCGACTTCAGACGTACCAATACCAAAAGCCAAAGAGCCAAAAGCCCCATGGGTGGAGGTATGGCTATCCCCGCACACAATCGTCATGCCGGGGAGGGAAACGCCTTGCTCTGGCCCAACCACATGCACAATGCCCTGCTGGCGGGACCGTAAAGGAAAATATGGAACGCCAAACTCTTTAACATTCGCCTCCAATGTTTCAATTTGAAGGCGGCTCTGCGGGTCTTCCACCGGTTGGGAGCGGTCAGAGGTCGGGACGTTATGGTCTGCCACAGCCATTGTGGCATCAGGACGCCGTACTGGGCGGCCCGCAGCCCGCAAACTCTCAAAAGCCTGCGGGCTGGTCACCTCATGGAGGAGGTGCCGGTCGATGTAGAGAAGGCTTGTTCCGTCATCAAGGGTTTTCACCACATGATCATCCCAGATCTTATCGTATAAAGTTCTAGGGTTAGCCGGATGTTGCATTCTCTCTCATCTCCTTTAATGAGAGCTGAAAAATCAGCCCTCCTTTTTCACATCGCGTGGACGCTCGGCAATACGAGCGGACTTACCAGAGCGACCACGAAGGTAATATAGCTTCGCGCGACGCACCTTACCACGGCGCACTACTGTAATATCAGCAATGGCGGGGGAGAAAAGAGGGAAAACACGCTCCACCCCCTCACCATTGGAGACTTTACGCACTGTAAAGCTGCTGCCAAGGCCACGGTTAGAGCGGGCAATCACGACCCCCTCAAACACCTGAACACGTTCGCGTGTGCCTTCCACAACGCGCACACCAACGCGCACTGTGTCCCCCGCGGCGAACTCTGGTACGCTACGGATAGCAGCGAGACGCTCCATTTCGCGCGCCTCATATTGCTGAATGATGTTCATACTCAAACTCCTGCAAAAACAAACTCAATGGTGCTGAAAGCGTTCATACACAGCCCAGAGGTCTGGACGGCGCGTCCGCGTTACAGCAATGGATTTCTCATCACGCCAACGGGCGATCTCCCCATGATTGCCAGATAGCAGAACCGGAGGAACCTCGCGCCCCTCCCAACATGCAGGCCGTGTATATTGGGGATATTCCAACAATCCAGCAGAGAAGCTTTCTTCCTCCCCACTTAATGCGGACCCCATCACACCCGGCAGAAGCCTTACACAGCCATCCAAAAGGGCTAATGCTGGGATCTCCCCCCCTGAAAGGACAAAATCCCCCATGCAGACTTGCTCGACTGCATGTTTCTCCAGCACGCGCTCATCCACCCCTTCGAAGCGTCCACAAAGAATGATAACCCCATCCCCCTGAACGTAACGTGCAATATCCTTCTGCTCTAGACGATGCCCACGCGGTGTTGGATAAATCACCGGGCGGTTATCGCCTACCTGCTTTACACTGGTTAGGGCGTCATCCAGCACATCAGGCCGCATAACCATCCCTGCTCCCCCGCCAAAAGGCGCGTCATCCAAAGCTTTATGCACCCCCCGCCCAAAGGGACGAAGGTCGTGCGTATGGCACGCCCATAAAGCTCGCTCTAACGCACGGCCTGCTAAAGAACAGCCTAGCGGGCCGGGGAACATCTCCGGGAAAAGGGTTAAGATATCAGCCTGCCATGTCATGAGCGGACTTCTACCTCACCAGCTAAATCCCCTTCTACCTCCACAGCCTCCGGCGGAACGATCACAAGGCGTTTTGCCTTTATGTCTAGCTCCGGCACGCACGCCATGGTGAAAGGAATCAACTGCCCTGTTTCCAGCTCTAAGCTTGTACCTGCCCCATAATCATGGACATTCACAACACGCCCAACTGCTTCCCCAGAGGTGAGAGAGGCCTCCATACCGATGAGATCAATATGGTAGAACTCATCCTCATCTGCCTCTGGCAATGCCTCACGCGCCGCATAGAGCTTACGATTCACCAGCTTTTCTGCCGCTGTACGGTCCGGTAATGGCTGGCCATCCTGCCCTAGAATGGCCGCTATGCCCGGTGCCTTCCAGCGTATATGCCACATAGCCCCTGTCTCATCATGCAGAGGGCCAAGTGCCTCCACAGTTTCGGGATGCTCTGTAGCAGGATGCAGGCGCACAAGGCCCCTTACACCATGCGGGCGGCCAATTGTGGCCACCAAAACATCCTGATGTGACGAAGATTGTGACAAGAGGAAATCTCCCGCTTAGGCCTTACTCGGCCTCGGCTGCCTTAGCGGCCTCAGCAGCGGCAGCAGCACGCTCTTGGGCTTTCTTCTTCGGTGCAGATTTCTTCGGCTGCTCATGGAAGGTCGGCTTCGGAGCCAGCCCTGCATGACCGAGGAAACGTGCCACACGGTCGGTCGCTTGCGCGCCCTTCTCCAGCCAATGCTTAATGCGCTCGTCATTAAGACGGACACGCTCGGCATGGTCGGAAGGAAGCATCGGGTTATAAGCCCCGACCTTCTCTACAAAACGGCCATCACGCGGGCTGCGGCTGTCGGCAATCACAATATGATAATATGGACGCTTCTTCGCCCCTGCGCGGGATAGACGAATCTTCAGGCTCATAATAACTCCTGCCTTATCAGAACATTACAAAAAACACACAGCCAAGCAGACACTTAGCCAAAAGGTGGTCGGCCAGCTGGACCGCCCATCCCCTTGAGCATATCACCTAGGCCACCAGCACCCCCCATGCCACGCATCAACCCTGCTAAGCCGCCCATTTTACTAAGCCGCTTCATCATCGTGGCCATCTCGCTAAATTGCTTTAATAGCCGGTTGACCTCTGGCACGCTCGTCCCAGAGCCAAGGGCGATACGCTTTTTGCGTGACGCCTTGATAATCTCCGGGTTTTTGCGCTCCTGCGCTGTCATGGAGGAAATAATCGCCTTGTGCCGGTTGAAGATGGAGGTATCCAAATCCTTCCCCGCGAGCTTATCCTTCAGCTTGCCCATCCCCGGCAACATACCAAGAATACCAGAGATAGACCCAAGACGGTTAATTTGATTGATCTGTGAGACGTAATCATTCAGATCAAACTTGCCGGCGAGCATCCGCTTGGCAACACGCTCACCTTCTTCCTGATCAAGCTGCTCGGACGCTTTTTCCACCAGCCCGGCGACATCGCCTAAACCGAGGATACGCCCTGCAACACGCTCAGGATGAAACTCTTCCAGAGCGTCCATCTTCTCACCAGAGCCGGTGAATTTGATGGGCTCCCCTGTTACGGCCTTCATGGAGAGGGCGGCACCACCACGGGCATCACCATCCATACGGCTCATAATCACGCCTGTTAGCCCGACCTGCTCCTTAAAGGATTGGGCGGTATTAACGGCATCTTGCCCGGTCATGGCATCTACAACCAGCAGCGTTTCCACCGGTTTTGCCACGTCACGGACCTGACGGACCTCATCCATCAAGGCTTCATCAATCGCCAGACGCCCTGCGGTATCTAAAATAACGACATCGAAGCCTTCACGACGGCCAGCCTCTAGCGCGCGGCGGGCAATATCAACCGGCCCTTGTCCCTGCTCTATCGGCAATGAGGTGACTAACCCCTCCGTCCGTCCCCCCACTTGCTCAGCAATTTGCTGAAGCTGCAACTGCGCGGCGGGACGCTGCACGTCCAAGCTCGCCAGCAGCACCTTTTTACGCTCCCGGCTAGCAAGGCGCAAAGCCAGCTTACCAGCGGTCGTGGTTTTACCCGCCCCCTGCAAACCAACCAAAAGATACGGAATCGGTGCCGGGGCAGAGAGGTTAAGCGGAACAGCCCCCGCCCCGCCCAAAGCCTCAATCAACGCATCATTGACAATCTTCGCCACAGCCTGACCGGGGGAGACGCCATCCAGCACCTCACCACCAACAGCGCGCTCCTTTACCTTGCTGACAAAGCTGCGCACCACAGGCAGGGCGACATCGGCCTCCAGCATGGCCAAGCGAACCTCGCGCATGGCCTCGGTGACGTCACCCTCCGAAAGCTTCCCCCCACGGGAGAGACCCTCAAAGACCTTCGACATTCTGCCAGAAAGCTGCTCGAACACGATCTATCCTTAATTCCATGACAAATGCGCCACTGCGCGAACCCTCGCGGAGTGACGTGTCCGTAAACTTTTTATGCCTTTACGACCTCTACCGCCCTCCGTCAAGCATTTCCCACTCTGCCCTACCTTCTGTTGCCTCTCTTGCAGCAGAAGCGTAGCCTATGTGAGGCCTCTTCATATGATGATCGGACTCACAAAGGGTTACAGCATGAATATTCTCATCGTCCTCGCCCATCCTGAACGCCAATCCCTCAATGGGGCTTTGGTTGATATTGCCGCACGAGAACTCGGCTCCCTCGGCCATGAAGTGCGTCTATCCGACCTTTATCGCATGGAGTGGAAAGCCACGGTTGATCGTGCTGACTTCCCCCATCAAACAACGGGCGAGCCTTTTAATGTCGCAGCCTCCTCTGCCCAAGCTTATAAGAGTGGAGAACTGACCGAAGATGTTAAAGAGGAGCAAGAAAAGCTCCTCTGGGCTGATGCGGTTATCTTCCAATTCCCCCTCTGGTGGTTTTCTGCTCCGGCTATTTTAAAGGGATGGATTGAGCGCGTCTTTTCTGCTGGCTTTGCATATGGCACAGGCAAAAGCTACGGCGATGGAAGCATGAAGGGCAAACGCGCCATGCTCAGCGTGACAATCGGCGGGACAGAACATGACTACGCCGCCCGCGGCATTTGCGGCCCTATTGAGGACCTCCTCTTCCCTCTCACCCATGGCACGCTCTTTTATACGGGCTTTGCTACCTTGCCGTCCTTCCTCGTCTATAACGCCGACCGGCTAGAAGATTATGGCGAAGGCTTCCCGGCTGTTGTTGACCGCTTCCGGGAGCGTCTCGCCACGTTAGAGACCACGCCGCCTATTGCGTTCCGCTCCGCAGCGAGTGGGGATTACGACCCTAAAACGCGGGAGCTTCGTCCCGGTTTGGAAGAGGCTCATGCGCATGGCTTTAACCTCCATATCAAAAAGCTATCCTAATCCCGCTCTCACACGCGTTCTCTAACCCTCCCCCCCTTCTGAAAGCTGCTCCATGACCGCACATAACATTACTTGCCCGCACTGCCATGAGACGTTCTCGCTTGATAATGCAGGCTATGCTGACATTGTTAAACAAGTGCGCGATAAGGAGTTCTCCAAGGCCCTGCATGAAAAGTTGGAAGCTGCTGCCCAGGAGGAACGTCTTGTTGCCGAGCGCGCTAAGCTGGCCTCCGAGCGTGAGATGAATCAGGCCCTTCATGAGCGTGATGCGAAAATACAAGCCCTTAAAAACCAGCTTGAGCGACATGAAGCCGACCAGCAAGCCGCCGCCCGCCTCGCTGAAGCAGAAAAGAAGGCCCAGCTACAAGAGGCTGTGCAAGCTAAGGAGCGGGAAATCCATGCCCTCCAAGCCAAGCTATCAGCAAGCAAAACAGAGCAGGAGCTTGCTATTACGAAGGCGGTGGACGCGATTCAGAAAGAACGTGACACCCTACAAAACACCTTAAATGAAGCTGAACTCAAAAGCCGCCTCGCCACCACGCAACTAAAAGAGCGTTACGAGTTGCAGCTAAAGGACCGTGACGACCACATCGAGCGGCTAAAGGACATGAAGGCCCGTCTCTCCACCAAAATGGTTGGGGAAACGTTGGAGCAGCATTGCGAGGTAGAGTTTAACCGCTCCCGCGCTATGGCCTTCCCGCGCGCGTATTTTGAGAAAGATAATGACGCGCGCTCTGGCAGTAAGGGCGATTACATCTTCCGCGATATGGATGAAAGCGGAACGGAAATCCTCTCCATCATGTTTGAAATGAAGAACGAAAATGACAGCACAGCCACCAAAAAGAAGAATGAAGATTTCCTCAAAGAGTTAGACAAAGACCGCACGGAGAAGAAATGCGAATATGCCGTGCTGGTCTCCCTGCTAGAGCCAGAAAATGAGCTATATAACACAGGCATTGTAGATGTCTCACATCGCTACCCGAAGATGTACATCATCCGCCCGCAATTCTTCCTCCCCATTATCTCCCTCCTCCGCAACGCGTCCACCAATGCACTAACCTATAAGAGAGAGCTAGAACTCACACGCCAGCAAAGCATTGATGTCACCAATTTTGAGGAGAAGCTGGAGACATTTAAAAACGGCTTCTCCCGCAATTACGACCTCGCCCATAAGCAGTTTAACAAAGCGATTGAGGAGATTGATAAATCCATCTCCCACCTTCAGAAAATCAAAGAAAACCTGCTGAGTTCGGGCAACAACCTCCGCCTTGCCAATGACAAAGCCCAGGACGTCACCATCAAAAAACTCACACGCGGCAATGCAACAATGAAGGCGCAATTTGCGGCTCTGAAGGGAGAGTAATAACCTCTGACCCAAAACAAAAATACAAGTTGAATACAATCGAAATAGAAACTTTCTATATCGAGTTATATAAAAATCATACATTGACGGGATAAATCCACCGTGATAGGAATCGCGCTCATGACAGCAATCCCGCTGCCCATAAAAAAAGCGGACCAAGAAGTTCCAGTTCTTGATCCGCCCACACCTTCAAGAGGTAATAATGTCCAAACAGTACCACTCTAAAAAAGTGCGTTCCGTCTCTTCTAACACATCGTCATGGCTGATGCCTAGTGCAATCATCATAGCGATATTGATGTTATGTCTATGCTCCTCCATATTGAAGCATAATGCTCCGGCGATATGGGTTAATGCTCCTATCACGATAAACTCGCATCTTTTAACACCTTCATCGTTCCCTGCCTGCGCAGGGATGGCCCATTGAATACAATTGGGGCCGAACGTTCCTCGCCCTCGCGGGGATATACGGAAAAAGCCACTCTATAACGGGGTGGCTTTTTCTTTACCCTTTATACCCCCATACCGCGAACACCGCTTGACGCTATTCGCGTGAGACAGTATCAACAGCCGCAGATTGGATGGGTGTCCGAGTGGTTTAAGGAACTGGTCTTGAAAACCAGCGTGCGTGGAAGCGTACCGTGGGTTCGAATCCCACCCCATCCGCCATCAATGCGTTTCATCCCATGGCAATGGGTTTCAGAAAACGCAGAAAACAGCCAAAAAACAATCTTCATTTGTTGCTATAAATTGCAATTAGTCGCATACAATGGCGCATAAGTGTGGGTATATTTGCGGGCAAAAAACCGCTACGGTGGGTAAATGCTGACTGACATCGCTGTAAAACGCCTCAAACCCCAAGAGAAACCCTATAGAAAAGCCGACTCAGGCGGCTTGGCTATCAGAGTGCTGCCCAATGGCTCAAAACTCTGGCAGTTCCGATACAGGATAGGCGGGAAAGAGAATACCTTATCAATCGGCCCGTATCCAGCCGTTTCTCTATCCCAAGCCCGGCAAGCACGGGATAAAGCGAAGGCCGACCTGCGAACGGGTCGTGATCCAAATGTTACCCGCAAGCAGGAAAAGGCTGCTGCTGCAGGGATTGCTAACCGCCTACAGGCAATCGGCGAGGAATGGTTGCGCATCAACACGCCCCGATGGACCGCCAAGCACGCAGGGCAGGTCAAGAAGACGTTGGAGCAATTTGTCTGGCCGAAATTGGGGAATGTCCCAGTTGCCGAGATTACGCCCCCTATGGTTCTGGCCGTAATCAGGGATATGGAGAAGCGTTCCGCTATTGAAACCAGTAGGCGCGTTTGTCAGCGCATTTCCGCTATCTTCTCACACGCTATTGCGCATGGAATGACGGACACTAACCCAGCCCGGGACCTCAAAAGCGTTCTGCTTCCCGTGGTTCACAGCCCACGTCCGGCCTTAACGGATATTGCCGCCATTCATCAATTATTCGCTGATGTAGAGAGCCGTCCGGCACGCCCGACAACCTTTCTGGCATTGCGGTTTCTAGCCCTAACAGGAGTGCGGCCCGGTGAGGTATGCGGGGCACGCTGGGACGAGATAAACGGGGTGATCTGGTCAATCCCCGCGGCTCGCATGAAGATGAAGAGGGCTCATGTTGTGCCGTTGTCACGACAGGCTTTAGAGATTCTGGAAGTATTACGAACCCTGACAGGGGATGCGCCTTATCTATTCCCCTCTCAACATGACATCAACAGACCTCTATCAGGGAACGCTATAGGTTACTGTCTGAATAGAGCTGGTTATCAGGGAACCCACTGTCCGCACGGGTTCAGGTCGTCCATGTCCACAATAATGAACACGCGCCGCCCCAAAGAGAGCGCATTCATTGAGCTTATTCTGGCTCATGAAAAAAATGATAAAGTGGCCGCTGTCTATAACCGGGCTCAGTATCTGGATGAACGGCGAGAAATATTGCAGGAATGGGGCGATCTATTAAGCGAGGGGCTCAAGCCCCCTCGCTTTCTGCTTTACCAGAGCACCAATCCCGAACCACCTTCTCCGACCAGCGCGTAGAACCTCCGGTCTGTATCGTAGGGGCTGGAAACTTCTTGGCCCTTTTCCAACGCCAGATTGTTGATTTATCAACCCCCACGATCTCTGCCACCTTCGCGACGGAAATATATACCTGTCCGCTCATTGTTTCCCCCCTTCATCAGCACAAAGAGCAACTGTATGCGTTTCCGTGCGTGTGACGCTTACAGCAATAAACCGCGGGAAATCGCCTTTGACGCGCCCTAAACTCTCTGCGGCGTAAGGCGTTATCCAGCAGATGATGCGAGATGTCTTTTTATCGCTCATGGCGTCTCCTCCTGATAGGTACGCCGGTGCGCTTCCTCTAATGCGTTGTCCAAATCGTTAGCCAAATCTTCGTCTCCGTTCACCGTGGCCTTGTCGATTTCCTCACGCACAGCATCGGACAGGGCAGACACTTCATCTGCGGTTGTCGCAGCGCGCAGCTGATCAAACAGGGACGGCGTCTTGCCTTCCTCATGGGTAATTCCATTGGCTGCCTGCGCGAACTCGTCAGGTGCCTCAATGGCCGGTGTAGGGCTGGCAGCCCGGGTGCCATTCAGCTGGACCATGCTGTCCACGCGCTCAATGGCGGACTGCAACCGGCTATCGGCGGAATATTCCTTGTCAGTGCTCATGGGCAGCCGCTTCGACAGGCGGCGAATGACGGTCTTTCTGGCCATCTCGTCCGGCCAGTCCTTCCACGGCCCTGATTCGCGGGCCATGCTCACCAGCTTCACCTGCTCGATCTGCTGCCAGCTCATGACCTCCCGGATTGGCTCCGAGCCATCCTTCAGGCGCGCCACGGCATAGGCCGCGACAATGCGGCCGCCGGTTTTCGTCAGGTCGCGCTCATGCTCGATGCGCTCTTCATCCCCCAGCAGGAACTGGAACTTCTCCCCCTCGAACACAACCTGCGCCGAAATGCTGGCTATGTCCCCGCTGTTCCGGGCCAGCTTCATCAGGCCCGCCACCATGGGCTGCCAGCAGGCCTGCCCCTTGCGGGGAATGATCGCCCCTTCCCGTCCGTCAGGGAGCAAGCCATCTGCCGCTGCCTGGACGCAGGCCCCGAACAGGCTTTGGGGGGTGCAATTCAGCATCGCCTTGTTCTTGTTGACCGCCATCCGCACCACACGCTCGAATTTCTCGAACGTGACATGCTCCGGAAGCAGCTGCTTGACCTGCGGAACAATCTTGCTGAATTCCTGCGCGAACTGCTGCGATGTCAGTTTGGCCGGGGCCTGGCTGCGATAATTGCTCATTGTTCCATCTCCTCCTCGTATTCCCTCACCAGCCAGGCCGGGGGCTGCGTGTCAAAAAACCGTGCTTTCTCGCCAATTTCCGGGACGTATCCGGGCCATTCATCATGCTCAAGGCACCACTTGAAAATGCCTATCGCCTTGCGGTTTAAAACGCGGCCTATCTCGATACTGAGAGGGTCCATCCGGTAAAACGCGACCAGATAAGGGGGTGTTTTTTCTTGTACGATGAACCAAAACTCATCCGGTCTATCCCCTGTCACAGCAGCGTAGCCATCTAGATACCAGGCAGCTTGCTGGTGATATCCATTTCGGTAAATTGCCTTGCCAAAATCATCAGGCGAAGCGGATATGGCCGTCTTGTAATCGAACAACCGCTTACCCCCTTTAGGGATGTAATCCGGACGGATGCGGCACCAGATGCCCGTTCCCTCATCCTGCCAAAATAAGGACTTTTCAGCATCCCCGCCCGTTAAGGCCATACGAGCCAACGGCTCTTCCCAGAGGCGAGTGCGCGCGGCTTGGAGAGAATCAATCTCCTTTCTCAAGAGCGGAATTAGCCCTTCTTCCCTCGCTCGGTCGGCTTCATCACGAGACGTGGCTTTCCGCCAATCTTCTGCCTCCACTATGCTGACAGAGCTGTCGAATTTTTCTGGCTCTAGCACCATCAGATGAGAAGCCGTGCCAATATCGAAGTTTCTATTTACACCACGAGAGTGCGTACGGTCGTAGATGAAACGAGCTGGGCAGCTTTGAATCAATTGCTTTGCTCCTGACGCGGACAGACTCATGGGCTCGCACGGGTCTGCGTGGTATTCTTCATTCGTCAGGTCGTAAATGCCGGGCTCGGTAATTGTAGCCATCACAGCCTCCTCTCTTCCAGAACAGCCCGAGCCTCATCGAGGAGCATCCCTGCGATTTCTTCTGCTCTCTGCGCCTTCTGGAGGTCCCCTTGGCGGACATAAACAAGGCCATCATTAATGACCTTCTGGGCCAGCTTGCGCAGCAGCCGCGCTTCATCAATTTGGGACGCACTTTCCCCGTTTGCATTTTTCAGCATCTCAAAAACTCCCAGTTTTACTTGGCCTTAACAGGCGTTACTTGCCCACTGCCTCGGCATGGCGCATGTCGTAATAGGTATAGATTGAGTCAAGCTGCTTATTCGCAGCAGTAATTCCTGCCTCATCTTCGTAGAGAATGGTACTCAACTTCCCCCGCAATTTATCGAGAGCGTCGAACGTAATCCACGTCTCATCCTCCACCCTCTCATTGAGAGTGTCATTCTTTTCCAGAATGTCAGCCGCACGGCTTATCAGGGCCAGCAGGGCGAATGACGACGGATGACGGTCCCGTTCGACACGCTCTAGCAGTCCGTTGTCAGTCGGGCGGTTCTGGTGGGCTATCTGCTCGGAGATAAGGCTCATTGCACCTCTCCATAAATAACCTGGTTCACGATCATATTGCTGCCAACAAAGCCATTGTCGTTCACAAAGGCGTTTCCACGAACCCTAGCGTTCCCGTGCACCCAGCAATCCCCGGTATGGGACAGATTCTTTTCAGACTCCACGTATCCACCCAAATCGCCCGCAGAGACCCCGATAGCAGGGATGTCTACCAAGGCACGGATGCGGTACAGGGTGCGCCCGTCATGCTCGATCGTATCATCAGTCAGTTCGTATTTTTTGCTCATCACCCGACCCTCCGTGCCGTAATCACGCTAGGCCCTGTCCCAATCTCGACATGTCGGACCCGCTCTGGATTGGCGGGAGGGTAGTCCTGTTCGCTGCGGATTGAGAGGCTAGACAGAGCCTCGGTCAGAGCGGCTGTATTGAACGGCCCGATCTGTGGGAATGACGCTTCTGTGATCGGCTCATTGCGCTCGTATGGGTAGGTCAGGCTGTCGATCAGGTTGTCGAGTGCCAGCATGGCGTTCGTCAGCTCGTTGCGCTCGCTGATCGTCAGCCCTGTTCCCTCTGACACGATCTCCAGCTCGTCATGGGCTGCTTTGATGCGGATTAGGGCTGCATTTCTGTTGTTATCCACCTCTCACCTCCGTGTTTGTGTGGTGTGAGGTGAATGTAATTAAAACTTACATTAAGCGCAAGCAAAAAGTAATTAAAAGTTTCAAAAATTTGTAAGCGCCTGAAAGTAGAGCTATAATCCCCCAGGAACCACGCACAAAAAAACCGCCCCGAAGGGCGGCTGGCATCACTGATTCCCAAAACAAGGGAAAAATCAAATTTTTGGCAGTTTACCGCCATTTTTAATTGATTCCCTTGCCGGGTATATCACTCTCTATCAGCAATATCCGGAGCAGAAGCAATATTTGAAGGAAACGCCAGTGCCAACTCTCCAAACAAGCCCTCAGGCAAAGCTTTCCGCTTCTCTTTTCCGCGAAAATACTCCACAAGCTTCCCACCTTCCACATATTCCTTTCTAAGCCATGTCTTAAAACACCCTAACGCCTCCATTGGATAACACTTGATCCTCTGAGGATTGGAATAAGACTGAGGATGAGACTCGGGGTACCAATGTAAACATTCCTGATGTTCGCCATAAACTTGAGAAAGATTTTCTTTTTGCCAATAAGAAGACCAATGTTTTCCAATAGATATATCTGGTACAGTATACTTATTAACCTCTATTCCTTTCTGTATCATTTCATATATAAGGTCGCTTGAGTCATTAAATACAGAAAAATATCCATCTGGAGCGGATTTATAATTCAACTTCAACCGTTCAAGCCATGGATCTAAAGAAGCCTTAGATACATCCTTAGGATTATACCCAACTTGCTCGTATATAAATCTACTAAGAGAGTCTCCCCCCATCTTTCTAAAGTTATCTCTAGCTTCCTTTTGACAATTAGCTCCAGCCTCAAACGCATAATACTGCAAAACAGCTAGACAGATGACAACTGGGTAACAATAGTGGCTTCGTCCTTCATGTGTTATTTCGACATGAGGAAAATCAGGAACAGTGCCAACATCTTGTTTCAATATTTCCTTTATTTTTTCTATTCTTGGCTTTTCATTATCATTCCACTGACTGCTTATAGTGCCAATATGAGCATTCTTTACCCCACAAATATGCGCTAACCCTCTCTGATTTAGATACGGCGTTCCATCACTTAAAACCCCCATTCCAAGAGAGTTAATTTCCTCTTCAACAAGAGAGAAAAGATTCCCTTGCTTCTGTCCCAAATCATTATTGGTTGCACTAGCCTTGTGAACAATCGTTACCTTCATCTTTCATCCCTTAACCCGTGATTCTCAGATAGAAGTTGGCTACTTCCAAACCCACTTCCCGACCACCCGGCCCTGTATCATCACGTCCGCCACGGGCTGGTCATACGGAGAATAGTCAGGATTCTTGCTGATGATGCGGAGGACGTCCTGCTCAGGGGAGGAACCGGGAATAATCTGGACCATCTTCACCACCAGACCGTAGCGATTGTGGATGATGTAGGCCCCGTCGTGAGAGACGATACGGTCACCTACATCAACAAGGACTTTCTCACCCGGAAGATAATCCGGGATCATGGACTCACCGGCCACCGTGACAATGGCCAGATTATTGAGCGAGGTGGCCCGTACCCCAGCCAGGGCACTTCTGGGCAGCGTCCATATTCTGGAGGCATCCTGCAAGTCGGGCACCTCCAGCCCTGCGCCAGCCGCAGCCTGCACATCATACTCAGGGATCCGCACCAGCCCATAAGTGCCGTCTAGCTGGCTTTGCTTGGGATGGGCCATGTGGGAGGCTGAAGGAGCGGAGGCCGCCGCATCAGAAAGATACCGTCTGACCTCATCAATGATGGACGATTTCGGCATATTCCTGCCGCTCTTCCACTGGCTTACAGCTTGAGATTTTATACCGAAACGATCAGCAACCTGCTGATTTGTCAGCTTGGCCGCCGCCATAGAGCGGACCAGGAAGGAGGAAAACGGTTCATCCGTGTAAGACATTCTTTCATCCTATCTCAAAAAAATACCCGTTTCACCGTAATTATAAATTGCTCTTTTGGTAATTATTTCTTACATTCGCTTTCATGAGCAACAAACAGATCAAGGAGATCGTGAGGAAAGGAGGCGGCCCGGTACTCATGGCCCGCCAGCTTGGCATCACTTCGCAGGCCGTTTGCCAGTGGAAGCGTGTGCCGCTCTCCCGGATTCAGGATGTCTCCCGCCTAACCAAAACCCCGGTTTCCACGCTGCTGAAACTGGCGACCCGTAAACACCCCACCCAAAGGAGCGCGCTATGAGCGAGAACGAGAAAGCGCACGATGAGGTGCGTATCAAGCCGTCCATCGAAAGCCTGCGGCTGGCGATTGAGGCGGGGAAAGGACAGACGTGGGCAGCGGAAAGAATCATCGCCTCCGCTGCCCTGTTTGACCTCTACTTAAGAGGGCAGATCGGCTTTGCCATCGACGATCGCAACAGCCGTCTTGAAAATTTCGACCACTCCATCCCTGGTCGCATTAAAATCAGTATAATCAGGATCGATGACCACCCAGTTTCTGCCATCTGCGCTCTTCTTCGCTCTGGCAATGGCCCTGGCGACGTTCCAGATCAGGTCTTCTCTGGTCATTCCACTCTCTTTGGACGTTCTAGCCATGATTCCACTCCTGTAGTTGATAAACAGCACCCGGCGGACTCGTACTCCGCCGGGTGCACAGGGAGCGTAGCAGGGCACGCCTGCTATCAGTCAGGCTGCGTCGTGCATGACGGCCCTACCGAGCAGGAAGAACGGCGTGACTGTGGCAGTTTCCCCAGCCCTACCGATGACGAACTACGGAAGCATGGCTGCCCTGCTCTGGTAGAGCCACGGGCCAGAACATTCCTCTGCCAGCTGCCGGACTCTGACCTTGCCGCCATCAACGCTGGTGTGATCCCGACACCGCTCATGAAGCTGATGGGCCGTGTTGCCTACGATGAGCTGGAACGCCGGAGGGACGCATAATGGCAGGCAGCGTCAACAAGGTGATCCTCGTGGGCAATCTGGGTCGAGACCCGGAAGTCCGCAATACCCAGTCCGGTAGCAAGGTCGTTAATCTGGCCATCGCCACGAGTGACACATGGAACGACCGCAACACGGGTGAGCGGCGGGACCGTACAGAATGGCACCGTGTGTCTATCTTCAATGAGCGTGTCGGTGATGTTGCCGAACGCTACCTGCACAAGGGCAGCAAGGTCTACATTGAGGGCGAACTCCGCACCCGCAAATGGACGGACAAGCAGGGCGTAGAGAAGCACACGACCGAGGTGGTGATTGACCGCTTCCGTGGCAGTCTTGTGCTGCTCGATAGTCAGGGACAGCCCGCACAGGCCAGCAACCAGACCAGCACCCAGCGTTACCAGAGCGGCAACTCCATGAGCGATGCTGCCGGGTACGGGTATGGGAACCAGCAGCTGGATGACGAAATTCCTTTCTGATGGAGCACACAATGAACAATGAAACAACCAATAACGTGGGTGGGATCGCCGCTGACCGGCTCCGCTCCATCATCGAACGTGTCGAGCGTCTGGAAGATGAGCGCAAGGCTCTGGGTTCTGACATCCGGGACGTGTTCACGGAAGCAAAATCAGCTGGGTTTGATGTCAAGGTAATCAAGCAGCTGCTTAAGCTGCGTAAGCAGGAACCGGCTGAGGTGGAGGAACAGGAGACCATCCTAGACGCCTACCGGAGGGCACTCGGGATATGAGTATTCTGGATTTTATCGTGACCCGCCGTGGCCGGATCAGGGCTGAAAACTGCGCCCTGAAACTGGCCCTCAGCGGTGTAGAAGAGCGACTGTTTGCCGAAATGGCCTACAACCGCAAACTGGCAGAGGACAGGGACGCCCTTCTGGCACAGAACTGCCGCCTGCGTGCCCAGCGAGACGATGCCCTCGCACGCCGGAGACGTGATGAGAAAGGGCGGTTCCGGTGAGACGTATCAGTTTTATCCTTCCTGCACCATACCCGCTTCTGAACCGTTCTCTACGGGCGCACTGGAGTGTCAGAAAGCGCCAGCAGGCAGCTATCAGGGGCGCGATACTGGAACAAATCGGGGGAGCCACCGGGATGCCACGTGAACCGTTTCAGAAAGCGCACGTCGTTATCGAACGGCACAGCGCAGGGACCCCTGACTACGATAATCTGGTTGGAGGTGGGAAGCAGCTCATCGACTGCCTGACAACGCCGGTCATGGGCAAGGGGGGCAGCCAGAGGAACAAGCGGGGGCTGGGCATAATTGCGGATGACAGTCCAGCTCATATGACAGCTGAATATCACGCCGTGAAATGCCGTCTTTGTGAACAGAAAACCGTGGTCACAATAACAGAGATTGAGAGGGACTGAAAATGGCCCGCATAAGATCCATTCATCCAGGGTTCTGGACCGATGAAGCCACGCTCGAGATGTCGATGCAGGCCCAGCTTTTCATGATCGGCCTCTGGAATGAGGCTGACGATGGCGGAGCATTCGCATGGAAGCCACGCCAACTTAAAGCCCGCCTGATGCCCATGCACAACGTCGATGCTGAAGCGGTTCTGTCTGAGCTGCTCAAGATTGGCGTCATCCGTCAATATGAAGCTGATGGCCAGATCATTGGAGCAATTCGCAACTTCGGCAAGTGGCAGTCACCCAAGAAGCCAAACCGCAAATTCCCGATGCCGGGAAAGATCGTAAAGTTCTGCGCAACAGAGAACGTGCCGAGCATTGGGGAGGAACATAAGGAAAACAATTATCCCAATGTTCGCAACTGGAACCCCAGCAGTACCGATAAAAATGGCACCTCTTACCCATCAGTTCCCCACCAGTTCGGAACCAGTTCGGAACCAGTTCCCCTAGGAAGAGGAGAGGAAGAGGAAGAGGATATACTCTCTCACTCCGTTCGAGAGGCGCACGCAAGCGATCCGGCCGCTCCCCCGAAAACAAAATCTCCACCGTCCAAGCGGGGGCATCGCCTGCCCGACAACTGGCAACCATCTCAGGAGCTGATCGACTACGCCACCGAGCGCAGCCTCGACCCGCAGCGAGAAGCTGATGATTTCCGGGACTACTGGCACTCCAAGCCGGGTGCCGGCGGGGTGAAACTGGATTGGGCCGCCACATGGCGGACATGGTGTCGTCGCAGCGCAGACCGTCGGCAAGAGCGATTTTTGAACAACACCAACCATTCCAACGTCGCACCATTCCCCCGCCCCATGAGCCGAGACGAGGAAAACCGCCGGGCCTCTCTGGATTTTTTGAAAGGTCAAGCCAATGGCTAACCAGCTAAAAACATCTGAAAACTCGCAGTTCCTCGCCATGATACGGGGCGGTCAGATCGAGTACAGCCCGGTTCTGGTAGAGGCTATTCGGGCTCAGGATGATGCGCCGGATGCAAGCCGGCTGCCCTACCTGCCCCGTGCTGTTGTGGCCGAGGCAAGACAAACCGCCGAGGCGATGGAAGCCAAGTATCTCGCCGCCCCAGAACCGGAAGAATTGCGGGATTTTTTGGTGAAACTGCATCAATCGCTGAACGCTATTGCCGTGAAGCCGTTGGATCAGGAAACGCTAGGGTTGAGGATTGCAGCGGCCCAAATGGCTCTGGAAGATTCGCCATGCTGTGCGTTCGGGGATGGGTTCGCCAGAGCCTGTTTCAAGCGGTTCAAGTGGATGCCGACCCCGGCTGAATTACTCGAATTGGCCGAGGAGCGGGCCGCAGAATGGAAGCGGAAGATCAGCAAGGTGCGCCTGATCGTGACCCACGACAACGGGAAACGATTCACGCTGGGATACGCCCCGCCGCCAGAGGATGACGCCACGGAGCCGCTCCAGCTCACCAGCGAGCAGAGCGACCAGCTCCAGCGGCAACTCAGCAGCACGTTAAGCCGGTTTAAGAGCAAACGAACAGCGATGGAATAATGCTCCAATTAGAGATGCCTTTCTACACGCCGCAAATCCCCCGAACAAATTTACCAATCCAGAGGATAGAGACGCTCTCATGACTAATTACGGCCGCGCAAATTGTAAATAATGAACGAAAAGGAGAGCAGCACAATGACAGGGCCAACACGCGAACGCATGAGAAAGCCGGACTGGGAAAAATACGGGCGGAAACGTCGCCGGTCAGACACGCTAGCGGTATTACGCCCACGGGTGGGTGATGATGTCATCGCAGAAGCCGCCCGCTGGATAACGGACTGGGAACTAGCCGTGAATGGATATTGTGATGCTATGAAAAATGGCGGCCAGCCACCGGTTCCGGGTGATGTGTTCACCTTCAATGCCCTACGCGGTAAGGCGTGGCGTCCTATCAAAGGATTCTGGCAACACGCGGGCTATCAACGTCATTGCCTGCTGGTCCAGATGCTGGCCTACAGCTGGTCATTCGCTGCCATAGGGCGTTATCACTGGCCGCATTTAAAAGAAAGGCAAAGAAATCATAAGGCCTCCACGGAATGTCAAACGGCGTTGCTTATGCTGGCTGATTTCTGGAAACAACAGCGCAAAAGTGAGGCGGGTCGCGCCATTGCTGCGGCGCGGCTTTATCGCTCTTGTCCGTCCCTGCCTCCACTCTGCCGGCAGTTCAATCTAGCGGCTCCCGGCATGAGGCAACTGATCGCACGTGGAGAAAAAATATTAGGCAGGCCAAAACATGCCTTGACAGCGACTGCATGATAACAGTAGAAAATTGTCACGATTCGATTTCTGTATCTACCCTCCTTCATCACCTATACGACAACGCCCCGCCGGACCTGAAATCCGAGCGGGGTTTTCTGCCTTCAGAGGTTCCCATGCCCCGCCCCGCCCCTCTCTCCGCACGCCGGATTGAGCGCGGGAGTGTTGTGTCTGGCCCGTGTGGGTTGTTGGCTATTGTGGTGGGGGTGAAAGGCGATACAGCCGTGCTCTGTCGTGTCCTACATCGTCCCCGACATGCCCACCGTTCTGACGTGCCGGTGCCGATGTCTGACTGCCTAATGATGGGCGTGATGGTTGGCAACAAGGTCCGCTGTCGCACGTTCCGGCTACAGCTCAAATGTCTGCGCCCCCGACAGGACGGCGTGAGTGCCGACCTGTTGCAACGTGTGCTGATTGCAGTGAAGAAAGAAGATGCGATGACCCGCTGGGAACGCTATGAGCGTAGGTCAACCGAAGTGAGCAGGATTTATGGCTAAGAAGCCGGTAAAGAAGGCAACACGGCCAAAGCGGCCAAGTGTTCCTTACTCCAAGGGCCTCTTTGAAGAAATGCTCATGGAGATTGTCGAAGGTAAGACCCTTCGTGCCATATGCGGCCCAACAAACCGCCCGTCATGCCCCACATTCCTGAAATGGATTCATCAGGATGACGACCTGTTTAAGCAGTACATGCGCGCGCGAGAAATGAGCGGCCACTTGATGGCTGATGAGGTGCGAGAGTTGGAGGGGCTAACCAACCCTGAGAACGCCGCCGCTCATCGTGTGAGATTTGAAATGAAGAAGTGGGACATTGGCCGCCGGGCTCCCAAGATTTTTGGAGACAAGCAGACGCTTGAACATACTGGCGAGGGCGGCGGCCCCGTGCGGGAAATCAGGCGCATCATTGTGAGGCCGGATCATGGAAGCGAACAGTCTGGCCCTTGAGACACCTGCTGTCTTCGAGCCCCTTCTCCGCCCTACCCGATATAAGGGCGTCTGGGGCGGCCGAGGGTCCGGGAAATCACACTTCTTTGCCGAGCTGCTCGTGGAGCAGGCCCTCATGCGTCCCGGTTTCCGGGCTGTCTGCATCCGCGAGATTCAGAAGTCATTGGCCATGTCTGTTAAGCAGCTGGTTGAAGACAAAATCAACGGCATGGGGCTGGATGACAGCTTCGAGGTGCTGGATAAAGAAATACGCACACCGGGAGATGGGATTATCATATTTCAAGGGATGCAAAACCATACGGCAGACTCTATCAAGTCGCTGGAGGGTTTTGACGTAGCGTGGGTTGAGGAGGCGCAGTCTCTCTCCGCCTTTTCCATGAAGCTGTTAAGGCCCACCATCCGCAAACCGGGCTCTGAAATATGGTTCAGCTGGAACCCGTCCAAAGAGACCGACCCGGTAGATGCGTTCCTGCGAACACCAGAGGCGGATGCCGACCCGGAGATCGTGGTTATCAACGCCAACTGGTCAGATAACCCGTGGTTCCCAGCCGTTCTAAACGATGAGCGGGAACGAGACCTGAGGAACCGCCCGGATGAGTATGACCATATCTGGGAAGGCGGATACCAGCAGACGACCGAGGCCCTCATATTTCGTAACAGGGTCGAGTATGGCTGCCGCTTCGAGACGCCGGATGATGCCCGGCTCTACTTCGGTGTTGACTGGGGTTTCGCAAAAGACCCTACCGCCATAGTCCGCTGCTTCATTCAGGACGACGTGCTGCACATCGACCATGCAGAAGGCGGCATCGGTATTGAAATGGACGCCCTGCCCGCTTTGTTCGATCGTGTCCCCGGTTCACGGGAATGGCCGATCATGGCCGATTGCGCTCGACCAGAAACGATCAGTTATCTGGCCAATAAATACAGATTCCGCATTGGCCCGGCCAAGAAGTGGAAGGGTAGCGTGGAAGATGGGATCGAGCGGCTGAAAGCCTTCCGAGGCATCCGCATTCATGAGCGGGCTGAGAAAGCTGCCCGTGAGTTCAGGACGTATTCCTACAAGGTCGACCGCCAGACAGAGCACGTCCTGCCGAAAATAGAAGACGCTAACAACCACTGGATCGACGCCCTTCGTTACGCCCTGGACGGCCTCATCCAGAACCGCCGGACGATGCCGGACTTCTCCGCCTTCGCAGGGCCGCCAACCATTCGCCGATCATTCGTATAGGACGCATCATGTGGCCTTTTAAACGTACTCCCGCACCCTCGCAGGAGAGCGCAGGAGACGTGCGGCCAGAGCGCAAGGAACCGTTTATAAGGGCTTTCCGCCACGTCGAGCGGCAAGCGTATGACGCCGCCCCGCCTCTTGCCGTCCGTCTCGCCCCCTGCCGTCCAGCCCCGGGAGTTGTGCCGGAAGGGCAGCGGATGGCGTTCGATAGCGCACTGGATGGCGTCGCCGCCTCGCTGGGCGCATACGCCTCAGGGAATGCTGTAGCCTTACAGTCGTGGATGGCAGATGGCCTTGGCTTCATGGGCTATCCCCTTCTCAGCCAGATGGCCATGCGGGCCGAGTTCCGTAAGCCGTGCGATGTCATCGCCCGTGAGGCAACCCGGGAATGGGTCAGGCTGAAATCCACGAAAAATCTTGACGAAGCCGAGTACGACACGGACGAGGAGGCCCGTGCGGCTCGTGAAGAGTTGTCGCAGGATACGGCGCAGAAGATTAGCGACCTCGAAGCTGAGCTGAAACGGCTGGACGTTCGGCGGCTCATGTACCGCATGACGCTCGACAGCCTGCTCTATGGCGTCTCATACGCATGGATAGACGTAGGCAGCCTGCCAAAGGACGCCACGGGCCAGAATATACCGCTCAAGCTGACGAAATATGGGGTTGAGAAAGACAGTTTTAACGGGCTGAAACGGATTGACCCGGTATGGACTGCACCGAACTACTACAATGCCGACAGTCCCTACCGGAGCGGGTTCTATGACCCGGACAACTACTGGGTGCAAGGATGTCTGACCCACAAGGACCGGCTGCTGAAGATGGTGCCGTATGAGGTGCCTGACATCTTCAAACCAGCCTTCAACTTTGGCGGCCTCTCCCTCACCCAGCAGCTGCGCCCTTATGTCCACAACTTCCTGCGGACCCGCAACAGCGTCAGCAACATCACGGCCAATTTCTCCAAGTTGGTGCTGAAAACCGACATGACGGGGAACATGGGCGCACCCCAAGGGGGTATGGAATGGGGCGTCAATCAGGCGTCAATTCAGGGCCGCGCGGCCTTCATGCAGCAGGTCTCAGAGGGTCAGGATACGATTGTCGCCGACCATCAAAATGAGGACGTATCGATTATCGCCACGCCTCTAGGCGGTCTGTCTGACCTGCAAGCGCAGGCAATGGAGGCGATGGCATCCATCCCCGGCATCCCGCTGGTCAAACTGTTCGGCATCACCCCTAACGGCCTGAACGCCTCATCCGAGGGTGAAATCCGGGTCTTCTACGATGAGATAGCTGCCTTCCAGGAAAACAACCTCCGGCCCGTGCTGGAGCGCGTCCTGCGTCTCGTGCAGCTGCATCTATGGGGTGATGTGGATGACGCCATAGACTTCGACTTCGTGAACCTCTGGCAGCTGGACGATGAGAAAGCTGCTGCGGTGGAGCGCACCAAGGCCGAGACCGACAAGGTGAACATCGAGGCCGGAAAAATCACGCCGGATGAAGCCCGGATGCGTGAGGAGCAGGACCAATCCAGTATCTACAGAGGGGTAAATCTCTCTGGCGATGCGCCGGGCATCCCTGAACAGGATATGCCCAGCTTTGGCAGCTCTGGCGATGAGAGTGATACTGACGGGATGGAAGGCGTCTAATGGCAAAGCTGCGCGCTCCGGGCAAGCCCGTTCGACTGGCTAAAGGTCGGGTGAACGCTGGCGTAGGGGCAGCCTATTACGAGCGGATATGCCTGCTCATCAAGCGGATGCACCGCGATACCCTGCGGACGATACAGGTGCATTACCGCCGTGCTGAGCCGGAGCTGGCACAGGATGCCAATCCTGTCACATCCCTACGTGATGTGCTGCGCAAGCTACGTAACAAATGGTCTAAGCTGTTCAACGAACAAGCTGAGGCGTTGGCTGAAACCTTCATCAAACGGGGTCAGAACGATGCGGAAGGTGACCTACGGCGGCGTTTGAACCGGGCTGGCTTTGGCATCACCTTCAAGCCAGATGCCGACCTCAAGCGCAAGCTCAGCATCGCCACGGAGCAGAATGTGGCCCTCATCAAGAGCATTGGCGAGCAGTATCAGGACCGTGTGCAGGCCGTGGTAACCAATACCGTTACCAGCGGCAGTAATCTAGGGAAACTAACCACCCAGCTTGAAGCCTCCTTCGGCATCTCCACTCGGCGAGCAGCTATGATCGCCCGTGACCAGTCTCACAAAATCAACCAGAGCGTGGAGCGAGAACGGGCAACGGGTATCGGCCTGAAAGAAGCATACTGGCGGCATGTTGGCGGAGGACGTCACCCTCGCGAAGACCATGTGAAGGCCGATGGCCGCCGCTACTTCGTGGCCGAGGGTTGCAAAATCTCGGGCGAGTATATCCAGCCCGGCGAGCTGATTAACTGCCATTGCCGAGCTGAATACATCATTCCCGGCTACAACGATTGAGAACAAAATGACCATCCTCGCTTATGACCGTAGCGGCTCTGTCCGCAGCTTTGATGATAATGGCCGCCTGCGTGTAGAGCGCACCCCCATCAGCAAAGCCAATATCTGCGAGTATCTGGGTCGGGAAATACCCGACCATGCCCGGCTAGGCCTGAACCCGGACCAGATGTACCGCCTCCTGCGCGACCCGAAGGAACTGGAAAAGGCGGCGGACACGTTCAACTCCCTTCCGGTTCTGGAGGACCACACGCCAACCAGTGCGGACGCCCATCCTCGGGAACTGACGGTTGGGGCCACGATGGACAATGCCCGCTTCGAGGCACCCTACCTGATGGTCGGCATGGTCATCTTTGATGGGCCGACTATCCAGCGCATCCAGTCTGGCGAGCAGCGGGAGCTGTCCTGCGGGTACAATTACGAAGCGGATATGACGCCCGGCCAGTACGAGGGCAAGCCCTATGATGGCCGCATGATTAACATCCGGGGCAATCATGTTGCCCTAGTCGAAAAGGGCCGCGCAGGCCCGGACGTGCTGGTGAATGACAGCGCAATAACCAAGGAGAACAAGATGGACATGAACAACAAGGCGGCCCGCGATGAGGACGGTCTGGAACCGGTCATCGAAGCCCTGCGCCCCTTCATGGGCGACCTTTCCGATGACGCCATCCGGGCAAAAGCGGCGGCCCTGATTGATGAGGGCGATCGTGAGACGGACAAGCCCGGCGGCGAAGATGACGATGAGACCGGGCAGCAGGACGACCGCCTGACCAAAATGGAAGAGTTCATGCGGCAGGAGGGATTTACCCCTGCCCAGGCTTCCAAATGCCGGGAAATGTGCGCCGAAATGCTCAAGGGCGGCGGCGCAGAGGATGACGGAGAAGAGGTCACTGGTCCGAACTCCGGCGCTCAGTCTGAGGCGGAAGATGAGGACGACGAGGAAGAGAAGGAGCGCAGGCGGGGAATGGCGACCGATGCCGCCATCCGGAAGGCCCTCGCCGCTGACCGTGCCATGCGCCGGGCCACAGAAGACGCCCGCAATCTCGTGCGCCCGCTGGTTGGTGAGGTTTATGGCATGGACAGCGCCGCACAGGTCTATCGCTACGCCCTGCGACAGAGCGGCATGGCGATGGACAGCGTAAAGGGCGTGAATGAAGCGGGCCTCAAAGCTCTGGTCAATGCACAGCTTCGCAGCATCCGTGCCAACTACGAGACAGTCATGGCCGCTGACAGTGCCGCCCTCCCCTACAAAGCCCCCCGCAAACTGTAAGGAAATCCGCAATGAGCGAGTTTCAGAGTTCCGTTAATTACACATGGCCGCAGGGTTTTCCGGGGACGATCGCCTCCGCCAACCCTCGCCGGTCTGTCATCTCCCCCGAGGCCGGCTTCCGTGCTGGTCCGTCCGGCCTAACTATCGCCGCCTTCGCATGGGTCAATCAGGACGGCCTTACCGTATCCAACACAGGTACGGGCAAGCCTGTCGGTTTCGTCCACAGCGATCAGCAGGGTTTGACGACCCAGTATCTCCAGTCCGCTACCATGACCATTCCGGGCGGCTTTGGAGCTACCCTCTCCGCTGGTGGCGACTACTGGGCACGCTCCAGCACTCCCGCCAACCGTGGCGACAGTGTGTATGCCGCCACAACGGACGGAAGCATTCAGACGGCTCCGGCAGACAATGCGCCGCAGGGCACCGTTGATACAGGATGGACCGTATCGCAGGGCGGCCCAGCAGGCAGCGACATCATCATCACCGGCCCCCTTTCCTGAACTTCTGAGGTAGAAAAATGAACCAGACTACAGACGCACATCTGCGTTCTGTGACCCTTGAACAGCTGAGGCGCGACTTCGGTGTTCACGGCGTCATGGACCGGTCTAGCGGTGCTTTTGACAGTGCCGTTACGGCCCCTAACTCCGGCATCCCGTCCATTTTCTCCACATGGACGGACCCGAACATCAAACGGGCCATCATCACCCCGATCAAGTCGGAAGAGGTGTATGGGCAGGCCCAAAAGGGCGACTGGCTGACGGATACGGCACAGTTCCCATTCGTTGAGCTGTCCGGTGAAACGGCCTCCTACGGCGACTACAGCCAGAACGGCGATAGCGGTGCCAACGCTAACTGGGTGCAGCGTCAGTCCTTCCGTTTTCAGACATGGACGAAATGGGGAGAACGGGAGGCGGAACGCATGGGGGCAGCCCGTCTGGACTGGGTTAGCCAGAAGAACGAGGCGTCCATCTCCGTCCTGAACAAAGCGAGCAACCGCATCAACCTGTTCGGTGTGGAAGGTCTTCAGCTGCGTGGCGCACTTAACGACACGGCTCTGCCAGCCGCCATCCAGCCCTCGCCAAAGATTGCGCCTTCCGGTACGGCTACAGGCGGCAATGACTGGATGAGCACCACCGACCCGGTGCAGGTCTATAACGACATCATGAAGGCCTTCCAGCAGCTTTCCGTTCAGATGGGCGGTAATGTCACGCTGGAAAGCCCGCTAACTCTCGTCATTCCGACAGAACGGCAGCAGTGTCTTCTGTACACGAACCAGTTCCGTGTCTCCCTGCGTGAGCTGATTCAGCAGAACCTGCCGAACCTGACGATTGAGACCTTGCCGGAAGCAGGCAGCACCCTCTCCGGCGGCCTCAGCAAGGTAACGCAGATGCAGCTCTTCCTGCGGGAAGTGGACGGGCAGGAAACGGTCACGACCGCTTTCACCGACAAACTGCGTGCCCATGCCGTGGAGCGTTACAGCTCTTACATCCGCCAGAAGAAGTCCCAGGGCACATGGGGCACCATCTGGTTCTACCCGATCGCCTGCGTAACGATGGTGGGGATTTAATCATGGCCAATACCGTAACCGTACTCTGTCGCCTGCCCTCCGGCGTTACGCTGGAACTGCACGATCTGGACGGCCTGAAAAGCCGGGCTTCCTCCGAGGCTCCGGTGATGCAGGCCGCCGTAGCCCTGCGTAGCGTGACCCTAAACGGGGCCAAGCATGATCCGACTTATCACAAGGCCGAAGGCCGTCTTCTGGGGCGTGCCGGACGCACTGAGGTGGACGGGGACTTCTGGAAGGCGTGGCTTGACCAGAACCAGCGCAACCAGCTCGTGACGCAGCATCTTGTCTTCGCTGAGGCCAATGCCGCCAAGGCTGATGCTGCCGTGGCTGAGCTCGCCAAGGAAAAGACAGGCCTTGAGGGCGCAGACCAGAACGCCCTCCCCGGTGATGTGAAGAAAGCGGACAGAGAGTAATGGCTCAGGGTGTTGTTGATTTCGTGTATCCCGACTGGGCCGCCGCCTTCCCGCAGCTGGCCTCCACAGTCGCAGAGCCACAGACGGGGTTCCTGTTCCGACAGGCATGCCTGTTCCTCAACAACAGCCCACAATCCATCGTGCAGGATGTGGACGAGCGGCGCGACCTGTTGTGGCTGCTCGTAGCGCATCAGGCACAGCTTGGTCTCAATACAGCAGCAGGCAGCGGCTCATCGACGGGGATGCAGGGCGTGGGACGGCTGGCATCGGCTACCCGTGGCTCCGTGTCCGTCTCCTACGATGGGTCCGCCCTGCCCACCAATGCGGGCTGGTTCACACAGACGCAGTACGGCCTTACCTACTGGCAGGCCACGGCCCGGTACCGCCAGATGCGGATGACACCGGGAAGGCCCCACCCCGCAAGGATTTTCCCATGAGCGCACGGATGAGAGGCGGGGCCAAACTGGCCAAGTATCTGAATGATGTTCAGCGAAACGCCACTAATGCCAAGCGGGTAAGCGTGGGCTTCTTCAGGGACGCTACATACCCGGACGGAACACCCGTTGCCACTGTGGCTGCCGTGCAGGAGTTTGGGAGTGACCGTATCCCCGCACGCTCCTTCATGCGAACAACCATAGCCGAGCGTAGCAGGCAGTGGCCCTGTGCGGCTGAGGCGGCTCTACGAGCGACTAGATGCGATGCGCGGCAGGCTCTGGAGCGGCTCGGAGCAGCGGTTAGCAATGATGTGCAGCAGAAGATTGCGGCGATTACGGAGCCTCCTCTAGCTCCCTCAACGGTCAGGCAGCGGCTTAAGAAGGGCAGCGAGCGACCAGACAAACCGCTAATTGATACGGGCCACATGGCGCAATCTGTGCGCTATCAGGTGGATTACAGCGATGATTGACGTATTCGAAGCAGCCTCCGGGATGCTGGGGGATGTAAATCCCATGCAGGACGCTGTGCTGCGTGTTTCTGATGGCGTGGCCATCGCCGAAGATTACAGTGCAACCAGCACCTATCGGGACATCCCCGTACATATTGAAGTTCAGGCCCTCGCAGGGGGCGACCTCCAGCTTCTTGAGAACATCGAACAGCAGGCCGACATGCGAACGGTTTATATGCGAGGCGCAGTTCATGCGCTCAACCGACCACTAGATACGGGCGGTGACCTTCTCCTTTTTAACGGCGGCATCTGGCGTGTGACGCAGGTTCTTGAACAATGGGGAGGTGATGACTGGTGCAAAATAGCAGTAACCCGCCAAATCAAGGACGGGCAAACCTCGAACTAAAGCCTAGCGAGAGCGACATCCTGAAGGGCATTGGGGATTGGCTCGTGCAGAACATCCTCCCCCCGCCGTGGACTGTCCGACAAGGGCAGCAAAATGGCGTGGCCACCGAGGAAATGCCCTTCGCCATCATGCAGATTGTCAGCCGCAACCGCTACGCCACGAACAGCCGGCGTTATAATCCTGATGGATCTGTCACGCTCAACAAGCCTGAAAAACTGAGCGTGCAGGTTACAACCTTCGGAGAGGGTGCTGGCAATGCGGTCTCGCTCATCAACACCATGTGGCGCGACGCTGATGCCGTAGCATGGTTCCGAGACCATCTGCCCGGTTTTGCCCCGCTATACGCATCCGACCCGCGCCAACACGCCTTCACTACGGCTGAAAAACAGTACGAGGACCAGTGGTCCGTTGACCTTGTTGCCGATGTGCTGGCCTCCGTCACTAAACCGGGCCAGTCCGCCATCCACCTAGGGATGGAAACCGTTACGCAGGCTGATAACCTTCACACAACCACGGATAAAACCAAATGAGTACCATCCCCATTTCACAGACCGTGAAGATCAACCCCGCCACGCTTGGAACAGCTGGCGGGGTTTCTTTTATCAACGGCCTCATCATCACCACGGCGGCCAGTGGCGGGGCTATCCCCGCTGGGACGCTGCGTACCTACACACAGGCCAGCGATGTGGCGACTGACTTCACAGCCTCTTCCCTAGAGGCCCGCATGGCGGCCGTCTATTTCAGCGGCTATACGAATGCGGCATCCGCCCCCTCTACCCTACTCATCTATGTAGCAGCAGTGGACCATGAGGCAGACCCGGCAGCCCTTATGAATGAGGTGGCAGGCCAAACGCAGGATTTCGCAGGCTTCACCACAACATGGGAGCCGACACTCGCCCAGAAGCAGGCCTTCGCCACATGGACGGGCAGCCAGTCTGACCGCTACTGGTATGTGCCCTGGGATACGGACGAGAAGGCCCTTGCCTCGCAGAACAGTACCAGCTTCGGCACATGGTTGCAGGATCAGAACATCGACGGCACCACCCTGCTCTATAAAGACCCGCTAGCAGCGGCCTTCTGCCTAGGTTGGATGGCCTCCATCGACTTTGACGCCACGAATGGCCGGACGAACCTATGCTTCCGCCGCAGTGGGTTGCTTACCCCTACCGTAACAGATGCCGTAACCGCTTCCACATTGCGCGCTAATGGCTATAACTTCTACGGGGCCTATGCCAACGGACTTGGCCGCTTCCAATGGCTGGAAACTGGGAATGTGTCCGGCTCCTTCCTCTGGGCTGATAGCTACATCAATCAGATTTGGCTTAATGCCGCCTTCCAGTCCGACCTTCTCAACCTGCTGCTGAGCGTGGGGCAGATTCCCTACAACACAGAGGGGGATGGCCTCATCTCCGCCGCCGTGCAGGACACCATCAATCAGGCACTACGCTTCGGAGCCATCCGCCCCGGCGTGAACCTGACGGACCTTCAAAAGCAGCAGATCGACCGGGCCGCCGGAACCTCCATCAGCGACACGGTGAAGAGCCGTGGTTGGTACTTCCAGCCCAACGCCTCCACCGCCGCCGCAGACATTCGGGTCGCTCGAAAAAGCCCGCCCTGCCGCTTTTGGTACACGGATGGTCAAAGCGTCCAGTCCATTAACCTTGCCAGCATTGAGGTGCAGTAATGAGTAACAGCGATTTCATTACCTCAGCTGATGCCGTCTTTACTCTTACGGTAAAAACCCTTTTCAATGTGCCGGTTCGACTGGAGAACTGGTCTACTAACCGGGCATGGGAAGGGCAGGCACTCCGGTTAGCGGATACCCGGCTGTCCATTGACGGGAAGCTAAACAAGGGTTTCGTGCCGTCCGCCTACGACATGACGCTGAACTTCTCTCCCAATAGCAACACATGGGACATCTTCGATGCCATCCAGATGGCCACACGGCAGGCCCGGACAGTCTATGAGCTGAATGGGGAGCTCCAACTGCCCGGCCTGAACCGGAAATATACGTTCGTTTCGGGCTGTATCGTGGAGATGGCGGCGGTCCCTAACGGTGGGGAGCTGTTGGACGAACGGTCCGTCCATATTCGGTGGGAAAACGTCTTGCCAGCGAGGATTTAATTTATGAAATCCATTGAATGGACCCCTAAAGACGGGTCAGATGCAGGCAAGTGCTTCGTCATTTCCCGCATGTCCGCCTTCACAGCGGACCGCTGGGCTCGCAATGTCGTTCGCTCCCTCGCCCGTGCGGGCGCAAACACCCCGCGCGAGGCCCTGCAAAGCGGGATTGCTGGCCTCTCCGGGCAGAGCATGGCCCTGTTTGGTCATATGAGCGATGAGGACTGCGACAAAGCCTTCCAAGGGCTTTTGGACTGCGTGACAATCCGCCGCGACCCCGGGAACCCCGCCGTTGAGGCCGCACCCCTCATCGAAGCTGACATCTCAGACCCCAACACATTGCCCGCCCTGCGAACGGAGGCGTTCCGGCTTAATGTGGATTTTTTCAAGGCCGCGATTTACCAGATTTATCCTCTCATCGAAGCTCTGCGGGAGCCGGTGATGGGCGAAAGCCAGCAAGATGCGTGAATGTGTCTGACCCCCTCGCTTTGGTGATGGGGGCCAAACTGGCAACGCTGCATGAACTGAAGACCATCTACGATAGTGAAGATATGTGGCTGCTCTGGGAAATCGCGGCAGTGGAGCGCGTAAATGGCAATTCTTGATACCCTGACCGTTCAACTTCTGATGGACAGCGGGAACCTCGTTAAAGGGGCCAAGCAGGCAGAAGAAGGGCTTGCCAAAACAGATAAAGCGGTCGGGAAGGCAGGGAAAAGCCTTGAGGAAGTGGGCAAAAAGGGGGCAGATTCATTCGCCGCCTTCCGGCGGGAGGCTCTGGGAGCAATCGCCCTGTTTACGGGCGGGGCGGGTATCGCTTCCTTCACGCATGATATCGCCGCCGCTAATACAGCATTAGGTAACCTCTCCCGGCAGCTAGATATAGCCCCGCAGAAACTCACTCAACTTCATGAAGCTGCTAAGGCTGCCGGAGTGAACCCGGGAGATATAGACGGCCTATTCAAGGGGGTTCAGAACAAATACGCCTCCTCCGCTACAAGAGGTGAGCTAATGCAGCTCTCTGCTTTTCTGGGTGTGAACCCTGTAGACCAAAACGGACATGTGCGGGGCGACCTTCTGGACCAGATTGCTCATTCAAAGGTGTTCCTGAGCAGCAGCCGGGCCGTTCAGGACCGATACCTAGAAGACTTCGGAGGCTCAGCCTCTCTCAACAATCTAGTCAGCCGCCCCGATTACGATGCCCTGAAAAAACGCTTCGCAGGCCTCGGGCCTTCGCGAGAGCAAATCAGGCAGGGCGAGCAGCTTCTATCTGACTGGACAGAGCTAAAAGCCAACACCGATCAGGTGATGCAGAGGGTCTTCTCTGAGCTGGAACCATCCCTGCACAATTTCCTACAGGCCATGATCGCCATCGAGAAAGCGCACCCGCAGGAGATTGCGGACGGCGTGGCCGGGATTGCGGCGGCCCTTTCTGTCCTTTCCGGCGTTCTGACCGCAAAATCATTTCTGAAAGTGTTCGGCGCACTCTCTGGGGCAGGCAAGGTAATTACTGGCGGGATAGGGTCCACCCTTGGGTTGGGTGCCGTGTATGGTGTCGCCAAAACCGTCATGAATGACGTATCCTCTACAGGAAGAAGCCCATGGGATACGGGCGTCGGCGAGCTGTATGCCTCGCAAGCGAAAACGGGGTCTGGTGGGGTCGATCTCGACCGTCTCACCGGGGCCGTCGCAATGCAGGAAAGTCACGGAAACCCCAACGCTTATAACCCGAAATCCGGGGCCGCTGGTGCATTGCAGTTCATCCCCTCCACCTATCGCTGGCTAGGCGGGAAGAACCCCTATGATCTCGATGAGTCATGGCAAATTGGCCAGAAATATCTAGGGCAGCTTTTGGCAAAATACCACGACCTTTCAAAATCTCTTGCCGCCTATAATTGGGGTCCGGGGAATTTAGACAAGGATATTTCTGCCCACGGGGATAATTGGCGTTCTTTTCTCCCCGCCGAGACCTCAGACTACCTCAATAAAGTCGGTCGTAATTACGCCACGGGGAATATTGTGCATCACAATACAACTCATGCTCCAAATATCTCCATTGCAATCAACGGAGCCGGGAAAACGGCTCATGAGATAGCGCAAGAGGTGGCGCGGTCTCTGCCGCAACAGATGGCGCAAAACGACCAGAGGACAATGTAATGGCAGATTTTAAAGCGGCCCTATCCGGCTTTGCTGGGGGTGCCATTACTGACTGGGCCATCCAGCGCGCCGCACGACAATGGGGCATCTTTCTTCCCTATGAGGACAAACCGCCAAGCCCTTTTGCTCGCGTCCTCGGCGATGACATAGACAGTCTTCTCAGCCGGAAGCCAAAAAACATCCTCTCGGCAGCGCACGTGGAAAGCCTAGACTTAACCCGGCAGACCACAGTTTCCACTGCCCCGCAGGAAGACGGGGCCTTCATGGCTTATGACAAAGTACAGGCCCCTTACACCGCCACCATTCGCTTTGTATGTGACGGCTCGGAGACAGGCAGTATAGCAGAAAACCTACTCCCCGGCTTTGTGCGCGGGTTGCTAGGTGACGGCCCGGATAGTATCCGGCGGGACTTCATCGCTACACTAGAGACTTTAGTTGCTGATACGAAGCTGTATTTCATCGCGACCCCCGAGCGTATTTACAAACGAGCGAACGTCATCGGATACCGATTTACCCGTAACATCAGCACAACCGGCATAATTGCTGCTGATGTGACAGTGCAGGAAATCAGGAGCGCAAAAACCTCCGGTTGGGTGAATACTAAGCACCCTCAAGGCGCACAGAAGGAAAGTGGAGGATACGTTCAGGCAGGAGCAAACTGATGGCAATCATTCCGCTTAATGCCTCCCCTTCTCAAGAGATAACAACGACCCTATCCGGCGCGCCATGCCGCATCTGGCTCCGACAGCTCTCCACGGGGATGTATCTGGATTTATGGCTGAATGAACAGCCCCTCATCATGGGGGCCGTCTGCTTAACAAGCGTTGACCTCATTCGCAACCCGACCTCGCCCCTCTCCGGCAAACTGTTCTTCACCGACACGCAGGGCAATGACGACCCATACTACACCGGTGTAGGCAACCGCTTCTTCCTTCAATACGAAGTTTCGTGATGGCACAGACCAATCTTTCCGTGACCGCCCCCGACCGGTCCTTCACACGCAAGCAGATTTCAATCACCTTTAATGTGGCCCTACCCGGCGGCGGGACTGACAGCCTAACACTAGACGGAGCACACCGCATCCGGGCTACAATCAAACATGCAGGGATGAGCCTCGGGTCAGAACTTGCACTGACCATCGAAGGCATGAGCTGGCAGGATATGAACCGCCTCTCTTTCATTGAGAATCGGCCCAACGCTACCAATCCAACTCTAACTAACCAATCCAGCACAACCATCACCGTACGGGCCGGAACTTATGGAAACGCACTGCCAACCGTCTTCCACGGCAACGTGTTCAAAGCCTACGCCAGTTTCAACGGCGGCTCGGCCATCTTCACAGTCGTGGCCCGGACAATCTCTTTAGCCACGGCCGTAATCCCTCCTGCAATAAGCTACCGTGGCCCCCGCAACGTGGTGTCCATCCTCTCAGACATCTGCGCACAGGCTGGCATGACGCTAGTCGATCATGGTGGCTGGGGAAGCTATGCCACCCTCTGCAACCACTACGGCGAGGGAACCACCCTTAATCAGATTGAAGATATTATAGAGGCCATGGGGGGGACTTACGACTTTCGTCCGATCCCCAGCGCACAGGATGAGCGGGGGAAGTCTTCCCTTGGCACCCTGCACGTCTGGGGGCCGAACTATGACGGGAGCCGGGAGCCAAGAAAGGCCGAAACGCCACTGATCGGACCCGAGACCGGCATGATAGGCTACCCGGAATACAGCGCAACCGGGCTGGTGCTGAACTGCCTCTTCCGGCCCGACATTGCGTTCAATGCGCCCATCTATGTGAAAAGCAGCCAGATACCCGCAGGCTGGCTGACCAATGCAAACGGCCTGAACCAGCAGGGGCAGGCCGTCACGGCCCGCAACGCCCCGTGGGATGGCACATGGACACCCCGGAACATCACTCACGATATTTCCTCCGAGACCCTCAACGGCCCGTGGATGACCACGGCTGAATGTCAACGTACAGACCTGAGCAACCCCTATGCCTTCTCCACAAAATGACGCCCCTTACCTGACGCCCGATACGGCGACCAATGGCGCCGCCGCCGCCCAGCGAGCAACGGTACGCAACGCCGTGTCCAAGCTGGGGACACCTCTTCTGGTGAAGGTAGAGGCCGTCCATCCCGGCGAGGCATCCATCACAGGCTCTGTCGATGTGCAGCCAATGGTTCACCAGCAAGACAAACAGGGGAAGCCCTATCCCCGGCAGGTCATTCACAACGTCCCCTACCTCCGCATCCAGGGTGGCACGTCTGCCCTCATCATCGACCCCAAACTGGGCGATATTGGCTTCATCATCATATCCGGGCGCGACCACACCCACGCTGTCACCAGCCGCCAGCCCTCTCCTCCCGCCTCGTTCCGGCAGTTCGCCATGCAGGACTGTGTCTATGTGGGCGGCTTCCTGAATAATGGGCCGGACCAATTCATTCAAGCCACAGCGCAAGGCTGGCGCATCGTAACGCCGGGGATAGTCTCCATCGAGGCCACAAAAATCACGGCAAACTGCGACATCGAGACCAGTGGCGATGTAAAGGCTGGCGGTATCTCTCTCAAGCAGCACACACATGGCGGCGTCCAGGCGGGCGGTGGAAAGACCTCACCACCCTCATGAAAACTACCTGTCAAGCATCTTCCTGTCGCACAGATGGTTACGCTCAATTATGATGATGTCCGTATCCGGGCTATAGGCTGTCGCTGGGTTATCAGGAGCGGAACGGGCCATGTCGATGCCAACGATAATCTTGGACGCATATACAGCACAGGCACTTTGTGGTCTGTGGTTCAAGGCCCACACGGCCTTCTGAGCGGTATCGGGAGTCAGGCCAACACGGCGCAACCTGACAAGGTTCTCGCTGTTTTCTTCATCCCTAAGGGTTTTGTACTGCTCGTCTGTCAATGCTGGCGCAGAGCAATGTCCTGTAGCGCACATATGCTCAACCTGCTTCCTATTGAACTCACGTATTTGCTCCTGCGTCATCTGCTGGGACCGAGCCGTCCCCGCCAGCCCGATAACGGCGGCGGTAATAATGAGGAGGTGTTTCATGGGGTATCCTCTATCTGGATTTCATCAGGCCCAATTAATAGTTCATCGTTAAATATACCCAGATCACGAGTCGCTTTTAAGGAATGTTCGTACGAAATTTCAGCGTCTCGTAATGCTCTTCTTGCCAGTTCTTCCTCTAATCTATCAACCTTCAATCCATTTCTTATAGCCCTTACATTCTCAAGTTTTTTAATAAAATTTTTCTTAGCGGACATTGCGTTAGCTAAAATAAAAAACAACCCCATCTCTTCTGTAGCTGTGCGGCAACTTGAAGTGGATTGAGAAAAACTTTCTTCCAACCTCTGCACAATTTCAGCATTCATTGAATGCGACCTTGCATCAGCGGCCTCTTGAAGACGTTCATATGTTTCTTTGGGAATCCGCAGATTAAAGCGGCGATAACGGTCTGTGTTGTTCATAAGGAGATAATGGCACAAAAATTGAGCGTTGCCTATTTACACAACAGTTGTGCCATGGCATATGTTTTGTGCCGTTAAGGAGGCGGTAAAAATGGAAACCCAATTCCAAAAATGCAGGCGCATGACACTTCGGCTTAGGCCGGACGTTTATGAGGTTGTGAAGCGTTTTGCTGCTGAAAATTTTCGTAGCATGACTGCTGAAATTAACGAACTTCTGCTCGAAGCAACAAAAAAGGCATCGGGAGCCAACCAAAGCAATCCCGATGCCTCTGAACAGTGACCACGAAAGGACACCTTGTGACAAATACTAACCTAATCCCCTTCTCTTTTGAAGGAAAATCTGTCCGCGTCATAAAACAGGGCGATACGCCCCATTGGGTATTGGTTGATGTGTGCGACGTGCTGGAAATCCGCAATAGCCGTGATGCATCTTCCCGTCTGGACGATGATGAAAAGGGTGTCGGCATTACCGACACCCTTGGTGGCCCACAGGAAGTTGCTATCATCAACGAGTCCGGCCTTTGGTCCCTCGTTCTCACCAGCCGCAAGCCAGAGGCAAAACGGTTCAAGAAGTGGCTGACCGCAGAGGTCATCCCCGCCATCCGCAAGACGGGCGGCTACATGGTGGCAACTCCGGAGGAAACGCCGGAGCAGCTTGCCCTCCGGGCCATGCAGGTTCTGCAAGCCACGGTTGACCGGCAGAAGGTCCAGATTGCGGATATGCAGGAAGATGTTTCCGCGCTGGACCGCATCGCCAAGGCGGACGGGTCCCTGTGCATCACGGAAGCCGCCAAGGCTTTGCAGATGCGCCCCAAGGACCTGTTCGACTACCTCAGCCGGAACAACTGGATTTACCGCAGGCCGGGCGGCAAGACATGGCTTGGCTATGCCCAGCGCTGCAACACGGGCGATCTGGAACATAAGGTGCATACCGTCCTCAAGGCTGATGGCAGTGAAAAGGTCTGCGAGCGCGTCCTTGTGACAGCCCAAGGCTTGCGGAAGCTGGCCAAGCTGCTCCCGTCCCGCTTGCAAGCCGTGGCCTGACCAACATTGTTCCCCGCCCATGCGGGGATTGGGGCACCTTAGCGGGTGCTTTTTCCCTTGAAAACAATACTATAATCTGGTACCAGAAAAGCATGAAGGCGAAGCACCGCAAAACCTTGGCACTGATCTTCAAACGACCCGTGTCGGGCAATATCTCATGGGCCGACATAGAGGCCCTGTTCATTGCGCTGGGCGGGGAAGTATCGGAACGTGAAGGCTCACGTATCGGTGTTTTCCTGTTCAATGAGGTGAAAGTGTTTCATCGCCCTCACCCTCAACCCACCACAGACAAGGGGGCTGTGGCCTCGGTAAGGAAATGGCTGGAAAGCAACGGAGTAAAGCCATGAAGAACATCATGACCATCAACGGGCATCGGGCTGTCATCGAGTTTGACCCTGATACCGGCCTGTTCCGTGGCGAGTTCATGGGGATGAATGGCGGGGCTGACTTCTATGCCGAAAGCGTGAAAGACCTTCAGAAAGAGGGGGAAACGTCCCTGCGTATCTTCATAGAGATGTGCAAGGAAAAAGGCATCGACCCCGTCCGGCATTACTCTGGCAAGTTTCAGGTCCGTCTGCCGGAGAAGGAACATGCCCGTGCTGTCGAGATGGCCGCTGCCCGTGGCGTCAGCCTCAACCAGCTCATCAGGGACTCTCTGGCGGGCATGGAAGCGTAACCCTACTCCACCCACCTGCAATACCTACGAACCCTCCCCTCACCGGGAGGGTTTTTTTATGCCCGGAGCCCCCATGAAAACCCTCTCCCTTACCTCTGATTGGGACTTATCGCTTGATAGCACCGGCAATCTCGTTGTGCTGTCTGATAAAACCGCCATTTTG
>NZ_JANIDW010000010.1 GCF_026385475.1 Bombella saccharophila
TAAAATGGCAGTTTTATCAGACAGCACAACGAGATTGCCGGTGCTATCAAGCGATAAGTCCCAATCAGAGGTAAGGGAGAGGGTTTTCATGGGGCGTCCTGTGAGGTAGCAGATTAGGAGATGATTAAGGAGTGGGTTATGAAGCGACTGGTTATGGGAATTGCGGTAGGATTAGTGTTGTCGGGTGCGGCGCGAGCGGATGAGCATTTTATGCGTGGAGATGATGGGACGTTTTCGGTAGATCCCCAGCGGGCTTATGAATTTCTACATGATGCATATTCGGAAAAGAGGGTTGCTGATAATGCTTACGATGTATTCATCAATAAAAGGCGTGGGCCTTGTTACGATGCTGTTATCCATATGTTTACCTACTATGATGATGGTGATGGGAATGTTAAGAAGTATTGCTACAGGCCTGACTTGGATAGCGATAATGCCGTAACGGGTGATCGTCCGGTTTATCACTCTGGTTCGCCTGCGGTGCCACCAAGTTGATGGTGTTGAATGTTTCAAGTAGATAGATAGGGTAGTATTTATGAAATATGGTATCCTTGTTTGTGTCGTTGCTTTGACAATGGCGGGGGTGGCGAAGGCGGATATGTTGAGCCATCAGCCCGAACCTACGAAAACGCTTTCTCAAGCTTTGCATGATAATGCTGTTGCCTCTCATCATCGTGGGCATAGTGAGCAGGGGTTGCAGTTTGATGAACAAAATCTGCGCCGTTTAGGTGTTTCGGAAGCAACAGCGAGGGACGGATTATGGGCTGTTGTACATCGTCCGCGGTCTCAGTGTGCTCAGTATATTCGTCAGCTTACGGCAGATGCTAAAGGCGCATCTGAAGCATTTGTGCAGAGTGATCAACGGTTAGTGGTGTATTTGGAGAATTCTGGCATTTGTGAGCGGCAGAGCGTGCGATAATTAAAAGCTGCACTCGGTGTAGTTGGCTTTTACAGGGGGGCTTGAAGGCTGCTGCGTGAGGGGCCAACTGCAGGATGTGTTATGTAGTGAAAAGGAGATATGAGGATGTCCGATAAAGTTAAAGGCGACGGTGAGCCTCTTAAACCGACCCATAAGGTGATTGATGAGTTGCATCCTGAGGAGCGACCTGCTGCGCGGGAGCGGCATCATGAAGTTATTGATGAAGTCTCTAGTGATGAATCCGATATTGTTACGAAGTAAATGATGGAAGTAAGTATATGGGAGGGGCTTGTATTGTGAAGTATGTAAGGTCGGGGATGTGCTGGTTAAGTTTGAGCTGTTTGATAGCCTTAGGTACTGCGCGAGCACAGGCCCCTCTTGAGGTGGGGCAAGACGGGCATGTAACGACCAATGGCATAGCGGCTATTGGTGTGTCTGCGCAGGAAGGACAGCGTCTTGCTCAGGTGGGGAAGTGGCAGATGTTGGAGTTGGAGCATACTCTGACGGCTTTGCTGGCTGAGGATGATGTAATGTTGTCCTTTTCTCCACGCCGTGGCGGAGATGTTTTTTTGATGTTCGTGCTGAAAGGTCAAGAGGTTAAGGCCCCGGCTTTATCTGTACGTTTTTCGAACGGTCTGGAGGTAAAGAGCTTCCATTATACCGGCATTATTAACCGAGGCACGCAATGGGGCTGTTATGTTAGTGAGGCAGAAGGGAAGGCCCTGTTCGCTGCATTGGCGCAAAGTCATGCTGTGACGATGGTGTGGAGTGGTGGGCAAAAGCAGGTTGAGTTTGCTCAAGGAACTGAGTTTGTGCAGAATATGCGCGAGACTGCACAGCATGGACATATGCCGTTCCCTCAATGATAATTATCGGGGGGGACCGGTATCGCCGGAGCCGGGTTGTATCCCGTTATGGGTGTGTTGTGTAAGGGATATGCTGCCGGCTTTGACGTCACCATTTGTTACGATATCGCAATTTGCTGATAATTTTGCGGCATTGATAGTCACCTCGCCTTGGGCCTCAATAGAAACTGTCCCCGGTGTTACGATGCGCCAGCCTTGCTCTGTGGCCTGAATGAACTGGTCGGGACCGTTATTGAGGAAGCCGCCCACATAAACGCAATCTTGTAGAGCAAATTGCCGGAATGAGGCAGGTGGGGATGGCTGGCGGGTTGTGACGGCATGGGTATGGTCGCGCCCGGATATGATGATGAAGCCAATATCGCCCGGTTTGGGGTCGATGATGAGGGCCGATGTGCCACCTTGGATGCGTAGGTAGGGCACATTATGGATAATATCATGCGCTAAAGGGCGTGATAGGGCGTCTTGTTGTTGGACCATGGGACGGACGGTGACTTTGCCGGTAATAGAGGCTGGTTCTGCCGAGACATCTACGACCTGAACCAACATAGAAGGTCCAATTTGGTTAATGTGGCTGGCAATAAGGCTATCTAGCGCGCCTTTAATGTTATTTTTCCCCGTCGTAGGGCGAAGATAAGGGGTGTTGGTGGGGAGAGGCATAGTAAGCTCCATATTCTGGCGATGTGTTAAGGTGACAATTTGGTTTATTTGTTGATAGGGTGATTTTGACTTTGTGATTATTGGGGGGTGTGATGCGGAGATTTGTTGCGGGTATTTTGT
>NZ_JANIDW010000011.1 GCF_026385475.1 Bombella saccharophila
TACAAGGGGCGGGCAAAGCGGGCGCAATGTGGGTTGGGTCGCGCATCCGCCTAACAGAGCGCATAATACTGCTGCGATAAGGGTCGCTACTGCCAGAGCGGGGGCGTAATCACGCTTGGGCATTAGAAGGCTCCTTTATCCAGTGTATCGAGTAGCTGATTATCGGTGCGGATGCCATTGGTGCGGGCATTGAGCATGGCGTGTGCGGCCTGCGTGGCGGCATTGGCATTGGCCGTGTCGCGTTGGCTTGTATCCACGCGCGCACTATTACGCCCCGCCCGGTTAGCGTACCAAATCAACCCGCCCAAAAAGCCCAACACCGCCAGCAGGAAGCTACAGGCAGCATAGAGATTCATGGGGGTTCCTTAGTGATTATCTGGCCAGTCAGTTGTGAGGTCGGCATTTAAATCGCTCTCTAACTGTTTGTTCAGAGCGGCGGAGCGATTCTGGCAGGCCCCGCGATATTTCGCCATTTTTTTAAATAACGCGGTGACATCATCACTTGTCATCGGCACCGAGCTGCCATCTGCCAGAGTCCACGCCGTGCCGTCAGTCCACGCGTCTAGCTGCACTACCTGTGCCTGCTGGAGCGCATTAGCGTAGGAGGCGTCGTCGGAGGGGAATAGCACTGGGGCAGAAGCGTATGTCGGCTGGAAATACACGCCCATGCCCTTCTTCTGCGTGGTCAGTGTCGCCAGTTCGGCCTGCTGGCCAGAGAGTGTTTTCGGAGGAGTGTAGGGAACAATCTTCCCGTCTTGCACAGCACGGGGCGTCTGAGGCTGACTGATATGATCTGCCCAGAATTCAGCACTGAGAGGGAGTAGGTCAGACAATGGCGGGACATTATCGAGCGACGAATATCCCCAAACGTCAAACCACCCTATTACGGGAGTAGGCCCAGCAGCGTGCGGATCGTACTGCGCGTAGTAGCGGTCAGGATATTGGGTCTGTGCTGGGGTTTTTGCAGGCTGTTCGTTAGTACTATTCAGCATCACATTACTCCTATTGCAACAGCGTCAAACGCCACGCCATCAAATCCGCTACTACTTCTGTCTAGATAAAACCCCTGATTTGTCGTTCGCTGCTTGTACAGATACGTCACTGAACTTTCCTTCCCTCCGTTCGCGTTATATCCGTACCCGAGTAGTATAAATATTTGATTTACTGGGTCTGCGCAGTTAAACGCTACTGGGAACGGAACGTACTGGATGTCCGCCGGATTTTGAATCCTGAAGCACTGAGTAACCACCCGGCCACTCAGCCCCAACACCTCTGGCAACACGCCACCTCCGGGGGAGAGAACGCTGCCGTTGGATCTCAATTTCCACTGATGATCCCCAGTTTCGTCAGAAATGCCCAGAATTCCCTGCGTTTGCTCTCCCGTGCCACGATACAGCTGCCCGTAGAACCGCTCTGGACCGTCCCCCATTTTGAGGTCAAATTCTCCTCCACCTCGACCAAACCCCCAGTTTTTGGTGTATTGAATAGCCAGCGGCCCGCCCATCGTATCGCCAGAACGATTAACTTTGCTGTTCTTTAGTTCGGCCTCTGCTGCCTGCGCCCGCTGTGTTTCCTGTTGAAGGGCTGTGGCC
>NZ_JANIDW010000012.1 GCF_026385475.1 Bombella saccharophila
TAAAATCGACAATCTCGCCCGTGAACAACGCGCAGGGATTGAGGCATTAAGCAACCAGATTGCCGCCACCATCTCCACACGCTCCCGCCTCATTACCGCCGCCATCACAGGCAGCGCGGCCTTTGGCGGTGGCGTAGCAGTGGGGCTGTATCAGCTTATTCATACGCTCAACCCTCATCTTTTCGGAGGGTAAAGCATGAGCCAGACCGACAGCCGCCCCCGCGGCATCCGCAATAACAACCCCGGCAATCTCAACTTTGCCCACCAACCCGGCGCGGTGCTAGAGCCAGGGCCTAACGCGCGCTTTGCACGCTTCCCCACACCAGAGGCGGGGCTTGAGGCCCTGCGCGACCAGCTTATTCGCTACATCCTGCGCGACCGTATCGATACCGTAACAGGTATCATCAGCAAATGGGCGCCCCCGACTGAGAATAACACGGCGGCCTATATCAACGGCGTGTCTCACAGCCTCGGCGTGGAGCCTGATGAGACGCTCGGACAACCCACGCCCCGCTTACTCTCTGGCCTCATGAACGCCATTATCCGCTTCGAGAACGGCCAGAACCCCTATGGTGGCTTGGTGCTTCAAGTGGCGTCAGACATGCAGAAGGACGTTATGACATGATGCCATGCTCAGTGCGCTCCCTTTACCCCTCTAAAGAGGCCATCATCCAAGGCTTCCCCAGCAAGAACCGTGGCGATGCGTTGGATTACAGCCTCTATCTTAGCCCATTCTGCTGCGAACCGGGCGAGATGGTCATCCGCCTTACGGTGGATGTGCCGCAAGAAACAGGGCTGAAATTATTATGGTCCGCCCTCTCCAACGCGCTCGCCACCATCGGGCTGCAAGGGGGAACCCCCGGCACGCAGAGCATCATCATGACGCTCGAGACCAGCACAGGCCGCCGTTATGTCCGCCCCTTACGCATCATCGTGCTGGATGATGCCGGGTCGGTCGATACCGTGCAAGCGAGTTTATCCCCACCTAGTGGCGCGTCCCTCCAACCCAACCTCCTTACCTCCAATAACAACTACATACTTACCCTCGCTGATGGAAGGTTTCTAACCGCATGACGACTATTACTGTTGCTAGTGAAAGCGGACGCGTTAGTGTTCGCGATCTACCTACTTTAGCCCAGGTGCAGGCTGGCGATCGTATAATCGGCGTCCAGGGAGAGGCAGTCGGTCTATTCTCTGCCAACCAATTTAACAGTGGCGGGAACACCGGGACGTTAGACCTCTCAGCCTACGCTACAACTACCGCCCTGACACAAACTACCGACACTCTCAACGAACGTATCAACAGCGTAGCAGCCAGCATCCCTACTGCTCCTGACCTATCAATTTACGCTAAAAAGAGCGACATCCCTGATACCTCCGGGCTAGCGACGCAACAACAGGTAGGGCAGGCGATCTCTGGCCTCAATATTCCGTCTATTGAGGGATTGGCCAAACAATCAGACCTCACGGCCGAAGCTACAGCGCGTCAAAATGGCGACCAAGCACTCGACCAAAAAATCGACCAGCTTCGCTCTACCATCCCTGCCACGCCTGACCTGTCAGGA
>NZ_JANIDW010000013.1 GCF_026385475.1 Bombella saccharophila
TCAAAATACCCGCAACAAATCCCCGCATCACAACCCCCAATAATCACAAAGTCAAAATCACCCTATCAACAAATAAACCAAATTGTCACCTTAACATTCCTCAACCACCTTCTCCCCGGCCGCACCAGCATCATGCTCTCTGTGAGCGATGATAACAACGCCCCCTCACCAACCATTACCGCTCTGGGACTGCGCTAGACCAAATAAAGGGGGTCGTAAACGCAACACATATCAAATATAATATCCAACCCTACACCCCCATTACGCAAGACGAGACCAACAACCTCCCCAACAACTACAAGCAGCAAATCTCCCAAACAACAGCCCATCTAGGGGCAATTGAAATCTGGGGCGGCTCCTACACTGGCACCCCTCCAAATGGGCAAGAAAAATCAATACCCATCATCTCCGCCCAAAATGGTATGGTTGGCTATCCCAAATATAACGAGGCCGGAACAACCATCACAACACTCCTCCGCCCAGACATCGCCTTCTGGCAACCATTCACCCTAGATAGCAAGTATATCCCTCAAAACTGGCTTCCCCCAGAAAATAAGCCAAATAGCCTCACCAACCAAAGCCATCAGCTTATCAGCAAAGCCCCTTGGGATGGCCTGTGGCTCCCCATCGCCATCCAACATGAAGTCTCAACAGAAATAACGGAAGGCAAATGGCACACAACCATAGATTGCATCAGCACCAATCTCGGCCAAAAACCATCTCATAAATAAGAGGTAACCCTAGCAACCAGATGCTTAACTCACCACGCTAGCTGTCCCACATCAGCGTCCACTTCCATATTTCTACTATCACAAACAGCCCACTGAGGGCCCATACCATAATATGTTTCTACGTTAATCGCCCGTGCGTGATGAAGAACATCTCCCCACTCATACCCCATATTATCCAACAATCCCCCCATGATAATAGCACAGGGGCCATACCGCCCCTTTTGCGACAACACTAAATCCGCTGCATTCTCCGCCCATACACGCCTAACACCAGCCTTCACAAGCTTCTTAATCGTCCCTTTCCGGTCCTCCCGAAAAGCTCTCTGCAACCGCTCAATCGATGGCGCATAAGGGTATTCCGCTTTTGGGTCTTGATACATCCGCCCAATATCGCAAATGCCCTCCGCCGTCTCATAAGGTCGAAGATTCACTTGCCTAGCTTCATCATAACTAATTGGCATACCAGGTACTCGGCGATACATATTATACACTGCCATAGCACAATCCCAGTATCTGCCTTTTTGAGAGGTCACCAATATAGCCGCACTCTCCGCAACATTCTTCTCCACACCGGCCTGCACCATCTCATCAATCATCCCCTGCCGGTCTTGCTGAAAACTTCGCGCCATAATCTGAACAGGATCATTCTCCGGGTTATAAGCAGGCTTCGCAGGCGTTTTATCCAAAAAAGCCTTGCTACAAATATGCACCTGCTCAATATCGTAAACAAACCGCCACGACCCAGAATTCGCTAA
>NZ_JANIDW010000014.1 GCF_026385475.1 Bombella saccharophila
CAAAATCGACAATCTCGCCCGTGAACAACGCGCAGGGATTGAGGCATTAAGCAACCAGATTGCCGCCACTATCTCCACACGCTCCCGCCTCATTACCGCCGCCATCACAGGCAGCGCGGCCTTTGGCGGTGGCGTAGCAGTGGGGCTGTATCAGCTTATTCATACGCTCAACCCGCATCTTTTCGGAGGGTAAAGCATGAGCCAGACCGACAGCCGCCCCCGCGGCATCCGCAATAACAACCCCGGCAATCTCAACTTTGCCCACCAACCCGGCGCGGTGCTAGAGCCAGGGCCCAATGCCCGCTTCGCACGCTTCCCCACGCCAGAGGCGGGGCTTGAGGCCCTGCGCGACCAGCTTATTCGCTACATCCTGCGCGACCGTATCGATACCGTAACGGGCATCATCAGCAAATGGGCGCCCCCGACTGAGAATAACACGGCGGCCTATATCAACGGCGTGTCCCACAGCCTCGGCGTGGAGCCTGATGAGACGCTCGGACAACCCACGCCCCGCTTACTCTCTGGCCTCATGAACGCCATTATCCGCTTCGAAAACGGCCAGAACCCCTATGGCGGCTTGGTTCTTCAAGTGGCGTCAGACATACAAAAGGACGTTATGACATGATGCCATGCCCAGCACGCTCTCTTTACCCTTCTAACGAAGCCACCATCCAAACTTTCCCCAGCAAGAACCGGGGCGATGCGTTGGATTACAGCCTCTATCTCAACCCATTTTTGTGCGATCCAGACGAAACGGTTATCCGCCTCATTGTGGATGTGCCACAAAATACGGGTCTGACGCTGCTATGGGCGGCCCTCTCCAACACGCTCGCCACCATCGGGCTGCAAGGGGGAACCCCCGGCACGCAGACCATCACCATGACGCTCGAGACTAGCGCAGGACGTCGTTATGTCCGCCCCTTACGCATCATCGTGCTGGATGATGCCGGGTCGGTCGATACCGTGCAAGCGAGTTTATCCCCACCTAGTGGCGCATCCCCCCAACCCAACCTCCTTACCTCCAATAAGTACATACTTACCCTCACTGATGGAAGGTTTCTAACCGCATGACGACCATTACTGTTGCTAGTGAAAGCGGACGCGTTAGTGTTCGCGATCTACCTACTTTTGACACTCCAAAAATTGACGCCCATCTACTTGGGATGCAAAATGACACAACCGGGCTTTTCCCGGTTAGCTCGTTTTTCAATGGATCAGGCGGATCACTTGATCTATCTGACTACACCACAACTACCGCCCTTACTCAGGTAGTTAACACGTTAAACGAACGCATCAATAACGTAACTGCCAGCATCCCTACTTCAGCTGACCTATCAGGATACGCTAAAAAGAGCGATATTCCCGACACATCCAAACTCGCCACATCAGCAAACCTCATGGCCGAAGCCACGGCACGTCAAAATGGCGACCAAGCACTCGACCAAAAAATCGACCAGCTTCGCTCCACCATCCCTGCTTCAG
>NZ_JANIDW010000015.1 GCF_026385475.1 Bombella saccharophila
CACAAGGGGCGGGCAAAGCGGGCGCAATGTGGGTTGGGCCGCGCATCCGCCTAACAGAGCGCATAATACTGCTGCGATAAGGGTCGCTACTGCCAGAGCGGGGGCGTAATCACGCTTGGGCATTAGAAGGCTCCTTTATCCAGTGTATCAAGCAGTTGATTATCGGTGCGGATGCCATTGGTGCGGGCATTGAGCATGGCGTGTGCGGCCTGCGTGGCCGCATTGGCATTGGCCGTGTCGCGTTGGCTTGTATCCACGCGCGCACTATTACGCCCCGCCCGGTTAGCGTACCAAATCAACCCGCCCAAAAAGCCCAACACCGCCAGTAGGAAGCTACAGGCAGCATAGAGATTCATGGGGGTTCCTTGTTATGCTGTTGGCTCGCTAGGGGCTGTGGGGAGGGTTTTGCTGGTGGTGTCGGTACCGTTCACAATGGCCATTAAGGCCTTTATGTAGGCGACCCAGTTATCAGGCGTAGGCTCGCCAATGATGCCGTAATTGTTATAAACAATCTGGCGCGCGGCTTGCAGAGCGGAGGTCGCTTGGGCTTTGAGCTGTTTATCACGCAAACTTTGGTTGAACACCCATGTGTTTGTCTTGTCGTCCCACGTCACAAATGAGCCTGTGGGTTGGACGGTGGTGACAGTGTTAGGTAAGGGGCCAACTGTTACAACGGTTGTTGGGGAGCCGTCCGCTTTGTTCCATACTGTGGCGTCGCGATGGTCCTCCACTACAGACCAAGCAGACCCATCGAATGTGGCGGCTTGGCCGGTTTGTAATGGAGGGGGGGCAAGTGGGGTAGAATTCCCCGGAGCTCCACAGCCTACAATGATTTGTGCTGTATAACTGCCAGTATAAACACCAGTCTGAGCGTCAAAGCCATAAACGGTCATTGTACCGTTTTCTAAAGCGAATCCATTTTTGTTAAAGTTAATCATGATGTTGTTCCTTTATGCCGCACGGAAGATGTAATTCCATGCGCTGTTTTTAGGGCGAGCGACGCCTATATGAGCCCAATATTTTGCCCATGCAGCCCCATCATTACCGTAACCAATAGGGAGATTCCAATTTGTATTGGGCTCTACATTATCTCTTCGATAGGAAATATTTGCATTTCCGTTTGGTACGAAACTGACTGAACCATCCCAGTCGTGGCGGTTTAAGAGATAACTACCTTCTTGGAAGGAAGTAGGGGAGCGTTGTGCGCCTTCTGGGTCACGGGTTCCAGATGTGTCTAAGCCTCGGATGAACAATCCGCGTAGGTCTGGAACGGAACCGGAAGGAAATGCACTGGCAAGTTGTGGGCATTGAGAAGTAGTAAATGACCGGCCATCTGCTGGGATAAATCCAGCAGGTGCCGTTGTGAAAGGACTGGGTAGAGGAACCCACGCAGGCAGTTGGAATATTGCGGCCTCTGCTGCCTGCGCCCGCTGTGTTTCCTGTTGAAGGGCTGTGGCT
>NZ_JANIDW010000016.1 GCF_026385475.1 Bombella saccharophila
GATGATGAGCAAGGCCGCATAGCCCTGCACGTTATTGGGCAGAGCGGAGAGGATGGATGAGAAATCCACACAATCCTCCAATGATGAAAAGGCCGCCCCTATATGGAGCGGCCCTTTTTATGGTCAGGATGGGTTAAGGTCAGCCGGGGCCTCTGGTAAGGCTGTGCTGGTCGTATCCTTACCCTTGGCGATGGCCGTTAGGGCGCGGATGTAAGCCACACAATCATCGGGCGTGCTTTCTCCCAGAATCCCGTAATTATTCCAAAGGGCAGCGCGTGCCTGCTGTAAGGCTGTTTGTGCTTGTACAGCTAGGCTCGGAGCGGGTGGAACATATGGCTCTAAGCGTCCCTCATGAAGCTGTGTTGGGTTCTGCGGACCAGAGGTACGGGCCTCCCATTCTGTGTCGCTAATATTGAGAGGGATAGCCTCAAAGCCAGGGGCTGCTTGATAGGGAGTTGTCTGCCCGTCTGTGGTGGATTGAGCAAACCATCCTAAGACTTGGCAGGGTTGGGCTAGGTCTGACCCAGCTTTGACAATGGCGTAATATGTCTGTGTCATTATGCAGGTTTCCCTATAGCTAGGACTGAGATATCGCCTTTGGAGGTTTTGTCGGTACCGTCTGTAAAGAAGCGGGTCAGGCCGAATGAATAGCGGTTTTCCAGATTGTAGCCGCACACTGGTGGTGACCATGACCCGGTTGCTGATGGCGTTTTGGGCGTGATGAAAATGAGGACGGAATCATCGCCAAAAGCCTGCGGGAAGGTGATGCGGTCACTATCCTGCACGCCTGTTGCTGTGAAGGATTGGATGAGCGTCCCTTGTTGCGAGAGGATACGAGGGAGAGTATCGCTAGCGGGAAGGGCTGCGATGTTTTTTTCAACAGTTGATACCCGTTGCGCAAGCGCGTCGTCCCCATTTTGACGCGCTGTAGCTTCGGTCGTGAGGTCTGCCGATGTGGCGAGTTTGGATGTGTCGGGAATATCGCTCTTTTTAGCGTA
>NZ_JANIDW010000017.1 GCF_026385475.1 Bombella saccharophila
TCGCTAAGCTTTGTGATGTCGTCATCATGGCGTGCCTGTACGGCCTCTAACGCTGCCACGCGCTCATTAAGCGGCGCATAGGGCGGGGCCGTGGGGAGTTGGTCGGTCATTTTATCCTCTTGCTATAAAAAAACCGCCCTTGAAGGGCGGTCCGTATCGTCTGGCAGGGTGGTGTGTTTATGGGGGGCAAGCCGCACGCAGTTCTTTGCGCTCATTAGCGTAATCGGTGAGGAAGAGCGGCACTTCTGCGAGGTCGGGATGAGTGCGTAGCTCGCGCGCCAGAGCGGCTTGTTCTTGGGGTGTGTAGGC